>JAPPMA010000096.1 GCA_028819295.1 bacterium | reverse complement strand
GTAGGGGATGTCGATCTGGAGGATCTTGGCGCTGGCGAACAGCCGGCGGATGTGGGGGGTGAGGCGGAACACCGCCGCGCCCTCGTCGGTCTCATAGGCCCGGATGCCCTCGAAAACGCCGTTGCCGTAGTGGAGCGTGTGGGTGAGCACGTGCACGGTGGCGTCGGCCCAGTCCACCAGCTCGCCGTCCATCCACACCTTCTCCGTGGTCTCGATTGGCATCGTGCTCAGTTCCTTTCCGCGGTCGGCACTTCGTCTGTTCTCGGGCTCACACCCGCTCAGCGATGGCGTCGCCGATTTCGGCAGTGGTCCCGTATTGCGTTGTGGGGTCGGCGCAGGCCGCTCGAATCCGGTTGGCGGCGGCGGTCTCGCCCAAGAACTCAACCATCATGGCAGCCGACAAAATCGCCGCCGTGGGATTGGCCCGGCCCGTCCCCACAATATCGGGTGCCGAGCCGTGTACCGGCTCAAACATCGACGGCCCGGTGCGGTCGGGGTTCAGGTTGGCCGAGGCCGCCAGACCGATGCCGCCCGAGACTGCCCCGCCGAGATCGGTGAGGATGTCTCCGAAGAGGTTGTCGGTCACGATCACGTCGTAGCTCTTGGGGTCTTCCACGAAGTAGATGCAGGCCGCGTCCACATGGTTGTAGGCGGTGGCCACATCGGGATACTCCTCGGCCACCTCGTTGAACGCCCGCTCCCACAAATCGCCGGAAAACGTCAGCACGTTGGTCTTGTGTACCAGGGTGAGATGTCGTCCCGGCCGGCTGCGGGCCAGATCGAAGGCGTAGCGCACACAGCGCTCCACCCCGAAGCGGGTGTTCACCGACCCCTGGGTGGCCACCTCCGCCGGGGTGTGGCGCCGCAGGAATCCACCCTCTCCGGCGTAGGCGCCCTCGGTGTTCTCCCGGATCACCTCGAACTCGAAGGCGCCGTCGGGCGATCGGAACGGGCGGCGGTTCACGTACAGGTCGAGCTCGAAGCGCATCCGCAGCAGCAGGCCCCGCTCGATGACGCCCGGGGGCACATCAGGTGTGCCCACCGCCCCCACGAACAGGGCGTCGAGCCCCCGCCACTCCTCCAGGATCTCGTCGGTCAACACAGTGCCGTCCCGCAGGTAGCGGGCGCCGCCGAGAGCGTAGGGCACCGTGTCGAGCTCGACCCCGGCCGCGTCCAGCACCTTCAGGCCCTCGGCGACAACCTCGGGGCCGATCCCGTCGCCGCCTATAACTCCGATGACATGGGCCATGGCCCTTCAGAATACGAATACAGCATCACCGAAAGCGAAACACTTGCACGAAGAAGGCATCTCCGAAAGCGAAACACTTAGCGGCGCGTCGTCGGTGTTCCACTAAAATGGTCCGCCATGCCGGAAACCCACGAGTTGTCGCAGACGGCTTTCGACCGCCTCCAGGCCGAGTTCGAACAACTCACCACGGTCGGACGGGTGGAGATCGCCCGCAAAATCGAGGCGGCCCGAGAATTGGGCGACTTGAGCGAGAACGGCGACTATCACGCGGCCAAGGACGAGCAGGGGAAGATGGAGACCCGCATCGCCCAGATCGGGGCCATGTTGAGGAACAGCCGCATCGTGGAAGCAGGCGATGGAGACACGGTTTGCGTTGGATCGGTGGTGACCGTGGCCTATGACGGTGATCCCGACGACGTTGAGACCTATTTGGTGGGGTCGATTGAGGAACGCCACGACGGTCTCGACGTGATCTCGCCCGCCTCCCCGATGGGAGCGGCCATCATCGGCGCCGGCGTCGGCGACACCCGGACCTATGAGAGCCCGGCCGGTGGCACGCTGGCCGTGCAAGTCGTAGCCATTGAGCGTTAGATTGAGCATTGGCGTGATCCTTGCCCTGTGAGCACGGCGGATGATCTTCATTGAGCAGTAGCGGCGCCCCCATCGGCCCCGCCCTGCCGCCGGGTGAGAGCATTGAGCTGCCCGAGATCGGCCGGCTGTTCGTCCGGCGCACCAATGGGCCGCCGGGGTCGCCCACTGTCATGCTCCTGCACGGCTGGACGGTGACCGCGGATCTGAACTGGTACCCGGCATTCGAGCCGCTGGCGCAGCGGGCCTCGGTGGTGGCGTTCGACCATCGGGGCCATGGGCTGGGGCTTCCCACCCGCAAATTCAAGTTCTCCGACTGCGCGTCCGACGTTTTGGCCGTGGCCGACGCCCTGGGCATCGACCGCTTCGTGTGCGTGGGCTATTCGATGGGCGGGGCCATCGCCCAGATGGCCGCCCGGGCCGCCCCCGACCGGATCTCAGGCTTGGTTCTGGGCGCCGCCTCAACCAGTTTCCGGGGCCGGGGGCTGCGGGCCGTGCGCTTCGCGCTGGTACCGGTGGTGGCCGCCGTGTCGCGCCTGGCCCCGATGAGGCTGCGGCATTGGGGCTGGGAGCAGACCGTGTTCAACGTGATCGGCACCGGCCTCGGGAGGTGGGCGCAGACCGAGGTGCTCAAAGGCGACCCGCAGGCCATGCTGGACGCCGGCACCGAGCTGTTCAACTTCGACTCGTCGCCATGGATCGCAGAATTGCCGATGCCGATCGCCCAGATCCGCACCCTGGGCGACAAGGTAGTGCCCGATTATCTCCAGCAGGAGCTAGCCGACGCCGTCGACGGCATCAGCGTCTACTCCTATAGGGGGGGCCACTCCTCGGTGGTAACCGACTTCGACAGCTTCTGGGGCTGTTTGGGCAAGGCCCTCGACTCAGTAGGGGTGCCCGCACAGAGCACATCGGCCGGCGCGGCTGCTCCCGATCCATCCTCAGCCGATGCCAGCCGATAGCCTCAGCACGACCGCGGGACTCGCAAGAAATCGGAGGGCCAATGGGCCGAACCCTCAGTGAGAAGATCTGGGACCGCCACCTCGTACACCATGCCGACGGCGAGCCCGACCTGCTGTTCGTCGACCTGCATCTCATCCACGAGGTGACCTCGCCGCAGGCCTTCGACGGGCTCCGCCTGAACGGGCGGACGGTGCGCCGGCCCGACCTCACAGTGGCCACCGAGGATCACAACGTGCCCACCGACAACATCGCCTGGCCCATCGCCGATCCCATCTCCCGCCAGCAGGTGGAGACGCTGCGGGCCAACTGCGAGGAGTTCGGCATCACCCTGTTCCCGATGGGGCATCCCGGCCAGGGAATCGTGCATGTGATCGGACCGGAGATGGGCCTCACCCAGCCGGGCACGACCATCGTGTGCGGCGACAGCCACACCTCCACCCACGGGGCGTTCGGGGCGCTGGCGTTCGGCATCGGCACCAGCGAGGTGGAGCACGTGCTGGCCACCCAGACCCTACCCCAGCAGCGGCCCGGCACCATGTCGGTGACGGTGGACGGCACCCTGCCGATCACCTGCACGGCCAAGGACGTGATCTTGGCCATCATCGGGCGCATCGGAACCGGCGGGGGCATCGGCTCGGTGATCGAGTACCGGGGGCCGGTTGTTCAGTCGCTGTCGATGGAAGGGCGCATGACGGTGTGCAACATGTCGATTGAGGCCGGGGCTCGGGCTGGGCTGGTGGCCCCCGACGACACCACCTTCGAGTACCTCCACGACCGGCCTTTCGCACCGAAGGGCCCGGCATGGGAAGCCGCCCTGGACGACTGGCGCAGCCTGTCCACCGACGATGACGCCGCTTTCGACAAAGAAGTGCTGATCGACGGATCGGAGCTGGTGCCCCATGTGTCTTGGGGCACCAACCCTGCCCAAGTGGCCCCCATCAACGGCAGCGTGCCTGATCCCGACAGCTTCACCGAGGGGAGCGGACGGGAGGCAGCAGCCCGGGCGCTCGACTACATGGGCTTGGCGCCGGGCACTCCGCTGAAGGAGGTCGCGGTGGACACTGTTTTCATCGGCTCTTGCACCAACAGCCGCATCGAGGACCTGCGCATCGCCGCCGCGGTGGTGGAAGGCCGGCGGGTGTGCTCCGGTGTGCGTACCTTCGTGGTTCCCGGATCGGGGGCGGTCAAGGCCCAGGCCGAGGCCGAGGGGCTGCACGAGGTGTTCAAAGCCGCCGGGTTCGACTGGCGAGAGCCGGGCTGCTCGATGTGCCTGGCCATGAACCCCGACAAGCTGGCCCCCGGCGAGCGGTGCGCCAGCACCTCCAACCGCAACTTCGAGGGGCGGCAGGGCAAAGGGGGGCGCACCCACCTGGTGTCGCCCGCCGTTGCCGCGGCCACCGCAGTGGCCGGAACCTTCGCCACGCCTGGGGATCTCTCGTGAGGCCCGTGCGAGCGATTTCCGGCACGGCGCTGCCATTGGACCGCAGCGATGTGGACACCGACCAGATAATCCCCAGCGACTGGCTCAAGCGGGTGGAGCGCACCGGATTCGAGCAAGGGCTGTTCTCGGAATGGCGCGAAGACCCCGATTTCGTGCTCAACGACTCCCGCTTCGCCGGCGCCCGCATCCTGGTGGCCGGCCCCAACTTCGGCACCGGCTCGTCTCGCGAGCACGCGGTGTGGGCCATCCAGCAGTACGGCTTCGAGGCGGTCATCTCCCCGCGCTTCGGCGACATCTTCCGCAACAACTCGACCAAGAACGGCCTCGTCCCGGTGCAGGTGAGTGAGGAAACAGCCCGCAACCTGCTAATGCGGGTGGCCGCTCACCCCACCATCGAGATCATCATCGATGTCGAAGACCTCACCATGGTGTGCCCGGTCGCAGGCATCAAAGTCGACTTTCCCCTCGACAGCGCCGTTCAGCACCGCCTGCTGGAGGGCCTCGACGACATCGGCATCACCCTGGGCCACACCGACTCCATCGCCGCCTTCGAGTCCGCCCGTCCCGCTTGGATGCCGTCTTTGGCCTAGGCATTCGGAGGGAGAGCGAGGGGAGCGGGGGGCTACCCCAGTCCAGCGCAAGCGCGGTTGAGGGCGCTCACGATGGCCCGCATCGACGCCGTGGTGATGTCGGTGTGGATGCCGCAGCCCCACAGCTCCCGGCCATCAACGAGCAGCTCGATATAGGCCACCGCCTCGGCGTCGGTCCCCCCGCCCCGGGCGTGCTCGTAGTAGTCGACCACCTTGACCGGGGTGTCGATGATCTCGTTCAGCCCGGCCACGAACGCGTCCAGCGATCCGGCGCCCTCGCCGTGGACCACCACCTGGTCTTCCCCGGCGGTCAGCCGGGCGGTGACCACGGTGCGGTCGGCGCCCCGGGCGTTCTGGGCCGACTCGTAGCCGTTCAGCCGATAGGGCTCGTCCAAGTCGAGGTACTCGGTGGCGAACTCGCTGTAGATCTGGTCGGCGGTGATCTCCTCGCCGGTGTCGTCGGCGATCTGCTGGATCACCCGGCTGAACTCGATCTGCATCCGCCGGGGCAGGTCAAGCTGCACTTCGGCCTGGAGCAGGTACGACACCCCGCCTTTGCCCGACTGGCTGTTCACCCGCACCACGTCCTGGTAGGTGCGGCCCACGTCTTTGGGATCGATGGGGATGTAGGGCACCTCGAACAGGGTCTGTCCGGTGCGCTCCATGGCCTCGAACCCCTTCTTGATGGCGTCTTGGTGCGATCCCGAGAAGGCGGTGTACACCAGATCGCCCACATAGGGGTGGCGGGGGTGGATGGGAAGCTGGTTGCAGTCCTCGGCCACCCGGCGCAGCCTGTTGATGTCGGAGATGTCCAGTTCCGGGTCCACCCCCTGGCTGAACAGGTTCATGGCCAGGTTCACCACATCCACGTTGCCGGTGCGCTCGCCGTTGCCGAACAGGGTGCCCTCCACCCGGTCGGCCCCGGCCATGAGCCCGAACTCGGCGGCGGCCACCGCCGTTCCCCGGTCGTTGTGGGGGTGCAGGCTCAACACGATGCGATCCCGGCGGGCCAGGTTGCGGTGCATCCACTCGATCATGTCGCCGTAGATGTTGGCGGTGGACATCTCCACGGTGGCCGGCAGGTTGATGATCACCGGCTTGTCGTGGCCTTCGGCCAGAATCTCCACCACCCCATCGCACACCCGCTTGGCGAACGGCAGCTCGGTGCCGGTGAACGACTCGGGCGAGTACTCGTAGTACACCTCGGTGCTGGGCACCTGGGCCTCCAGCGATCGGCACCACTCCGACGCCTGGGTGGCGATCTTGGCGATGCCGTCCATGTCGAGGCCGAACACCACCCGGCGCTGCACCGTGGATGTGGAGTTGTAGAGGTGGACGATGGCGTCGGCGGCGCCGTCGATGGCCTCATAGGTGCGCTCGATCAGCTCTTGGCGGGCCTGAGTGAGCACCTGGATGCGCACGTCGGAGGGGATGGCCTTCTGCTCGATGATCTCCCGCACGAAGCGGAAATCGGTCTCCGACGCCGACGGGAAGCCCACCTCGATCTCCTTGAACCCGGCCTCAACCAGGGCGGTGAACATCTTCCACTTCCGCTCGGGGTTCATGGGCTCGATCAGGGCCTGGTTGCCGTCGCGCAGATCCACCGAGCACCACCGGGGCGCGCCGGCGAGCACGGCGTCGGGCCAGGTGCGGTCGATCAGCTTGACCGGCTCGAACGGCTGGTACTTGTGGATCGGCATTCCCGACGGCTGTTGGGGGTGTAATCCGGTTTTCATCACAGGGCCTCTGTTGGAGTTGACTCACGAAAAAACCCCCTGCCCTTGCGGGATCAGGGGGTCGGGGCAAGCACCTCTGGGTGCTCGCCCTACAAGAGCAGCAGGTGGGTGTGGATGCGGCTCATCAGCCCGAGTCTACGCAGGTTCAACAGTTTCAGCCAAACATGCCGGGATTGTTTCTGCGGGAGGCGGTCAATCCCGGACTCGGGTCAGGCCCATGGAGCGGGCAGCCTGCACACCGTCGATCGCCGCCAAGGCATCGGCCACTTCCCGCGGCATTGGCTGGGAGATGGCGATGACCATGGACGCCCCTTCGCCGGCGGGCGAGCGGCCCACGCTCATGTCCAAGATGTTGATGCCGGCGTTGCCCAGAAGCGTGCCCACCTCGCCGATCATGCCGGGACGGTCGTCGTTGGAAAGCAGGATCATGTGCTCGGCCGGAGGCATGTGCAGGCTATGGCCGTTGGCCGCCAGCAGCACCGGCGCCCGGCGTGTGCCGGAAATGCTCCCCCCGAGGCTGTGGCCGTCTCCCCGGACGCTCAGCAGGTTCAGGTGCTCCTTGGAGTCGGGGGTGCTCACAGCCCGCACCTCCATTCCCCGCTCCCCGGCCATGGCCAGTGCGTTCACATAGCTGACCTGCATGTCCGACACCGCGCTCAAAAGCCCCTTGACCACCGCCATCACCGCCACCGTGCTGTCAGACTTGCCGATCCCGCCTACCAGCTCCACTTCCAGCACCTTGGGCAGCCGGTCGCACAGGCTGCCGAACAATCCGCCGAGCTGCTCGGCCAGGGGCAGATAGGGCCGCAGCGCATCGGGCACGTTCTTGGCGGCGACGTTCACCGCCGCGGGCACGAACTCCCCGGCCAAAGCCAGAAGCACCTGCTCGGCTATGGCTTCGCCCGCCTTGCTCTGAGCCTCCTCGGTGCTGGCCCCCAGATGGGGGGTGACCACGACGGAGTCCAGCTCGAACAGCGGAGACTCTGTTATGGGCTCGCCGTCGAACACGTCGAGGGCTGCCCCGGCGATACGCCCCGAGGCCACTGCGTCGGCCAAGTCGGCTTCGTCCACGATGCCTCCTCGCGACACGTTGACGATCCGCAAGTTGGGCTTGGCCAGCTTGAGCATCTCCGAGTCGATCAAGCCGACCGTCTCAGGGGTGCGGGCCACGTGGATGGTGATGAAATCGGACTCGGCCACCAGCTCTTCGACCGACACCAGCGACATCACGCTGCGGAGGGCCACATCCTCCGACACATAGGGGTCGCTGGCGATCACCCGCATGGCGAATGCCAGCGCCCGCTCGGCCACCAGGCGGCCGATGCGGCCCAGACCGATGATCCCCAGGGTCTTGTCGCTCAGCTCGATGCCCTCCCAGCGACTTCGCTCCCACCGCCCGTCGACCAGCGCAGTGTGGGCCTGGGGAATGTTCCGGGCCTGGGCCAGGATCATGGCCATGGTGTGCTCGGCCGCCGATGTGATGTTGGACAAGGTGTCGTTCACCACCAGCACCCCGTGGTCGGTGGCCGCATCCACGTCCACGTTGTCCAAGCCCACACCGGCCCGGCCCACGATCACCAAGTCGCTGCCCGCTTCAAACACCTCCGCTGTCACTTGGGTCGCCGACCGGATAACCAGCCCATGAACCCCTGGGACCGCCTCCAGCAGCTCCTCGGGAGACATTCCGGTGCGCACTTGCACCTCATGGCCGGCGTGGCGGAGCTTGGCCACCCCGATGTCGGCGATCTTCTCAGTTACTAGGACTCTAGCCATCGGCCCTCAGGATAACCCGCGACCTGTGGCCCACCGGGAACCAATATGCGACACCCGGGCGAATTTGCGCGCTATCGGCGGATGGGGACTGGGGGGATGTCGTCGGCGGGGTCGAATCCCAGGATCTGGGCGAAGAACGACAGCTCGGCTTCCAGGGCGGCCACGATGTTGTCGGCTTGGCGGAATCCGTGCTGCTCACCCTCGAACAGCAGATAGGCCACCGGGATCGACCGCTGCTCCAGGGCGGCCACGATCATCTCGGCCTGGTTGGGGGGCACCACCACGTCTTCGGCGCCTTGGAGCACGATCATGGGGGCCTCGAAGCGGTCCACGAAACCGATGGGCGAGCGGGCCTCGTACACCTCGGCTTCCTCCGGGTACAGCCCCACCAGGCTGTCCATGTAGCGGGCCTCGAACTTGTGGGTGTCGATGGCCAGCGCGGCCAGATCGGCGATGCCGTAGCGGCTGGCCCCCGCGGCGAACACCTTGTGGAAGGCCAGCGCGCACAGGGTGGTGTAGCCGCCGGCGCTGGAGCCCCGGATGATGAGCCGGTCGCCGTCAGCCTCCCCGGTTTGCACCAGGTGGCGGGCCGCGGCCACGCAGTCGTCCACGTCGCTGATGCCCCAAAGCCCCTGGAGAGCCTCCCGGTAGGCGGTGCCGTAGCCGGTGCTGCCCCGGTAGTTCACGTCCACCACCGCAATGCCCCGGCTGGTCCAGTACTGGATGCCGAGCTGGAGCTGGCTGCGGGCCGCGCCGGTGGGCCCGCCGTGGCCCAGCACCAACAGCGGGGGCCGCTCTCCGGCTGGGGCTCTCGCGGTGGGGTGGGCCGGCGGGTAGAACAGCCCGTGGGCCTCCGCTCCGCCGGTGGTGGGAAAGCTGATGGGGCGGGGACGGGACAGGCACCCCGGATCGACCGCGGCCCGAGCGGGGGGGCGGATCACCTCGTGCGATCCGTCGGCCACGTCGATGCGCACGGCGGTGGGCTCCTGGGACGGCGAGGCGACGATGGCGCAGATTGCGTGGGGTCCGGCGGCGCGGACGCTGGCATACGACGTCCAGGGCAGATCGAGCATCACCGGCTCGGCGCCGTCGGGGAAAACCGCCCACAGCTCGGCCAGCGACCCCCGCATGGCCGCCACCGCCACGGTGTTGTCGTCGCACACCGCATAGCTGGGATCGTCGAACACCCAGGCCGGGCGGTGCATCTCGGCGTCGAGCTCGAACACGGGAGCGAGGTCGGCTTCGTCGAGCCGATACAGGTTCCACCAGCCCTTGTGGTCGCTCACCACATAGAGGCGGCCATCGGGTCCCCATTGGGGGTCCACCACCGAGCCGATGCCCGACACCGCGCGCTCGCCGTCCACCCACAGCTCGGTTTGGTCCCAGGGCATGTTGGGGTGGTTCCACTGGACCCAGGCCAGCCGTTGGCCATCGGGACTGGGCCGGGGACAGCCGTAGAAGTCGGCCCCCGTGGCCACAACCTCGGGCTCGCCCGAGCCGTCGCCGCTAAACCGGATGATCTCGTTGGCCTCCTCGCCGCCGCCCTCGCGGGCGACCTGGTGGTTCTCCCGCACGCAGACGGTTCCGTGCCCGTCAGCCCGGCCGTCGGCGTAGCGCAGGCTGTGGGCAAATGCCGGCTCGGGCGACACCGGCCGAGGCTCTCCCTCCGCCGGCACATGCCAGAGGCGGCCGTCGGCGTCGTCGCAGGCGTACACCCCGTCGGCGCCGTCGGGCCACCAGGCACCGCCGCCGTAGCTGTGTACCCGGGTCCGCACCGAGACCGGGGCCCACATATCGGCGCCGTCGCACACCAGTGCGCTGCGGCCCGATTCCGCCGGTCGCGACTCGGTCCACCACATCCGACCCCGCTGGCGCCACAAGCTGACCGGCAGCGCGGCGTCGGCCACCATCGACCGCGCGGTGATCGGCGACGGCCAACTGCCGTAGGGCGAAGCCCCGGAGTCCGTCACTGCAACAGATCGGCGATGCGGCCGATGCCCTCGCCCAAGTCGTCGTCGCCGAGGGCAAACGACAGCCGGGCATAGCCGGGGCCGGCGAAGGCCTCGCCGGGCACGATGGCCACTTGGGCCTCGTCCAGGATCCATCCGGCCAGCCCGGCGGTGGTGTCGGGGATGCCCGGGCGTCCCAGCACGCTTTCGAAAGAAGGGAAGGCGTAGAACGCGCCCTGGGGCGCCAGACAGGTCACCCCGTCGATCCCGTTCAGCATCTCGTGCATGGCCCGCCGCCGCCGGTCGAAGGCGGCCCGCATCTCGGCCACCGCGTCGAGCGGCCCGCTCACCGCGGCCAGCGCGGCCCGCTGGGCCACGTTGGACACATTCGACGTCTGGTGCGACTGGAGGCTCACCGCCGCGGAGGCCGCGTCGGGGGGGCCGATCAGCCAGCCCACCCGCCAACCGGTCATGGCGTAGGTCTTGGCCACGCCGTTGAGCACCAGGCAGCGGTCGGCCAGTTCGGGCACCGCCACCGGCATGGAGCTGAACTCGTTGCCGTCGTAGGTCAGGTGCTCGTAGATCTCGTCGGTGATCACCCATATGTCATTGTCCGCGGCCCATCGGCCGATGGCCTCCACCCGATCACGGGGGTACACCGCCCCGGTGGGGTTGGACGGCGACACGAACACCAGCGCCTTGGTGCGGTCGGTGCGGGCCGCCTCGAGCTGCTCCACTGTCACCATGAACCCGTCATCGGCGGTGGTGGGCACCTCCACGCCCACGCCGCCGGCCAGGGCGATGGCCTCGGGATAGGTCGTCCAGTAGGGCGCGGGCAACAGCACCTCGTCGCCGGGATCGAGCAGCACGGCGAAGCCGTTGTACACCGCATGCTTGCCCCCGTTGGTCACCACCACCTGCGACGGCGCCACCTCATAGCCCGAATCCCGCAGGGTTTTGGCCGCGATGGCCTCTCTCAGCTCGGGCAGGCCCCCGGCCGGGGAATAGCGGTGATTGCGGGGGTCGTCCACCGCCGCTCGGGCCGCGTCCAGGATGGCCGCCGGGGTGGGGAAATCGGGCTCGCCCGCGCCGAAGCTGATCACCGGCGCCCCTTGGGCCTTCAGGGCCTTGGCCTTGGCGTCCACCGCCAGGGTGGCCGAGGGGGCGATGGCGGAAATGCGCTGGGCTATGCGAGCCATGAGCGCAGCTTTCCACACCACCGCTGGGAAACAGGTGTTCAATTCGCGCCAGAGCGAACAACGCCGATAGAGCCTCTGGTATCGGTATCGTGGAGCCTCATGAGCAGTGTTGCCCAATCCCCCGCAATCACCATCCCCTCCGACTTGCTGCCCGAGGACGGCCGCTTCGGCAGCGGGCCCTCGCGAGTACGGCCGGAAGCCGCCGCAGCGCTGGCTGCGGCAGCCGACGACTTCCTCGGCACCAGCCACCGCAAGGCCACCGTGAAAGAAGTGGTCCACCGGCTCCGGACCGGGGTGGCCGAGTTGTTCTCGCTGCCCGACGGCTACGAGGTGGTGCTGGGCAATGGGGGCACCACCGGGTTCTGGGACGCCGCCGCCTTCAACCTGATCGAGGCCCGCAGCCAGCATCTGAGCTTCGGGGCGTTCTCGTCAAAATTCGCCGCCGGCGTGGCCGCCGCCCCCCATCTGGAAGAGCCGGTGGTCATCAGCTCGGAGGTTGGCACCCATCCTGAGGCGGTGGCCGACCCAACGGTGGACGCCTATGCCCTGACCCACAACGAGACATCCACCGGGGTGTCGATGGAGCTGCGCCGCCCCAGCGAGAACGGCCTCGTGCTGGTGGACGCCACCTCAGGCGCCGGCGGGCTGCGCTTCGACCCCGCAGAGACCGACGTCTACTACTTCGCCCCCCAGAAGTGCCTGGCCGCCGACGGCGGTTTGTGGCTGGCCTGCTGTTCGCCCGCCGCCGTGGAGCGCATCGAGCGGATCGCCGCGTCCGACCGCTGGATCCCCCCGTTCCTGAACCTGGCCATTGCGCTCAGCAGCTCCCGCAAAGACGAGACCTACAACACCCCGGCACTGGCCACCGTGTTCCTGACCGTGTGCCAGGTGGAGTGGATCAACAAAAACGGGGGGCTGGAGTGGGCGGCAACCCGCTGCGACCAGTCGGCCGACATCATCTACACCTGGGCCGGGAACCGCAGCTTCGCCACCCCGTTTGTGTCTGACCCCGCTATTCGCAGCCATGTGGTGGCCACCATCGACTTCGACGGGGTGTCGGCCGACGAGGTGGCCGCCGTGCTGCGAACCAACGGCGTCGTCGATGTGGAGTCGTACCGGGCGCTGGGCCGCAACCAGCTCCGGGTGGCCCTGTTCCCGGCCATTCCCCCCTCGGATATCGCCGCGCTGTGCGGCTGCATCGACTACGTGGTGGAGAACCTGTAGCTGTGGATGCGGGGGCCGACACCACCGGGAAGCTGCTGGTGGCCACCCCGCTCATCGGCGACGGGAACTTCGAGCGAACCGTGGTGCTGATGCTGGCCCATCAGGAGGAGGGCGCCGCCGGAGTGGTGTTGAACCGCCCCTCGGGAATGCTGGTCAGCGATGCCCTCCCCCAGTGGGCCCCGCATCTGGCCCCGCCGCCCACCATGTTCATCGGCGGCCCGGTGTCCAACGAGTCGGTGGTGGCCCTGGCCCGAGTACGACAAGATCCCGACCAAGGGTGGTGGACCCCCGTGCTCAGCCCGGTGGGCACCCTCGATTTGGAGGCCGAACCCGAAGAGGTGGCTAGCGCAGTCGATGCCGTCCGCCTGTTCGCCGGCTACGCCGGCTGGTCCCCGGGCCAGCTCGAGGACGAGATCGATTCCGGCGCCTGGTTTGTGGTCGACGCCGACCCCGCCGACCTCATCACGGAAAACCCCGGCGACCTCTGGCCCGCGGTCCTCGCCCGCCAGCCCTCCCCCATCTCCTGGTACGCCAACTACCCCACCCATCCCAGCCACAACTGACCAACTCAGCTCTAACTAGATGGTTAGTTCCAAGGGGTGGGGTCCGCCATTTGTGGGGTGAGGGTGTCCAAGCTTGGGGTGTTCACCCACACCTTGATCTTGGAGGACCGCAGCATGAACCCGCGCTTGGACACCCTCGTCACGGCACTTTATGTGAGGATTGACGATCTGTTGGCTGAGAACCCCGGGTGGGCGCCCCAGCGGCCCGCGGTGGGCTTCAGGCCCAGGCTGTCGGACGCGGAGCTGGTCACCTTGGCGGTGGTGTCTGCGCTGTTGGGGTTCGACAGCGAGTCCCGGTTCGTGCGCTACGCCAAAGCGCATCTTCGGCCGTGGTTCCCCTATCTGCCCAACCGCGACGGCTGCAACAAGCGGCTGCGCCGCGCCGGCGACATGATCGCCCGGGTTGTCGAGCGTCTCGCGCGCGAGTGCCCCGACTGGGGCGACGACGTGTGGCTGGTGGACTCCACGCCGGTGGAGTGCGGCCGCTCCCGGCAGACCCAGCGGCGCTCTGACCTGGCAGGATGGGCCCAATACGGCTGGCGCGCGTCGCACTCGCGGTTCTTTTGGGGGCTGCGCCTGCACCTGATCGCCACGCCCTCAGGGCCGCCGATCGCCTTCGCGCTCGCCGGCGCCAAAGCCGACGAACGCGAAGTCTGCGCCGAGATGACCGACCGCGCCGGGCCCGCCCGGGCGGGCCAGACCCTCATCGCCGACAAGGGCTACCGCTCAACGGCCTTCGAGGCCCGACTGGCCCAAGCCGGCATCACCGTCATCCGGCCCGCCACCAAAAAAGAACCCGCCCGCCCCGGCGCTAAACCCAAGACACACCACTAGAGCGGCCCGGCGGTGAACACGCCCCCCGGAGCGACCGCCCGCCCATTGCCGTTGTAGCCCCAGCAGACTGCGGTGCCGTCCTGTCTGAGCCCGCACGAATGCAAGCCGCCC
>JAPPMA010000076.1 GCA_028819295.1 bacterium | reverse complement strand
TGGCTGATCGTCCTCTCAGACCAGCTACCCGTCGATGCCTTGGTGAGCCGTTACCCCACCAACAAGCTGATAGGCCGCGAGGCCCTCCCGAAGCGCCGGAGCATTTCCTCTGCCGATCATGCGATCAGCGGAGGGCATCTGGTATTAGCCACAGTTTCCCGTGGTTGTCCCAGTCTTCGGGGCAGGTTCCTCACGTGTTACGCACCCGTTCGCCACTTGGTCATTGCCCGAAGGCGACCTCGTTCGACTTGCATGTGTTAGGCACGCCGCCAGCGTTCGTCCTGAGCCAGGATCAAACTCTCCGTCAACATCTCCAGCAGATCCTCCCCGAGGGGGATCACTGCCTTCGATCAAGTGCTCGTCTTGCTAAATTGCCTCGGCAAGACGAAGCGATTCCGGAAAGTCAAAAGAGCCGAGGCCCTTCCTGACTTGGTTTCCTTGGAATTGTGTTAGGTCGACGCCATCGACGCGAGGTGCGTCGAGCCGTCGCCCGCACTGGCTTTTCCGTCCTCTCTTCCGTTTTCAAGGAGCGTGAGGCGGTGACCCTAGCGGGAGAACCGCACCGGCTCGGACAAGCCGAACCTTGCTCTGCCCCTGCGGGCACCCAAAGGCAACCGTTTCAGAGGCGGGCTGTAACGCTACCGGCCCAGGCCAGCAGCGTCAACTCAACCACCAGATTGCATTCCAGCCCCATTTGTCAACTCAATCAGGGGCTTTTCTGCGATTCAACCCGCAGCAGGTGGTGTCGGCGTTTGCCTCGGCGAAGCAGCAGGTAGCGGCCGTGCAGCAGGCGATCGGCGGCCACTGCCGTCTCCCCGGTGGAGACTCGCTCATTGTTCACGTACACCGACCCCTCAGACAGCCCCCGGCGGGCGTCGCCCTTGGAGGAGGCCAGCCCCGTGGAGGCCAGCAATTCCACCAGGTCGAAAGTGCTCGCAGCAGCATCGAACCCGCCATCGGGAACGCCGGAGGTGGGAACCTCGGCGGCGACGGCCTCCAAGGCGGCCTCGTCGATGCCGTCCACCGGGGAGCCGAACAGTATCCGGGCTGCCTTCTCGGCGGCCACAGCCGCACCAGGGCCGTGAACCAAAGACGTGACCTCATTGGCCAGGGTGTGCTGGGCTTCCCGCCGCCCGGGATCGCGCTGGTGGGCCTCGACCACCTCGGCGATCTCGGCTGCCGGGAGCATGGTGAACTGGAGCAGGCTGCGCTCCACGTCCTCGTCGGGAACCTGCACGAAGTACTGGTGGAAGCGGTAGGGGCTGGTGCGGTCGGGATCCAGCCAGATCGCCCCCTCGGCGGTCTTGCCGAACTTGGCCCCGTCGGAGCGGGTGAGCAGCGGCCAGGTGAGGCCGTGGGCTTGGGCGCCGGAGCGGCGCCGGATGAGATCCACCCCCGCGGTGATGTTGCCCCACTGGTCGGAGCCGCCGATCTGGAGCTCGCAGCGGTGGTGGGCATGCAGCCACCAGTAGTCGTAGGCCTGCAACAGCATGTAGGTGAACTCGGTGAAGGAGATGCCGGCGTCGCTCTCCATGCGACTGCGCACCGAGTGCTTGGCCGCCATCTGGTTCACGGTGGCGTGCTTGCCGGTGTCCCGCAAGAACTCGATGAGGGTGAGGTCGCGGGTCCAGTCGTAGTTGTTCACCAGCTCGGCGTCCCCGTCGAAGTCCAGCAGCTTGTTGAGCTGGCCTCTGATGCCCGACAGGTTGGCGGCCAGGGTCTCGTCGTCCAACAGGTTGCGCTCATCGGATCGGCCGCTGGGGTCGCCCACCATGCCGGTGGCCCCGCCCACCAGGGCGATGGGCCGGTGCCCGGCCTCTTGGAACCGCCGCAGCACCAGTACCCCGATCAGGTTGCCCAAGTGAAGGGAACTGGCCGTAGGGTCGATGCCGTGATACACGCCAACCGGACCGCTGCTCAGCCGCTGAGCCAGAAGATCCCGATCGGTGGTGTCCTGCACCAAGCCGCGGGATTCGAGTTCTTGAAGCACCATGCGAATGCTACGAGAGCCGAAGGCAAAGGGAGAATGAGTACGTGACGGGCCGGCGACTCGGCTTGGCGATCGGCATCGCGGTGCTGGTGCTGTTCGCCGTGTTCTGGATCGGGGCCACGATCTGGTTCTTCGGCGACGAGAACCCCGACCGCCTTGAAGACCGGGAGTGGGTGGCCAGCGCCGAAGCCCGCTGCGCCGAGGCCAAAGACGAGATGGACCGGCTTCCCCAGGCCCGTGATGCGGTGGACATGGCCGACCGGGCCGGCCAGATCGAAACCTCCACCGCGGTGCTGGCCACCATGGCGGCCGACCTCGCCGCCTCCTCCCCCGAGGGCGACGACGGCGAGCTGGTGGCATTGTGGCTGGAAAGCTGGGAGGTGTATCTCGGTGACCGCCTGGCCCACGCCGACGCACTCCGAGCCGGCGAGGACCGCCAGTTCCGGGTGACCGTGGACCCCGAGCGGGGCGACGGGGTGGACGCCCTGCTGGACGCCTTCGCCGGCCGCAACCGGATGCCCTCCTGCGGCGATCCGCTGGACATCGGCTAGACGACCTAGTCGCGTATCCCCAGAAAGGACCGCCGGACATTGGGGTCGGCCAACAGGTCATCGGAGAGGCCCTGATAGGTGGCAACGCCCTGCTCGATGACGTAGCCGCGGTCGCTGGCCTCAAGGCCCTGGCGGGCGTTCTGCTCGATCATCAGCACGGTCAGCGAGATGCCCCGATTCAGCCGCCTGATCGTTTCGAACACCTCCGCGGTCACGAGTGGTGAGAGGCCGGCGGACGGCTCGTCCATCAGCACCAGCCGCGGCTCCCACATGAGCGAGCGGCCTATCTCTATCATCCGCTGCTCGCCGCCCGACAGCGTGCCGGCCGCCTGGCGGGCTCGGGCGGCAAGCTTTGGGAACAAGTCGCACACGAAGTCGATGCGCTCGCGAACCCGGGACTTGTCCCTGCACTGGTACATGCCAAGCTCAAGATTCTCCTGCACGGTCATCTGGGCGAAGGTGCTCCGCAGCTGGGGCACGATGGCGATGCCCGCGGTGGAGAGGGCGTCCTGGGGAGCGATGTCGGTGATGTCGGCGCCGTCGCACACGACGTGCCCGGCCCGTACCGGCACCAAGCCGTACACCGCCTTGAACACCGTCGACTTGCCGGCGCCGTTCGGGCCGATGACGCACACGATCTCGCCCCGGTGAACTTCGAGGTCGATGCCGCGGATGATGTCGTGTCCGGGAACGTAGCCGGCCCGCACCGACCGCAACTCGAGCAGCGGCCCCTCTGGCGGCGCCGGGCTCACGGGTTCTCCCCCTCGCCTGCGCCGGCGCCGTCTTCGGACGGGCTTTGGCGCCCTGCGGCCCCGAAGTAGGCCTCGATGACCGCGGGCTCCTCCATAACCTCGCGAGGAGACCCCTCGGCCAGCTTGCGACCGGAGTCGAGCACCACAACCCGCTCACAGAGGTCGGCCACGAATTGGACGTTGTGCTCGACCATCAAAAACGACACGCCCTGTTCGGCGTTGATGGACACCAGGCGGTCCTTGATGTTCTCCACGAGAGTCGGATTGATGCCCGACGTGGCCTCGTCCAGCAGAACCAGGCTTGGGTTGCTCATGAGAGCCATGCCGATTTCCAGCAGGCGCCGCTGGCCCCCGGAGAGGGTGCCGGCGGGCTCGTCGGCCATGGGGGCCAGCATCAGGAACTCCATGAGCTGCTCCGCCCTCGCCCGGGTCGCCGGATCGGCTCGCTGGAACAGACCGCGGACCCCGATCTCGCCCCACTGAACGCTGAGCTCCATGTTCTCGCGCACCGTGAGATCGCGGTACACCCTTATGACCTGGAATGTGCGGGCCATGCCCAACCGAGCGACCTGATAGGGAGACAGCCGGGTGATGTCGGTGGCGCCGAGGCGAATCGACCCGTTGTCGAGGCCGTGTACCCTGCTGAGGCAGTCGAACAGCGTGGTTTTTCCGCTGCCATTGGGGCCGATGAGCCCGACCATCTCACCGGAGAAGACCTCGATGTCTACTCCGTCGACCGCGGTGAGCCCTCCGAAGCGCTTGACGATGCTGTTCGCCTCCACAATGCGAGTGCGCTCCTCAAAAGGGGCGACGCGGTGTTGACCTGGCTCAACCGGGCGGCTTTGACGGGCGGAGTCGCCCTCTGATCGGGGTTCGCTCTCGGCCTGCGAAACCGACTCGGACGCCCCCCAGCGCCACAGCTTGCGCAGCGACATCGCCCGAGCGTAGAAGATGCCGACGATCCCCTTGGGCAGGAACAGCACGATCAGAATCAGCAGGACGCCCTGAGCGACGAGGTGGTAGTCGAGCAGGTTGGTCCACAGCACTTCCCGCAGCCAGTACAGCCCCACCGAGCCGACGACCGGACCCAGAACCGTGCCGAGGCCGCCGAGGAGCGTGCCCATGATCGCATCGATGGTGCGGGTCTCAACGAAGGCGATGTCGGGATCGACGAAGGTGTTCTGGTAGGCCCACAGGCCGCCGAAGAGCCCGGTGGACGCCCCGGCGAAGCTGAACACGGCCACCTTGAGCCGAGTGGTGGCAATCCCCCGCATCTGAGCGCCCAATTCATCCTCCCGAATAGCCACCAGCGCGGCGCCGAACCGGGTTCGGCGCAGCCACCACGTCAACCCGATCAGCCCCACCACCAGCGCCAGTTCCAGGTAGTAGAAAAGCTGGCGATTCAGGTAGGGGGGCAGCGTGAGGCCCACCCCTCCGCCGGTCAGCCCTCCCCACGTCCTTGTGATCTCGCGCATCGCCACGAACGTGCCCAGCATGGAGATGGAGAAATACGGGCCCTTGAGGTGCATCGTGAACCGCCCGATCAACCCAGCCAGCGCCCCCGACGCCACCATCCCCAACAAGATCGCCGGTATCGGCGGCCAGCCAATGCCCAGTCCGTTGGACTGAAGCGACATCAAGATGGCGGTCACGTAGGCGCCGATCCCGAACCACACGGCGTGGCCGAAATCCACGTAGCCGGTGAATCCGCCGGTGAGGTTCCAGTTGACGGCCACCGCCACGCTGGTGAACATCAGCGTAAACGTGAACAGGGTGGAATCGCTGGTGCCGTCCGCCAGGGGCAACACGATCAGCCAAGCCAGCGCCGCGGCCCCGGCGATCCGCACCACCAGGCGCCCCCCGGCGCCACCGAGCCATTGGCGCAGCGGGGTCGTGGCGCCACCGAGCCATTGCCGCAGGCGCAGCGGGGTCATGACGCGGTGGCGTCCACCGGACGCAGTCCTTTGAAGATCCCCTGGGGTCGGAGCACCAGCGCGACCACCAAAATGACGAAGGAGGCCACCACGGCCAGGTTCGTGCCCACCCCCTCCACATAGAGCGCCAAGACGGCCTCAACGAGGCCGAGCAGCATGGCCCCGCCCAGTGCTCCCCGAATCGAGCCCAGCCCGGCCATGGCTGTGATGGCGAATGCCTTGAGCGTCAGCGGCGGCCCTTGGAAGGGCTGAACCGCCAGCACCGGGCTCACCATCGCGCCGGCCGCGCCGGTGATGCCGATGCAGATGGCGAACGTGATCAAGTACACCTTGCCCACGTCGATCCCGACGATGCTGGCAGCCTCCCGGTTCTGCGCCGCCGCCCTGATGCCCTTGCCCAGCCGGGTCCGGGTCAAGAGCACGCTCAGACATCCCAGCACGCCTATCGCTATCACCAGGATCCAGAACCTGGTGACCGGCACCGTGAGGGTGTCGGCCACCCTCCAGCTTCCGTCGAGCGAGGTGTCGGCTCTGCGGAAGTCCGCCGAGAAGACGAGCTTCATGGCGTTCTGCAAGATGATCGCCAAGCCGAACATGACCAGCAGCGACACCAAGTGGGGCCGGTTGACAACATGGCGCACCAGGCCCTTCTGCACCGCATAGCCGAAAACCATCATCAAGATGAACACCGCCGGGACCGAGACGAAGGGGTCGATGCCCCACAGGTCGTTTCCCAGCCACGCCAGATAGGCGCCCACCATCACAAACTCACCGTGGGCGATGTTGATGACCCCCATCACCCCCCAGATGATGGAGAAGCCCAGCACCAGCACGGCATACATCCCGCCGAGGGCGACGCCGTTCACGATTGCCTGGGGAAGCTGGCCCAGGTTCGACACTTGCCCGGCGGTTCCGGCCGGTCCTGCCATGCCGTCGCCCAAGGGATACCGGAGCCCGGCGGTGGCCGCGGCGTCGGGGGCGACGACGACGATCTGGCCGTCTTGCACCTGCACCGTGCCCATCGGCTTGGCCGTGTTGACGCCCCGCTCGTCGAAGCTGATGGGCCCGTAGAAGGTGTCGGCCGACAAGTCCCTCAGGGCGCTGCGAACGTCGTCGGTCTCAGTGGAGTCGGCGGCTTCGATGGCGAGGTGCAGGGCAAGGGCGGCCGCGGTGGCGCTGGCGGCCTGGTACACGGGCGGTTCGCCCCAGAGGGCCTCGTAGTAGGCGGCATAGTCGGCGGCGGTACCGAAGTAGATGCCCTCGTAGGCCATGGTGGACTCCCACTGGGTGGGTCCGAGCGCGCCGTCGATGTCGGCGCCGAGCTCCTCGATGAGCTTGGGATTTGAGGGGCCGACGGTGATGAGCATGCCGTCGGACTGGAAGCCCAGCTCCTTGGCCGAGTTCACGAACAGGACGGCGTCGTTGTAGTGGCCGCCGCCGACGAAGATGTCGGGGCCGAGGTTGCGGAACTTGGTCATGATGGCCGAGACATCCTGGATGTCTTTGGGGTAGGTCTCGGAGGCCAGCACTTCGATGCCGTTGGCCTCGAGGTGGCGGGCTGCGCCGTTGGCCACCGCAGTGGCGAACGAGGTGTCCTCGTGGGCGATCACCGCAGTGCGGGCACCCCTGGCGGCGAGGGCGTCGATACCGGAGCGGGTGTATTCGCTGGCGATGGTGGCCACGAGGAACAGGTTCTGAAAGCCCCGTTCGAACATCGTGTCGGAGGTGCCGTTCCCCTCCACCATCAAGACGTTGTTGGCCTCGGCGATGGCGCTGGTCCCGGTGGTGAGACCGCTGGAGTAGGGGCCGAGGAGGAAGTCCACCTTGTCTTCGTCGATGAGGCGCTGCACCAGGTTGCCCGCGGTGTCGGCGTCCGACTCGTCGTCGTAGTACACGATCTCGGCCCGGTAGCGCCCGGCACCGATGCGGATGCCGCCGTACACATCGTTGACCCATCGCACCCACGTGTCATATCCCTGGCGGGAGTCCTTGCCCTCAACCGCGTACTTGCCGGTTTCGCTCAGCGCAGCCCCCAGCTTGACGGTTCCCGCGAAGGCTGAATCAGCCGCTGTCGGCGACCGGTCGCCAATCGGGGGATCGCTAGAAGAGCAGCCCGCAAGGAGGGGTAAACCGACGATCAGAAGAACACCGAGCGCCAGTCCATGCCGTCGCATTGATTGCGACCGTATCCGATCCCTGCTCAATCCAAGCGGCGCGACAGCCTTTCGACGGCCTCGCCCCCCAACTCGGCCAAGCGCACCAGACCGGGATCGCAGCCGAGGGGGGCCAGGCCGTCCAGCGGCACCCAGCGCAATCCCCGCGACTCGTGGTTTCCCCGGGGTTGGGCATCAGCCGGGGCCCGGGCCAAGAACCGCACGTCGTAATGCAGATGGGCATCCTCGCCGGGGGGGTCCACCTCGTGGATGTCGAGGTGCAGCGGCTGGGCCCAGATCGCCAGGTCTTCTATGCCGGTCTCCTCGGCTGCCTCCCGCAGCGCCACCGCGGCCAAGTTGGCATCTCCGTCGGCGTGGCCCCCCGGCTGAAGCCAACGGCCGAACTTGGCGTGGAGCATCAGCAAAGTGTTGGCCCCGGCGCTGTCCACCACCAGCGCCGAGCCGGTGAGGTGTCCGGGCCGGCAGGTTCTGTGACACGCGTCGGGGTGGCTGTCGATCAGCGCTCGATAGCGGTCGCCCAGCTCATCGTCGAAGCCGGCCAGCAGCTCTCGGGCCACCGCCAGGTCATCGGCGAAGGCCAACGCTGCATCACCGCTGCTCAGCCAAGTCATCTCCTCGTCAGCCTCTGCGAGAAAGATCGGGACAGCCGGAAACGTACCAGCGCCACGGCAGTTCGGCCCCGGCGCTGAGACCGATGCGGACCGAGCGGCCCGGATCGGACGGCGGCGCGATCCCGTCATCGAGCAGCTCGACCCCGGCGTCGGCGGTCACCAGATCGGCGCCGTTGGCGGTGCCGTCAATGCCCAGCGCGGCGGCGAGCTTGGCCGGCCCACTGCACAGATCCCGATCCCGGCGGGCCTTGGGCCGCCGCTCCCGCATCCTCTCCAGACCCTCCATGGGGGTCAGCGCTCGCAGGAGCACCGCGGCGCACTCCCCCTCTTGCCCGCACACCACGTTGGCGCACCAGTGCATGCCGTATGTGAAGTACACGTACAGCCGCCCCGGCGGGCCGAACATGACCTCGGTGCGGGGGGTCATTCCCCGATATCCGTGGCTGCCGGGGTCGTCGGCCCCCGCATAGGCCTCCACCTCCACAATGCGGCCTGCGCAGCCTCGGGTGGCCACCACCTTGTTCAGCAGTTCGGGGGCCACCGCCCTCGGGTCTCGGGCGTAGAACCCCCGCCCAAGCCTCATCGCCGACACGATAAGCCAACCGTCACCGCTCTTTGACCGGGTCCTCAGTCGAAGCGGGCGGCGTCGGCGCTCAATCGGGTGCGGAAGCGCTCGATCTGAGCGGCCACCGCCTCGGGGCCGGCGCCGCCGGGAGTGGTGCGACGGGTGACGGGGACCCCGGGGGCCAGCAGCTCGGCGGCGGCGTCGCCTAGCTGGGGGGCAGCTCGCACCATCTCGGCCAGCGGCGCCTCTCCTTGGAGGCTGCGGCGCACCAGGTCGCCGACTGCGGCGTGGGCATCGCGGAATGGCATGCCTTGGGCCACCAGATGCTCGGCCAAGTCGGTGGCGGCTGCGGTGGGGGCATCGGCCGCTGACGCCATGGCATCGGCGTGAAAGGCGATGGAGGACATCAGCCCGGCCATGGCCCGCACTCCGAGGCCGACCTGGTCGAGGGCGTCGAACAGGGGCTCCTTGTCCTCTTGGAGGTCGCGGTTGTAGGCCAGCGGCAGGCCCTTGAGGGTGGCCAAGAGACCGGTGAGGTTGCCGATGAGCCGCCCGGCTTTGGCCCGGGCCAGCTCGGCGATGTCGGGGTTCTTCTTCTGGGGCAGCATGGAGCTGCCGGTGGCGTACGCGTCGTCGAGGGTGGCGAAGCCCGCCTCCTCGGACGTCCAGAAAACGATCTCCTCGCCGAGGCGCGACAGGTGGATGGCCACCATGGTCAGCGCGAACAGGGCTTCGGCCACGAAATCCCGGTCGGACACCGCGTCGATGGAGTTCTCGAACCGGGCGGCAAAGCCCAGATCGGCCGCGGTCATATCCGGATCCAGGGGCAGCGAAGAGCCGGCCACCGCGCCCGCTCCCAGCGGGCTGACGTCCAGACGGGCGCGGGCGTCGGCCAGACGGTCGACATCCCGGGCCAGCGCCCAGCCGTGGGCCAGCAGGTGGTGGGCCAGCAGCACCGGCTGGGCCCGCTGGAGGTGGGTGTAGCCGGGCAGGCCGGCGTCGCCGGCGGTTATGGCCCGGTCTAGCAGCACACCCTGGAAGGCGATCACATCGGCGGCGATGGCGGCCAGTTCCCGCTTGGCGAACAGGCGCAGATCGGTGGCCACCTGGTCGTTGCGGCTCCTGCCGGTGTGGAGCCTGGCCCCGGCAGGACCGGCCAGCTCGGTGACCCGGCGCTCGATGGCGGTGTGGATGTCCTCGTCGCCGGGGGCGAATTCGAAATCACCGGAGGCCAGCTCCTGTTCGGCCTGGTCGAGGGCGGCCAGCACCTCGCCGACCTCGGCCTCGGCGAGCAGGCCGACGCGGCCCAGCATCCGCACATGGGCCCGGGAACCGGCAATGTCGTCGGGCGCGAGGCGGATGTCGAAGCCGATGCTGGCGGTGTAGGCCATCAGCTCGTCGGCGGGGTCGGCGTCGAACCTGCCGTGCCACAGCGTGCTCATGACGGGCCTGCCCTCTGGGCCAGGGTGCGAAGCCGCAGGGCGTGGAGCTTGATGAACCCCTCCGCATCGGCCTGCTGGTAGGCGCCCTGGTCTTCTTCGAAGGTCACCACCGCCTCGTCGAACAGGCTGTCGTCGGATTGCCGCCCGGTCACGATCACGTTGCCCCGGTACAGCTTGAGCCGCACGGCGCCGTTCACGCGCTGCTGGGAGTGGTCGATGGCGGTCTGGAGCATCAGGCGCTCGGGACTCCACCAGTAGCCGTTGTAGATCAGCTTTGCGTAGCGGGGCATGAGCTCGTCTTTGAGGTGGGCCACCTCGCGGTCGAGGGTGAGGCTCTCCATGGCCCGGTGGGCCTTGAGCATGATGGTGCCCCCGGGGGTCTCGTAGCAGCCCCGCGACTTCATGCCCACGTAGCGGTTCTCCACCAGGTCGAGCCGGCCGATGCCGTTGGCCCCGCCGATGCGGTTCAGCTCGGCCATGACCGAGGCCGGGCTTAGGGGCCGGCCGTTGATGGCCGTTATGTCACCGCCCTGGAAGCTGAGCTCGATCTCGGTGGGGGTGTCGGGGGCGTTCTCCGGCGCCACCGACCAGCGCCACATCTCCTCGGGGGGCTCGAACCACGGATCCTCCAGCGGTCCGCCCTCATAGGAGATGTGGAGCAGGTTGGCGTCCATGGAGAACGGCGAGCCGCCCTCCCGCTCGGCTTCGATGGGAATGCCGTGCTCGCCGGCGTAGGCCACCAGCTTCTCCCGGGAGCCCAGGTCCCAGATGCGCCAGGGGGCCACCACCGAGATGTCGGGGTTGAGGGCGTAGGCCCCCAGCTCGAAGCGCACCTGGTCGTTGCCCTTGCCGGTGGCGCCGTGGGAGACGGCGTCGGCGCCGACCTCGGCGGCGATCTCCACCAAACGCTTGGCGATGAGAGGGCGGGCTATGGAGGTGCCCAGCAGGTATTCCCCCTCGTAGATGGCGTTGGCCCGGAACATCGGGAACACGAAGTCGGCGGCGAATTCCTCGCGCAGGTCCTCGATGTAGACCTCCTTCACGCCCATGGCCTCGGCTTTGGCCCGGGCCGGCTCCAGCTCCTCGCCCTGGCCCAGATCAGCGGTGAAGGTGACCACCTCGCAGCCGTAGGTGTCCTGCAACCACCGCAGGATCACCGAGGTGTCGAGACCGCCGGAGTAGGCCAGCACGATCTTGTTCAGGTTCTGGTTCACGAGCTCTCCTCCTCGTTGAGTCCGGCCTGTGAGCGGAAGAAGTCGGCTACCTGATGACCGCCGGCATCTTCGGCGGCCACCACCAGCACGGTGTCGTCGCCGGCGACGGTGCCCAACACGCCGTATACCGCGGAGCGGTCGATGGCCGAGCCGACCACGTGGGCCGATCCCGGCGGGGTGTTCAGCACCACCAGGTTGTGGGAGCAGCCCACGGCCACCACCCACTCCCCCAGCACCCGGCGGAGGTGGTCGTCGGGGGCGACCTGCTCGGAGGGCAGCTCGGGGATGGCGTAAACCGAGCCGCCGCCGGTGGGGACCTTGACCGCGCCGAGGTCGTCGAGGTCGCGCGACACGGTGGCCTGGGTGATGGACACGCCTTGAGCGGTCAGCAGCTCCACCAGGTGATCCTGGCTGGACACCGACTCCTGCCGGAGAATCTGGGCGATGCGGTGCTGGCGCTGGTTCTTGCCCAAACTCATGTCATCCCCAACAGGAACGTGAGCAACCCGCGGGCGGCGTGCATCCGGTTTTCGGCTTGTTGCCAGATGCGGCTCTGGGGGCCGTAGAGGACGCCTTCAGTGGCTTCGAGGCCGGGGCGGGCGGGCAAACAGTGCAGGAAGATGGCGTCGGGGTCGGCACGGGCCATCAGCGCCTCGTCGACGATGTAGCCGGCAAAGGCCTCCATCTTCTCGGGGGCCTGATCCTCTTCGCCCATCGACACCCACACGTCGGTGTACACCACGTGGGCATCGGCGACCGCCTCAACCGGATCGTCGACGAACTCTGCTGTGCCGCCGGCGGCCGATATGCGATCGATGTCGGCGCTGCTGAAGTGGTAGCCGGGGGGGCCGGACAGAACAAACTCGGCACCGGCCATACCGGCTCCGATGGCCAGCGACCGGGAGACGTTGTTGGCGTCGCCCACGAAGGCGATGCGACGGCCGCTGATCGGGCCGAATTCCTGCGTGACGGTCAACAAGTCGCCCAGTGCCTGCAATGGGTGGGCCTGGTCGCTCAACATGTTGACAACCGAGACCGGGCTGACCGCGGCCATGCGCTCCACCAAGCCGTGGTCGAACACCCGGGCGCCGATAGCAGCGTGGAAACAGGCCAGGGTGCGGGCGATATCTTCAGCCGACTCCCGCTTGTCGATGCCCACCTCGCCTCCGGCGATTGACACCGGATGGCCGCCCAGTTGCACCACGGCCATCTCCATGGAATGCCGGGTGCGGGCGGAGGGCTTCTCGAACAACAGGGCCATGCCCTTGCCCTCCAACACCAGGGTGGGAGAGGGATCGGCGGAAAGCTCCAGCACCTTGGCCAGTTCAGCCGCTGTGAGATCGTCGACCTCAAGGAAGTGGCGGACCGGCCTCATGACGTCAACACCTTGTCGAGCACGGCCACGCCGTGGGCGATCTCGTCGTCGCTGATGATGAGAGGCGGGGCGATCCGCAAGGAGGTGGTCCCGGCGGTGCCCAGCACCAGGCCGGCGGCCATGGCCGCGGTCACCACCTCGGCGGCGGGCCGCTCTCCGGCCAGCTCCACGCCCAGCAGCAGGCCCCGGCCCCGCACGCTGGCCACCCCGTCGAGCGCTTCCACGGCAGAGCGCATTTCCTCTCCGGCTGCGGCGGCCCGGGCCGGCAGATCCAGCTCTTGCATCACCTCGAGGGTGACCTTGGCCGCCGATGCCGCCAGGGGCTGGCCGCCGAAGGTGGTGGCGTGGTCGCCCGGTTTGAAGGCGGCGGCTACCTCGGCGCGGGCCCAACAGGCGCCAATGGGCATGCCGTTGCCCAGCGCCTTGGCCATGGTCACCACGTCGGGCTGGACGCCGTCGTGATGGTGGGCGAACCAGCGCCCGGTGCGGGCCAGCCCGGTCTGAACCTCGTCGAGCATCAACAGCAGGCCCCGGTCGTCGCACAGCTCGCGCACCGCTTGGAGGTAGCCGCCGGAGGGAACGTTGATGCCCCCCTCGCCTTGGATGGGCTCCAACAGCACCGCCGCGGCAGTGGCGTCGATGGCCTTCTCCATCTCGGCGATGTCGTCCCAGGGCACATGGCGGAAGCCCTCGGGCAGGGGCTGAAAGGCCTCGTGCTTCTCGGCCTGGCCGGTGGCGTGCAACGTGGCCAGGGTCCGGCCGTGGAACGACCGGCCCGCGCTGATCACGGTGTAGCGGCCATGACCGGCCCATTTGCGGGCCAGCTTGATGGCGCACTCGTTGGACTCCGCCCCGCTGTTGGCAAAGAACACCTGGCCGGAAGGCCCGCCCACCAGGCGGTTGATGGTGCGGGCCACATGCATCTGGGGCTCGGTGGCGTACAGGTTGGACACATGGCACAGGGTGCGGGCCTGTTCGGCCACCGCCTCGGCCACCTTGGGGTGGGCGTGGCCCAGACTTACCACCGCGATGCCGCTGAGGAAGTCGAGGTAGCGGGTGTCGTTGCGGTCCCAGAGCCAGCACCCCTCCCCCCGCACGAACATGACCGGGGGCGGGCCATAGGTGGGCATGAGCGGGCAGGCGCCGGCGTCGACGCCCACCGCATCGGTGTGGGTGCTCATGGGGTGGCCTCCTGGCCTGGCGAGTCGGTTTGGGAGTCGGGGTACACCATGGTGCCCACCCCCGAGTCGGTGAACAGCTCCAGAAGCAGCACGCGGGGGGTGGCGCCGTTCACCATGTGGGCCGAGGCCACGCCGTGGCGCACGGCGTGGATGGCCGCGGCGGCCTTGGGGATCATGCCGCCGGTCAATTCTCCGGCGGCGATCATGGCATCCAGATCGGAGGCGGTGGTCACGCTGATGAGGGTGGACGGATCGCCGGGGTCGGCGTACAGGCCCTCCACGTCGGTGAGGAACACGGCTTTGGCCGCGCCCAGGGCACCGGCCAGGGTCCCGGCCACGGTGTCGGCGTTGATGTTGAGCGCTTGGCCGGTGGGGTCGGCGCCGATGGTGGACACCACCGGAATCAGGCTCTCGTCCAGCAGCCGGTCGATTATGGCGGTGTTGACCCCCTCCACCGTGCCCACATAGCCCAGCTCGGGGTTCTCGGCCCGGGCCTGGATCAACCCGGCGTCCTCCCCGGACACGCCGACTGCGAGGGGGCCGTGGACGTTGA
>JAPPMA010000037.1 GCA_028819295.1 bacterium | reverse complement strand
ACGCCGACCTCTGGGTTCGCAAGCTCGACGGCACCGTCACCACCCGTGGCTCAGCCTCGTTCGGTCTCCCGCCCCGCGAGAAAGGGGCGGATGCGGCCGGCCCGCTGGAGCCGGCGGCCACCCATGTGAACCAGCAGTGACGAGCACGCTGCGCTCGCGGCCGCGCAGAGCCGGGCGGCTGCGCAGCCCAGCGCCTCCACAACCGCGCCGAACATCAGCGGGCCCGCGATCCCGCCCGCGTGGAGCCCGCTTCCGGCGATTCCGGTCGCGGACTGCGACGCCCGGGTGCGGCTCACCCGAGGCTGGCGCGCTCGAGTGCGTCCCACACCGACGCGACGGCCGCACGGAAGGCTGGTTCGGCGGGGGTGTCCCGTGTCCTTGGCCGGGCCAGCGGGACCTCCACCGTCTCCATCACCCACGCCGGCGGCCCGGCGAGCGCCGTGACCCGGTCCGAGAGCAGCACGGCCTCCTCCACGTCGTGGGTGACGAACACGTAGGTGCGCGGGTCGAACTGCCAGGCCGTCTCGAACTCGGCCCATAGCCTGCGCCGGGTGATGGCGTCGAGGTGCACGAACGGCTCGTCGAGCAGCAGCACGTCGGCGTCGTGGGCGAAGGCCCTCGACATGCCGGCCCGGGTCTGCTGCCCGGCCGAGAGCGTCGAGGGCCGCCGGTCGAGCATTCCCTTGAGTCCGACGCGGTCCGCGCTGAACGCTCGTATCTTGCGGTAGAGCCGGCGACGCTCGGCGCTGAACTCCACGCCGATGCCGATGTTGCGACCCACCGACCACCACGGGATCAGGGTGGGGTCCTGGAACACCAGGGCCGTGCGGTTCGGGCGCAGCTGGGGGCCGCGGAAGCGGACCGAGCCCGACTGGGGCTCGGCGAGGCCGGCGACCACCCGCAGCAGGGTGCTCTTGCCGCAGCCCGTGGGACCGACGACGGCATGCACCGACCGCGACTCGATGGTGAGGTCGAGGTCCTTGATGGCCTCCACCTCGCCGGCGGCGCCGTCGCGGTGCCGGTAGGTGACGGCGCTCAGTTCGACCTGCACTGCTGGCCTCGCGGGAGTCTCCGGCCGTGGGGCGAGGACTTCGACTTGACTCGAATGGCGCGCAAGATATTATCTAATGTATAGTGCATGATCGGTCGGGCCTCGGGACTACCGTCGGGGCTCGAGCCGGCGAAGCGGCTGCCATCCCTCCGGGAGGCGGCCGGATCCGATTCTCTTCGAAGGGGAGGACAAGATGTCAAGACGGAACCGACTGGTGAAGGTGGTCGCGGCGATCGCCGCTCTCAGCCTGCTGGCTGCGGCATGCGGCGACGACGAGCCGGTGACGGTCGACACCAGCGCGATCGAGGCCGAGGCCGCCGCGGCCCAGTCACAGGCCGACGCGGCCCAGTCCGAGGCGGCCGCCGCCCAGGCCGCCGCCGATGCGGCCGCCGCCCAGGCTGCGGAGGCGCTCGCCGCGCTCGAGCAGGCCCAGGCCGACGCTGAAGCCGCCGGCGAGGCCGACGCGGCTGCCGCAGCCGCGGCACAAGCCGATCTGGATGCCGCCATCGCGGCCGCCGAGGCCGCCCAGGCCGCTGCCGAGGCCGCCCAGGCCGACGCGATGACGGCCCAAGCCGATGCCGAGTCCGCCCAGGCCGAGGCGATGGCCGCCCAGGAGGCGGCGATGATGGAGCCCGAGGCGGCCTCGATCATCCGGTTCGCGTTCGCCCCGGACCCCGTCTGGGACTGGCTGACCGACACCGGTCTGCTGGCCCAGTGGGAGGAGGAGAACAACATCCGCATCCACACCAGCTCCACCTGGGACGAGTTCACCTACTTCGCAGGGGGCCACGGCGACATCGTGTCGATGGGCACCCAGGAGATCCCGGTGCTCGAGAACGAGACGTCCATCAAGACGGTCACCTTCGGCAAGTACAACTTCCAGCGCTCGCCGATGATGCGCCGCGCCGGCGATCCGTACGAGACCCTTGCCGACATCCCGCTCGGCTCGAACATCTGCGTGAGCAGCCCCGTGTCGAACACCGGCTTCTGGACGGTGCTGGCCGACCAGCTCCACGGACTCGACTACCGCGTCGGTGGCGGCGACTACAACCTGATCGTCAACGACCACTTCGTGAACCCGACCAACCTGCTGCGCGGCGACTGCGAGGCTGCGGTCGTCATCCCCGAGGCGGCCGTGCCGCACCTGCGGGCCGGCGAGATCGAGATCATGTACGACGGACGGATGCCGTTCCAGCTCTACAACGAGTTCTCGGGCCTCAACGACGGCAAGAACCATGTGATGTCCAACCTGTTCACCGCCACCGAGGAGTGGTTCGACTCTCACCCGCGTGAGGTCGCCGCGTTCTTGGAGCTGTGGCAGATCGGCATCGCGGAGTGGGAGGAGAACACCGCCGACATCGTGCGGGCCTATCCGCAGCACTTCGCCGTCGAGGACGAGGAGGACGTCGAGTTCACCGTAGGGTTCATGCAGGGCGCCAACGACTGGTTCGTCGAGAGCGTCTACCTCGACCAGGAGTGGGTCGACAACGAGGTCGCGATCTACGACTTCATGACCGAGCTGCATGCTGACAACCCGAACGGACTCCCGGCGGGCTATCCGGCTCCTCGCTTCGAGGTCGTATCCCCCTCCTGACCCTTGAAGCGAACCGCGGGGGGGGGGGGGGCCCCCCCCCCCCGCGGCCCCCCCCCCCCCCCCGCACCATGACCCGGCCGGCGCCTCGGTGCGCCAAGGTGTCGCATGCAAGCCAGGCGAGCGAGGAGCAACACGAGTGACAACCACTGACACTCACACCGCCGTCGACGGGGCCGCGCCGGCCCAGCGGGTGACCGAGGAGGACCTGGCTCGCCAGGCCCGCCGCAAGGAGCTCACGTCCCGGTGGTTCTGGCGGATACTCAGCTACGTCGCGGTGCTGACCGTCTGGGAGTTCGCCCTCCTCGACATCTTCAGCTTCCTCCGGGGCAGTCCGCTGGATCCCAAGCTGCTGCCGGGGCCCTCCGAGGTGGTGGCCACCTTCTTCGAGATCTGGGGGGAAGGCACGATGCCGGCGGCCTTCCAGGCCACGCTGACCCGCATCGCGGTCGGGTTCGGCCTGTCGTTCCTGATCGGGGCGATGATCGGGATACTGATGCAGTCCAAGTGGTTCGAGGGCTTCTTCAAGGACGCAGTGCTGATCAGCCTGTCGGCGCCGGGGCTGATCTGGGTGCTGATCACCGCGATCATCTTCGGCAACCGGCCCCTCGGCCCGACCATCGCCATCATCCTGACCACCTTCGCCCTGGTCACCGTCAACGTCTCCGAGGGCATCAGGGCGCTGCCCAAGGAACTTCTCGACATGGCCAAGTCGTTCCGGGTGAGCGTGCTCAAACGCAACCGCCAGATCGTGATCCCGCATCTGGCGCCGTACCTGTTCACCGGTCTGCGCTTCGGGTTCTCGATCGCCTGGAAGGTGACCGTGCTCACCGAGGTGTTCTCGTCGTCGGAGGGGATCGGCTTCGAGATGCGGATCAGCGCCGTGCTGTTCGACATGAGCGAGTTCCTGACCTGGATCCTGGCCTTCTTCTTCTTCGCCCTGTTCCTCGAGAAGGTCGTGCTGGAAGCCATCGAGCGGCGCTACTTCCGCTGGCGCCAGGCCGTCACCGCGACCTGAGGGGAGGGTCCAGCAGACCATGACCGTCACCGAGACCCGTCCGGGCGCCGCCGCCGGCTCGCGGCCGGCGCCGAACCCGGCCCAGCGCCTGATCTCGATCCCGGCGAAGATCGCCAAGTCGCCGCACTCGGCGCGGGTGCTGTTCCCCATCGCGATGTTCGCGGTGTGGCTGCTCTCGCTGATGGCCGTGGAGGAGATCTGGCCCTTCGCGGTCGACGTGCTGCCCACGCCCAGCGAGGTCGGCGCGTTCATGTGGGACGAGTTCATCACCGACACGCTGGCCCGCAAGAACCTCTACGAGACCTTCTTCATCTCCTTGCGCCGGCTGCTGTCGGGCTTCGCCATAGCCATGGTCCTGGGCACCGCCCTGGGGCTCGCCATGGGCCTCTCGCGGGCCACCAACGCCTTCTGCCACGACTGGACCATGGCGATCCTGGCCATGCCGGCGCTGGCCTGGGCGCTGTTCAACAGCATCATCTTCGGCTTCGACGACCGGGGCCCGATCCTGACGGTGATCCTGGCCGGCATTCCCTTCGTGATCGTCAACGTGCGGGAAGGGGTGCGCAACACGCCGCGCGAGCTCTTCGACATGGCCCGCTCGTTCCAAGTTCCCCAGTCGAAGGTGATCCGCCACGTGCTGGTGCCGTCGCTGATGCCGTTCATGTTCGCGGCGGCCCGGTACTGCTTCTCCATCGGCTGGAAGGGCCTGGTCATCGCCGAGGTGTTCGGCGGCCAGGACGGCGCCGGCTGGACCATCAAGTTCTGGTACGACGCCCACAGGGCCCACGGCGTGGTCGGCTACGCCGCCTTCTTCGTGATCTTCGCCATCCTCTTCGAGCGGCTCGTCTTCGAGCCCATCAGCCGCCGGGCCTTCCGCTGGCGGCCGCAGCTCCGGACCGAGGTGGTCGAGGAGGCCTTCGGCGAGCACCACGAGCACTACGGCGAGGATGAGCCCGCCAGGCACGGATAGGCCCACTGAGGGCAGGAACTGCCGGAGACAACGAGTGAACGGACGGTCAAGTGGCTGAGATCAGAATCAAGAACCTCCACAAGGAGTTCGGTGTCGGCGAGGACAAGGTGGTCGCGCTCGAGGACGTGAACCTCGACATCACCGGGCACAGCTTCGTGTCCATCGTCGGGCCCTCGGGCTGCGGCAAGTCGACGCTGCTCAACATCCTCACCGGGATCGAGACCCCCACCAGCGGAACGGTCGAGATCACCAGCGACGGCCACGTGGCCGCGCCCGGCTATGTGTTCCAGGCCGCCCGTCTGCTGCCCTGGCGCACCGTGACCGACAACCTCCTGTTCGTCCAGGACGACCGCTCCGACGCCACCAGGGAGCGCTGCCGGCGCTACCTGGAGATGGTCCAGCTGGGCGACAAGGGAGACAAGTTCCCCGGCGAGCTCTCCGGCGGCATGCAGCAGCGCGTGGGCATCGCCCGGGCGTTCTCCATCGAGCCCGACGTGCTGTTCATGGACGAGCCCTTCAGCCACCTCGACGCCATCACCGCCCGGGCGTTGCGGCGGGAGCTGCACCACATGTGGGACGAGACCAAGAAGATGGTGGTGTTCGTCACCCACGACGTCGGGGAGGCTGTCGAGCTGTCGAACCGGATCCTGGTGTTCGCCAAGGGCGGGCGCCTCGAGGACGACATCCAGATCGACCTGCCGTTCCCTCGCGATCCCGCCGACGACGAGGTGGCGGTGGCGAAGGCCCATGTGCTGCGCAAGTTCGAAGAGCTCGACCTCCTCGCCAGCTAGAGGCCGAGCGAACAGGCAAGCCGATGCGGTTTATACGGAGCGAGGCCGTGGCCCGAGCGGCCCGTGAGCGCAGCGAACAAGAGCGGGAGTGACCACGCGGCGGCGCGAGGCGCTTGTGCCCGTTTGCGGACGCTCCAGACCCTGTCCGGGGTCAGGGCACCGACATCAGCACCTTCAGCGAGTCGGAGCTCTTGACTCGCTCGAAGGCCCCCGGCGCCTCCGAGAGACCGAAACGGTCGGTGACGATGGCCTCGAGGTCGAGCACCCCGGATGCGGCCAGCTCGATCCCGCGGGCGTAGTCGTCGACGGTGGCAGCCCGAGGGTTCCGCAGGACGAGCTCCTTGAAGTAGAGCTGGTAGTAGGGCAGGCCCCGGCCTCCGCCGGTGAGGGTGCCGAACACGATCACCTCGCCGCCGGTGCCGGCCAGCTCGATGGCCTGGGCCAGGGTCGCCTCGGTCCCGACGGCCTCGACCACGAGGTCCGCTCCCCGGCCCCCGGTCATCTCCCGGACCAGCGAGTCGGCGTCGCCGGGCGCGGCCACCGCGGCCGCGCCCAGCCGGCGGGCGAGGTCGCGCTTCCACTCCGAGCGGGTCACGCCCACCACGGTGGCGCCGGCCGCCCGCAGCAGCTGGGTGAACAGCTGGCCGCTGACGCCGAGGCCCAGCACGACCGCGACGTCGCCGACAGACACCGGCGCGCCGCGCTGGGCGTGCACGCAGGTTCCCAGCACCTGCAGGAGTCCCGCCGCGGCGCCGCTGACCGAGTCGGGTACCTCCAGCAGCCGGTGGCTCGGTGCAGCCGCGTACTCGGCGAACACGCCGTCGGCGTCACGGCCCAGCAGGCCGCCCTCGAGGCAGATGTTGCCGCGGCCCTGGCGGCACATGGCGCAGGTTCCGCACACGATGGCCGGGTCGATGAGCACCCTGCGGCCCCGAGGCGGGCCCGTGTCGGCGGCCACCTCCACGACGCCGACCATCTCATGGCCCATGATCCGCGGGTAGGAGACACCGATGGCCCCGCCGAGGATCTTCACGTCGGTCCCGCAGATCCCGACGGTGTCGATCCTGACCACGGCGTGGGTGGGGTCGGACGCGGCGGGATCGGCTGCGTCGGTGTGGGTCAGATGCCCGGGCGCAGTCACCTGCACGCACTTCATGTCGGTCTCCCCGTCAGGTTCAGCGCCGCTGATACTATCCACCGACCTCCTGCGAAATTGATGAAGGAGCGGACGTGACCGACGCAGGCCTCAGCGTCCCGCACAAGAACACCCGCGCCCGGGTGACTGCCCACGAGTTCGTGCGCGAGACCCTCAGGGAAGGCATCCTCGACGGGAGCATTCCCGGTGGGACGAGGCTGGTCCAGGCCGATCTCGCTGAACAGCTCAGTGTCAGCACCACCCCGGTCCGCGAGGCCCTGCGCGACCTCGCCGCCGAGGGCATCGTCGAGCTCGACGCCCATCGGGGCGGCACCGTGCACCGCATCAGCAAGGAGGAGCTCGAGGAGATCTACGAGTTGCGCCTGGTGCTCGAAGTGGTGGCGGTGGAGAAGGCCGCGGAGCGGATAACCCCCGAGCAGCTCGCTCGGGTCGGCGCCGTGCTGGAGCAGATGCAGGCGGCGCACCCCACAGCCGACTGGGTGATGCTCAACCGCGACTTCCACATGACCATCTACGAGGCGGCCGGATCGCCCCGGCTGCTGGCAATCCTCCGCACCCTGCTGGACACCTCGGTGATGTACGTCAGCATGGCGCTCAAGGTCAGGCCCCGGGCCCGTGAGCAGGCCACCCGCGACCATCAGCGCATATTCGAGGCTCTCTCTCGCCACGACGCAGAGGTCGCCGTCACGGCGGTCAGGGAGCATCTGGAGATCCCGCGGTCGGTCCTCGAGGTCGACCTGCATTCCTGAGAGCGAGGAGGCAGCCGGATGGCACCCAATGGCACTGCCGCGCCCGCCGCCGGCGCCCCGGGGGCGGCTGGGCAGGCCCGCATCATCGACATTCACTGTCACTTGGCCGTTGCAGGATGCGAGCCGCTGCTGGCTGCTCACCGCCGGCCGGCCTACGAGCCCTACCTCTATTTCATGAACCAGAGCTCACGGGACCACAACGCGGTGATGCTCCCGTCGATCTCGGCGCAGCTGCACGACCCGGAGGCCCGGATCGAACCCATGGACGCCATGGGCGTAGACGTCCAGGGCCTGGCCACGTTCGTGTCGCAGTACGGCTACTGGCTGCCGACGGCGGTCGCCGTCGAGTCGGCCAGGGTGCAGAACGACACCCTGGCCCAGGCGGCGGCGGACTTCGGCGGCCGGTTCGCTGCCGTGGGCGCCACCGTTCCGCTGCAGGACGCGGACGCGGCCATCGCGGAGATGGACCGGGCTGTCGACGAGCTCGGCTTCAAGGGACTGCAGATCGGCGGCACCGTCGACGGCCACAACCTCGACGAGCCTCGCTTCCGGCCCTTCTGGCAGGCGGCCGCGGCCAAGGGCGTGCCGGTCATCCTGCATCCCAACGGCTATGAGGAGAGCCACCGCCTCGACGAGTACTTCTTCGTCAACTGCATCGGCAATCCGCTGGAGACAACGGTCGCGGTGCACCGGATGGTCTTCTCGGGGCTGTTCGAGGAGCTGCCCGACCTGAAGCTGGTGCTGTTGCACGGCGGCGGGTACGTGCCGTTCTACGCGGCCCGTGCCGACCACACCTGGGAGGTCCGCCCGGAGACCCGGGCCCGCATCCCGGACCGGCCGCCCAGCCACTACTTCAAGCGCCTCCATTACGACACCATGGTGTTCCAGCCCCAGTACGTGCGGCACCTGATCGAGGTGGTGGGCTCGGACCGGGTCATGATGGGGACCGACTTCCCGTTCGACATGGGCGAGGCCGACCCGGTCGGGCTGATCGACCGCGTCGAGGGCCTCACCGAGCCCGAGCGGGCCGCGATCAAGGGCGCCAACGCAGCTCGCCTTTTCGGCTTGTAGCGCGGCCACCCGGCTCCTGATTGGGACGGCCACGTTGATGGCAGACCTGACATAATATATGATCTGCGAGCGCGGCTACGCTGAGGAGGCGAGATGAGTTCCGAGATGAGTTCGTCGACGACCCCGTGGATCACCGACAGATGGTTCTCCAGTCCGTGGAACTACCTGCCCGAGGCCACTGGCGAGATGCACCTTCCCGAGACCCTCAAGGTGCACGACGTCACCTTGCGCGACGGCGAGCAGCAGGCCGGCGTGGAGTTCACCGCCGACGAGAAGCTGCGCATCGCGGAGTTGCTCGACAACGCCGGGATCCATCGCATAGAGGCCGGCCTGCCCGCGGTGTCGCCCGCAGACGAGGAGGCTGTCCGCCGGATCGCGGCGGCCGGGTTCGACTCCGAGGTCTATGCGTTCTCCCGGTGCATGGTCGACGACGTCAAGCTGGCCATCGACTGCGGCGCCACCGGCGTCGTCATGGAGGTGCCGTCCAGCCACCACCTGATCGCCAAGGGCTACCGCTGGCCGGTGGAGCGGGCGCTCGATGCGTCCATCGAGGCCACCAACTTCGCTCGCGACCACGGCCTGAAGGTGACGTTCTTCCCGATCGACGCCACCCGGGCCGGCATCGGCGAGTACCTGGACATGATGGAGAGGGTGGCCACCGACGGGTACGTGGACGCCGTGGCCCTCGTCGACACCTTCGGGGTGCTGTCGCCCCACGCGGTCGCCTACTTCGTGCGACAGACCCGGGACCGCCTCGGCGTGCCCATGGAGACCCACTTCCACATGGACTTCGGCATGGGCGTCGCCAACACCATCCTGGCCGTGACCGAGGGCGTCGAGGTCATCCAGACCACCGTGACCGGGCTCGGCGAGCGCTCGGGAAACACGCCCACCGAGGAGACCATCCTGGCCCTGCTCACCATGTACGGGCTCGACACCGGCATCAAGACCGAGCACTTCACCGACATCTCCCGGCAGGTGCTGGAGATGGCGGGTGTGGCTCAGCCCGGCAACCGTCCCGTGGTCGGGGAACGGCTGTTCAACGTCGAGTCCGGCATCATCGCCACCTGGGTCCGCAACGTGGGCGACGAGGTGACCGAGGCCTTCCCGTTCCGCCCCGAACTGGTCGGCCAGGCCGCCCCCGAGATCGTGCTGGGCAAGGGCTCGGGCGTCGACTCCATCCGGGTCTGGCTCGAGCGCAACGACATGTCGGCCACAGACGACGAGATCCTGGAGATCCTCGGGATCGTCAAGGCCAAGTCGCTTCAGAAGAAGGGGCTGCTCAACAACGACGAGTTCGTCGAGTGCGCCCGCAAGGTCATCAGCTAGGGCGCGTCGCTTTCGAGCGGCGGCGCCCGGCCCGACAAGCCGCCCCCCTGACCGGGAGCAGCAAGGAGCAACAGTGAAGGAAGCATTCGGAGTTCTCGGGACCGACTGGAGGGAAGGGATCAACTGGCAGGAGGTGCGCGAGTGGCGCCTGCGCCGGGCCCGGGAGGCCATGCGCCGCCACGGCCTCGGCGCCATGCTGCTGATGTACGACGAGAACATCCGGTACGTCACCTCCACGATGACGCCGGGCTGGAACCAGCTCAAGCCCGGTCTGCGCTACGCGGTGCTGATCGAGGGCAAGGAGCCGATCCTGTACGAGCAGGGCGACATCGGCTACCACATCCGCGAGCACTCGCCGTGGATCCCCAAGGAGAACGTGCGCTACTCCTACGCCTGGATCAAGGGCGCGGCCGGGCCTGCGTCCACCGCCCAGGTCGCCAAGTTCACCGCCGCGTTGATGAACGACCTCGAGGACGCCGGAGTCTCAGATCAGCCCCTCGGCGTGGACTTCATGGACCTCAACATGATCAGGGCCTTCGAGGAGCGCAGCATCAACTGGGTGGACGGCATGACCCCGATGATGGAGGCCCGCGCCATCAAGAGCCCCAACGAGCAGAAGGCCATGCGCATCGTCGGGTCGATCTGCGATGTCACCCACTACGAGTTCTCGCAGTTCCTCAAGCCGGGGCTCACCGAGAACGAGGTCACCGCCTTCGGGATGGAGTACCTCTACAACTTCGCCGGCATGGAGAACGTCGAGGACGTCATCGTCTCGTCGGGCCCCAACGCCTGGCCGAACTGGCGCAACCACGGCGACCGCATCATCCGTCCCGGCGACCTGGTCATCATCGACCTGGCCGCGCTCACCTGGAACGGCTTCAAGTCGTGCGTGTACCGCACCTACTGCGTGGGCGGCACGCCCACCGATGAGCAGAAGCAGTACTACGACCTGGCCAACAAGTGGTTGCAGGACTCCATCGAGGCCACCCGGCCCGGCGTCACCACCGCCGACATCGCCGCGGTGTGGCCCTCGGCCAAGGAGATCTGGGGCTACGAGGAGGAGGACGAGGCTGCAGCCAACCTCTGGGGCCACGGCCTCGGGCTGGCCCAGTACGACCAGCCGGTGATCTCGCGCATCTGGTCGCTGGACCACCCCCAGGAGATCAAGCCGGGCATGGTGTTCGCGCTCGAGACCCAGCACGGCAAGCTCCACGAGTTCGGCGTGCGCCTCGAGGAGATGCTGATCGTCAACGAGACTGGCGTGGAGCTGATCTCCACCTTCCCCCTCGACGAGATCACCTGCGCCGGGTGATCGGCACGGTCGCCGTCCGGCTCAGCTCGGGGTGAGCGCCGGCGTGCCGCCGAACGACGCCCGCGGCGGGCCGCTGGTCCGGCGGATCGGCGACCCCGCGGCGTGTGACGTGGCCACGGCGGGAGCCAAGGGCGCCGGACTGGCCCAGGCCAAGGCCGCGGGCCTGCCCGTGCCCGACGGCTTCGTCGTGTCGCCGGCAGCCTCCGCGCCAGCGCTCGAGCTCGCGGAGGCCCAGATGGAGGGCCGCGGTTCGGGCGGCGCCCGGATGGCCATCATCGGCTGCGATCTCGGCCGTGAACTGCTCGATGCTCTGGCCGAGGCGGCGCGGGCACTTCCCGAACCGCTGATCGTGCGCTCGTCCAGCGTTCTGGAGGGCTCCGGAGAGTGGTCCGGCGCTTTCACCTCCGTGCCCGAGGTGCGCCGCGACGAGGTAGGCAAGGCGGCCAAGAGCGTCTGGGCCTCGTGCTATTCGTTGGAAGTGCTGGAGCGCTACGAAGAGGCCAGCGTCGAACCCGTCAACGCTCCGATGGGCCTGGTAGTCCAGCCCGAGATCGCCCCGGACTTCGGAGGGGCGGCCCTGACGTTCGCCGATGGGACGGTGAGGATCGACGCGGTCAAGGGATCACCGCGCGACCTCATGGCGGGCTGGTCCTCCGGCACCCGGGCCGAAGTGTCCGGGGGCGAGGTCTCGGGCCACGACGCGGTGGAGATGATGGGCGCCGGGGCGTTGCGGTCGGTCGCCGATCTGGCCCTGAGAGCCTGCCGGCAGCTCGGCTGCAACCTGATCGAGTGGGTGATGCTCGACGGCGAGCCGCTGCTCCTGCAGGTGCAGCGGTCCCGGGCTGGCTCGGAACCCGAGGGCTTCGAGGTGCCCGCCGCGCTCGGCCATCGCTTCGCGCTCGATTTTGTGCGGCTGGCACGCGACTACCCGGGCTCGTGGGGCGAGGAACTGGTGCTGGGGTGGCTGCCGGGGATGGGGCGCCGGCCGGAGCCGGTCGCACCTGAAGCGGACGCCCCCGTCGACGACCTCGCTGACGCGGCCCGAACCCTCGCCCGCCGTCTGGTGGCCCAGGCGTGGGGCGTGGCCCCGCAGTCCGCCGACGAGGCCCACGCAAGGGCCATGAGCGTGCTCAGGCGCATGCGCAGCGACCGGCCCAACGAGTCGATAGAGGCGCTGCAGGCGTTGGTGCCGGTCGACGAGAGTCCGGCGGCCCGGCTTCTGGGCATGGCCCGCCGGCTGATCGAGCAGACCCGCCCCGCGGGCCGGCAGGGCCTCGATCGGTGGGAACCGGTCCTCGTCGGCGTGGCCGCACTGCAGGGCGAGGTCTACGCCGGCCGTGGAAGCTCCGGCGGTGTGGGCGCCGGGAGGCTGGTCTGGGTTGAGCACTCCAAACAGACCGACCATGTGCGGCCCCGCGACATCGTCGTCACCCAGTACCCGCTGGCCAACCTGTCGCCGCTGCTGTTCGACGCGGCCGGGTTCGTCTCGCTGGGCGGCGCGCCCACCGCGCACCTCTTCGAGGTCGCCCGCTCGCTGACCGTGCCGGCCGTGGTCGACTGCCCTGTCGGCGACGTCGTGCGAGCCGGCCCGAGGCTCGGCATGCTCGACGGCGACGCCGGCCGTGTCGCCATCCTCGGCGCCGACGACGGCGCCGCAGGATGACGGCGTTGTAGGTGTCTGAGTCCACGTCTGAGGCCGGGTCCGTGACCGCTGTCGGGGTGGTCGGCCTCGGCGTGATGGGCGGGGCGATGGCCCGGCACATCCGCGCCGCGGGACACGATGTGGTCGGTTACGACATCGACGGCAGCCGAGCGGAGGCGTGCGGGGTCCGCCCGGTCTCCTCGCCTTCCGAGGTGGCCGCCGAGGTTGATGTGATCGTGTTCTCCCTGCCGTCGGTCGAGGCGCTTCGTGAGGCCAGCCGGGCGGTGGCTTCGGCCCGGAAGGCGGGGCTCGTGGTGGTGGAGACGGGCACCTTCGGTATCGAGGCCAAGCAGGAGGCCAGGACCGTCCTGGAGGCCGCCGGCGCGGCGGTGCTCGACGCACCCCTCAGCGGCACGGGCCTGCAGGCTGCCGACGCCACCCTGATCGTCTACGCCAGCGGCGACCCCGAGGCATTCGCGGTGGCCGAGCCGATCCTGGGCCACATCGGCCGGCGGACCTTCTACCTGGGCGAGTTCGGCAACGGCTCGCGTATGAAGTTCGTGGCCAACCTGCTGGTGTCGGTTCACACGCTCGCCGCGGCCGAGGCCCACCGGCTCGGCGCGGCCAGCGGCCTGGATCCCGAGGTTGTCCAAGAGGTGATCGGCGCGGGCGTCGGATCGTCGAGGATCTTCGACATCAGGGGGCCGATGATGGCCTCCGGCACCTACGAGCCGCCCTCGGCCCGTCTGGCCATCATCTGCAAGGACTCCGAGATCATCGCGGCGCACGCTCGGGCCGTGGGTGCGCTCACCCCGCTGCTGGATGCCGCCCTCCCGCAGTACCGGGCGGCCATGGACCGGGGTCTGGGCGACCTCGACGCGGCGGCGCTGCACCGGCACCTCGCCGAGCCCTCGCCGTGAGCAAGGCTGTGAGAGAAGGAGGTCGGCGATGAGCGACAGGACGGTGCGGCTGGGGCTGGTCGGGCTCGGCTGGTGGGGAGGCGAGCTGGCGGCCGCGGCCGGGCGATCGGGCGTGGCTGAGGTCGTGGCGTGCCACGCCCGGACTGCGGCCGCCCGGGAGGACTTCGCCCAGCGGGTCGGCTGCCGGGCGGTGGGCTCGGTGCAGGAGATGCTGGCAGCCGACGATGTGGACGCGGTGATGCTGGCCACACCCCACAGCGTCCACGCCGACCAGGTCTGCGAGGCCGCCGCGGCCGGCAAGCATGTGCTGGTCGAGAAGCCGTTCACGCTCACCGCCGGGGAGGGGCGCCGGGCCGTGGCCGCCGCCGAGGCGGCTGGGATCGTGCTGATGGTGGGCTACCAGAGGCGCCGCCAGGCCGCGAACCGCCGCATCCGCCGGATGCTCGACGACGGCGAGCTGGGAACGGTGCTGGTGGCCTCGTCCATGTTCAACGTGTCCCACGGCTATCCGGCCACCTGGCGGGCCGACGGGACCGAGACCCCGCTTGGCGGGATGACGGGGCTCGGCGTTCACATGATCGACACCTACCACTACCTGCTCGGTCCGGTAGCGGTGGTCAGCGCGTTCAGCCGCAGCGTCCTGCCCGGCCGACCCCTGGACCACGCCACCGGGCTCATGTTCGAGTTCGAGTCGGGGGCGGTCGGAACGCTCCTCACCACTCACTTCGCGCCGGGCTCGGTCGAGGTCGGCGTGTACGGCACCTCGGCGGCCGCATTCAACCGCCGCGACGGCGCCATCCTGCAGGTTCAGGCCATCGGCGAGACCGTCCCCACTGAGATGGATCTGGCCGTCAACGAACCCCTCGTCGAGCAGATCACCGAGTTCGCGGCCGCTGTCCGGGGAGGCGCCCCCGTCGAGACCGACGGTCGCGCGGGGCTGGCGGTGACGGAGGTGCTCCAAGCTGCGGTGGCCAGCGCCGGGAGGCGCCGGCCGGTCCAGGTCGCCGAGTTCGCTGCCTGAGGACCGGATGCCCGGCAGTTGGGAACGGCCGGGCGCTGTGGCATCATGGCTGACCGGCGCCCCGGCGCCGGCACGCTCCCTTAGCTCAGCCGGCAGAGCGTCTCCATGGTAAGGAGAAGGTCGTCAGTTCGATTCTGACAGGGAGCTCGGCGCAGGCACCCGTCCTGGCCTTCCCGGCGACGTAGCTCAGTTGGCAAGAGCGCTCGACTCATAATCGAGAGGTCGACAGTTCGAGTCTGTCCGTCGCTACATGCAGCGCCGATCCCGCGCGGCACGCCGTCGCTACATGCAGCCCGCCGCCGGGGAGTTGTTGTGACCGCTTCGCCCCGGCGCCGCCTGCGAGCCGTCGAGGAGCCGACGCGTAACGTCGGCCGCGATCGCGAGTCTCAATCCACGACGGACATGGCCGCTCT
>JAPPMA010000059.1:89428-94212 GCA_028819295.1 bacterium | reverse complement strand
CAACACCCATCCCCCCACAATAACCGCCCCAACCAATTCAGCGACGGACCACTAGATGTAATGTCCATGGACCTTGTTGACGGGTCGGTGCTTTGATGGGTTGAGCCTCCGTGGCAGTGTGGGGTCTGTTGTGATCCCTACTGCGAACGGGGGCTCAGTGGACGACGGTAACAGGGAACAGGCTCGGAGGGGCGCGCCGCGGCCGCGGTTGTCGCCGCATTCGAGGATGGTGGCTGTGGAGCGTGTGCTGGCGGGCCAGTCGCCGTCGGCGGTGGCGGCCCAGTTGGGCTGCTCGCGCCAGACGGTGCACAAGTGGGTGCGCCGCTATGCGGCCGAGGGGCCGAGCGGTTTGGAGGACCGGCCGAGCCGGCCTTTGGGCTCGCCTAACAGGACTTCTGGGCGGATGGAGAAGCGGATCTGCTCGCTGCGCCGCCGCGAGCGGCTGGGCCCGGCCCGGCTGGCGGCCAGGGTCGGGGTGCCGGCGTCGACGATGCACCGGGTGCTGGTGCGCTATGGGCTGAACCGGCTGTGCTGGATCGACCGGCCCACCGGGCAGCCGGTGCGCCGCTACGAGAAAACACACCCCGGCGAGTTGGTCCACGTAGACGTGAAGAAGGTGGCCAAGGTGCCCCCCGGCGGCGGGTGGCGCGTCCACGGCCGAGGCTCTCCCAAAGCCAAGCGCAAGACCCGCCGGCGCCTCGGTTACACCTACCTGCACGTCGCCGTCGACGACCACAGCCGCGTCGCCTACGTGGAGGCGCGCGACGACGAGAAAGCCGCCACCGCAGCCCAGTTCTGGCGCAACGCCCGCCGGTGGTTCAACAAGCTCGGCGTCGGCATCGACGCCGTCATGACCGACAACGGGAAGAACTTCACCTCGGCCGCGTTCGCCGACGCGCTCGCCGAGAACCGCACCGCCCACCGGCTCACCCGCCCCTACCGGCCCCAGACCAACGGCAAAGCCGAGCGGTTCAACCGCACCCTCGCAGAAGAGTTCCTCTACAACTACAAATTCCGCTCAGAACCCGACCGCCGCCGACGCCTCCAAACCTGGACCCACAACTACAATCTCCACCGGCACCACACCGCCATCAACGGCACACCCGCCAACCGCGTCAACAACCTCTATGGACATTACAGCTAGCGGTCAGCTCCGACTTTCCGTTCGGAGAACCACCATTTACGTGCCCCCAGCACGGCTATAGCCAGCGCAGCCGGAAACCAGACGACAACCGGTAAGAACCCCAGCGGGAGCATCAAAAGCAGCAGGGCGGCGACGATAAGGACGTAATCCGATGGCTTGAGCTTGGGGCTTGCCATCGGCTCGGCTTCACCTGCACGACTGGAAGCGGTATCATCGGGGGCGTGTGGTGGGGGGTTTTGGTAGATCATGCCCCCCATCATACACCCTCTAAGCGCTCAGCGCGCAATGGCGGGCAGCCCACCTCCCGAAGGAGGCGGGCTGCGCCGCGGCGGGGCCGGCCCACAACAGCGCCGCCACAACAGCGGCCAGCACACCTATTCGGGGCAACGGTAGATCATGCGCCCGGTGCTCAGGCCCGGATACAACGGGGTGCAGCCCGCCCCGTTCTCATAGGAAATCCATTGATTCTGATAGCGCCACTTTTGGAATTGGGGAACCGAGATATCACCGTTGCTCATGGGGTCGCCGCCATCGTCGTCGGAATCCTCGGTGTCGGTGCCACCATCGCTGTCGGAATCGTCGCTGTCGTCGGTGTCTACGCACTTCGTGACGCTGCTACTGCCCGCAATGGCGATGGTGCGGAGTTCCTGCCCGGCGGGGCACTCGTTGTCGGTACCCCCGTCATCGTCGCTGCTGTCGTCATCATCCCCGTTGAGCTGGTCTTGCACCCAGTTCCACAAATCGCCAACTGAGCACGCAGCCCAAAGCACTCCGAGCAGGGTAGCTGCGGTGGCGATCTTCCTCGCTCTGTCGATCAATCTGAGCCTTTCAAAGGCTGCGGCTCTACGCCCTGGCGATGCAGGCCCTGGACGCGGTGGAGCTTCCGGCGGTGCAATCCGATCCGGGCAGCGTGGCCTTGCTAATGGGCATCGCCTCGGCCTGCAACGAGTGGATCATCACCAGCGCCCGCCAGACCGACGACCTGAGCATCGCCATCAGCGTCCGCTCCGATGCCGATCCCGAGCACGCCACCAAATGGCCGCCGCCGGTGGGCGACTTCGCCGGGGCGACCAGGGTGGTCCGCAAATTCGGCAAGGACATCCTGGAGGCCGTGCTCACCGAGTACGGCTACGGCCCCGATGATTCCGATCTGATAGGATGACCAACGACAACAGCGAGGCCGAGGCTTTGCTGGGAGGCCCGCCAGTCCCGAGGGGTTGGCGGTCTTCCTCATTCACCGTTTACGGTTTACAGGGGACTCCTCCCACCGGGCGGTGTCGCCCACGTGCCAGCGCTTGGCCCGGCTGCCCAGGTCGCGGGGCGGGGGGAAGCGCCCCTCCTCAACCCACTTCCACAGGGTCGGGCGGCTGACCCCCAGCCGCTCGCAGACCACGACGTCGCGGAAGTACTTGGGCTCGGGCCATTGATGATCCACACCGGCATTCTACACCCGATGTCCTATGGGTAGGCATGATGGACCAACCCGAAGAAAATTGCCGTACAGTGTGGAACAGCACTCACGTTGGCGTGAGCAAGCCGCAATACAAGAGGGAGGCGACCAATGCCAAGCCCCGTCGCAGGCGTAGACCAGAGCAACGCCCCTTACATCATCGTCTCGTCCGACACCCATGCCGGGCTGTTCGTGGAGGACTACCGGGAATATCTCGAGTCGGCGCTCCACCCCGAGTTCGACGAGTGGCTGGTTGCCCGCCATCAGCATCGGGCCATGGTCGAGGAGCTCAACGGCGAATACGTGGAGCAGTGGGAGCGTGAGAACGAGATCGGACTGAAGGGCGCCTACGACCCTGATATCCGCGACAAGACCCTCGATGCCGACGGGGTTGCCGGCGAGATCATCTTCGCCGACGGCGACGCGGTTACCGGCATGGAGTCGCCCCCGTTCGGGGCCGGCCTGTCGGCTGGACAGATCACCGACTCGCGGCTGGCTTGGGCCGGGGCCCGGGCCCACAACCGCTGGCTTGAGGAGTTCTGCGCCACCAATCCGCCCCGCCGAGCCGGGGTTGCCTTGGTGCCGATCACCCACGGCATCGACGAGGCGGTGAAGGAGATCGAGGCGCTGGCCGGCAAGCCCGGCATCAGGGGCATCATGATCCCCACCATGTGGCATGAGCACCCTTCGTATGGCCACAACAGCTACGACCCGGTGTGGGCCGCCTGTGCCGAGGCCGGGCTGGTGGTACACACCCACTCCGGTGAAGCCGACACGCCGTCGTACAACGAGAACATGGCCCAGTACATGCTCGAGGTGGCGTTCTGGACCCATCGCCCCCTGTGGCAGCTCCTGTTCTCCGGGGCCTTCGACCGCCATCCCAACCTGCGCTACGTGCCGGTGGAGTGCGGCTCGTGGTGGCTGGGCGATCTGCTGTTCAAGGCCGATGCCATGTTCGGCGGGCGCAACTGGAAGGTGAAGAAGATGAGCTCGCGCACCAAGGGGCTCATCCAGCGCCTGCCGTCGGAGTACATCGGCGCCAACGTGTTCATCGGCGCATCCACCATGAGCAAGGTGGAGCTGCGGCGGCGCTACGTGAATGGCGTCGACGCGCTGATGTGGGGCACCGACTACCCCCACCCCGAGGGAAGCTGGCCCAACACCGTCGAGCGCCTCGAAACCGACTTCCAGGAGATCCCGGTGGAGGACACCCGCTTGCTGCTTGGGCTCAACGCGGTGCGATGCTACGACCTCGACATCGACGGGCTGTCGAATATCGCCGGCCAAATCGGTCCGACCCCCGAGCAGCTCAACCAGAACCTCGAACTGCGAACCGACCCCAATGCCATACGCGAGGCCCGGTTCTGGTTCGACGACTACAACATCGAGTGGCCTGCTTAGGCTGACTCGTCGAGCGGACGCTAGTGGTCAATCAGGGGGAAGAGGGGTTCAGGTCGCCCCTGGACGCCGACGTCAAGGGCCAGGAGCTCGCCGGGCTGGAATCCGTCGCGCCCCGGTTCGGAGGGTACGGTGCCCCCCTCCCCGATTGTGGTGACGAATAGGGTAGAGAGATCTGAGCCTCCGAAAGCGGGCATCGATGGCTTCTGCACTGGTAGCTCAATTCGGCGGTCCAACACGCCTTCTGGGGTTACTCGGATAACGGCCCAGCCATAGACCGAGGCCGACCAGTAGCAGCCGTCGGCATCGACACACGCCCCACCCCACGTTTCCGCGAAGGCTCAAAAATGCTGCTTGACTCCTCGGGAGATGCGTGGCATGATGATTGTAGGAATAGCGAGTAAATAGTAGGAATATCGAATATCGAGGGAAAGGAGATCCAGCGTCGTGCTCAAGCGGTTCTTGTCTGTCGGGATCGGATGTGCGCTTGCTGTGTCTCTGCCTGCTGCGCAACCGGCATTCGCCCAAAAGTGCCGCTTTGAAGCTTCAAAGCAGAATCCCATGAGCCTGATTGCCTATCTGTGTCTCGCGTTCGAGTGTGGTGCCAACCCGAGAGGGATTTGAGGAGACGGCCTGGAACAAAAGGATCGGTGCGAAAATGATCAGATTGATCGAGCAACGCTATAAGAGAATCGGGCGAGAGGCCCGTGGTTCCCCCTCCCGGTCCGGGGCGGGCCCGGGGGGGGGGGGGGCGGCGGGGGGGGGGGGGGGGGGGGGGGGGGGGGGGGGGGG
>JAPPMA010000059.1:71954-89418 GCA_028819295.1 bacterium | reverse complement strand
CCAAAAATTCCCCCTTTCCCCCCCCCCCCCCCACCCCCCCCCGCCGCCCGCCCCGGGGGGCCCCCCCCCCGGCCCCCCCGCCCCCCCCCCCCCCCCCCCCCCAATCGCCGGGCCGCTGCGTGCTTGCTCGTCGTCGCCGCCCTGCTAGCCGTCCTGCTCGCCGCCGCTGCTGCGGGCGCCCAAGACCCGCCGCCGCCCTGCTCTGGCGCACCGCACCGGTGGTACGGCACCCCGCACCAGTCGCAGCGCACCGGCCCGGAGGTCGGCAGCGACGTCTCGAAGCCGCTCACGGTCGATGAGGGCTCGTCTTTCACCATCGAGCTGTGCGCCCATGTGCAGCGCTACATCCGCCTCGGCGTCCACGACCACGGCGCCGGGGTGACGTTCACCAGCACCGCCGACATCAGATGGGGCTCGTACCTGGTTAGCGCCCGGCCGGGCGACACCGTGACCTACACCGTGCCCTCAGGCACTGCGGGCAGCATCGCCAACCTGACGTTCGAGTCGTGGGGGCGCAAGATGGGCCGCACCATCGTCCCTGTGGCGATCACCGAGACGCAAGCGCCGCCCGACACCCGGCTGCTGGCCTGGCTGGATGGGGGCACCCTCGACACGACCGAGGGGGGACTGATCTCGGTTGCTATCAGATCTGAGGACCCCGCTATGTTCCCATGGCCCAGGGTCCGCCATCGGGTATCCGGCGCAGGTGCCCGACACCCAGGAGAATACGGCCCTGACGGGTTCACATCTCAGAAACGTGCGGTGCTGTCCGACGGGGCATGGCATCCCGACCGGGAGATCGTCGTGACACTGCTGGAGACCGACGAGTACCGCGTCGACCCGGCCAGGGCCCGCATCGTGGGGGTGGTCCGCGACACCAGCCCCAGGTTCCTGGCGCCCTCGCCTGCCGCCCTCACCCTGGATCGGGGGGGATGGGCCGAGTTCACCATCGAGCTCAACGGCTCACCCGGCCACGTCGCCCAAGCCGAGGTGAGCGTGCCGACCAGGGTGTTCGGGTCGTGCCTCGCCGGGCGATACACCCCCACCGCGGCCAACTGCTCGAGCCTGGGCAGCCTCAGAACATCCGGCGGCGCGTGGGGCAACCACCTCCGCCAGCGGTTCCCCATCGGAGGGCAGCACGGCGCAACCCAGGTGGTGAAGCTGCGCCGCTCCCCCGACGACCACCGGACCGCCGACAAGGTGATCACCGTCACCACCCCCGGCGGGAACGTGGCGGTGACCCTGACGGCCGACCCCCCTCAGCCGCCCGTCGTGCTGTCTCCGCCCCCAACTCCCACCCCAACTCCCACCCCGACCCCCGAGCCGGAGCCGACGACCATCTCCGAGCTGCTCGCCAGCAGCGAATACCGAGGCCACCTGGTGGCCGTGCGGAGCCTCGCCGGCCAGACCCGCCACGGCCGAGTCCACACCGACCGCTGGAACAGCCTGCTCGCCGCCTACGGGCAGCCGCCCGTCGGCGCCTACACTGGAGGGGCGATCACCGCGGACCAGGCGTGCCAGAACACCCGCCGGTACTCGTCCTCGGCATGGCGCGACGCCTGCGCCGTGCTCAAGACCGGGCTGCCCCCCTCATGAGCACGCCCCCGAACGGGGGCCCGACCGCGCGGCTCTGACCTTTTTGGCGGCACAAACCCCATCCTCTCGGCATCCCGGCCCCGCAAATCGTTCAGATTGGTAGCGAGCCATGCGGCGCCGACGAGAGTCGCGGCGGAGATCTCCGATCTTGCCGGGTGGATCTATGGACGGGCTCGAGTTGCCGCCTGATCGATTGCCGGGTGGCTGAGAGGTGAAGATCTCCCAGTAGGTTGTGGTCAGTATGACGGGGGAGAGGCACTACTACATCGAGTCGTTTGACACGGTGAGGCTCACTTCGTATCGGGTTGGGCAGTCGCCGTTTGCCCATCGGTATGCCACCGATCAGACCATCTTCGGGATTTACTGCGGCCGGCTGTATCCGCTCAAGGCGGCCGCAGACGAAGATCCGATTCCGAACTATTGGAAGCTCCGCAATGGTGTATTGCTGTACGACGTTCCGGAGATGCCGCTGGAAATCGCTGGCCCTGATGCCGTTCGAGTGCTCGAGAAGGTCCTCGTGTGCAAGGCCGACACGTTGGCGATCGGGCGGTGCCGCTATGCCATTGCCTGCAATGAGGACGGCACGGTGGTGATGGACGGTGTGGTCATGCGGCTCGGGCCAGAGCGGTGTTGGTATGTCAAGGCCAATGGCGAGTTCGCGAGCTGGCTGAGAGCAGCGGCTGTCGGGCTGGATGCCGAGGTTTCCGATCCCGATTCACGCGTGCTCCAAATCCAGGGCCCGAGATCGCTGGAGGTGCTGAACGCGGCTATCGGAGGCGGGTTGTCCTCCGATTTCAAGTACTTCCGCGCCGGGTTCTTCGACATTGGCGGCCAGAGGTTGTGGGTGTCTCGCACCGGATGGACCGGGGAGGTGGGTATCGAGGTCTACACCGACAGCGGTCCGGAGCCGACAGACCACGATGCTTTGTGGGATCACCTGCTCTCCAGCGGCGAGCCGTTCGGCATGGAGTTCAGCACGTCCACCTCAATGGGAATCCGACGCATCGAGGCGGGGATTTTGGACAATGGCAGCGACATCGAGCCGGATCTGACCCCGTTCAGCGCCGGGCTCGGGCACTTCGTCAACTTCGACAAGGGGGACTTCATCGGCCGGTCTGCATTGGAAGAGTCAGATCGACGACAGCTCCTCTTCGGGCTGGTGTGTCCGGCTGCAACCCCAGAAGCCGGCTTGAGCGTGTACTACCACAACGCACCAGTGGGCCATATGACGATCGGCACCTGGTCGCCCACGTTGGACACCGGCGTCGGCTACGTGCGCTTCGACCGGCCTCTGGCCGATGACGACTGGCTGGGCAAGACGGTCCTTCTTCAAGATCAAGAGGGGGTTCTGCACGAGGCCACCGTGGACTTGCTGCCATTCATCGACAAGGAGAAGCAACTGCCCCGGGCGGCGTGGGGCGAAGGAGGCGAGTAGTTGCGGCTTGGCATTGAGCCCGGCGACTCCACCTCCACAGCCAATTGCAGGTGCAGTTCGGCTGGTTGGCAACAGGGAGCAGGCTCAGGCTGGGCGCCAGGCGAGGAGGGTGAAGGGGCCTTCGTCGTCGGTGTGGTCTTCGAAGGCAACTTCGATGGGCTGGACACCGGGCCCGCGATGGCGGTCTTGTCGCGGAAAGGGTGTTTGCTCACCGTGCCGACACTAGAGCGCAGCGGCTATCTTCGGTCGGCGTGAACGACTATCCCATCCACGTTGGCAGCATGCTCTTCACCCTGGTGGATCCGAATCCGGGCCACGAGAAGGAGTACAACCGCTGGTACGAGCGAGACCACTTCTACGCCGGGTGCATGATCGGCCCCTGGCTGTTCGCCGGTTCCCGCTGGGTGGCCCCCCGAGCGCTCAAGGACATGCGGATCACCGACGGCAGCGGCGAGGTGTCGCAGGCCGGTGACGGCTCGTTCCTCGCCGTGTACTGGGTGCTCGACGGCCACGACGAGGAGCACTGGCAGTGGGCCGGCGACCAGGTCCACTGGCTGTACACCAACGGTCGGGGATTCGCCGAGCGAACCCACCGCCACACCATCTTGGCCGACGTGGGCTGGGCCGCCTACCGCGACGACGACCCGGTGCCCCTGGAGCTGGCCCTCGATCACGGATACCCCGGCATAGGCGTGGTGGCCATGGACCGGGCCGACGGAGTGAGCGAGGACGAACTGCACGCCTTTCTGCGAGACACCGCCATGCCCGAGATGATGGCGGGCTCGCCGGTGGCCATCGGCTCCACCTGGAAGCCCCGCCAGCGCGACGAGATCACCTCCAACTCCCCCATGGACTTGGGCTCGGGCACCGGCACCGAGGCTCGAACCCTCCAGATCTTCTTCTGCGACGAGCAGCCCCGCGGTTGCTGGGACTCGTTCCAGTCTTATGTGGGCGCCATCAACGGCTCAGGGCTGGCCAACGTCTGCTGGGCCGGCCCCTTCTACAAGACCGTTGTGGGCACCGACACCTACATCGACCAGCTCTAGCGGTCTGCTCCAGACCTGTGTCCCGGCCTATTGGAACGAAACGAACACCGGATCGGGAGTGAGCCCCAGCACTTGATCCGGGGTTGCGATGGTGAAGTCTTCGTCGTAGAAGTTCTTCCAACCCCAATGGAACTGGCCGGCGTCGGGCTGGTTGGTCAACAAGTTCCAGGTGTTGATCTTGGCTGGGACCGGGCCCTGGCCGTCCATGTGGATCAGCACCGCAAGCTCGGGGGGAGTTTCAACCAGATGGCGATTCGTGATCATCTGCAACCGGAACTGGTGGAGGATCAGCAGCTTCTGGGGAAGGGCTTCCTCACGGACAATTACAGCTAGCCACTCGACAACCTGGTTGATCTCCGCCGCATCCACCGTGCCGATCTGGCGCAGATGAACCTCGTTGGGCTTGAGCCTCCACTCAGGATCCAGCGCGAGACCGACATGGGGCAGGCGCAGGAACTCCTCGTACATCTTGGCCTGGGTGAGAAAGTCGGTTCGCCCCGGTTGCAGATCCAGTACCACGTACATGTCGTTGGCGGCCGCTGTCTCGACCCAAGGCCTGATCACATTCCGGGCGGTCTCAGCCGAATAGTCCTCGTCCTCGCCGGGGCCGGCAGAGGCAACGGTGGCAATGATCTCGAAGGTGGGCAGCACCACTGAACCGTCGGCGTCGTAGCCCTCGGCGATGGACTTGAGCCGCTCGACTCCCTCTTCGGCGTCTTGTTCCCCCAGCACCCCGAGGCCCGGTCCCGATGGATGGCCGTAGATCGCCACTAGGCGGCGGCTGGGGCTGCCATCGAACAGGAGCAGGCCGCCTCCGGGCAGTTCATGGCCCCGGCGGACTACTTCCAGTTGCCAGGAGGCATCGTCGTCGAATGATGAGTGCAATTCCACCTGGGTGTCGCGGGAAATCGCACGTCGACTCTCCGGTGACAAAGCCCGAAGATCGCCGGAATATGCGTACACCCCAACACCGATCTGATGGCCGAGAGCTGTCAACGCCACGGCCTGTTGGGCATCGTCGACAAGCCACACGCGGCCATCGGGCAACCCTTCAGACGAAAAGGTTGCCTGCTGATCGACCGCGACCTGCTCGAACGCGAAGTCGGCCAAGGCATAGCCAAGGACCTCTGCGTCGAATCCGGCGGTCACGATGCGCTCAGGGGCGAGACGCCCAAGCTCGCCCATCAATAAGAGGTCAAACCACGGGCCGACCAGCAGCAGCGGGCCTCGAATACCGCGGGACATGAGCGTGGCAATCGCCGCGGGATCGTCGGCAAACGCCAAGCCAACCTCGTGGGCACAGCCATAGAGGGCCTGCGATATCTCGATACTGGTGGCCGCAAGGGACGTGTGGGATAACTGAAGATCGTCGGGGGTCATAGGAGAGCAATCGCGCTCAGGCTCGGCGGTGGGTGCGGGCTCAACGGTGGGCGTGGACTCGGGAGTCGGCGTGGGCGAGGGGATGGGCGTGGGCTCCGGAGTCGAGGTGGGCTCAACAGATGGCGTGGGCTCCGGGGTCGAAATGGGCTCAGCAGACGGCGTGGGCGAGGGGATAGGGCTCGCCTCGGAGGGAGTTGGAGCCTCAACAGCGCCAGTTGGCTGAGAATCCGGTATGTCCACCGAGCCTTGAGAGCAAGACGACACCAGCAGCAAGGCCGCCAATAGAACTACGAACCGACCGGCCAATTGACAACTCCCGACCGGAGGCTAGCCCGGCCACCGCCTACTTTTGTGTCACCGCCTGAACAGGGTATTTAGCGGTTCTCAGCCCACCAGGCGTCGAGTCGGGCCTCGGTGGCGGGCCGATCCAGGTCGGGTTCGGACCGCTTCAGCTCCAAAAGGAACCTGAGCGCCGCACCCACTTCGGGGCCGGGACCGATGCCGTAACGCTCCATCACATCGTTGCCGTCGATCAGCGGCCGCTCGGCCGCCCGGCGCTCCTGCTCGGCCAGTCGGGCGATGCGGGCCTCCAGATCGTCGACATGGTGTTGGAGATCGGCCGCCTTCTGGCGGTTGCGGGTGGTGCAGTCGGCCCTCACCAGCTCGTTCAGGTAGCCCAGCAGCGGACCGGCCTCCCGGGCGTAGCGCCGCACGGCGGCGTCGCTCCACCCGTCGGCGTAGCCCTTGAACCGGCCCGACAGCCGCACCAGCTCGCTCACGTCGTCCACCACCTGTTCGGGATAGCCCAGAGCGGCAAGCCGCTTGCGGGTCATGCGGGCCCCCACCGCCTCGTGGTGGTAGAAGGTGACCGTGCCCCGCTCATAGGAGCGGGTGCGGGGCTTGCCCACATCGTGGAACAGCGTGGCCAGCCGCAGAACCAGATCAGCGCGGGTCTTGGCCACCACCGCGATGGTGTGGGCCAAAACGTCCTTGTGGCGGTGGATGGGGTCTTGCTCCAAGCGGAGCGCGGGCAGTTCGGGGACGATCTCGTCGGCGAGGCCGGAGTCAACCAGATGCCACAGCGGTGGGGCGGGGTCGTCGGCCAGCAGCGCGGCCGTCAGGCGCTCCCTGCGCTCGTCGACGGTGGCGGCTACCGCTCCTCCTTGAACACCACGTGCTTGCGGGCCACCGGGTCGTACTTCTTCAGCTCGATCCGCTCCCGGTCGTTGATCCGGTTCTTGGTGGTCACGTAGGTGTAGCCGGTTCCCGCCGTGGACTTCAGCTTGATGATTGGTCGTTTGTCGCTGGCCATCGCCGTTACACCTTTTCTCCCCGCGCCCGCATCTGGGCCACCACCTTGTCGATGCCGTGCTTGTTGATGGTTTTGAGGCCCTTGGCCGACACGGTGAGGGTGATCCACCGCTTCTCCGACGGCACCCAGAAGCGGTGCTTGTGGACGTTGGGGTTCCACCGGCGCCGCGTCTTGCGGTGCGAGTGGGACACGTTGTTGCCGAACGATGGGCGACGGCCGGTCACCTGGCAGACCCTGGACATAGGAAACCATGCTATCGGCCCCGCTACCGCTGCCGACAAACGGATAGAAGCAGTTGCGCCAATCCCGACAACGACCGCCGGCGATCAGAGGGATAGGGTCGCCGCCATGAAGCTCGGACTGGTCTGGGGATATTGGGGTCGGGGGATGCCCGAGGGCTTTGTGCCCCTCACCCAGGAAGCCGAGCGACTGGGCTACGACTCGGTGTGGACGGCGGAGTCGTGGGGCTCCGACGCCTTCTCGCCCCTGGTGTGGCTGGCGGCCCACACCGAGCGCGTCCGCCTGGGCACCGGCATCGTGCAGCTGGCCGCCCGCACCCCCACGGCAACGGCCATGCATGCGGTGACCGCCGACCACCTGTCCAACCAGCGGTTGATTTTGGGTCTGGGCGTGTCCGGCCCCCAGGTGGTGGAGGGATGGTACGGCCAGCCCGGCAACCGCCCGCTGGCCCGCACCCGGGAGTACGTGGAGATCCTGCGGCGGGTGTTCGCCCGAGACGGCTATCTGACCTTCGAGGGCGACTACTACAACCATCCTTACCGGGGGGAGGGCGACACCGGCCTGGGCAAGCCGCTCAAGATCATGACCCATCCCCCCCGGGCCGACATTCCCATCTTCATCGGCGCCGAGGGCCCCAAGAACATCGCCCAGACGGTGGAGATCGCCGACGGCTGGCTGCCGCTGTACTACTCCCCGTTCCGCCCCGAGGTGTACGCCGAGTCGATCGCCGGGCGCTCTGATGATTTCGAGATCACCGTCCACACCACGATCAGGGTCACCGGCGACTCCGACGAGGAGCGGGCCGAGGCGCTGTTCCCCACCAAGGCCTCGCTGGGCTTCTACATCGGGGGCATGGGGGCCAAGGGCCAGAACTACCACACCAAGCTCATGGCCCGGATGGGATTCGAGGAGGAGGCCCACCGCATCCAAGACCTGTTCTTCGAGGGCCGCCGGGAGGAGGCCATCGCCGCGGTGCCCGACCAGTTCGCCGACGAGATCTCGCTGGTGGGCTCGCCCCAGCGGATCCGCGACCGGCTGGCGGCGTGGGAGGAGAGCCCGGTGACCGGCATCAACGTGGGGGCTCGTTCGCTCGATGAGCTGCGCTCTATCGCCGAGGTCGTCCTCGGATAGGGCGTAGCTGGAATAATGGCCCCATGAGCGAACCCATCACTTTCTATTTCGACCCGCTTTGACCGTGGTGCTGGCAGACGGCCCGTTGGGTTCGTCAGATCGAAGGCGCCGGTGAGGTGAGCGTCACCTGGGGCCTGTTCTCGTTGGCCATCGTCAACTGGGACAAGCCCATGGAAGAGTTCGACCCCGACCGGGGCGTGGGGGTGCGCTCGCTGCGCACCGCGGTGAAAGCCCGCGAGGTGGGCGGCAACGACGGCATCGGCGCCTACTACCAGGCCATCGGCCACCGGGCGTTCGACTTGGTGGAGTCGGTGGACGAGCTCGACACCATCCGGGCCGCCGCGGTGGACGCCGGATTCGACGCCAGCCTGGTGGACGACGCCCTGGCCGACGACAGCACCTGGGAGACGCTGAAATCCGAGCACACCGTATTGTGCGACGAGACCCGCAGCTTCGGCGTGCCCACCATCCGTTTAGAGGGTGGCCAGGGACCAGCCCTGTTCGGCCCGGTGATCTCCAATCCGGCGGCGACCACCGAGGAGGCGGTGGAACTGTGGCGCCATGTGCGCTGGCTGACCGCCTACGACAATTTCGCCGAGCTCAAGCGCGACCGCCTGCCGCCCGATCTGGAGGCCTACAAGCGGAGGTATGGCAACGGCGGCTGACCCGGTCCCAGAGGCGACTGCGCCGCCCCGTCCTTTGTGGCGCCGGCGGGGGGCGCGGTGGTTTGCCGCCGCCATCGTGGTGGTGCAGCTGGGATTGGTGGCCAACGGCTACCGTGATCCGCACAACTACTTCGCCTTCCAGCCGTTCAACGAGTCGAGCACCTATGCGGTGGAGCTGGTGCGGGTGCTGCCCGACGGCGAGCGGGTGGCGGTGCCCTACGGCCGTTGGGAGGGCTACGACTGGGACGAGCTGATCGGCTGGCGGGCGTTGCAGGGCCCGTGGCGCCAGCGCCACGCCTTCTCCGGGGTGGACGCGGTGGTGGACTACCTGGACCATGCGCTGGACTGGATGGCCGACAACACCCCTGACGACACCCAGACCCTCTACCTTGAGGCGACCGTCACCTACTACCGCAACGCCCGCGGCCCCTATGTCACGGTGATCCGCAGCCACGACCGGGAGTTGGGCGACCCATGACGGCCACGGCCCCTGCTTCGACGGCCGCCGATTGGCGGGCGAGGTGCCGGCGGTGGCTGGACGAGGTGTTCGACCAGCCGGCCAGCGTGCGATCCGTGGCCATCGTGCGCATCGTGCTGGGCCCGTCGGTCATCTGGCACTTGCGGCCGTTTCTGGCCGACGCTATCGACGGCACCACCTACCTCGACGTGTTCCAGCAGAAATGGTGGCCGTGGGTGCCCAATGCGCCGGCGGGGCTGTACGTGGCGCTGCTGTGGATAGGCGTGGCCGCCGCGGTGCTGATGACCGTGGGCCTGTGGTCGCGCACCGCCACCTGGGTGACGCTGGCGGTGGTGGCCTACAACTTCTTCTTGTCGGAGACCCACTTCCGCCACAACCGGGCCTTTCTCATCATCCTGTTGGCCGGGGTGGCGCTGTGCGACAACGGCCGGGTGCTGTCGCTGGATGCCCGCCGACGCTCGCCCCCTGATGATCGGGCGCTGTTGTGGCCGGTGTGGCTGCTTCGGTTCGAGGCCGCCGCCATCTACTTCGCCTCGGGGTTCTCCAAGCTGATCGATCCCGACTGGGTGGGCGGACGGGTGATGCACGACCGAACCTTGCGCTACCAAGACGACGCCCGGGAGGTGCTGGGCGACACCTTGGGCGACCACATCTTGGAGGTGCTCACCGTCCGGGCCTTCCAGTGGGTGCTGTCGCCGGTGGCGGTGGCCACCGAGCTGTTCATCGCCTTCGGGATTTGGTTCCGCCGCACCCGGCTGGCCGCGGTGTGGGTGGCGGTGGCCTTCCATGTGGGCATCGAGGTGAGCGCGCAGGTGGAGGTGTTCAGCGTGATCGCCATCGGGGCCCTGGCCATCTGGGTTGCCCCGTCGACCCGCGACCGCACTCTGGTCACCCCGAGCCGCTGGGTTAGGTGCTTTGACTGGACGGCTCGGTTCGACATCACCGTGGTGCCGGGGGCATCGTGGCGCATGGTGGATCGCGACGGGACCGTGCTGGAAGGGCGAGAGGCCCGCCAGTTCGTGCGGACCCGGCTGCCGGCCACGTTCCTGTTCTCCCGGTTGTGGCGGTACCCGTGAAGCCGACGGCGAAGCGTCGGATCATCGCCTGGGCGGCGGTGTGGGTGGTGACGGCCGGATTTCTGCGAGTAACGCTGGCCGCTCCCGAGATTTGTCCTGCCTATTCCCCCGGCGACGGCCAGCCTGCCATCGACGCCGGCGCCGACTGGATCGTGCGCACCCAGGAGCCTGGCGGACGGTACCTGTACGAGTACGACCGGCGAATTGAGTCAGCGAAGCCGGGCTACAACCTGGTCCGCCACGCTGGGGGCACCATGTCGCTCTACCAGTTGGCCATTGTCCAAGAGGGGCACAACCACCAGGTGGTGGAAGCCGCCGACCGGGGTATGAACTACCTGCTGGAGCGGGCAGTGGACACCGGCAACGGCGGCATGGGGCCGGCCCTGGCCCCCCGTGGCCCGGTGAAAACGGGCACGGCCGCGCTGACGCTGGTATCGCTGGCCCACCGGCGCATCCTCACCGGCGATTCAAGCTACGACGACGAGATGAGGGCGCTGGGCCGGTTACTGGTGGGCCAGCAGCTGCCCGACGGCGGGATGCTCAACTTCTGGGACCCCCGCACCGGCGCTCCGGTGCCCGAGGTGCGGTCCCGATTCGCCACCGGGGAGGCGGCCTGGGGGTTGGCGATGATGCACGAGGCCTTCCCCGGCGAGGGCTGGGATGTCCCGGTGTGGGCCATCATGGACTATCTGGCCACCGAGCGGGATGAGCTTGAGGGGCTGTGGCCCCCGCCCTGGCCCGACCAGTGGGCCGCCTACGCCCTAGGCGAAATGGCCGAATGGGGCTTGGAAGACCACCACCTGGCCTACGCCCAGCGCCTGGCCGGGCGGTTCGGCCAGATGATCCGCTGGGACGCCCAGCGGGAGGGCGTGGCCGAGATCACCCATCTGCCCATGCCCCGCGGCGGCGGCTACGGGACCATCCTGGAGGGGCTGGGCGGGCTTGAGTGGCTATGGCTCAACGAGCCCCGCCTCGCCGATGCTCCGCTGCGAGACCGGCTGGAGTGCGGCGCGGCCCGCCTGGCCGAAGCCCAGTCCGACGACGGCGCTTGGTACTACGACGATCAAACCCGGGTGGACGACCAGCAGCACGCCATCTCCGGCCTGTTGATGGCCGACCACGGATTCAACCTCGGAGGAAAAAAGCCATGAAAGCGAGACGACCATGAGCGGGCTCGGACCGTCGTCAACCGATTCAATTGAAGAGGCCATACACACGAAAGGGAAGTTGGCATGAGCGGGCTCGGACCGGTGATGTTGATGGTGCTGGCCGCGGCCAACCCGGCCGCGGGCGCGCTGAGCGTGGCCTGGCGGCCCTCCAACCGCGATCAGTGGCGGCCCCGGGTGGCACTGGCCGTTGCCGCGGCGGTGGGCGCACTGTGGGTGATCGCCGCGCTGGCCGATCCCATCCTCGACGGCCTGTCGGTGACAACCGGCACCTGGCGACTGGCCACCGCGGTGCCCTTCGCCGTTGCCGGACTCCGGTGGATGGTGTGGCCCGCCCGCCCGGTAAACGACGAGCCCCGGGCCGGAACCCAAGCAGCGCTCATCGCCCTCACCGTGCTGTGTACCCCCCAACTCGTCGCCGTGGTGCTGGCCACCGCCGCCCACGACGGCGCCCTGCGCACCATGGCCGGCGTGGTCCTGGCCGCTCTCGTTACCGCGGCCCTGCTGTGGTTCCGAGCCGCCCCCACCCCGATGCTGTCGGCCTTCGCCCGCCTCCTAGGCGGCATCGCCATCGTCCTCGCCATAGCCCTCGGAGTAGACGGCACCCAGACCATCTGAGCGGCTATTTCATCTCTGCCCCCAAGGGCTGACCATCGAAACCGCCTCAGGCTCAGCTTCATCGAGAAAACCCGGTAAAGTAGGCACGAGTTCTTCTAGGGGTAGGATTGAGCGGCATGTCCAAGATTGACCTTGACGAGCTTGGCTGGCCTTACAACCGCCTGAAATCTCCCGATGATCTTGGCTGGTTCTACCGAAACGCCCACAAGCCCCTCAGACCAATTCGATGGGGCAGGTACGCCGTGAGCTGGGTTGTGATTTACGCACTGATGCAGGTGGTTATCTACGTGCCAGAGTGGGCCTGGGGAGTGCGCGGCTGGCAGACATGGGTGGCGATTGGCGTTGCGCTGATCGCTCTCTGGCCTGCGCTGAAGTGGCTTGACCGAAGCGGGTTCTACTACAGGGACGAAGAGCAAGAAGTGGCGCGCTCCGACTGAGGGAACCCAGCGGTAGAAGGCCCTTACAAGTTCATTGATTGGCCCAGCGGCGGGCAATCACCTGATCCCTGTCCTGGGTTTCAGAAATTGAAATTGTCGATGTTGGAGTCCTGAGCCAGAAGATATCGTCCTCCCCTCTGCGCTCAAGGACCGGGAATCCGGATGGATCAATGCTGATACGGGCAAGCTGGTTGCCGTTGACGGTGTGGAACTCCCAGGAGACGAGGGGGAGGACCGCATCTCCCATGCGGTTGCGGATCAGGTTCTGGAGGTGCTGGCCCCACAGGTCTTGATCGCCTCGCTCACCGCGTTTGGAGAAGGTGGCGTAGTCGTCCTCTAACCCGTGGACTGTGCCGTCGTCGGCCACGCCGACCAAGAGAGTGCCTCCGTATTCAGAGTTGGCAAAGCCGGCGATGGTCTTGATCGCTGCGTCCTCGGGGATGCCTCCCTTTCGCTGCTCTCGGATGTCCCAGCGGAGGGTGGACTTGTACTCCAAGAACAGTGACTCTCGATCCGGTCCGAGCAGATCGCCGATAGGGCAGGTCCGCTGCCTGGCAACGGCGGCCCGTTTCTGGACCTTCTCAGCGAAGATGTCCATGACCTCGGCCTGGAGCTCGTTGCTGTCGAGGTAGGCGTAGATGAGGTCGCTGTTGCGGTCTATCCGCGACAGCAGGGCTTTCTCGTAGCGAGCGGGGAAAACGTGGGTGCGGAAGGTGTCCTCGTCGTTGTTCACCGCTTGGTTCTGGATCTCGGCGTCCGACACGAGATCGCCGGCGGCGGCCTCGAACACCAGGCGATCCTCCTCGGTCCAGTCGGTTCCAAAGCGCTCGTTGAGCCGGGCGATGATCTGGGACAGGCGCTCTTCCTCGGGGTCGGTGAGCGGTCCGGTTCCCGAGTAGATGGTGGTCACCTCACCCTCTCCGTCGGGCAGTGAGATCGAGCCCTCGAACGCGATCTCGTGCCGCAGGTGGGTGAGCTCCACCTCCGTGCCCAAGTTGATGCTCTCGCCAGGCTCCCGATCCCGAATGAGCGCGGTCAGCGCCCGGCAGAACAGGTAGTCGCGCTCCAATTCTGGATTGCGAAACGGCACGACCAGCGACAAGAACCCGTACACCCGTACAAATCGGGCCAACGCATCTCGGAATGCAGCCTGATCATCATCGTCCAACGCCCTGAACCGGTCCGCGGCGGGCTGAAGGGCGGCATCGATCTGAGCGTGGTTGCCCGCCCCCAAAAGCAGCGTCGCCGCCCGCTGCATCTCTCCGGTGTCGAGCACACCGAAGCCATCGAGTTCGCGCCGAGTATCGAACAACAGGTTGGGGTCGGTCGGCGGTGCGACGGTTTTGCCGTGGTACACCGCGAACTCCTCGCCGATCTGATGGGCGTCGTTCACGAAGTCGATAACGAAAGTGCCCGACTTGTCGGGATGGATGCGATTGAGGCGGGACAGGGTCTGCACCGCAGCCAAGCCGGTGAGGGTCTTGTCCACGTACATGGCGGCCAGCTTCGGCTGGTCGAAGCCGGTCTGGAACTTCTCCGCCACCACCATGATCTGCCATTCGTCGGTGTCGAACCGCTCTGCGGTCTGGGACTCTGGGAAACCGTTGGCCCTCGACTCGGTCAGCCCTTCGACCTCGCCCGAAAACGCCACCAGCACGCCGAGCTTGTATCCCAGGTTGTTGGCGTAGCCGCGCAGCGCTTCCCACATCCGCACCGCATGGGGCCGCGACGAGCACACCACCATGGCCTTGGCCTCGCCGCCCACCTGTCGAGCGATCTTGGTGCGGAAGTGCTCGACGATGATCTCCGCCTTCTGCGCCAAGTTGTCGGGGTGCAGGGTGACGAATCGGGCCAGTGCAGTGCGGGCCTTGTCGGTGTCGTACTCAGGGTCGTCGAGGATCGCCTTCTCCAGATGGAAGTACTGGTTGTAGGTCAGATACCCGGCCAGCACATCCTCGATGAAGCCCTCCTCGATGGCCTGGCGCATCGGGTACAGGTGGAAGGGCTCGTGCCTGCCGCTGTCGCCCACCTCGCCGAACAGTTCCAAAGTGCGGCCCTTGGGCGTGGCCGTGAATGCGAAGAATGAAAGGTTGGGCTGATGGCCGCGGGCAGCTACCGCTTCGGCGAGCAGCGTCTCGACCTCTCCCGCCTCCATGTCCGTGTCGATCTCGGGCTGGGCCGACCCCAGCGTCCGGCGCAGTTCCCTGGCCGCCTCTCCGGTCTGCGACGAGTGGGCCTCGTCGACGATCACTGCGTAGTTGCGCTCGGGCAGCGACTCGATCTTGTCGATGATGAACGGGAACTTCTGCAATGTGGTGACGATGATGCGGGCCTGCTCACCGGCGAGCGCGGCAGCGAGTTGCGCCGAGTTCTCGTCGATTCGCTCCACCACGCCGACAGCGTGTTCAAACTGGCTGATCGTGTCCTGAAGCTGACGGTCGAGGACAACGCGGTCGGTGATCACCACCACTTTGTTGAATACTTGGGCGTCGTCGTCGGTGTGAAGCGAAGCCAGCCGGTGCGCCAGCCATGCGATGGAGTTCGATTTGCCCGACCCCGCCGAATGCTGCACGAGGTAGCTGTGGCCGGCGCCGCGCTCTTTGGCGTCGGCCTCCAGGCGCCGCACCGCATCCCATTGGTGGAACCTCGGAAAGATCACCTCCGGGCGGGCCTTTGAGCCACGAGAGGACTTCTCCACATGGATGAAGCGCCCCAGAATGTCCATCCAGGCATCCCGCGACCACACCTGCTCCCACAAGTACGAGGTGCGGTGCCCCTCGGGGTTAGGCGGGTTCCCCGCGCCCAAGTTGTACCCCCGGTTGAAGGGCAGAAATCGGGTCCGGGTGCCGGCCAGCCGAGTGGTCATCGCCGCCGATGCGGGATCGACCGCGAAATGCACCATGCCCAGCCGCCTCAGCGTTCTGTTGTTGCGGGGCCGGTCGGTTCGGTACTGGGCGATGGCGTTCTCGACGGTCTGGCCGGTGAGCGGATTCTTCAACTCCGCGGTGGCCACCGGTATCCCGTTGACGAACAGTCCCAAGTCAACGGTTCGGGACGTGTCCGGCTCAAACGGCAGTTGCCGGGTGACCGACAACACGTTCGCCTCATACCGTTGGGCAAGCTCCGGTGTCCGCCCCTGGGCCGGCTTGAAGTACGCCAGTTGGATCTTGACATTCCGATCCATAACCCCCCGGCGCAGAACGTCCACCGTCCCCCGCTTGTCCAGCTCCGAAGCCAACCGCTGCACAAACCCCGACTGGGCCTGATTCGGATCACCCCCATAAGCCGAATCCACCAGACGCTCCCAATCGTCCGGCTGGGTTGCTCCGATGAACTCGAACAGATCAGCCGTGTCCACCCCCGCACCCGGGTCAAAGTCCCGCGGCTCACCCCCGGCATTGCCGACTTTGACCCGCCGATACCCCCCATGTTCCACCAGCCACGAGGCGATGTGCTCCTCGAACGCCGCCTCGTCTGTCGAATTCATGCCCAGACCATCACCCTGCTTTTAATGCTCCCCATTCACTCCCCCACCCCAGATTCAAGCGAAGCCCTGAGAGCTCTTCGAACGCGGCCCACATAGTCCGGGTTGGCGCCAACTCGAGAAGCAATGGCAACGTGAGTGGCATTAGGGTCGGCGTTACTGGCGGCAATGATGCGCTCCTTGACGTTGGTAGTTGTCTCGGGCGATGAAACTCCTTCAGACATTGGGCCCCGTTCAATGCTCTGTCGGCGGAACCAATCACGCATGGTCGCATGCACATAGCGCAGCCTCCCCCGCGAAGGGCGGTGGATCACACCAGCCTCGCTGAGGCGCTGGAAATATACGCTCAGATAGTTGGAGGTCTTGCCCATGACCCGTGAGACGTCAGCGATCTGGACATCTGGTGTGTCAAATGCGCTCATGGCCTCGAGGACCATCCGATCAGTGTCGGAGAGGTCACGAACGACTGGGGTGAAAACCTGGGCCTCCATGTCCGTAATTGCGGCGTCAACCGCCGCTTGAACATCGCCTGATGTAATGCCGTTGCTGGGACCGGAGCAGTGCTCCCAAGAGTGGTATCCGACAAGCTGCACCATGAATGGATAGCCGGACGTGGCCGCAGCAGCGGTGGCCAGGGCATCGTCATCAATTGTGCCTCCGGCCGCATTGATGGGTGCTTGCAGCGCCTCGACCGACTCCTCAAGGCTAAGTGGATCCAATTGCGTTCGGGCAATGCGCTGGAAGAAAGTCATGCCAGGATCGGCAAGTGCCGTCTCTTCCATCGAGGGCAGCCCAGCACCCACGAACATGACTGGCTTCCCATCAATCTTGGCGATGTCCTGAAGGGCATGCGCGAAGTCGCGTAGGGCGGCGATATTGGCATTATGGAACTCGTCGATAGTGATAAGGGCACCCCTGGCCTTGCGTCGCGCGTGATCGGCCAGGCCCTCTACGGCTGCGAGCATCCTGGTGTGAACGGACAGCTCCCTGACCTCGGGTGTCTGGAACGAAACACCCGCGCCGCTGCCTAGGACGCTGACCTGTGCCGAGGACATGCGGCGACTTTCCGTGTCGTAGGCAGATGTTATCTGCTCGATGAGAGCATCCACAAAGGTGGGCTCGGGCTTGGCTGTGACTCTGACGGTCAGCAGGCCGTTCTGCTCGGCCACGTCCCGCATGGCTGCAAGCAGGACAGTCTTGCCCGATCCTCGGGGTCCCTTGAGCAACATGGAGTGATCGGGATGGTCGGGCCCGGCAGTCATCGCGGCCTGACAGCGCCGCATGGCCTCTTCTCTTCCTGCAAGAGTATGGGGCGGACGCCCGAAGGTCGGACGAAACGGATTGGGGCTCGGCACGGTCGCCTCCCGGTCTTGCTGCCCTTCCTACCACTGACACTGACC
>JAPPMA010000059.1:0-71854 GCA_028819295.1 bacterium | reverse complement strand
AATCTGCAAAACTTGCAAAACGGGCAGCACGACCAATCTGCAAAACTTGCAAAACGGGCAGCACGACCAATCTGCAAAACTTGCAAAACAAGGTCAGGTGCTGGAAACCGGATTCGGCCCTAGTCCCAGACTCGTAAGCACATTGCCCAAAGCATCGGCGGTGTCGTCGAAATAATTGGAGTGGGTGACCTTGATGGCGTCAATGGACTCAGCACCTAACAGCACGACCTCCACGCGGGGGTTGTCCCGATACTGCTCCTCGCGCTCGCTGTAGGCCTTGAGGGCTTGAGCGGTATTGCGAAACTCCTCGAGGCTGATCTGCTTCCTCGCGTCATGGTCGAAGGCGATCAGAAAGTCAATGGTCTTGCGCTTTCCCATCAGTCCTCCCCGACTCCTGGACTAAGAGACCTGGCAGCCGCTCGCTGGTTTGGTTGAATTATGATGTTTTCTGATATACTATGTATTTTCAATGCGACAGGAGCTTTGCCCACCCCATGACTTCCCCAATCGCCCACCCGCCCCTTCCATGAAGCAGATCGTCAGCTAGGGTTGCTCATGGTCGCTGCCGTGCATGAATCGACCACGCCGCTTGGGTTCAGCCACCGGCCGGAGCTTGCAGCCACTGCCACATCGAAAGACCTTAGGTCCGCACCTAGGCACCGGTGGTTCTGTTTTCCCCACAGCTACTCGTACCGCCTGGTCAACACGGTTTTGGACCACTGGGACTTGCCTTCGGACGGCATTGTTGCTGACAATTTCTCGGGATCGGGGACGACCTTGCTGGCCGCATGCGAACGCGGTTTGACCGCCTTGGGCTTCGACCTCTCCCCATTGTCGGTCACCGTAGGTACTGCAAAGATCGCGTCCTACAACCAACTGTCGCTTGAGCGTGCCCTTCGTCGGATTATGTCCGCACCACCGGCTGACTCGCCTCAGGTGCCTGATCGGCTGTCGCGGGCGTTCACCGATGCAGAGTTGCGAGAGATTTTCGCCCTTCTCCACCCGATCCGCTCGCTGCGGTTTCCGTCGCGCTCCTTCTTCGTGGTGGCGCTGTTGTCTGCGGTGCGCGAATTCAGCCGGGCCGTTCCCGATGGCGGGTGGTTTCGGTGGCAGGAGTGGCCCGACCGCAGCACGGAGATTCGGGATGCTTTTGAGGGCATGGTGTCTCTGATGATGGCCGATGTGCAGGCACTCAACTGGTCGGAAGGCGAATGCGCAGCATCGGCTCGTCGCGCCGATGCCCGGCAGCTCCCCATCAGCTCTTCTCTCGTCAACGGCCTCATCACATCACCTCCCTACGCGAACCGCCACGACTACTCCCGCGTCTTTCACATCGAACTGCTATTGCTGGGAGAGGCCGAGTCGGATGTCACAAAACTGCGGCATCGCTCTATCCGCTCTCATGTGGAGGCAAAATCACCCCGTGGGTTCAAGCGCCTGCTTGAGGCATACACACCACCTTCGCTGCTCAACGAAGCTCTCCAAGCGCTACCTCCGAATGTCGATAAACGCGTCGAGCGATTCCTGCGGGGATACTTCCAAGACATCTACCTCTCTCTCATTGAAGTTGCTCGTATCCTTCGGCCAGGCGGACGCGCCGCCTATGTGGTCGGAAACGTCAGGCATGCTGGTGTGATGGTTCCAGTGGACGAGATAACAGCGGAGCTAGCTGAACAGGCAGGCCTGGAGTTCGAGGTCGCCTGGATAATGCGGGAGCGGGGAAACGCAGCGCAGCAGATGGGACGATACGGCCGACAGGCTTCCCGGGAATCGGTAGTCCTTTTGTCGAAGGGAACCAGCCCATGAACCTCTGGATGCGCTGGCTCGACTTTCGGGCGCTTCGAGATCTCGTCCTCCTGGTTGCCGCACAACCGGGCGGCCTACGGGCCAATGAGCTCGAGAAACTTGCCACAGACCAGTGCGTTCTCCTGCGCCGAGACGGACGGCCCTATGCGCGAAGCATCCACTACCACCACCGGAGAACCCTGGAGAGGCTGGGCCTCCTAGAGAAGCACGGCCGCCTCTTTACGCTGAATCACCAGAATCCGGAGACCAGCGCGCTCACTGCCCATACGACGATGCGCGAGGAGTTGCGACCCTCTGAGAAGGAGGCGTTCGCCAACGCAGTTATCCGAAACAAGGACTGCCACGAAGCGTTCTTCGTCAACTTCCTTCCGGGACGAGAATCCATGTGTGACGTCGCAGCGTTCGTCGAGCGGGCACAACCCGTCAAGATCGAAATCCTGCATGAAGAAGGGCGGACAGCCGAAAGCAGCAAGAGTCGCAACGCCAGTAGTGACGCTTCAAAACGTGTTGCGATCAGCCCCGCCTGGGGAGCCGATCGCAACGTCCTAGACGGTGCCGAGGCTGTTCAAGCAATCCACTTCGGTCTCAAGTCGTGGTGCGTGAACCAGCTTGGCTTCCTGGACATCGTGTGCGCTGCGAATGGGACCTACACCATCTACCCCAGGCACATCGTCAAACGACATAGTGATCGGGAACTGGCAGCGGTGATGTTCGCAGACCTCAAATTCGTTGACGACTGGGCGACCGTCCGGGTGCCCGATTTGGCCCTTGAGACTGGCATCAAACAGCGTGTCTCGGTCAACCAAGCCAAGGGAGTGCTCGCGGCTTGGCTGGCGGACCATCCCGACCTTGTCGCGGGAGTGCCCACACGCGTGGGGTTCATCACAGCGGGCTTACCTGAAAGCCAGCATGCCCTAGCCCTCAGGAGCTATTTGCGCTCAGAGAACGGTGCCTTCCTGTCTCACCTACGCATCCATCGGATGCTCCGCCAACACGTTGAGAATGGAGTCCTAACACAATGACCGACACCGTTGGCCAGCTTCAGCGCCTCGGCCTTTCTCGCAACCCCTTTCCGCCTGCCACTACCGGCACCGGCATTCTGGAGGAACTTTCGCTCCCGGAAAGCTGGGAGACCGATCTGCGTGGGCGAATCAAGGAGCTTGCGGAGTCTGAGGGAGACAAAGCTCTGGTGATCGAAGGCGGGTACGGCGCCGGCAAGACGTTCATCCTCAGATGGATCGAGGCAGAAGTTCTTCCTGGACACCGCATCAAGCCATTTTTCTTCGAAAACCCTGGAGTCGCGTTCTATGACTTGGCCAACAGACTGATGCGCCAAGTGGGGCGCTACGAGGTGGCCAAGGCACTTTGGGAGATGCTCTATCCGGACAGCCCAGAAGATCGTCAAACACTCTTTTCCCTGGAGTTCGGGCAGTGGCTCGCTTCTCTCAACAACCGAGCAAGCCGCAACAAAGCCATCCAGTCACTTTCGGCAGCCCTGGAAAGTCATGGGCTTGCCGAAGACGAGGAAATCTTGAACAAACTCTCGCGGCTCATTGTAGAGACTGGGGAACGCCCCTATTTCGAATATCGAGACTTCGTCCCCCGCGGAAATCGGTCCCTAGTGGCAGAACGAGAAGAGCCTGCGTACTTCCGATCGCTAGTGAAGATCCTCCAGAAGATCACCGACGCCGACGGAATAGCGTTCCTCCTCGACGAATTCGAGGATGTCGCACTTCCCGGCCGGCGACTCAACAAGAGCCAGGCCGCGTCCTACATTAGCACCTTGCGCAGGCTCTTGGATTTTGCCAACAGCGAACAATTGTGGGTCGTACTGTCCACAACGCCTGAAGGATTCGCGCGAACCGCAGAACTCGATGATTCTCTCCTTCAGCGATTTGGACGTCGATACGAGATCCCCCAACTCACCGCAGATGATGCCTACTGGATGGTCGCACAGCGACTCAACTCCGCCCATACCGAGGGGCATGAGGGCCTCCACCCATTCTCCAAAGATTCCTTGGACTTGCTCAATGAAACGAGCCGTTCGAGTCCAAGACGGTTAACCAAGATCATGTGGCACGCCATAGGCCTTGCCGTCGAGCGCCGGGCGACCGCACCCCTTTCAGGAGAGTTGGTACAAGAAGCGGAGGGGCAACTCTATGCAGTTGAAACCCGCGAGGCTTGACCAGAAAAATGACAGTCGCCAACAAGGGCCAACCTATCGTGTTCCTCGATAGCAGCGCATTGACATTCCTATTCCACTTCTGGGACGCCTGCGCCGGAGTAAACGCGGGCGACCAACTTAAGGAGAACTCCAATTGGGACAATCTGTCGGCAACACTCCGATCAGCGGGCGTGGACACAAGCGGCCTGAAACAATCCAACAGCATTAATGGCGGCATGCTCGCGTTTGAAGTCCTCCACAATCATAAGTACAGCCACCAATTCTTGACATCACTATCCTGTCGGGCTCAGATGCACCACACGCTGCTTGAGGCAAGAGGTATGGAGGAACTGGTGCGGCGACGCGTGCCCCGCAACCTCCGGATGGAACGCTCCCAGATGTTGTATCAAGCCGTATTGAAGCAAGAAGACTACGACGAGTTGCGAAACCAGGCCGAGGCGTTCAGAGAAACATTGAACGATGACTATGGAATCGAAGTGCTCGATCTAGATGACCCCACCAGAGGCCTCGGTATCACACACATTGACATTTGGACAGTCGCCCAGGAACTCTGGTCGCACGTTCTCCTTGACATTACCGACGGCTATGCATACGCGGCAGCCATTTGCGTCAAAGCCAACGTATTTCTGTCGTCGGATTCCGACCTTAGGAAAGCTCTAGAGCACCTCAGCGATCCTGGCAGCGACTGGGCAGCAACAGCCCTAAAGCAATCAATTGGGCTCAGCCCAGATGCTTCCTTGCCGAGACCTCATACACCCAGAACAGCCGCAAATGCAGGCTTTTCTGCCCAATGATCGTCGGCGAGCGATAACCCGCAAAACAGCACCGGCACGGAACTGGTTCAAAGGCAGGGCAGGGTCAATGGCGATACTCAAGTGCCTGTACGCGGTACAGTCATTTCGCCAGTGACGATGGCCGTGATCAGAGTTCGCCGCCGCTCTACGAGTAAGTTGACCGTTTGGTGTTCCCTCTCGATAATGGAATTAATGCGGCTAGTCTCGGCATCGAGATAGTCAGCAATGGCTTGTTGGGTAGCTGGTGGAACATAAACCATGGACAGCGAACGCACTCGTTCAGCCGAAATATGATGGATATTGGCACCCTGGGCCACACTTGCAAAGAGCCCATCTGCATAGGCATAGCGACACCACCATGCAAGGAAACGAGGATCTGTTGATCCTCTTGGCCGAAGTCGAAGCAACGTATTCTGAAAACACACCGTCCCTTCGATTTCTCCATTCCAGACTGCTGAAGCACCAACTGCGGTGATGCTGCCTGAGCCTTCAGTAACCAAGACATCTCCTTGTTGTAGAGAAAACTGGTCTCGTTCATCTGGTTCGAAGTTCATTGACTTGACATCGGAGAGGTCAAGTTCTCCATCCTTGACATTCGCAGCCCGCAAATATTGAGTCATATATGGGCCAGTGTCGTGCTGAGGAGAACGCTGACGACCAAGATGAACTTCTGCATAAGCCCGAAGTGGGCGAATCTCCCTCAATTGTTCACGCTGTGAATCAAAGTGTTGGCCTCCGCCATGCGCCTGATCAGGCAAACCATCATCAACGACAATCTTTCCAGTCAATGCAGCCGCTATTACTGCTTGACGACGTCTATTGAGGAGTTCGACGAGACGGCGTTTTTTGGAGATGAGGGAGTCGATGCGGGCGGTTTCAGAATCGAGGTACTCTGCAATCCGCCATTGCTGCTGTAGGTCAGTTATGGGCAATCGGTAATCACAGAGCCATTCCTCCGGTACCCGCTTCTGCCCCGCCACACCAATCATCTCATTCGCTCCACCCTCCAAGAATGGGCGGGACGAAAACAGATAGTCTAGATATCTCGGATCAAGGTTCGCACTAGGGCGGACGACATGTAGCTCGGTGGTGCCAGTTAGGACAGTTGTCGGAGAACCCTGGACCCAAGTGGAGCGATCCGCTTCGAATGTAGGCGTGATCTTCGGAACAATTACATCTCCCTCCATGAATCGTGTGTACCCAGTCGAGACCTCCGACTTGGGCCTCAACCTTGTGAAGTCCACTTGACGTGGCCACACAGCTTCCAAGGGTACGAATGCAAGAAGGCAATCATCAGGAATCTGCTCCCATCCTGGGACTGGCGGATTGATTGCCGCCAAGTGTCGAAGGCGAATCGTCACTCGGCTATCTCAAGTAGGAGCGATTGGATCTCGGATTCCAATTCGTTGATTTCGGCATCGATCTCGTGGAGTGAGCGAGGCGGCAGGTAGGTGAAGAAATGCCTGGTCAAGGGAATTTCGTAGCCGACCTTGGTCTTGTCGGGGTCATACCAGGCGTCGGGGACGTAGGGGTGGACTTCGGTATCGAGGTAGTCGTCTATGGCTGAGCGGTATTCGATTGTTTCTAAACGGGCGGTTGGGTCGGGCGCGTAGGTCACGATCATCGGGGGGAGGGGTACGTTTTCCTGGTCGCGTAAGTCGGGGTCGGGTTCGGGGGTGCCGGATCGGTCGGTGATTACGGGAGCGTCGGGGTCGCGGATTGCAAGGGCCTCGGTGACCGACTTGACCACGGTGGCGGGCTTGTCGGCAGTGGCTTTCAGCAGGGCATCTTGCACGACTTGCTTGACCTCATTTTCGGCGACGTAGGTAGTGCCGTTGTGGGTACGGAGTTGGTTGAGTAGGGCCTCGCGCTGGTTGTGGTCGAGCTTGGCGATCTTCTTGTCGGCGGCTACGGCGGAGAGGGTGCCGTCGGTGATTTCCCAGCGGAGCCGGAGGGGGCGTTCGACGGTGATGCGGAGGAAGCCGAAGCTCTCGTTGGAGAAGATCTTGACTTGCGGGCCTTCCTCGAACGCTCCGTAGAGGCGGGCGATCTCGTCGATCTGGCCAACGGAGAGTTCTTTTCGCTTCTGGCCGAGGCTCTTGCCCGTCTTGGTGAAGTGATCGCGGGCGTCCACCAGCTGGACCTTGCCGCGGCGCGGCAGGGACTTGCGGTTGGTGACCACCCAGATGTAGGTGGAGATGCCGGTGTTGTAGAAGAGCTGATCGGGGAGCGCGACCACCGCTTCGAGCATGTCGCTCTCGATGATTAAGCGGCGAATCTCCGACTCGCCCGAACCGGCGCCGCCGGTGAACAGGGGCGACCCGTTGAACACGATGGCCAGCCGGGCACCGCCCTCGTCGACACGCTTCATCTTCGAGATCATGTGCTGCAAGAACAGGAAGCTGCCGTCGTTGATGCGGGGCAACCCCGCGCCGAATCGGCCGGCGAAGCCCTGTGTGGCGTGCTCGTCTTTGACTGTGTCGGCCACCATCTTCCATTCGACTCCGAATGGGGGGTTGGCCAGTAGGTAGTCGAACCGCTCGCCCTGGTGCTGGTCGTCGTCGAAGCTGTTGCCGAACTTGATGTTGGAGGCCTCTTGGCCCTTTATCAGCATGTCGGCGCGGCAGGTGGCGTAGGTCTCGGCGTTCACCTCTTGGCCGAACACCATCAGACGGGCCTGCGGGTTGAGTTTGCGGAGGTGATCCTCGGCCACCGACAGCATCCCGCCGGTGCCGCAAGCCGGGTCAAGCAGTGTCTTCACCACGCCGGGCTTGGTGAGCAGCTCGTCGTCGTCCCGGAACAAGAGGTTCACCATCAGCCGGATCACCTCTCGGGGGGTGAAGTGCTCACCGGCAGTCTCGTTCGAGAGCTCGGAGAACTTCCTGATCAGCTCCTCGTAGAGGTAGCCCATGTCCAGGTCCGACACCACCTCGGGGCTCAGATCGAGATCGGCGAACTTCGACACCACTAGGTACAGCAGGTTGCGGTCGTCGAGCCGGTCGATCTGCACGTCGAAGTTGAACTTGTCCACGATGTCGCGGGCCGACTCGGAGAACCCCGCGATGTAGTTGCGCAGGTTGGCAGCCACGTTGTCGGGATCGCCGAGCAGCGTCGCGAAGGTGTGCCGGGAGGTGTTGAAGAACGACTGGCCCGCGAACTTGGCCAACAGCGGATCGCGGTTCTGGAGCGTGTCGGGCAATCGCCCCACAGCCGCCAGCACCTCCTCTTTGGTGGGCTCCAGCACGCAGTCCAACCGGCGCAGCACCGTCAGCGGAAGGATGACCCGGCCGTACTCCGACTGCTTGTACACGCCCCGCAGCAGGTCGGCCACCGACCAGATGAACGCCGCGTGGTTGTTGATTGTCTCGCTCTGCATCTGACTCCAGTTGGACCCTCTAAAGAGCCGGGAAGCTCAACCGGTATTGACAGCGAGTGGAGTGTAGGCCATCTCAGCTTCGGCGGATCTCTCGGAGGCCTTCGGCCAGGGCCCAGGTCTCGATCAACAGTTCTTGGCCTTCGACACGGGTCAGCGTGGTGCGGGAGATGCGAGCGGTGAACAGGACCATGACGCTGGGGTCTTCGATGGGCACTCGGTGGCCAGCCACGAACAGGTCAACCTCCTCAGGGCTGGCGGCCACGGCCTGGCCGTCGATGCGGGCATCTCCGAACGGCAGCTCCTCAGTATCCAGTGAGCTGTGCAGCGAGAACCTCGGGTCTCGGTGCAGGTCCGCCGCCTTGAGCGAGCCCGGCATCATCCCCAGCCACAGATGCCCATCGCGGATTGGCGCCTCCATCCCCGACAGCCGGGGCGATCCATCCTGGCGCAGCGTGGCCAGCACTGCGTGGATATGGCTTTCGAACCTCAACCTGATCCGCTCGGCGAAATCAGGAACCTGCTCCTCGAATTGTCCCCAGGGCACCGCGGTCGAATCACTCACCGGCACAACCCTAGATAGAGAGAAGCTAGTCAGCGGCGCGGACGTTGCGGCGCTGCCGAATTGCCGTTAGAAGCGCTTCATCGCTGTCGTAGCGCACGGCGATCTCGTCCTTAGTCACTTCGGGGCCGCACTCGACGCTGGCGTCTAGTTCCGCGAGCGTCACAGACTGCACGGCTTTGTCAGGGTTGGTTGGGGGCATGGCTCCAAAAATAGCCCCGCCATACCCTGCTGAGCGGGGCAGGGGCTGCGTCAAGGCTTGAGGGCGGTCAGGGGCACGACGGCGATTCCGTCGTCGGTTTGGTAGCCGTGACCGAATGCGGTGAGCACGATGAGGCGGGCTGGTTCTCCGCGCCGGGTGGTATCGATCTGGGATCGGACGGCGCGAAGTGATTCCATGGCTTTGTCGATAGCTTCCCCGCTGCCGAGTTTGATCTCCACGGCGGCCCACTGGCCGTCCAATCCCTCGATCACAGCATCGGCCTCTAGATCATTCGAATCGCCGTAGTAGTAGACGTGGGCACCCAGAGATTGGGCATATACCCGGAGGTCGCGGATGGCCATCGATTCGAACAGCAGCCCTAGCGCCTCTTTGTCTTGGGCGACAGATCCCGCCGACGCGGCCAGGGCGGCGACTGCCAGTGCAGGGTCGGCAAAGAACCGCTTCGGTGACTTTCTCAAGCGGGCCGATGATCTCAGATGGGTGGTCCAGGCCGGAAGCGGCTCCAACACGAACAGGCGGGTTAGTTCGTCCAGATATGCCCGGATCGTGGAGCGTGCCGGCGGGCTTCCGTCCTCCCCGGCCATGTCCTCGATCAGAGTTGCGCAGGAAGCGGCTGTGGCTTCGTTGCGGGCCAGGGAAGCCAGCAAGGTCCCTACTAGTTGAGGGTCGCGATTGATGCCGGACACCCGGGAGATGTCCGTACGGGTGATGTTGTCCAAGTAGTCGCGCAGGCGGGCTTGGGCAGTGTTCGGCGCCATCTTGATCATGCGCGGCCACCCTCCTCGACAGATCAGGGAGGCAACGCTGCTGTAGGTCTGTTCGACATCTCTCGCCAAACATCGTTCGCCGGCCAACAGCGAGGCCAGGGATACTTCCCCGCTGGAATCCCCCGACTCCCACAGCGACATCGGCCGCATCCGCACCCGGGCGACACGTCCCGCACCAGAGTGCTCGGTGATGTCGTCGGGCGGATTCTGCGACCCGGTGAGAATGAAGTGCCCGAACCCACCTCGCCGGTCACAGGCGTGTCGCATCGGATTCCATATGCCTCGAATGAGCTGCCATTCATCGAGTAGGCGGGGCTCCTCACCTTCAAGGATCGAGTCCGGATCCACTTCCGCGGCGATGCGCAGAGCTTCGGAACCGTCTAGGAACACCTCGCTATTGGCGAAACTCTGACCGGTCCACGTCTTCCCACATCCCCGCGGCCCTTCGATGAGCACGGCAGGCGATGAGGCCAGGGCCTCTGCCACCTCGCGGTCTACCACGCGGTCCAAATAGTTTGGGTTGCGGGTGTCGGACATGTCTCCTCCCATAGAGATTATACACCCAAACTCCATTTTGCAGCGATTTTGGACTCCACTTTGCAGCGATTCTGGACTCCACTTTGCAGGACTCCAGATCAAACAGCCTGACCGACCAAAGGGCCTTTCGCCATATGGTTGCCGACCTGCAACACGTGAGCGACCGGTTTGAGTGGGATATGGGTTACGAGACGTCGGCAGATGCTCTTGTGTCTGACGATACTGACGCAGATATAATTAACGCATAAACGTCAGGAGATCGGCAGTGGCAGATGAGAAAGCGGAAGATCTGAGCGCTGTTGTGGTGTCCCGAGAGTCGGCGCTTGAGGAGCTTGAAGGACGTCTGCGCGAGTTCTTTGCTTCGTCGGTTCACCCAGGCGAAGCGGCTCAGGAGATGGCCCGTTTGATGGGCGCTTGCATGCCGGAGCAGAAGGAGTCGGCGTGGTTGGACGCCGCGGCTTTTTTCGCGGCCCGACACCCCGCCCTTGAAGGCCACGAGCCTCACCTTCGCAGTCATTTGGCGCTGCTCGCCCACAGACACGACTTCGCTTGGCAGATCGCAGGCGAGCCGCGTGTTGTGATCGACGCGGCCGAACAGCAGGCGATGACCCAGGCCAAACTCCTCGGTGAGGCGATAGATGCCATTTGGCAAGAGCCGATGTTCGAGCCGAAAGACGCCGCCGTTGCTTTGGGGGCGAAAGCGTCGAACAGGGAGAAGGTGAGAATGCATCGCGAACGCTCATGGCTTCTGGGCCTTCCCAGAGACCGCCGCTACCTGTACCCGGCCTTCCAGTTCGATCCCCTGCGGCGCAGTGTCTTCCCCGAGGTGAAAACAGTGAACGAACTGCTGGGAGCCGCCGACGACCCATGGGGAGTGGCCTCTTGGTGGGTCTCGGTGAACGCTCGCATCGACTCCGCCCCTTTGGAACTCGTCGGCACCGACCGATCTGAAGACCTGCTGGCCGTCGCTGCGGCCGCTGTAGAGCCGGTCGGATAGCCAATACTTGTCGCCCGAACAGCACCCGCCCCCGAGGTATCAGGGAACCCCGCACCGCTACCTGCTGCGGGAGGGCACAACCCTCACGCGAATTCACGGCTCATTGTTCGGTGCTGGCGAATTCAACCCGACAGTGGCCAGCAGCCCATTCGGCGGCGGGCGGTTCGACTCCACCCCAGGCGACGAATACGGGTGCCTCTATGCCTCCGAGGATGACGCCACCGCTGTCTGCGAGACACTGCTTCGCGACCTCCCCGCAGACGACTATGGATCCCGCATCCTCCCTGATACCCGACTTCGTGGTCTGCGCATGAGCAGGCTTCGAACTACATACCACCTAGAACTGGTCGCACTGCGCACCGGGAAAGACCTGGCGGCGATAGGTCAGGACACATGGCTGACCGCTGCGCCCGCTTCGAAATACGCGGCAACCAGGCAGTGGGCCACCGCCATCAGAACTTGGTCGCCCTGGGCTGCCGGTCTGACATGGCGCTCGCACCGAGAACCCGAAGGCTTCGCCTACGTCTTCTTTGGCGATCGCTGCCCAAACGGGTGTTTCGAAGAAGAAGATCGCGATCTCCCCCTTCCGCACCAAACCTGGGATCTCGACGATGGGCCAGCCCGGCTCTACATCGAGGAGATTCTCACCTCCTACCGTGTCGTCTTGACGCGTTAGTCAGTTGGCGCCGAGCCGTCTCCACCCCGCTGCTGTCGGCGTTCGCCTGCCGCCTCGGCGGCATCGCCGTTGTATCCGCCATCGCACTAGGGATAGCCAAGGCATGTGAAAGCGCTGCGAAGGGCCTTAGCGGGGCCAGACTTGGGGGCAGCGGGGGTGGTTGACGGGGTCGCCTTCGGCGACTTCGGAGTGGTGGGGCTTCAGGGGGGTGCCCCGTTTGAAGCGGTAGACGGTGCCGTCGCCGCAGTAGCGCACCGAGATGGCCCGGCGCTGCTGATCGGAGATGTTGGCGTGGGCACCGTGAAGGGTCATGGCGTGGTGGACGGCGACATCTCCGGGCGCCATGTCGAAGCTGAGCAGGTGCTCGGAGTCGTCCCGGTCGTAGCGGGGCACCTCCTCGCCGTCGGTGTTGGGCATGGGAAGCTGGCTCACGAACCAGTTGGGCCGGAAGTTCCGCTCCCAGCGGTGCGAGCCCTTCACATAGACGGTGGCTCCGGTCTCCTTGGTGATGGGGTCGAACGGGCACCAGGTGGTGCATACCTTGTCGCCCTCCATCTGGAAGTAGGCCATGTCCTGATGGATGGCGGTGGGCTCCTCGGTGTGGGGCTCCTTCACCAGCACGCTGTCCTCGTAGAACCACAGCTCCTGGCTCTTCATCAATTCGGCGGCCAACTGGGGCAGGGGCGACCGGGTGGCGAATGCCTCGAAGTCGGGATCGTCCCACCAGTGGTCGGTGCCGCTGATGAACTGGCCGCGGGGTGCGCCCGCTTTGGCTGCGGCAGGGTCGTTGAGAACGGTGCCGCCACTGGGGGGCACCACCGCGGCGCCCAGCTCGGTCATGTTGCTCATGTTCTGGTGTCCCAGCACCCGCCTGAGCGGCTGGTCCATGGCGGCCAGGGTGTCCGGCGACAGCACCCCTCGGATCACCACCACGCCGTCGCGCCAGAACGCCTCGATCTCTTGGCCGGTAACCAGGCCCACTACATCTGCTCCAGTTCAGGCGGCATGCCCAAATGGACCAGGCTCTCGGCGGTGGAGCCCTGGGGGGTCCAGTCGGAAGTGTCCATGGCGTTGGCCATCCCCTGGGCCACCGACTCCATGGTCGAGTCGATCTCCTGGGCAGGGGAGGCGGCGTACACGATGCGGGCGAACTGGCCCCCGCCAACGGTGAATGCCTCACCGGTCACCGTGCTTTTGTCGCTCACCAGATGGGCCGCCACCGGTGCCACCTTCTCGGCGCCGAAATGGGTGCGCAGGTGCGACTTGAACGGCGACTCGGGCAGGCCCTCGGTCAGGCGGGAGATGGCCACCGGCAACAACAGGTTGGCGGTGATGTTGTGCGCTCGGCCGAAGATGGCCTCGGTGCGGGTGAAGCCGAACAGCCCCGACTTGGTGGCTGCGTAGGAGGCAGTGGGGTTGCCGAAGCAGGCTGGCGAGCCGGTGTTGATGATGCGCCCGTACCCCCGCTCCACCATGTGGGGCCACACCGCCTTGGCGGTGTTGAGGCATCCCAGCAGGGTCACCCCCACATGGCGGTGCATGTCGTCGGCGTCGATGTCGGGGAAGAACGACGCGCTGGCGAACCCGGCGTTGTTGATGAGGATGTCTATCCGGCCCCACGCTTCTAGGGCAGCGGACACCATCGCCTCGGCGGTGGACGGGTCGGCGACGTCGCCGTTGTTGGCGATGGCCTCGCCGCCGGCGTCGCGGATGCGCTGAGCGGCCTGTTCGGCGATGTCGGGGTTGATGCCCTGCTCGGGCAGGCCCAGCGTGCCGTTGCCGAAGTCGTTGAGCACGGCCCTGGCCCCGCGCTCGGCCAGGTAGCTGGCGTGGGCGAAGCCGAGGCCGATCTTGTCGCCCGCTCCGGTTACCAGGGCGACCCTGTCTTGGAACTCATCCGACACGATTGATCACGCTCCGTTCAAGAGGGGGGCCAGCGTCTCAAGCGTCTTGAGGCTGGGACGGGTCTTGTCCACTGGGTCGAGCGGCTGGATGCACACGTGGGTAGCCCCGGCTTCGTGGTGCTGGCGCACCCGTTCTACAAGGGTGTCCTCGTCGCCCCAGGCCACCACGGCGTCGACCACCTCGTCGTTGCCGCCGTCATTGAGGGCGCTCTCCTCGAAGCCGCAGCGCATGAGGTTGTTCCGGTAGTTGGGCATTTGCAGCGGCCCGACCATAGCGGCCCTGGCCCGGTCGCGGGCCCGCTCCGGATCTGTCTCCAGAATCACCTTCTGCTCCGGGCAGATCCAGGCGTCAGGGCCCATGATCTCCCGGGACCGCCGGGAGTTCTCCGGCGGCGCGAAGTAGGGATGGGCGCCGAGGGTGCGCTCGGCGGCCAGCCTCAGCATCAGCGGGCCGAGGGCGGCCAGCACCATGGGCGGCTCGCCGTCGAGGTCCGGGCCCCACCACATGGCGTTATCCATCTTGTCGAGGTACTCCCGCATCGACGGGATGGGTTTGGGGTAGGGCTTGCCCTGCATCCGCTCCATGGGGGCTTGGTGCGACACCCCGAGGCCGAGCAGAAATCGTCCGCCCGACTGGTCGTGCAGCTCCCGCTGGGCGCAGGAAGTGGCCTGGGCCTCCCGCAGGTGGATATTGACCACCCCAGTGGCCAATACCAGCGTGGAGGTGTGGTTGAGCAGCAAAGAGGCGTGGGCGAACGGGTCGCGGCCGAAGGCGTCGGGGATCCACAAGGCGCCGTAGCCCAACTCCTCGATCCGCTGGGCGAACTCGATGGCCTCGCCGGTGGAGAAACCGTCGGTACGGGTCCAGACGCCGACGGGGCTGATGTCCATGGTCATGGTGCCAAGGTAGCGGCCCGCCGGTGGCGGTGAGATGGTCAGGCGACGACCTGGCGGTCGTGAAGGTTGGCGATCTCCGCTGCCGACAGGCCGAGCACATCGGCCAGCACCTCGTCGGTGTGCTGGCCGAGCCTCGGGGTGGGTCCGGGATCGGCCATGTTGTCGTCTGAGAAGCGGAGGGGAGGGCCGGGGGTGAGATATCGTCCGGTTTCGGGATGGTCTACCTCGTTGAACAGCGGATTCTCGGTGGAGCAGCGGGGGTCGGTGGCCACCATCTCCAGCATCGACTGGTAGCGGCCCCAGCACACCCCTTCGGCGTCGAGCGCCGCCGACGCCTCGGCCAGGCTGTGCTTGGCGCACCACTGGGCCACCAGCGGGTTGAGGCGGTCGAGGGCCGAATAGCGATCGCCGTCTACCCGGGTGAAATCCAAGCCGGTCTCGGCCTCTAGAGCGGCCGCCTCTTCGCCGATTTCGCAGGCGGCCACGATGCTCTGCCACTGGCGGGCGCTCACCGCCACGATCTGGATGCGCTCGCCGTCGGCCAGCTCGAAATCCCTCCCGAAGGCGCCGTAGATGTCGTTGCCGATGCGGGGCCGCTGGGTGCCCAGAAGCTGGGCCTCGGCCACATGGCCCAGCATCGACACCGCAGCCAGGGCCACATCCGACAGGGCCAGGTTCACCAGGCTGCCCTGGCCGGTGCGGGATCGCTGGCGTTCGGCGGCCAGCACCCCCAGCGCGGCGGTCTGGCCGCAGATGATGTCCCAGGCGGGCAGCACATGGTTGACGGTGCCGTCGGCGCCGGTGAGCCAGGGGTAGCCCATGGCGCAGTTCACCGTGTAGTCCACCGCGGTGGAGCCGTCGTGGTTGCCGGTTATGGCCACCATGATGAGGTCGTCGCGGTGCTGGCGGAGGCTGTCGTGCGACAGCCATCCGACGGCGGGGAAGTTGGTGGTGAAGATGCCGGCGTCGGGGCCGGGAGCGGTGGCCAGGGCGGTGATGATCTCCCGGCCCTCGGGGGAGCGGAGATCGACCTGGATCGACCGCTTTCCCTTGTTGAGACCCTGCCAGTACAGCGACTGGCCGTCGGGGGTGAGCGGCCAGCGGCGGTAGTCGATGCCACCGCCGATGGCGTCGAAGCGGATCACGTCGGCGCCGTGCTGGGCCAGGGTCATGCCTCCCGATGGGCAGGCCACGAACGCCGATCCCTCCACCACCCGCATCCCGGCCAGCACACCGCTCATGCTCAGGCTTTCAGCAGGGGCAGGACCTCGGCGCCGAAGCGGGCGATCTGGTCGATGTACTCGGACGTGTCGCGAGATCGGAAGAACAGGAACAGCACCGAGGCGCCCAGTTCATGGGCGTAGCGAAGCGACCCCGCAACCTGGTCGGGTGAGCCGCCGATGTACGGCCATCCCGGTGGGAAAAGCCCCTCCGGAGGGTCGCCGATGTAAACGGACCCGGCCAACCAGCCGAAGTCCACTTCATCGAGGTCGCGGCCCACGACATCGGCATGGGCCCGCATGTAGTCCATCTGCCCGGCCATGGCCTCTCGGGGCGTGCCCTGGGGAATCCAGCCGTCTCCCCGCTCCACCACCCGGCGCAGGGCCGGGCGGGTGCTGCCTCCGATCCAAATGGGAATTGCCTCCTGCGCCGCGGCGGGGCCTACTCCCACATCCTTGAAGTGGTAGAACTCCCCGCTGAACTCGCAGAACCCACCGGCGGCCTCCACGGCGGCCCTCACGGCGTCGATGGCCTCGTCGGTCATTCGGCCCCGGTCGGCGAAGTTCACTCCCAGGGCTTCGAACTCGGCTTCGACGTGGCCGGCCCCCACCCCCATCAAAGCCCTTCCCCCGGTGAGGTGGTCGAGGGTGCAGAACGAGTTCGCGGTGGTCAGAGGATGGCGATAGGGAAGGACGTACACCTCCGACAGCAGCCGGATGGTGCTGGTGGCTGCTCCCAAAAAGCTGAGCGTGGCGATGGGGTCGTACCAGGTGGTGGACATGTGGGCGGCGTAGTCGTTGTCGGGGATGGCGATGTGGTCGCACACGCCCACAAACCCCAGTCCGGCGGCCTCCGCGGCTTGGGTTATGGCCACCAGATCGCCCACTGTGGCGTCGGCCTCCCACGGCTGTCGGATTCGCTCGTTGAGGGTTTGGATCGGCAGCTGGATCCCGCAGGCGATCTCACCGTCGGCAGTTATGCGAGCCATGGGGTCATTGTTGCGGGTGGAGGCCGAGACTGTCGAAGAGGAAGGCCCGTTGCAGCAGCAGGAGGTTCTCGGCCACCTGCTCCTGGGGGGTCATGTGGGTGACGCCGGGCAAGGGGAGCACCTGGTGGGGGCGGCCTGTTTCGAACAGGGCTTGGGAAAGCTGGAGGGTGTGGGCCGCGAACACGTTGTCGTCGGCCAAGCCGCAGATCAACAGCAGAGGGCGGGAGAGCCCGCCGGCCAACTCGAGCAGGCTGGTGCGGGTGTAGGCCTCGGGGTTGTGGTCGGGATGGCCCAGATAGCGCTCGGTGTAGTGGGTGTCGTAGAGCCGCCAGTCGGTGACCGGGGCCCCGGAGATGGCGGCGTGGAACCGGTCGGGCCGGGCCAGAACGGCGAGCGCGGCCAGGTAGCCGCCGAACGACCAGCCCCGCACGGCCACCCGGTCCAGGTCGAGCCGGGGATGCTGCTGGGCTAGCGCGTCGAGGGCGTCGATCTGGTCTTCGAGCACCGGTCGGGCCAGATCGCCGGCCACCGCCCGCTCCCAGGCCGGGCCGCGGGCGGGGGTGCCCCGGCCGTCGGCGATCACCACCGCGAACCCCTGGTCGGCGAACCACTGCGACACCAGGAACGGCGAGCGGGCCTTGAGCACCCGCTGGGCGTGGGGGCCGCCGTAGGGGTCGAGCAGCACCGGCAGCGAATCGCCATCGGCGCCGTCGCCGTCTGTTGGATACAACACCGCGGTGCGCAAGTCCCGGCTGCCGACCACAAAGAACTGGGGCGACGGGGACAACGACGGCGTGGCGGCCATCGACGCAATGGAGATGCGCTCGGTGGGGGTCATAACCTCCACCGCCGCCCCTGCATGGGTTCCCGCGGCCCGAACCGCCACCACAGTTCCGCCTCCCGCGGCCGCGCTGTGGACGCCTGGCTGGCCGCTGATCCGGTCCAGCTTGCCTTCGCCGTCGAGCTGCCAAATGTGGATTTCGGTGGGGTCGTCCGACGCGGTGAACACCACCCGGTGCTCATCGGCGGCCACCACGCTGCGGACTTGCAGGGTGTCCGGGGTGGCTGTGTTGCCGGCGATCACCAGGCGTCGGGCCGACTCCCGGTTTTCGACGGTCACCAGACGCTCGCCCATCCACGTCGGCGTGCCGGGGACCAACTCCACCCAGTGTGCGTCGGTATGGCGGGCGATTTCGGCGGTCGCCCCGGTGTCGGGGTCGATCTCCAAGATCACCACCGTGCGCTGGTCGCGGCTCTGCACGGTGATTACGGGGTTCGACCGGGGCGCCCATGCAGCCCGGGCCAGGTACTCGAAGGCGTCTCGGTCCCACGCCACGTTGACCCGGCTGCCGTCTAGCCTGAAAACAGCCAAAGAGACATCGGCGTTGACCGTGCCGGCGGCGGGGTAGGCCGTGGGCACCGGAGCTGCCGCCGGATCAGCCGGGGAGGCGATGTGCCAGACGGGCACCTCGGCGGTGTCCACCCGGGCCACCAGCAGGCGCCGGCTGTCGGGTGACCACCAGAATCCCCGGCTCCGGCCCATCTCCTCGGCGGCGATGAACTCGGCCGACCCCCAGATCACGGTGCCGCCCGGCTCGTCGACGACCAGCCGGTCGAACCCGTCGGCCGCGGCGTCCACCACTCGCAGGGCGGTGCCGGAGACGTAGGCCACCCGCTGCCCATCGGGTGATGGACGGGGGTCGAACGCGCCCGGCTCGGCGGGCAGCAGATCGACAGAGCCCTCGGCCCCATCAGCCAGGAACACCCGCCCGTCCAAAGTGAAGGCGATTTGGGTCAGCCCAGGGTCGCCGGCGTAGGCCACGATGCCACCGCCGCTCTCCCGGGCCCGCTCTCGGCGAGCCCGCTCAGCCGGCGGCAGATTCTCCTCGCCGGGGTCGGGCAACAGTTCGACCGGATCGGCTGCCATGTGCTCCCCGCCGGTTGAGGTGTCGAGCAGCCAGAGCCGGTTCACCGAATCGCCGCCGGCCGTGCTGCGCAGAAAGGCCACCCGGTGTCCGTCGTCGGAAACGGTGAAGCTGCGGGGCGCTCCCAGGGTGAAGCCCCGGGTGCGGGCGTGCTGGCGGGGGAACGATTCGGTCATAGCGCTCCGAATGAATCTAGGTCGGCAGCCGCCGCTGCGGCGCGGTTGACCAGGACGAGGGAGGTGGACTTGGGCATCATCACTCCCACCGCGGCGGTCACCAGCATGGCCTCCACCGTGTAGACGGCATTGCGGCGATAGGCCAGCCAAGCCTCGTCGAAATTCGGAGCGACCGGGCCGAGTTGGTCCAGATAGTCGGCCAGCAGATCCCTCTCTGTGCTGCGGCGCGTTTCGAGGTCCAGCGAGGTGGACAGCAGGTATGCCACGTCTCGCGCCCACGGCCCTGACCGGCACAGCTGCCAGTCGATGAGACCGGGTCGGCCGTTAGCGGCGACAAATTGGTTTCCCGGGTGGCAGTCGTTGTGAATCAGCGTTGTCGGCCCGGCCGACATGGCTGCCTGGGCCGCCCGACGGTTGCGGGCATAGCGGGAGATGGCTTGGTGCAGCGGCTTGGGAACCGCCGAGCCAACTCGCCGCAGACCCAGGCGGCAAAGCGAGGGGCTGAGCAAAGCCCCCAGCCTCAGTTCTCGCCGGGGGTTCAGCGACAGCCACGGGTACGACTCAGTGCGTCCCCACCATTGCCGGTGCATGGCGGCCAGCGAGGCCAGCAACGAGGCGGCCTCGTCAGCGCTTAGCTTGTCGGTGGACCTCCGCAGAGTGGCGCCGGAATCGGTCAAGTCCTCCAGCACCACGATGAAGCCGCGCCAGTAGCGGCCAGCGCCGTGGCAATGGGGGGTGGCGATGGGAACCTGGTCGCTCAGTTCGGTGTAGAACTTGACCTCGGCCCGGCTCAGCCGAGGCACCGCGACAAACGCCCGGGCGACCGGGGAGCGGGATGGCCGCTTGATGAACACAGCCAGCTCTCGGCCATCGTCCAAACGCAGCCGAGCCCGGGTTCGCCGTGTGGTGCCAGAGTGATCGTCCAGCATCTCGACCTCCGCCACCGGTTGGCCGAACAGCTTGCTCTGGTACTTCCTCAGGATTTTCTCCAGATCGTGCCGGCGGGAGTGTCCTCCAACACGATTCCCCGGGCAGCGAGATCGTCGCGAATGCGGTCGGCGGAGGCGAAGTCCTTGTTTTTGCGGGCCTCGCCCCGTTCGGCCAGCAGCCTCTCCACCTCTGCGGCCAATGCGTCATCGCCCGCTTGGTCGTCGCTGGCCAAGGCCAGGCCCAGCGCGCCGGTCAAATCGCTCACCGTGGAGTGGGCCGTTGCCGCCCGGTCGGTGTCTCCGGCATCCAGGGCGGCGTTGGCCTCTCGGACCAAGTCGAACACCACCGCCAACCCGGCAGGAGTGCCGAAGTCGTCGTCCATAGCCGCGGTGAACCGGGCCACCGCAGCAGCGTCATGCTTTGCCGAGGGGTCCAGGCCGGCAGCAACAGCCCGACGATGCCAGGCCCGGAGCCGGTCCAGCGCCCCGGATGCTCCGGCCAAGGCGTCGTCGCTCAGCTCCATGACCGTGCGGTAGTGGGTTTGCAGCATCAGTAATCGCAGCACCTGGGGCTCATAGGCGTCGAGTAGATCGGACAGGGTGGTGAAGTTGCCCAGCGACTTGGCCATCTTCTCGCCGTTCACGTTGAGCATGGCACCGTGGATCCAGTGGCGGGCGAAACCCAGCTCGGCCCCTTCAGCCTCGGCCACCTCGTTTTGATGGTGGGGGAAGGCCAGATCGTCGCCCCCGCCGTGGATGTCGAAGGTTTCGCCCAACAGATCGGTGGCCATGGCCACGCACTCGATGTGCCAGCCGGGGCGACCCGGCCCCCACGGCGAGTCCCACATCGGCTCGCCCGGTTTGGCCGCCTTCCACAGGGCGAAGTCCAGCGGGTCGGCCTTTTCGACGTCTACTTCCACTCGGGCGCCGGCCCCCTCCCGCAACTCCTCGGGAGTGCGCCCGATGAGGTCGCCGTAGCGGTGGTGGGCGGCAACCGAGAAGTACACACCCTTGCCCTTGATGGAGTAGGCCGCGCCCCGATCCACCAGGCCACCGATGAAATCGAGCATCTCCGCCACGTATTCAGTGGCGTGAGGCCGGTGGTCGGGCCGGGCAATGCCGAATCGGTCCATCTGGTCGATATAAACCTGCTCGTAGCGGGCGGCGAGCTCGGGCTCAGTGGTCCCGGTCTCAGAGGCTCGGTTGATGATGTTGTCGTCGATGTCGGTGATGTTGGACACAAAAGTGACCTCGAAGCCCCGCCACTGGAGGTAGCGGCGCATCATGTCGAACGTGAGCGCGGTGCGGGCGTGGCCCACATGGGGGTCGTCGTAGACGGTGGGGCCGCACACGTACATCGACACCCGGCCCTCGACCAGCGGCTCGAACGGGACCACCGCGCGGCGCCGAGTGTCGTAGAAGGAGACCACGCCAGAAGGCTAGCTATCGCCCCTGCTGCTGCTGCCATCCGTTTGCCGGGATGCAGGCCCACACGGGCCAATAGAGTCACGGGCATGAGCACTGCTGTCAAAGGGCTGGTCGCCTACTCGCATGTGAACATCTGTGTGACCGATGTGGAGGCGGCCGACGCCTTCTACATCGGGAAATTGGGCCTGGAAAAGCTGCCCGCCGCCCCGCGGATCAAGGCGGTAGCCGTCCCGGTCTGATGCCATCATCGCAGAGCAATGTCTGAACAGCACTTGGAAGAGCGGGTGCTGGCCATCTGGCAGACCCGTCGGGCCCGATGGCTCTACCGGGTGCTGCGGGCATTGGTCCGGTTGGTGGGGCGATTCTACCTGCGGACCAGAATGATCGGCGCCGAGCGGCTCGGGATCGAAGGGGCGTTCATCATCGCACCGGTACACCGATCCAACCTAGACGGCCCATTGGTGAACTCGCGATGCCCGCGAAAGGTGCGGTCGCTGGCCAAGATCGAGATGTTCAAAGGGAGGGTGGGCACTTGGATCAGCGCCATGATCGGGTCGTTCCCCGTGCATCGGGGTGCCGGAGACCGCCGGACGCTGCAAGCGGCCATTGGCCTGCTGCAACGGGGCGAGCCCTTGCTGGTGTTCCCTGAGGGCACCCGCCATTCGGGTGGCCATGTGGGGGAGATCTTCGGAGGCGCCGCCTTTCTGGCCGCCCGAACCGGGGTGCCGATTCTCCCGGTGGGCATCGCCGGCACTGAGGAGGCCATGCCCCCCAAGGCAAAGTTCCTTCGGAGGGTGCCGGTGTCCATTGTGATTGGCGAACCGCTGCTGCCTCCCGACACCGACAATGGACGGCTGTCGTCAAACCAGCGGCACGAGTTCACCAACCGGCTGAGAGAGGCCATGCAAGCGGCCATGGACGAAGCCGTTGAGCTGGCGTCGGTCCGCCGTGCCCGACGGCGTTGGCGCCGGCGCGGTGGAACTGTCGTCGGGCCCGGGTAGCTTGAGGCGGCTAAGCCGCTACCAGGGAGGGTTGATGAGAAGGCAGCCGAGGGCGATTGTTGGAGCGGGTGTGCTGTTGATTGCGGCTCTGATCGCAGCAGCCTGCTCCGGCGGCACCGATGGGCTTTCGGCATCGAGAGCCGAGTTCACGGCGGTTCCCGCGGCTGCGACAGAGGTGCCGCCAGAGGCCACCGCGCCTGAGCCTGCCGAAGAGGCTGCGCCAGAGGCCACCGCGCCTGAGCCTGCCGAAGAGTCTGCGCCTGCGGGTGCTGAGCGTGCGCCTGCTGGAGAGTCTGCGCCTGCGGGTGCTGAGCGTGCGCCTGCTGGAGATCCTGTGCCCATCGATGTTCAACCGGAACTTGACGGCGTTGCCTTCCAGGACTGCGGGCAGGCATATCTCTGCGCTGAGCTGGAAGTTCCTGCTGATCACAACGACCCCGACGATGGAACCATCACCCTCGAGCTCGGAATGCTCCCGGCCGGCGACCCGGACCTCCGCATCGGTGTGCTGCTGGTGAATCCCGGCGGCCCCGGCGGCGATATGAACAGCTTTTTGGAGTACGGCGCCGGGCTGTCCGACCAGTTGCTGGCCCGGTTCGACGTGGTGGGCTGGAACCCCCGGGGAGTGACCGCCAGCCTGAACCCCAATTGCAGTGACGAGGCCGAGAACCTCCAGCTGGTGGGTGCGCTTTCGAACACCCCGGAGAACGAGGCCGCGATTGCCGAAGCGGCCCGGCAAGCCGCCGAAGCCTGTTTGGCCGGCCTGGACGGTCGAGCCGGGCTCATCGGCACAGTGCAGACCGTGTACGACATGGATTTGATCCGCCGGGCTTTGGGCGAGGATCAAATCAGCTTCTTCGGCTACAGCTACGGCACGGTGCTGGGCCAGTTTTACGCTGATCGATTCGGCGCCAATGCCCGGGCGGTGGTGCTCGACGGCGTGCTGGACACGTCGTTGACCCACGAAAACGTTCTGGTGGAGCAGATAAGGGGCTTCGCCCGAGTGATCGACGAGGTGTTCGACACCTGCCCAACAGACAGAGCATGCCCGATGGTCGGCAATCCCAAGTCGGCCTACCTCAAGCTGATGAACCGCCTGGAGGCCGACCCGCTGCTCGATGACGAGGGCAATGTGCTGGCGGGCCCGGGGGAGGCGCAGCTGGCCTTGGTGTCCGTTTCCTATAGCTCCGCAGAGCAATGGCCGTTGCTCTATCAGGCCTTCGCCCAAGCCTTGGAGGGTGACGGCCAGATGATGCACGACCTGGCCCAGTTCTATCTGGAGACTGCTGACCTCGGCTCGTTCTTCAGCATAAGCTGCACCGACGGCGGCCGGATGAGCGAGAGCGACTTGGATCGGCTCGTCGGGCGGATGATCGAAGCGGCCGGCGAATTCGGACGAGCCGCGGCAGCCGAGGCTCGCATGTGCGTGTATTGGGACGACGCTGAGGCTCGGCCGCATGAACCAGTCCGGGCCCCGGACGCGGCCTCGGTGCTGGTAATCGGGAACCGGGGCGACAATGCTACCCCCTATGAGTGGGCGGTGGCAGTGGCCGAGGCGCTGGAGACCGGGGTGCTGCTGACGTACAACGGCACAGGTCACACCAGCTATGGTCGCCACCCGTGCGTGGACGATGCGGTGGACAACTACCTCATCTACCTGGTGCTGTCGTCCGAAGACATCGAATGCGGGTGAGATTGCGTAGCGGCCTCATGCTGCTCGGCGCGGCCTTGCTGGTGTTGGGGCTGCTCTGCGGGGTTGCCGGCTGCACTGGAAACGCCGAGGTGACGCTAGAAGTAAGCCCTGAGGAGGTCGAGGCCACCCCGGTGCCGGCGCCGACAGTCGCAATCGCCACGCCGCCATCCCCGACGCCACCGGTGAGCTCGACTCCCGCGCCCTTGCCCACTGCAACCCTTGGGTCTACGGCAGTGGCTTCGGCTGTTCCAGAGCCCACTCCCACGCCTGATCGCTCTGCTCAAGAGTTCTTGGACTCCTTGGCCGGAGAGTTTCACTTTGTGCTCGCTGAGGAGTTCGAGTACTTGGCCGAGATCTCCGACGAATGGAACCCCGAATCGGAGATCTCAATAGCATTGGTGCTTCCCGACGAGACGCTCCACGGGTACCAGGCCACTGAGTCTCGGATCTCGGCCAGCGCGGTCAAGCCGCTGTGGGCCGCCGCCGCCCTCGAAGCAGCCGGAGCGGAGGCGGTGAGGCCGCTGGCCCATTCCGCACTGATTCTGTCTGACAACTTGGCCGGTGGAAGGTTGATCGATCTGGCCGGGGGAGTGGACGCGGTGAACGCCTGGACCGGGAATGTGGCCGAGCTGTCCGGCACTCGGCTGGAGGCATGGCGCTTTCAAGACCCCAATCGGGTGGCCGGAGATTTCCGGCCCGAGAATCCTCTGGGCAATCGCACCACCATGGCCGACCTGGCCCTCTTCTACGTCCGCCTGTACAAAGGTGAGCTTCTGGGCGCCGATGAAACCGCGGCTCTTCAACAGTGGTTGCTGGACACTTCACATTCGCTGGCTTCCCCGAGGGATCTCGACGGGGTTCTGCTCGATCGCCTGCCCCCGCAGGTGGCTGAGTCGTCGCTGCACAAAGCGGGCTGGCTTCGGCCGAACTGCTGCCCGGCGGAATACCGGCAGATGATCGATGCCGGTGTCGTCGTGCTTCCCGAAGGGAGTTGGTTCGCGCTGGCCATCTTGAGTACACGGGGAGAGTTCTACGACCTCGCGAACCAATGGGTCTCCTTGGCGGCCTGCCGCATCTACGCCTTCGTGGCCGAAGACCTCGACATCGTCTGCGAGCGAGAGGGCGACGGCGTCCACGACCCGGAGATTTGGCCTGAACCGGCAGCTTAGGCGCCCGTCTGCCCGGCCACACGGGTCTGTCAGGCCGAGGGCCCCGGCCACACCAACGATGACACTCGGGAATTTGTGTATCGGGCGTGATCTGAGGGCCCGCGGTTGTTCCGATTTGGCGGTTGCAGGGGTAGAAGGTCCACAATCTTGGGTTTATGAGGTCAGGGTGCGATTAAGGGTCCGCAATCTCTGTTGGCGGTTGGCTCTTCGTTCAACCGAGACTGCCGATCGAGTCCTCGGCCCATCTTCTTCTCCTTCTTTGATTTGTTGTGGATGAGCTAACTGTTTCTGGTCGTGGTCTTCGGTTGCTGGTCGGCGCGATTGTCATTTTGGTTTTGGTGGTTGTTGTTCAGGCGGTCTTGTTGATCGTGCTGGCAGTTGACGATTCGGAGGGGGAAGACGGTTCGGCTTCTCCGTTGGGAGTCGCTCCTGCTATTCCCCCCATTCCGGTTGGTGCAGCCGCGGTCGACGGTGAAGTGGGCGTGCCTGAGGAAGCGGGGAATGCCGCTTCTGTGTCGCCGGGATCGATTCGTTACGTCACCTATCTGGCCGAGCATGGCTTTGCTCCTGAGCGCTTGGAGATTGAGGTTGGGGAGACGGTGGCGTTTGTGAATGCGTCGGGCGGGGATTTTTGGCCTGCGTCGAATATTCATCCGACTCATGAGATTCTGCACGAGTTCGATTCGCTGGGGCCGGTTCCGTCGGGGCAGGCATGGGAGTTCGTCTTCGACGAAGCAGGCCAGTGGCAGTACCACGACCACTTGAACCCGTCCGAGGGCGGAGTGATCATCGCCCTTGAGGCCGTTGCCGCCGAACCGGGCGCTGAAGATGGGGTTGGAGAGGTTGTGGAAGGCGAGACCGGTACCGGCGATCTTGGCCTGCGAGACGAGTTGGAGCCGTTGGTGATCGAGATGCCCGATATTGAGTTCGCTGGGCTCCCCGGGGACGCGGCTGCCCGCTATTCGGGGATCTATACCGATGACGGGGAGCTCGAGCGCTTCATCGGGGAGTTCGGGCCGTCGAACGCACTGAGGGTTCTCAAAGCGATCGAGACCGAGACCAGCGGAGACTGCCACAACCGCGCTCACGAGGTCGGTCGTATTGCCTATGAGCTGTTCGGGCCTGCCGCGTTCGCGCTGGCCTCCCATGAGTGCCAGTCCGGCGGTTTCCACGGTACGACCGAGGCGCTGTTCGCAAGCCGCGGCACCGCGAACCTTGCCGAAGATGTGGCTGCTTTGTGCTCAGATGCCCCTAACCCGTTCATCCGCCACCAGTGTTTGCACGGAATCGGGCACGGGATCATGGCATGGGCGAACTACGAACTGCACCAGTCGCTGGAGTTATGCGACGCGATTCCAGAATCGCTGGACAAGCAGTCCTGCTACTCGGGGGTGTTCATGGAGAATGTGGTCGGAGGGCTCAGCGGCCTTATGGGCCACACCACCGAATACTTGCGCCCCGACGACCCCGTCTATCCGTGCGACGTGGTGGCCGACCGGTATCGGGCCGACTGCTACTTCTACCAGACCTCTCACATGGTCCGAGTGCTCGGTTACGACATGGCCGCGGTCGCCCAGCTCTGCGCCGAGGCCCCGGCGGGCTCGGCCTCCCACTGCTTCGGATCCTACGGTCGAGATGCCGCCTCCTTCGCCCAGAACGACCCCGCTGCCTCGATCGTGTACTGCGGGTACGCCCCGACCGCCGAGCTGAACGCGGCCTGCACGCGCGGAGCCGTGCAGAACGGTTTTTGGGAAAAGCCCGGAGCACCGCGTGCTATACAGCACTGTGCGCTATTGGACAACGACCCCCAAAGCCACGAGGTAAGTCGGGAAGTCTGCTACCAGACCATCATCACCAGAGCACGCGACGTCTTCCAAACGGCTGCCGAGCACGAGCAGTTCTGCGTTCAGCTTCCAGCCGACCGCCACGCTGCTTGCCGCCAAACACTCGGCCTTTGAACGGCACTGCATAATCGCGTTTTGGCGTATAAGAGCCCGACCTCTCGGCTTTCGCGGGCGCCTGTGGTCGGCGCCTCCAACGACGACTAATCGCTCCAGCGCCCGACGCCGGCGGTTGAGTCGTGCCAGCATGGGGCCATGCAGGATTTCGACAGCAAAGTGGCGGTGATAACCGGGGCGGCCAGCGGAATCGGAGCGGCGTTGGCAATGGGTTTCAGCGCTGAGGGGGCCAAGGTGGTGGCTGCCGACATCGACCTCGCGGGGGCAACCGCTACTGCCGGTGCCATCGGAGACAGTGCGGTGGCGATCGAAGTAGACGTGGCCGACCGGTCTTCGGTCGAGGCGCTGGCCGATGCCGCGTGGGATGCCTTCGGGCAGGTAGACCTGCTGTTCAACAACGCCGGTGTGTTTCAGGCCGGGCTCATGTGGGAGCGCACCCCGGCCGACTGGGACTGGGTGTTGGGGGTGAACGTGTACGGCATCATCAACGGGGTGGCCGCATTCGTGCCCCGGATGATCGCCCAGGACACCGAGGGCCACATCGTGAACACCGCGTCGGTGGCCGCCTTCGTGGCCGGAGGGTTCTCCAGCCCGTATGTGGTGTCGAAGTGCGCCGCCTTCTCGCTCACCGAGTGCCTGGCCCTCGACCTGGCCGGGGTGGGGTCCAAGCTCGGCGCATCGGTGCTCACCCCCAGTGCCATCGACACCGCCATCGCCCACACCGCCCGGGTGCGCGGTGAGCGCTACGGCGCCGACGAGAGCGAGGACAACGCCTTCGTGGTGGAGTCGCTGGCGACGATGACCGCAGGCGGCATCTCGCCGGCCGAGGTGGTTGGGCCGGTCATGGCCGGCATCAGGGCGGGCGACTTCCTCATCCCCACCAAGCCCAGCTATGCCAACCAACTCCAGGTTCGCTACGACGCATTGTTGGAGCGGAAAATCCCCCCTTTGGCCGAGGTCGACTAGTTAACTGGATGCATGTTTCGGAGTGCGGCTGCCGCGCTCGCTTTGGGCTTCTTTCTCGCAGGGTGCGGCCAAAGCAGTCCTTCCTCGCTTCTTGTTTCGTCGCCTGCCTCCTCCCCGCCTGCCACTTCAGAACCTGCCTTGGCGACTCCGGCCCCCGCCCCAACCCCCATCTCGGTGGAGACTCCGGCCCCCACCTCGGAACAAACTCAGGCCCCGGCCCTAGTGCCGACAACGCCTTCGCCTCCTACTCCGGGCCTGACCCCCTCATCGGCCCCGGCCCCGTCGTCGGATGAGATAGCGTCTTCGACCCCCACCCATGCTCCGACTCCGACCCCGGTTCCTAGTCCGACGCCGCCACCTGCTCCCATTCCGACTCCAGACGAGTCTGGTCCGGTCATGTACCTCACGTTCGACGACGGTCCTCACCCTGTCTACACGCATCAGATCCTCGATGTGCTGGCCCGCCACGAGGCCCAGGCCATGTTCTTCGTGGTCGGATCGCTGGCCGAGTCCTATCCCGGCATCATCCAGCGCATCTTCGACGAGGGTCACACCCTCGGCAATCACACTTGGAACCACGAGGCTCTTGGGGGGTTGTCCCGCGAGCAATTCGATGAGACGGTGGGTCGAACCCAGGCCCTGCTCGGCGACCGGGGCAGCGACTGTTTGCGGCCGCCGTATGCATCGATGGACGCCTTCACTCGCCCTTGGGCTGCCGGCCACGAACTGACCGTGGTCACATGGGACACCAGCCCCAAAGACTGGCTGGATGTCTCGGCGCAAGACGTTGCCCAACACATCGTGGACTATGCCCGAGACGGCGTGATCATGCTGCTGCACGACGGAGGCGGCGATCGCTCCCAAACCGTCCTCGGCCTCGATGCCGCACTTAGCGTATTGGCCAGCCGGGGCTACCGCTTCGAACCCCTCTGCACTTGACGCAAACAGTCGACCAAAGCTGCTGGCCAGCGTCTCACTAGTGTGAGGCGCATGGGAAAAAGAGCGGCGGCGATTGCAGGGCTCACCGAGTGGGCGCCGAAGCGGGTGTGGGATGAGCCCATGTTCACCATGGAGGCGTGTGCCCGGCTGGCGGCCGAGGTGCTGGCCGACGCCGAGGTGGACAAGGGCGAGGTGGATGGGCTGGTGGTCAACGGCCTGCGGGAGTCTCCGCTGTTCGCCCCGTCGGCGCTAGCCGAGTTCCTGGGCATTCGCAGCAACTTCAACGAGGTGGTCGACCTCGGCGGTGCCTCTCCGGCGGGCATGGTGTGGCGGGCGGCCGCCGCCATCGAGGTGGGGATTTGCGAAACGGTGCTGGTGTTCGTCCCGTCGGTTCCGGCACCGCCTCAGCCGGGTTCCAACGGCGGTCCGATGAAGATGAAGATGGGGGCCTACATGGGCGGCGAGGTTTGGGGCTCCCCCCAGGGGCAGTTTGAGATTCCCGCCGGGCTGGTGGCCGCCACCCCCAGCTTCGCCATGGCCGCCCAGCGCTACATGGCCGCCTACGGGGTGAGCGAGGAGACATTGGCCAAGGTGGCGGTGGACTCCCGCTACAACGCCCAGGCCAACCCCTTGGCGGTGTTCTACGGCAAGCCCATCACCATCGACGACGTGATGACCTCCCGCTATGTGGCCGACCCGCTGAAGCTGCTGGAGATCGTCATGCCGTGCTACGGCGGCTCGGCGGTGCTGGTAACCAGCGCTGAGCGGGCCGCCCGGTGTCCGCACCGCCCGGCGTATGTGAGCGGCTACGGCGAGCACCTCACCCACAAGAGCATCACCTACGCCCCCGACGTCATCGACACCCCCATCCGGCTGGCCGCCGACCGGGCGTTCGCCATGGCCGGGGTGTCGCGCGACGCGGTGGACATGGCCTCCATGTACGACTGCTACACCATCACTGTGCTGTTGACCATCGAGGACGCCGGGTTCTGCCCCAAGGGCCAGGGCGGTCGGTTCATCGACGAGCACAGCCTGCGCTATGACGGCGACTGGCCCCTCAACACCCACGGCGGTCAGCTGGGCATGGGTCAGGCCGGCTTGGGCGGCGGCATGAGCCACATCACCGAGGCCGTGCGCCAAGTGCAGGGCCGGGCCGGCGAGCGCCAGGTGCCCGACTGCAACATCGCCTATGCCAACGGCACCGGGGGAATGCTGGCCGAGCAGGTGGCCCTCATCTTGGAGGGGGCCTGATGGTCCACTTCTCAACCGACGGCCGGCCCCTGCCCACCCCCACCCCGATCACCGCGCCGTATTTCGACGGCCTGCGGGAGCGGCGGCTAGTGCTCCAGTGCTGTCCCCGCCACGGATACTTCTTCTACCCCCGCGGCCGGTGCCCTGAGTGCCTGGGCGACGACTGGGAGTGGGGGGAGTTGAGCGGCCAGGGCACGGTGTACTCCTTCACCGTGGACCGCGCCGGCCACGACCCGGCCCTGGCCAGTCGCATCCCCTTCGCCATCGCCCTGGTGGACCTGGATGAGGGCCCCCGACTGGTGGGCAACATGGTGGACTGCGATGTGGGAGACGTAACCGTGGGCATGGCCGTGGAGGCCGCCTACGAAGACGTCGACGACAGCACCCTGCTGGGCTTCCGGCCTGTGGGCTAGCCGTCGTTGAAGGCCTGCCAGGTGGGTTCTTCGTAGGGGAGGGTGCCGAGGCCGTCGTGGTTTTCGGGCCAGTTGGCCGGGGGCAGGCCCAGCGGGTTCACCCCCACCTCGGCGCCGTAGAACAGCTTGTGGAGACGGCGCACGAAGTACCAATGGCCGTCGCGTCGTTCGTATGCGTCGTCGTAGCGGATGGCCTGGTGAATCCACCGGTCGCCGTCGACGATCTCTGCCTTGCAGTACACGTGGCCGGTGGCGTGGTCGTCGTCGATCAAGTCGATCTGGTGGGTGCCGATGTTCAGGATCGACGGGCCGATAGCCCCCAGCGACTCCTCGAAGTCGGCCCGCAGAGCGTCTCGGCCATAGCTGTCCCGTCCCACCCGCACGTCGTCGATGAATAGCTCCACGAGGGCGTCGAGGTCTCGCCGGTCCACTGCCACCGCATATCGGGCAGCCAACTGCCGGATTTCCTCATAGGCGAGCAGTCGAGCGACGTCGTCCATTGCCGCCTAAACCGCCTCGGCCAGGCGGGTCTCGGTCCAGTCGATGTTCAGTTCCCGCACCGCGAAGCGCCAGCCTTCGTCTAGGCGCACGAATTGGTTCTGGTAGCGGATGAACATGATGTAGTCGGTGGCCGGGGTGCCGTCGTCGGGGATCGTCAGGTGGTGGGCGATGCAGTAGGTCTCACCCGTAGCTGTGTCGCCGTCGATGTCCACCTGTTGCTGGCCCACGAAATGGAAGGTGGCGTCGTAGCTCATCCGGGAGATGGCTCGGACGATCTCGTCTCGACCCGTCCGCTCGGCCACCACTTTGCCGCCCTCGGCCAGATTCACGATGCGGAGCACCCCGTCGGGGGCGAAGCAGGCCGCCACGCCCTCGGGATCGCCCCGGTCCACACAGCGGGCGTATTCGGCGGTGAGGTCGGCCAGGGCATCTCGATCAGACATTTCTCTAGAGTAGGCTGCGGCCATGGCTGTGATCGATGCTGTTGATCTGGATGTTCGTCGAGTAGCGGGCGCGCTGGGTGCTGAAGTTCGGGGGCTGTCGCTGGCCTCGGTGTCCGATGGAGAGTTCGCTCTCATCCAAGAGCTGCTGGACGAGCACTTGGTGCTGTTCTTCCCCGACCAGCACCTGACACCAGACGAGCATCGGGCGTTCGCCGTCCGCTTCGGCGAGCCGGAAATCCATCCCTACATCCCCAAGCTGGACGAAGACCATCCCGAGATCGTTGTGCTCAAGGGCGAGTCGGGCTATGTGGCCGACGTGTGGCACACCGACTGCACGTTCGAGGACTCTCCGCCCATCTGCTCGGTGCTCAACGCTATGGTCATGCCCCCCGCGGGCGGCGACACCATGTGGTCGAACATGTACAAGGCCTATGAGACCCTGGCCGAGCCCATGAAGCAGATGATCAACGGGCTCACCGCCATCCACACTGCGGCCAACTACGGCCAACCCGACCACAAGGCCGAGCACCCGGTGGTGCGCCGCCACCCCCGCACCGGCCGACCGTCGCTGTACGTGAACAAGCAGTTCACCCGGCGCATCCCCCAGCTCAGCCGCGACGAGTCCGAGTCGCTGCTAGACCTGCTCACCGCTCACGCCTGCAAGACTGACTTCACCTGCCGCTACAGCTGGAGCGAGGGCACCATCGGCATCTGGGATAACCGGGCCACCCAGCACTTTGCGGTGAACGACTTCGACGGTGCTCGGGCCATCAGCCGGGTCACCATCCTGGGCGACCACCCCGAACCAGCTTTCGACACCACCCAGTGGGGTCCGTACCAATACGAGCGGGTCTCCGCCGCCGCCTACGGCCTCGACCGCGACTAGCTAGAGCACCTCAAGTCCGAGGTGCTCAGAAATTGCGTCGAAGTCACGGTCGGAATGGAGCAGCTTATGGCCGTTCTCCATGCAGAACGTCGCGATGAGCATGTCGATGGTCTTGCGCACAGTGATGCCCCTTGATTGCAGTTGCCGGTAGTTGTGGACGCTGGCCATTGCGATGTTTCGGCCAACCATCGGCTCAAACATCAGCAGGCTCATGGCCTGCTGCGCTTGCCTGAGGTCGGCATCATCCCGGAATCCCTGCAACACCTCAGTGAGAATTAGGTCGCCGGTCATGATTGGGTTGGCTCCGAGGAGGGTGACGAGCAGATCGGTCTCACGGGTGCTGACACCGTTGAAATAGTCAATCCACACCGAAGAATCGACCACGATCACCCGTCAAGCCGCATCTCGTCGAGCGAGCCCTCCCATTGCAGCTTTCCTCGCAGCCTGCGGATGTCCGCCTGCTTTTTCGTCTGCACAAGCAGCTTCAGCGCTTCTTCTACTGTCGCTCGCTTCGTGCGCAGGCCACTGGCTCGACGGGCCTCATCCATCAGCTTGTCGTCGATCTCGATGTTGGTACGCATGGCTGTTTCCTAATGTGTATAGACAAATAAATTATACACATTATCAGCGGTGTTGGCAGTAGGGCTCGTTTGTCAAGACACGGCAACCGTTCTCCTCGGCAGCCGACATGGCGGCAGCCTACGCTGCATGGCCGATGGGTGGGGCAGCAAGGGGGGTGAGCCTCGATGAGTGAGAAGGTCAGCCATGTCGGGCAGGCAGCGGCCGACATGGGAGACTGACCGGGTGATTGGAGAACCGAGAACTTATTGGGAGGCAATCCAAGCTCGAGCCTCCGCCACCCCCGACAACCCCCTCACCATCGAACCCGACGGCACGGTGATGACATTCGCCGGGTTCCGCGGCGCCGCCGAGCGGGTTGCGGCCGGGCTCGCCGACATGGGCATCGCGGCTGAGACCCGGGTGTCCTGGCAACTACCCAACGGGCGGGCCGCCCTCATCCTGTCGGCCGCGTTGGCCCGGTTGGGGGCAGTCCAGAACCCGATCATCCCCATATACCGGGAGCGGGAGGTGGGATTCGTGGTCCGCCAAACCGGGGCCCGGCTCCTGGTGGTGCCTTCGGTGTGGAAGGGATTCGACTATCAGGCGATGGCCGAGAGTGTGGCGGCCACCACCGACAACTGCGACGTGCTGGTGTGCGACGGCGACCTCCCCGAGGGCGACCCCGCCACGCTGGCCCCTTTCGACGCTCCTCTGGACGACGAGGGCCGGCTGCCGGTGCGGTGGATCTACTACACATCGGGCACCACCGCCGACCCCAAGGGGGCCAAGCACGGCGACGACTCGGTGATCGCGGCCGCCCGCCACGTATGGGAGAACCTGGAGCTGCGGGCCGACGATGTATGGCCCCTGGCCTTTCCCTACACCCACATCGGCGGCATCAGCCTGCTCATTGCCACCCTGGTGTGCGGCCCCCGGATGCTGATGGTGGAGAGCTTCGACCCTGAAGCCGATACCCGCTTCTTCCGGGAGCAAGGCTTGACCCTGGCCGGGTCGGGCACCGCGTTCTACATCGCTTTTTTGGCCGAGCAGCGCAAGACCCCCGATGATCCCATCTTTCCCAAGATGCGGGCCGCCATCGGCGGTGGTGCCCCCAAGCCGGCTGGGCTCCACATGCAGGTCAAAAGCGAGATGGGCGGGGTGGGCATAATTTCCAGCTATGGCCTCACCGAGTGCCCCATCGTCACCTACTGCTTCCTCGACGACCCCGACGACAAGCTGGCCACCACCGAGGGGCGGATCCTCGACGACACCGCCTACAAGGTGATCAACGGGGAGCTGTTGCTGAAGGGGCCGACCCTGTGCCGGGGCTATCTGGACGAGTCGCTGAACGAGAACGCCTTCGACGATGAGGGGTTCTTCTTCACCGGCGATCTGGTCGAGGTGGACGACGAGGGGTTCGTGACCATCGTCGGGCGCAAGAAGGACGTGATCATCCGCAAGGGGGAGAACATCTCGGCCAAAGAAGTGGAGGACGTGCTGTTCTCCCACCCCAAGGTGGGCGATGTTGCGGTTATCGGCCTGCCCGATGCGGTGTCGGGAGAGCGGTGCTGCGCGGTGGTGGCCCCCAAGGCCGGCGAAGGGTTCGGTTTCGGAGAGATGGTCGTGTACTGCAAGGAGGCCGGGCTCATGAACCAGAAGATCCCCGAGCAACTTGAGATCGTCGGCGAACTGCCCCGCAACCCGGCGGGCAAAGTGCTCAAGCAACAGCTTCGAGAATCCTACGGAGGGTGACTGCGATGGCATCAGAGCAGCCCAACATCTTGCTGATCGTCTCCGACGAGGAGCGGCGCAACCCATGGCTGGACGGGGTGGTGGAGATGCCCGCCCACGACCGGCTGCGGCGCGACGGCCTGGATTTCAACCGCTACTACACCCACTCCTCGCCGTGCTCGCCGTCGCGGGCCAGCCTTTATACCGGCAGCTATCTGGCCGAGCACGGCGTGGTGGACAACGTGAGCTTCCCGGCCCACACCGCGCTCGACCCGGCCATCCCCACCGTGGGGCGGCTGATGCGCGACGTGGGCTACGAGTCGGCCTACCTGGGGAAGTACCACCTCACCCACGAGCCTCAGCCCGACATGGAAGCCTTCGGCTACAGCGGCTGGCAGGGCGACGACCGCCACTACGTCGGCGGGCCGTGGACCGGCCGGCACTTCGACCCGGTGATCGCCGAGCAGGCGGTGGACTGGCTGCGAACCCACGGCACCGATCCTTCTGTCGGCCCCTGGTTCTTGACCGTGGCGCTGGTGAATCCCCACGACGTGATGTGGTACCCCCTGGATCAGCCGTCATACCAGGAGGCCAACCCCGACCTGATGGGCGTGTTCAACTTCATGCACGAGCACATGCTGGGCGGCAAGGTCGACCTCGAGCCGTTGGAGGAGATCTACCCCCGCCGCTTCACCCGACTGCCCGACAACTTCGACGACGACCTCCACACCAAGCCCGAGGTGCAGCGGGCTTGGCGCCATGTCCGCAACCGGGAGCACATGGTGGGCTACATGGCTATCGACGACGTCGACTCCTGGCTGCGCCAACTCGACTACTACGCCTGGCTCCACGAATTGCTGGACCACAGCATCGCCGCGATTCTGGGGGCCCTTGACGACATCGGGGCCTACGACGACACCGTGGTCATCTACACCTCCGACCACGGCGACGCCTGCGGCTCGCACGGGCTGCGGGCCAAGCTGCCCTGCGTGTACGAGGAGGTCATGGGGGTGCCGCTCATCGTCAAGGCCCCCGGGCTCACCCCGCAGGGGGCGGTCACCGATGCGCTGGCCACCCACGTTGATCTGGCCGCCACCGTCGCTGCGCTCGGCGGGGTGGACTTGGACAGCTCGCCCACCTTGTCGGGGAAGGACCTCACCCCGTCGCTGGCCGATCCGTCGACGTCGGTGCGGGACTACGTGCTGTTCAGCCAGGACAGCGCCCAGTCGGAATTGCTCCGCCACAGCCGCTACGCGGTGAGGGGCTTCTTCGACGGCGAGACCAAGTACGCCCGCTACTACGGGGTGGGCGGCGGAATCGACCGCACCGGCAACCTCGCTCCCGAGCCGAAGCTGTTCGACACCGACGCCGACTTCGACGACCACGACCACGAGTGGTACTCCCTGGCCGACGATCCCCACGAGCTGGTCAACCTGGCCAACGACCGCTCTAGGCGCTCGGAGCTGCGGGACCTGTTCGGCCGCCTCCTGGAATACGAAGCCGCCGAGTTCAGCGGCTAGGCACTGTTTGCTTGCGGCCCCACCCGTGTAGGGTGGGCCGCCTGACGGTCGCTGGCCCCCTTCTTCTTCCCAAGCCGGTACTCCGGGGCTGGTCCCACGTTGTGGCGACTCTTGCTGCCATTGCCCTCGCGCCCGTTGTCATCGCCTTGGGGCCCGGCGGTGCCGACCGGGCTGTTGTGTCGGTGTACACCATCGCAGTCGTGGGCGTTTTCGGGGTGAGCGCGGCCTACCACCGAGTCAACTGGACGCCTCGGGGCGAGGCGGCTATTCGACGCCTCGACCATTCCATGATCTTCGTGTTCATCGCCGCCACCTATACGCCGATTGGTTTCTTTGCTCTGGAACCTGGTGCCGCCCGACTGGTACTGAGTGTCGTCTGGTCCGGTGCCGCGCTCGGCGTGGTCGGACGAGTGGCTTGGCTCAACGCGCCTCGGTGGTTGCTGATCGCGCCCTATCCGGTGGTTGGATGGGCCGCGTTGCTGGTCATCGGAGATGTCTGGCGGGGCCTAGGGGTTGCCGGCTCGACGCTCCTGTTCATCGGCGGCGGCCTCTACACGCTGGGCGCGCTCATCTATGCCGTCCGGCGTCCCGATCCGTGGCCACACTGGTTTGGGTACCACGAGCTGTTCCATCTGCTGGTGGTGGCCGCGGTTGCCGTCCACTACGTGGCTATCGCCTTTTTCGCCTTTCCCCTGGCCTGAGCCAGATGCGGGGACCTCCCGCAGCAAACTGCGCTGTTTCTCGCGCTTCCAGTCGCCAGTCTGGATTTGGCGCCAGAACTCGGCGTCGCGCTCATCGGCCGGGCGCCCGACATGGGTTGCCACGTCGACATCGGGTGATTCGGCCCGCAGGGCCGCGGCGGTGCATTTCTCCAGAGGGCGATGTTGTATTGGATTGGGCGCTGTGGCTTAGCGCCAGGTGATGTGGGCGGGGAGGTCGCTGTAGGCGAGGTTGGCGGGGAGGGGCGGGTACTCGAAGCTGGCCACGGGGGTGAGGGCGGCAGCTCGGTCGAGCAGGGTCTCGATGGCGGTGACTCCTTCGAGGCGGGCCAGGCTGGCGCCGGGGCAGACGTGGGCGCCGGCGCCGAAGGCCACGTGGTTGAGGGGGTCGGGGCGGTCGAGCCGGAAGTCCTCGGGATCGTCGTACTGCTCCTCGTCCCGATTCGCCGACGCCAAGCCCACCTCCACCCAGTCGCCCTGCTTCATGTCCACCCCGCCCAAATGGGTGTCCTTAAGGCATCGTCGGGCCACCCGGGGGGCGGGCGAGTCGTGGCGCAGGGACTCCTCGACGAACACCGGGATCAGCTCCCGGTCGGCTTCGAGGGCGACCCACGTATCGGGCTCGGCGATGAGCCGGTGCATGGAGTGGGCCAGCAGCCCCCGGGTGGTGTGAACCCCGCCCAGCACCATGGTCTGGAGCTGGTGGGCGATCACCGTGTCGCTGAGGGGCTCGCCCTCGATTTCGGCGTCCAAGAACACCTTGTAGGTGTGCGAGGTGGGCTCGTCGGCCAGGCGCTGTTGGGCCACCAGATCCTTCAGGTAGCCGGTGATGGGCGGGCCGTCGGGGGCGTACTGGGGGCACGCCGCCCGGAACATCACCGAGCCGTCCGACGACCACACCTTCAGCTTGTCGGCACCGTCCTCGGGCAGGCCGATGATGTGGGCGATCACCTCGCAGGGGATGGGCACGGCGTAGTCGGCGTGCAGGTCGGCAGGGTCTTCGCCAAACAGGGCGTCAAGCAGCCGTTCGCAGGTCTGGCGCACGAACGGCTGGATTCTCATGGTGCGGTGGGGGCCCAGCGCCGAGTTGTACAGCCGGCGGATCTGCCCGTGGACCGGCTCGTCGATTTCGGGAAGGAACAGCTGCTCTTGGGGCACCTCCTCCACGCCACCGAGCCCGGTGCCCGGCGTCATGTCGGAGCCGTAGGTGTCCACCGCGTACAGCAGTTCGTCGGCCTCTTGGCGACGGGTCAGGTAGTAGCCCAGCGGGGTCTTGGCCACCGGCCCCTGCTGACGAAGTTCGGCCAGCAGGTCGAAGGGCAGGCCGGTCTCGAAGTACTCAGGGTTGTGGGGGTTGAACGCAGGGAGGGTGTCGGTCATGGCGATGTCTTTGCCTACTCCTCGAACGGCTCCCGCCACGGCCCGGCCAGGTGCCCGCCGTCGATCACGAACTGGGCGCCGGTGATGTAGCTGGCCTCGTCGCTGGCTAGGAACAGAGCCAGCGAGGCGATCTCTTCGGGCTCGCCCATGCGCTTGATGGGCTGCATGTCCATGAGCCGGTCGAGGCGGGCCCGGGTCTCAGGCGGTACCTCCTGCACCATCGGGCTGTTGATCACCCCGGGGTGGATGGAGTTGACTCTCACCCCCAGCGGCCCCAGCTCGATGGCCGCCGAGCGGGTCATGCCCGTGACCGCGAACTTGGTGCCGGCGTAGCTGGTCATGCCCAGCACGCCCACGATGCCGTCGATGGAGGAGATGTTCACGATGGCACCGTTGCCGGCGGCCACCAGAGCGGCCTTGGCCGCCCGCATGCCCAGGTACACGCCGTGGAGGTTGATGTCGGTCATCTCGTGGTGGGTCTTGAGGTCGAGCCCCTCCAAGGTGCCGAAGGCGCCGATGCCGGCGTTGTTCACCAGGATGTCGAGCTTGCCGAACCGCTCCAGGGTGGCGGCCACCGCGGCGTCCCAGTCGTCCTCCCGGGTCACGTCCAACTGCTGGTAGAAGGCGTCGGGCCCCAGCTCGGCGGCTAGTTGCTCGCCGAGCACGCTGCGCAGGTCGGTGATGGCCACTTTGGCCCCCTCGGCTGCGAACCGGCGGGCCTCCGCCTCCCCCTGGCCCCGGGCGCTCCCGGTGATGAGCGCCACCTTGCCTTCCAGTCTTCCGCCCATTGCCATCGCCTCCTGTCGATCCGGGTGTCTCTGGCTTTCGGGCCGAGTTCAGTCCGCGGGCAAAGAAGCCACCTCGAAGGCGTCCTCGTCGATGGCGGCGGTCTGGTCTTTGAAGGTGGTCATGTTGTGGGGCCACTGGGTGACGATGCGACCGCTGGGGCTGCGGTAGTAGCCGTTGCAGCTTGCGTTCCAGGGCCTGATCTCGGAGATGCCCTCCTGCACCCACTGGTTGTAGTCGGCCATGGGCTCGGCCTTCACGTCCACCCAGGCCAGGCGCTGGTCGGCCAGGCGCTGGATGTGGGCCAGGGCGTATTCCACCTGGTACTCGATCATGGTGATGATCGAGCCGTTGTTGGTGTTGGGCCCGTACAGCATGAACAGGTTGGGGAACCCGGCGGTGGTGATGCCCATGTAGGCGGTGGCGCCGTCGTCCCAGGCGTCGTCGATGTGCAGCCCGCCCCGGCCGATCACCTCGATGGCCGACAGGTACTTGGTGGTGGAGAACCCGGTGGCCAGCACCATGGTGTCCATCACCCGTTCGGCGCCGTCGGCAGTTAGTACGCCTTTGGGGGTGATCCGCTCGATGGCGTCGGTCACCAGCTCCACGTTGGGGCGGTTGTAGGTGGTGAAGTACTCGTTGTGGAACAGCGGCCGCTTGCAGCCCCACATGTGGGTGGGGGTGAGCTTGGCCCGCAGCTCGGGATCGGTCACCGCACCTAGGGCTTGTCGGCCGATGGCCTCCATCTCGGCTTGCCGCGCAGGGTCTTTGAAGGCCATGCCGGTGTCCACCTGCTCGAACAGCTCATCGCGCCGGGCCGCCACGATGCCGGGGTCGGCCTGACGGGCGGCCATCTCCTCGGGGGTGTAGGGGTCATCCTCTTTGGGCAGCACCCAGTTGGCGGTGCGCTGGAACACGTAGAGCCAGCCCACCTCCAAGGCGATCTCGGGCACGAGCTGCACGGCGCTGGCCGCGGAGCCGACCACTCCGACGGTCTCACCGGTGAGGTCGTGGTTCCAGTCCCAACGGGCGGAGTGGATGGTCTTGCCCTCGAACGAGCCCAAGCCTTCGATGTCGGGCAGGGGCACGTCGTTGAACATGCCCAATGCGCTGATCACCACATCGGCGGTGATCTCGGCACCCGACTCGGTGGTCAGCGTCCAGGTTGCGTCGTTGTCGTCCCAGCGGGCCGAAGTCACAGCGTCGTTGAACCGGCAGTGGGGGAGCACCCCGTACTTCTCAGCGCAGTGCTCCATGTAGCGCAGGATCTCGGGCTGGCGGGCGTAGGGGCGGGTCCACTCGGTGTTCACCTCGAAGGAGAACGAGTAGAGCTCCGACTGGATGTCGCAGGCGCAGCCGGGGTAGCGGTTGTGGTACCAGGTGCCGCCCACGCCGCGGCCCTTCTCCAGCACGGTGAAGTTCTCGAAGCCCGATTGGCGCAGCCGGATGGCGGCGCACAGCCCGCCCGGTCCCGCCCCGATGATGGCGATCCGCAGATCTCGGGCTCCGCTGTCGCTCGTTGCCTCTGCTTGCTGCGTGCTCATGGGAGAAATGGGGAGGCCTCAAACGCTCGGATCTATCACATTGCAGAACGCGGGTATGGTTACCGTGTCGCCAGTGTGCATATCGGTGTACGTCTCATCACCGAAGCACACCACGTAGGGCTCGCCGGCTTCATCGAGCGCGTCCAGCGCCTCGTTCTCGAGGTCGAAGTTTCTCTTACGCTGTTCCGGGTCATTGGTTGAACTGGGAATGTTCACAATGGTGATCTCGCTGCCGTCTTCAGGATTCTGGCCTATTGTGGTCAGCGGGTTGGCATCCTCGCCTGAGCCTGGTTCGTCGACTGGTGGGGTTTGGTCGGTGTCTGGTTCGTCGACTGGTGGGGTTTGGTCGGTGTCTGGTTCGTCGACTGGTGGGGTTTGGTCGGTGCCTGGTTCGTCGACTGGTCCAGGATCTGTCCACTGATAGTTGCGGCCTGGCCAGCGTTGCTCTGGTGTCAAGGGCAATGCCGAAGGCGTGGATCCCTGCCCGCCGTCATCGCTGTCGGCCTCTTCCTCTTCTTCCAGTGTTTCGCTTACCAGCGATACATCAACAACCCAGCACTCCTCTCCCCCGGGCACATGATCGCCTGTCTCGCATTCGATGAAGTCGTTGCCCAGCGCGACCAATTCGTAATATGTGGCATACCAGGCATCCCACTGCTTGGTGTGCTCCTCGCCGTCGTCAGTTGTGGTGGTCGGACGGTTCAGCACCACCATGACGTCCTCGTCGCCTGTTGTATCGCCTATGTTCTGAGAACCTGGATCAGCCCCTGGTTCATCCTTGTTGGGGTTGTCCTGCCAGAGTGGGGCATCCGACTGCGTTTCCCCATTGTTTGAGTCCTTGATTGTGATTCTGTCGCCATTGGGCGTGATAGAGACCACATTGTCGCCCTCGGGACGGTTCACGATCTCGGCGGCAACCTCGCCGTCTGCGGGCGCTCCCTGGATGTCTGGATCGTCGTCTTGGTTTGGCGTTGAGTCACTTGTCTGCGCCTGGACCACGAGGGTGTCGGCAGGCTGTGTTTCTGTTGGGGTGGTTGGTGGGTTCTGTTGTTCTGTTTGGGGGGTGTTTGGTTGGGGTTGGTCTTGGGGGGTGTCGGCAGGCTGTGTTTCTGTTGGGGTGGTTGGTGGGTTCTGTTGTTCTGTTTGGGGGGTGTTTGGTTGGGGTTGGTCTTGGGGGGTGTCGGCTCTCTGTATTGCTGCCGCAGCGACAAGCCGAGCCATTACCCCAGGTGGAGGTTGGCCATCAGGGACTTCGGCCCTCGCTGTCTCCGCCGCCAAGACAATTACGACGGACATCAATACCAGCGCGAACACGGCAAGCAGGGCCGTGTGGCGAGAAACGGCCACTTTACCGCGGAGCCTAAGTGCGCTCATGAGTCCGTTATAATACTGCGTGAGATGGTCCCCTAGCGAGGTTTGACAGCATGGTTGCGGCCAGAGTGATGTCTGCGGGGCTGGCTCTGTCGCTCATCGGCGTCTTTCCCACCGCCATGATCGGCACCACGGTGGCACAAGGCCAACCGACTCTGGATGACGTCCAAATCCGCGACCGACTGGTCGCAGATCAAGAAGCGCTCCTCAACGTTTACCGCTGCCGTTTCGACATCGACACCCAGGTTGTGCCCGGCGGGTGTCAAGGTGGCCAGCCGGCTCTGCCCGCGACTGAACCGACTCCGTTCACCGGCATGCCCACGCCCGACGACTTGGCCGCACGCGATGAATTGGTGGCCGCCCAAGAAGCGCTCCTCAACGTTTACCGCTGCCGTTTCGACATCGATGCCCAGGTTGTGCCCGGCGGGTGCGTAGGCGGGGTTCCCGCCCCGATTCAAGAGCCGACCAACGCGGCGCAAGAGCCGGTCAACGCGGCGCAAGAGCCGGTCAACGTGGCGCAAGAGCCGACCAACGCGGCGCAAGAGCAGATCAACGTGGCGGCCGCTCCGCCATCGGGGCGGTGCGCCCACACAATCGCATCCGGATTGCTTGAGTGGGAGAGGTGCGCCTGGGACGGTTTCTGGGACAACAGGAGCTACAACCGCTCCCTTTCGGAGGCCGATGGACAGTCGTTGGTGGAGAAGATCTGGGCGGAAGTCGATGTGGAGGGGAAGCCAGCCACTCCGCCAACCAGCGAGTTGGCGCCGACAGGCGCCACCTGCGCCACCGCGGTTGAGGGAGGGGTGATCGTTGCCTGCTACCAGCACAGCAGCCATCACCTGCGAAGGCTCGACTCGTCCTTGCAGACCATCCTGCACGAGACCGCCCATGCCCTTGTGGCCCTCCACCCTTCGATCCAGACCTGCCAGTCTCACTCAGATCCACGCGTTTACGACGCTTGTGTACACAACGATGTCTTCCGCTGCGCGGCCGATCTCTTGTTCGTCCGCTACGCCGGGATACCCTCCGCCGGAGTTTGCGGCACGACGGAGCAGCAGCCCACCTTGTCCAGCGGTGCTCACGAGTGGGTGAGCACAGAACTGGTCGGCGGTGGCCGCATCGCAGGAGTCTCCGCCTACCTTCACAACCGGGGATTCCCAGATGGAGACAGCGACGACTGGCTGTTCGTGAGGTGCGGTGGAGGGGGCCTCGAGGTATTCCTGTCTTTCGAGCGCGGGAGTGTGGAGGGTCAGAGCGCGTACGCCGGCCGCGTCCCCGCCGCCCATGTGCGCTTGCCCGGTGCTTTCTTCTCGTGGGGAGAGGCGGTACAGGGCGACTTCGTCGCTTTTAACGGAGTCCGGGATCTGTGGGGTGCATCCCCCCTCAACAACGCAATTTTCCTCCCAGTAGGCGATGAGGTGGCGTTCATCAACTCAACCGTCAACACCAACAGCCGCTGGCTCATGGTTTCCGTAGAGAATGGGGATGGCGGGCAATTCGGCGTTTTCGTATTCAGCTTGGAGGATGCGTCCATCCATGTTCGCCCGGTTGCCGAAGCGTGCGGCTGGGCATGGCAGTAAAGGCTAGGAAACCTCGTATTGGATGGAGGCCCGGTCGGAGATGGCGGGGCGGATGATGTCGAGGATGATTCGCCGGTGCTCTGGGTGGTCGCGGTAGGCGAAGTAGGCCTCTTGGTCGGCGAAGTCCCCGACGACGGCAAAATCGAAGTTGTCCTCGGCCAAACCCAGGTCGGGTCCGATGGCGTAGGCCTCGGTCACGCCGGTGGCTTCGGGCATGGCGGCGATGGCGTCGTATACGGTTTGGCGCTGGGCTTGGTCGGCGTCGTCTCGGAAGCGGAACATCACGACGTGTCGGATCATCTGCCTCTCCTTTTGCCTATTGCAGTCCGGCGCTTGAGCCGCCGTCCACGGGCAGGGCTGCGCCGGTGATGAACCGGGCGTGCTCAGAGCACAAGAAGGCGGCGATCCGGCCGAAGTCGGCGGGGTCGCCCACCGAGCGGGAGGGGGCGCTTGACTCCAGGTCGGCCATTCGATCTCCGAAAAGCTGCTGGAGCCGGTCGGTGGCGTGATAGCCGGGCTGAAGCGAGTTGACGGTAACCCCGTGGGCCGCCACCTGGTTGGCCATGGTCTTGAGGTAGCCGGTGACCCCGGCTCGGGCGGTGTTGGACAAGATGAGCATGTCCAGCGGCTGGCGTGCTGACACCGAGGTGATGGCCAGCACCCGGCCCCAGCCCTGGGCCTGCATGGCCGGCACCGCCGCCTTGGTCATGGCCACCACCGAGATCAGGCTCAGTTCCAGCGCGGCCGGGTACCGGTCGACGCCGGTGCTCGCCCAGTCGCCGCCCGGCGGCCCGCCGGCGTTGGCAACCAGAATGTCGATGCCGCCCAGTTCCTCGGTGGCTGCCTCTACCAGTGCGGTGGCGCCGGCGGCGTCGGACACGTCACCAACTATGGGGACGGCCCCGGAAACCTTGTTGGCCGCGTCGTTGAGGCGGTCGGGGTCGCGCCCATTAATTGCCACCCGGCACCCCGCTTCGGCCAGCGCCGCGGCGGTGGCCAACCCCAGCCCGGCCGACGAGGCCGCCACCAGCGCCCGTCGTCCCCGGATTCCTAAATCCACAAAGCGAAGCTACCCCACCAGCGCAAGGCCGCCGTCGTCAACGTCGTAGACGTATGTTCGGATTTCGTTCGGCCGGAGCACCTAAGCGTCGCTGATGGCGATGGCGCGCTCGTCGGTGCCGAGGTAGCTGGCGACCACCAAGGGGTCGTTGCGCACCTCGGAGGGGGGCCCCTCGGCGATCACCTTGCCGGCCTCGAGGCAGTACACCCGGTCGCTGATGCTCATGATGAGGGGCATGTCGTGCTCGATGATCAGCATGGACGCTTCCAGCTCCCGGCGGATGTTGACGATGAGCGGACCAAAAGCCTCGGTCTCCCGCTGGGCCACCCCGGCGGTGGGCTCGTCGAGGCACAGCACCCGGGTGCCCAGGGCCAACAGACCGGTGATCTCGACGATGCGCCGGGTGCCGGTGGACAGGTCGCTGATATAGGAATCGGCGTAGCGCCCCAGCCCCAGGTAGTCGATCAGCTCGTCGGCCTCGGCCCGGCGCCGCCGTTCCAAGGAAAATGTATGGGGGAGGTGCAGGGCGGTGCTCAGCAGCGGCGTGCGTCCCCTGGCCTCCAACGCCACCTGCACCGTCTCTCGCACCGTCAACTCCGGGAACAGCGCCGCGGTCTGGAAGGTGCGTCCCAGCCCGGCCCGGGCCCTGCGGGGGGCGGGGAACCGGGTGATGTCGGTGCCGAGCAGCTCCACTTTGCCGGTGGAGGGCACATAGCCACCCACCGCGTTCATGAACGTGGACTTTCCGGCGCCGTTGGTGCCGATGAGGCCCACGATCTCGTCGGGATGGACCAGCACGGTGGCCTCCGACACCGCCTGCACGCCGCCGAACCGCACGCTGATGTCGTGGCCGGCCAGCATGGGATCGGTAGCCGGCCGAATATCGTCAAGCCGGATCAGGCTGGTCGGAGCGGTCTGGACGGTCTTGCCGGCGGGGTCGGGCCCCAGACGCCGCTCGGCCAAGCCGATGAGGGCGTTTCGGGCGCTGTAGCCGATTTGCACCAAGCCGCCGGGGAAGTACATGAGCACCAGCAGCAGCCCGATGCTGGAGGAGAACAAGGCCACGGTGTCCGCATTGTTGAACAGGTTGGGAAGGCCATAGACCCAAATCGCGCCCAGCACTGCGCCAATCGACGAGCCCAGGCCCCCGATGACCACCATGCCCACAAGCTGCAATGAGTCCTCCACTTGGAAGAACCGCTCGCTGATCGGGACGTTCTGCACCAGGCCGGCCAGCATTGCTCCGCCCAACCCGGCGATGCCCCCGGCCAAAGCGAACGATGAGAGCTTGGAGCGCACCGGCCCCACCGTGTAGCCCGAGGCCGAGTCGGCGTTGTCGCGCACCGCGATGATGCTTCGCCCCACCCCCGATCGACGCAGCCGGCTGACGATGATCACCGCGATCAGCAAAAAAGCCAGGCAAACGTAGTAGTAGGCCTTCTGCGATCTGAGCTCGAGGCCGAACAGCTCGCCCCGGCGGAACGACACCGACGAGTCGTTGCCCCCAGTAAAAAACGGCCTCCGATAGAGGTACTGCTGGGCGGCCAGCGCGAACACAAAGGTGGTAACCGCCAAATAGAGGCCGCGAACTCGAAGTGATCCGACCCCAATTACGGCCGCCACCAACGCAGAGAACAGCGCGGCCACCGGAATGGCCACCATGAACGGGATGCCTCCGGTCTCGAATTGGACGTCGAAGAAGTCGTACGACAACGCGTCGCCGGGCAAGAACCCGGTTCCCACGGTGAAGTCCATGGACAGCCCCCGTTTGAGGCTCGCGGCGAATAGCGCCCCCATGCCGGCGAAGGTCATTTGGGCCAGGGAGAGCTGGCCGGCCCAGCCTGTGATGATGGTGACCGACAGTCCGCAGACCGCAAAGCACAGCACCGTGGCGTACAGCAACTGGCGAGACGGCAGGTCGGCGATGCCAGGAAGCTGCACTAGCACGATGCCAAGCGCCAACAACGCGCCCAGCGCGATCTTGGACAGGTTTCGCAGCCACCACACCTGGCGCAGCCGTTCTGGTATGGCGCGCACCTTGGGGGCAAAGGAGAAAACTCCGGCTTCGCCCTGGCTTCGGCTTTGGAAGTACACGGCCACCAGAACAGCCAAGAAGATGACAAAGTCGATGAGGCCGGTCTCGGCGAAGAAGTTGAACCGGAACAAGAATTCGAGGAAGCCGATCAGCACTCCGGCCAGCATGGCTCGGGGGAAGGAGACCATCCCGGCCAGCACCGCGGCCACCATGGCCTTTCCCAGGGTTTGGGGACCGAGGTTGGCCAGGCCGGCTATCTGTCCGGTTTCACCGGACAGCATGATCATCGACAGCGAGGCCAACAGCCCGGCCATCACCCACACGAAGGTGGACACGGTTTTTGGGTTGATCCCCGATAGCCGGGAGAGATCGGGATTGTTGGCCGACGCCGACACGGACTTGCCGAATGAGGTCCGGTTCATGAACCAGCCCAACAGCAGAGCCATAACCGGCACCGCGATGAGAATGACGAGCTGTGGACCGCGCACGCGGATATCGGTAAACCACACGTTTTCCCAGATTCGGCCAACCGGCACCGGATATTTCCGGCCGGCAGCTTCGATGTCGGGAAGCTGGGAGATCACCAACTGGGCCAGTTGCGCGATACCGACCGTGGCCACCAGCACGATCACTCGGGGAGAGCTGAACAATCGGCGGATCACAGTCAGCTCCACCGCGGCGGCGAACAGAACGCCCAGCGCCAGCGAGAGCGCCAGCGCCAGCCAGAATGGCCAGTCGTAGTTCAGGTGCAGCAGTGCCATCATTGAGGCGGCGATGATCCCCATGTTCCCCACCGCGAAGTTGATGACCCGGGTGGACCGGTAGATGAGCACGATCCCCAGGGCCACCAGCCCGGTGACCAGGCCGCTGACCACCCCGTTGAAGGCCAACTGCTGGGTGATCCAAGTGCCGACCACGGAAGCGGAGGCGATGTCCATTAGCCGCCCTCGGTGCCGAGGAAAACCGCCCGGGCCAGGTCGTCCCGTTCGGCCAGTTCCTGGGCCGGGCCCTCGAAGCGCACCTGCCCCTTCTCCAGGAACACGGCCCGGTCGGCGATGGCCAGGGCCACGTTCAGCGACTGCTCCACGATGATCATGGCCTGGCCTTGGTCCTTGAGCTCCTCGACCGTTTCCAAGAGTGACTGCACCACCACCGGGGCCAATCCCAGCGACAGCTCGTCGATCATCAAAACCTCGGGCTCGTGCAACATCACTCGGGCCAAGGCCAGCATCTGCTGCTGGCCACCCGAAAGGTTGCCGGCCCGCTCATTGGGTCGTTTGCCGAGGTCGGGGAACATGTCGAGCACTATCTCTATGCGCCGGTCACGGTCTCTGGGATCCCTGCGATAGGCGTAAGCCCCCATGAGGAGGTTGTCGCGGATCGAGAGGTCGCTCCACACCCCGGCCCCTCCCGGCAGCATGTGCAGACCCATGGCCGCCCGCTGCTCAGGAGTGGCGAAGGTGATGGTTTGGCCGTGCAGGCGCACCACGCCCCGCTCCGGGGTAACCAGCCCGGTGATCACTTTGAGCGCAGTGGACTTTCCCGCGCCGTTGGTGCCCAACAGGGCCAGGGTCTCCTGCTTGCGCACCTCGAATCCGAGATCGAACAGCACCTGTACCTGCCCGTAGCTGAAATCGACATGGGCCACCTGGATGGCGGGCATGTCGTTTGGGTCGGTCTCGGCCTGGCGGCGTTCTTCGTCTTGTTCTTCTTGCAGCTCGCCGACGACCAGCGAGAGGTCGCGCCGCAGCCGACTGGCCCCCCGCAGCACGAAGTAGGCGCCGACCGGCATGGCGGTTGCGGTGATGATGGTGATGGCGGTCTGCTCGCCGAGCTCGTTCTGGAGGAAGCCGGCGATGATGCTGCCCCCCACACCGCCCACCATGACCATGAAGAAGGTCAAGAAGGCAGTGCCCATGCCTCGCAGCCGGTAGGGGAACACCGCTTGGATGGCGGGCTGGACCATGGCAAAGGCCCCGCCCAAGAAGGTGGAGTTGATGGCGGACAGAGTCATGAACAGGGCGAGGTTGGGCATGGCGTACTGGATGGGCACCAGCACGCCGATGGGCAGCAGGAGGATCCCGATGAGCCGCACCGCCCGATCGGGGTCCTTGCGGAAGGTGGCGTCGAACCGGCGCCCGACGAAGGGCAGGAACACCAGCAGGCCGACCCCTGCGGGTGCCACCGCCAACCCGCGCTCCAAGGCGTCGAGGTCGAACTCCTCCTCCAGGAAGAACGATTGGATTGAGCCGGCTGGGAACAGGGCGAAGCCCATGGCCGCGAAGGCGATGGTCATATTGCGGATGGTGTCGATGTTCCAGATGCGGGTGAAGGCGGCTTCCACCGAAATCGGCATCTTGTTGTCCTGTTTGAGGCCGGCGCCCAGCACATGCTTCTGTTCCCATTGGCCCCGGGGTGGCTCCTTCAAGAAGAAGGCCAAGAAAGCCAAGGCCGCGGTGGGCAGCCCGAGAAGGTAGAACGCCCAGCGCCAGCCGTCGTCGCCTCCGATCCACACTGCGATGCCCCCAGCCAAAACCGGGCTGATGGCCGAGAATACGCGCCCCACTCCGGCGTTGGTGGCGTACATGCGGCCCCGGGTCTGGAGCGGATAGGTGTCGGCCAGCATGCTGGGATGCACGGTGATGGTGTTGGCCTTGGACATGCCGGCGAAGAACCGCATGAAGAAGAACATGAGGGCATTCACCGCCGCCCCCGACAAGGCGCTGAATGCGGCAAAGGCCCCGCTGGCGATGCCCACGATGGGGCCGCGTCGGAAGCGGTCGGCCAGCCATCCCATCGGCCCGGCCCCCAGCACGAAGAACATGAGCGATGCGGTGCTTATGGCGGTGATGGCTCCGTCGCTCACCCCGAAGCTCTCGCCGATGTCGGGCCCCAGGATGGCCACCGCGCTGTTCTCCAGCTCGTCGAGGCTGTTCAGCGCCAGCAAGACGATAAAGGTCTGAAAGCCCCCTTTTCGCAGACCCTCCTTGAGCGTCGTCTGTTCGCCACCCACTCCGGGCAGCAAATCGTCGGGGAACAGAACCTCGGCCTTCTGAGCATCGCGCCGGGCCGCCTCCCCCTCCAGTACTGTGGCGGCCAGCGCGTCGATGGACTCGCTCTGGGCCTGTTCGTTGTCCAACGTCTCCCCCAAGCTCAGGCGGTCATATTCGTCCGGTGTTGGCCCATGAGAGTAGCGTCAGAAGAACAAGGAGATGCCAAAAGCAGGGCAGGGGGTTTCATGAGCTCACCTTCAAACGTCGCCGTCATCCTGCTGGACTCGCTGAATCGGCACATGCTGGGGAGCTACGGGGGCACCGATTTCCACTGCTGGGATTGCCTGCGGGGCCACGAGGGCGACCCGTGGCGCACCTTCGGGGAGTGGGCCGATGGACGACCCCTTGTCGAGCCCGATGCCCTTTCCGTCTTGCCGGCCTCGACGGCGTGGACCGGAGCCTGTCCGACTACGCTGGCAGCCCATTCCACGGCATCACGCCCGCTTCCCAGCGCCCAGTGATAGTTCACCCCAGCCCCCTGCCCGATGAGCTGCTGAGCTCGCAGCCGGTGACTGGGTTCGTGCTGGAGCGGGCCGGGGAGCTGGCTGACCAGGAGGCGGTGATAGACGGGCCGGGGGAGTGGTCGCTCACGTTCGGCCAGCTTGAGCAGGCGGTACATGCCCTGGCTGGCGGGCTGGCCGCCGGCGGGTTTCAGCGGGGCGATGTTGCCGCGCTCATCGCGCCGAACTCCCCGTGGTATCCGGTGGTGTTCCACGCGGTGGCGGTGGCGGGGGGCGCGGTCACCACGGTCAACCCCACCTACGGAGCAGACGAGATCGCCTACCAGCTCACCGACTCGCAGGCGACGATGGTGTTCGCCGCCGACATGTTCGCCGCTCAGGCCCAGCAGGCCATGGGCCAGGCCGGGGTGGCCGGCGATGTGGTGGTGATCGACTCCGACAGCCCGTCGGCGGGCACCCCCATGCAGTCGCTGATGGGGGAACCGATCGCCCAGGTGAAGGTCGACCCTCGCGACGACGTGGTGGTGCTGCCCTACTCCTCGGGCACCACCGGTCTGCCCAAGGGGGTGATGCTCACCCATGCCAACCTGGTGAACAACATCGAGCAGTGCGCCTCCTCGATCGCCTCCCAGGCCAGCGATGTGGTGCTGGCCGTGCTGCCCTTCTTCCACATCTACGGGATGCAGGTGCTGATGAACGACCAGCTTCACCACGGGGCCACGCTGGTGACCATGCCCCGCTTCGACTTGGCCCAGGCGCTGTCGCTCATCGAGCGCCACCAGGTGACCCGGTTCTTCGCCGTGCCCCCCATCGTGCTGGCGTTGGCCAAGCACCCCGCGGTGGCTGACTTCGATCTGTCGTCGCTGCGCCAGGTGCTGTCGGGGGCGGCGCCGCTGGGGGCTGAAGTGGCCGAAGAGGCGTCGGCCCGGATCGACTGCGAGGTGGTGCAGGGCTACGGGATGACCGAGCTCAGCCCGATCTCCCATGCCACCCCTCCGGGGAACTTCAAGCCGGGGTCGGTGGGGCTGACGGTGGCCAACACCGAGGCCCGGATCGTGGCCCCTGAATCGGGCGAAGACCTGCCCACCGACACAGAGGGCGAGTTGTGGATTCGCGGCCCCCAGGTGATGAAGGGCTACCTCAACAACCCCGAGGCCACTGCTGAGACCCTGGATGAGGACGGTTGGCTCCACACCGGTGACATCGCCCGGATCGACGGCGATGGCCACGTTTACGTCGTCGACCGGCTGAAGGAGCTCATCAAGGTCAAGGGCTTCCAGGTGGCCCCGGCCGAGTTGGAGGCTCTGCTGGTGGAGCACCCTCAGATCACCGATGCCGCGGTGGTGGGCCGCCCCGACGACGAGAGCGGGGAAGTGCCGCTGGCGTTTGTGGTTCCTGCTCCCGACTCCGGGCTTCATGAACAGGCGGTGAAGGCTTACGTGGCCGACCATGTGGCCACTTACAAGCACTTGGACGAGGTCCGGTTCGCCGATGCCATCCCCAAGTCGGCCTCGGGCAAGATACTCCGCCGCGAATTGAGAGATCTGATAGGTGGCTGAGAAGAAGCCCACGGTGCGGATGACGCCCGAGGAGTGCTGGGAGATGCTGGAGGCCTCGGTGAACGGCGTCTTCACCACGCTGCGGTCCAACGGCCAGCCCATCGCCCTGCCGGTGTGGTACGTGGTGCTCGACCAGAAGATCTACATGGTCACGCGGGGCAAGAAGGTGGTGCGGGTTAACAACGACCAGCGCTGCTCATTTCTGGTGGAGGCCGGGGATCGCTGGGCCGAGCTGCGGGCCGTGCATGTGGAATGCGTTGGCCGGGTGATCGAGCCCTCTGAGGAGCTGTCCCGCCGGATCGGCCAGGCTCTCGATGAGAAGTACGCCCCGTACCGGACGGCCCGCGACGCGATGCCCGAGCAGACCCGGGACTACTACGACAAGAACCTCAACGCCACCATCGAGCTGACCCCGGTGGGCAAGATGCTCAACTGGGACAACAGCAAGCTCTTCTAGCCGTCATCCCCATTTGTAGGCGGGGTTGCGATTCTCCAGGTCACTCCCACTTGTACTCGGGGTCGCGCTTTTCCCGAAAGGCGCGGCGGGCTTCTCGAGAGTCGTCGAAGCGCAACAGGCGGGTGGTGTAGTCCTGCTCGGTGCGGTAGCCCTCCCGCAGCGGCAGGTGCTCGATCCGGTTCATCGACTCCTTGGCCAGCCGCATGGCGATCGGGCTCTTGGCAGCCAGCTCGCGGGCCAGCCCCAGCGCGGTGTCCATGAGCTTGTCGGGCGCGGTCACCTCTCGGACGGCGCCGATGCGGTACATCTCTTGTGCGGACACCTGCTCGCCGGTGAGGAACATCTCTCTGGCCTTGTGGCGGCCCATCATCAACGAGAGGTGGGCACTGGCTCCCAGCAGGCCGACATTTATCTCGGGAGTGCCGAAGCGGGCGCTCTCCGAGGCCACCAGCATGTCGCAGCAGGCGGCATAGGCCAGGCCCGCGCCCAGCGCGTGGCCGTTGATGGCCCCGATCACCGGGACGGCGCAATCGATGATGGCCCACATAGCCTCTCGGGCCAGATGCCCGGCGTCGGTCAGCTCGCGGGGGCGGCGCTCCGAGCGCGGTGTACTGCTGGACGGGCTCAGGTCGGCGCCGGCGCAGAACGCCTTGTCTCCGGCGCCGGTTAAGACGGCCACCCGCACATCCCGATCATCGCCCAAACCGGCGAAAACATCGCGGATCTGCACGAACGTCTTGTTGTCGACCGCATTCACCGGGGGCCGGTCGAGGGTGACTATGGCGATGTGGTCGCGCATTTCAACGCGGAGGTCGGGCACGAGGTGCTCCTAGTGGATCAAGAGGCAATCTTCACAGTAGCGTGGCCGCCCGGAGGCTCAGCGAAACCGGGCCTTGGCCGCTTTCTTGAACGCGGCGAGTTGGATGCGCTCTTCTCGCTGGTTGTAGAAGTCGTCCAGCGGGTAGCAGCCGGAGACCAGGCCGCTGCGGGGAGCGGTGGTGCAGTCGGAGAAGGTGCGGCAGATTAGGCGACGGTTGAGTTCTCGGCCGGCCAGCACATCGGCGGGCATCCCGGGGTAGGCCAGGATCATGCGGCCCAAACCGACGGCATCGGCCATGCCGCGGCCGACAAGAGCTTGGCCGGCGTTGGGCAGCCATTCCTGGAGGTAGGACAGGCCGGCGGCCACCACGGTCATGTTGGGATGCCGGTGGGCTATCTGGTTGGTGGCCGCGATCAGTCGGGCCACGCCGACCAGGGGGTCTTCTGGAGGCTGGTAGCCGTCGGAGGGTGGGAAGTAGGCAGGCCGCTGAATGTGGGGGACGTAGTACGGGCTGCCCGCGGTGGCGCACACCAGTCCGACGCCGAGACCATCCAGCATGTCGAGCAATTGGTGTGCTTCGGCCAGGTCGATGCCCAGCCCCGAACCGTCGCCCCCGAAGGCCAGTTGGTAGGGGCCGGGGATCTCTGGAGCGCCGACGCCGCCGGAGCCCGCGGTGTGGGGGACGAAGTCGAACAGCGACAGGCGCAGGGCCGCCCCTAACTCGGGGGCTTGCCTGCGAATCCCGGCGATGATCGATCTGAGGAAGCGGGTGCGGCCTTCCAGGTTGCCGCCGTAGGGGCCGGGGCGGTCGAAAGCCGACAACAACTCATGGCCCAGATAACCGTGGCACGCCTTGATGTCCACGAAGTCGAATCCGGCCCGGTGGGCCAACACGGCTCGGTCTATGAACTGCTCGACCAATTCTTCGAGCTCTCCGTCGGCTAGCACCTCGGCTGGCCCCGATCCCACCCTGGCATCGAGCAGGGGATGCTCATACACCGTCTTGGGCGCTGGCCCAGCAGTGGTTGGCCGGGCGTAGCGGCCGGAGTGGGTGAGCTGGAGTCCAGCCAACTGCGACGGGTCGAGTCGGGCGCGCAAGGCGGCGAATTCGTCCAGGGTGGTCTCGTCCAACACCAGCTGACGGGGGTTGGCCCGGCCATCGAGTCGCACGGCGGTGGCCTCGCCCCACACCAGCCCGGCCCCGCTGGCCGCGAACCGGTCCCAGCGGCGGCGGACCAGATCGGACGGCCGGCCGTCGGCTTCCCCGTCCCAGCCCTCCATCGGCAGCACGGCCCAGCGATTGGGTGCGGTCATGGTCCCGGCTGACCCGTCGGTGATCACTAGCGGCTGGGCCAGCGCTCCTGCGGGATCCACCTCGTCGTCGATCGGGATTTCCACTCCGAGGTCTTCGAGATGGGCGCGCAGGGCATCCACGCTGGCCAGGTGCTTCACCTGCTTCATTCGAGCCATTGCATCACCTGAAGCCGCTCGCCGATGTCGCGCAGAATGTCGAGGTCGCTTGCGGGGCGGGTGGGCGCACCGTGGGGGACGGCATCGCTTCGAGCCCAGCCCCGCATGTGCAGGAACATGGCTGCGCTGTGGCGGTAGGCCGGTACCGGCGGGCGGAACGCGAAGTGCCCTAGGTACTGGAGAACGTCGTTGAGCTGGTAGAAGCCGAGATCGCCGTTGGCCCACAGGCGATCTCGTTCGGCGAACTTGTCGGGGGTGAACGTGGACAGGCCCAGCAGGTAGTCGGAGCCGTACATCACCATGTCGATGGCCAGGTCGTTGCCGGTGAGCACCATGAAATCCGGGCGCACCTCGTCGCGCACCGCCAGCCGGTCCCACTCCAGTTGCCGGTTCAGCGAGGAGTGCTTGGCCCCGATGCATTGGGGGATTTCCAGCAGCCCCCGATAGGTGTCCAGCGACACGATGCGGCCGTAGGGCACGAACATGGGGCCGAGCTCGAACCCGATGAATCGTTCGAGACAGGAGGCGATTCGGCCGTGGGCGTCGAGCCAGGCAGCATCGCCGTGGTCGTTCAGACCGTGCGATGGGAAGATCACTGGTAGGCCGCCCCGTGCAGTGACTTCATCGGCGGCGCGGAGGTAGGCGTCGAGGTCGAACGAGTCGCCCGGCTCGCCGGCCACGAACGCTCCGGCCACAAAATCGCCCTCAGTGATGGCCGCGGCCCGCTCAAGCACCTGCACTCGCGTGTCGCAATCCAGCAACTGCACATACCCGGTGTCCATGTTCACCGCCGGGGTAAGTCCGGCCTCGCGGGTGCGGGCGATGTGGGCGTCGAGCGAGGCCCAATCAACGGTGGTCGAGTTGAGATGGGGCAGGAGGATGGCCGACATCCCTGTGATGGTCCGACCGGGCAATACCCGCATCAAGCATCGACTCCGAGGCTCTCAAGCACGTCCTCGGGGGTCCCCGACAAGCCGGTGGATGTGTCGTCGGCCTCGTGGGGGTCGGCGCCGATATAGGGAATCCGCATCGCAGAAGCTCCTTTCGCGAGGCGCTTCCAGTATGGGCGCTCGACGGCTCAGTCGCCTGCTTTAACGGTGAACGTGGCCCGCCCAGGCACTCTGGTACGGTCGGGAGCGATGCATGTGTCCGATCCGCCCATCCTGCTCACCGATGTGATTGACGATCTTGGGACTGTGGTCAAGCTGTTGGCGCAAGAGGCGCCGTACGCGCCGCTGGGGGGCTGGTACAACCCCGGCGCCGATCCCCGTGCCCGCACCCGTCCGCTGTGGTTCCGGGACGACTGGGTAAACGAGACCATCGCCGTGCCGGGGTCAGAGGTGTTTCTGGACAATCCGGCCTACATCGAATCGGCCAAGGCCTACTACAGCGCCGGGATTGTCGAGCCTCACAGCGTCTATGTGAACCAGATGATGGCCATTCCTGAAGCGGGGCCGGCTCACACTGACAATCCCCGCTTTGCGGGCCGCGACCGCACCAACACGCCCATGTGGCTGTTGCGGGCCATGCTGTGGTCGGGATTGTTCGACGACCTGTCGTTCCCGCAGGCCACCGCCATCTGGTGGCTCAACGATGTGGAGGGCGGCGGCATCCGCTACTGGCCCTGCGGGCCCGATCAACCGCCCGAGGAGCATGTGGGCAACATGGCCAACACCGCGCTGATGGGCGACAACCACGGCATGTTCCACCAGGTCAACGCCATCGGTCCCTTCGACATCGGAACGCCGCGGGTCACTCCAATGGCTCAGTTCGCCCCGGTAGGCAGCCCCGATGGTGCGTGGGTGGTGACCGACCACGGCGAGGAGGTGTACCGCACGCCGCTCGCCGATGTGCGGATCAGCGTGCTGTGGAAGGCCGACGTGTACATCGACGCCGACCACAAGGCCCGCTTGGCCGCCAATCCCTTGAGCCGCGACGACATTGCCGCTCGCTTCAACGCCGATCTGGCCGAGCGGGGGATCGACGTTCGCTTCGATCCCAGCGGCATCGACGACGACCCCGACCACGCGGCCAAGATCGCCGAGCACTACCCCGAGGCCCGCCCCGTGGACGCGCTCCCCTCGGTGTTCGACTACTGAACTGTAGTCAGCCCAATTCCGAGAGGCGCGTCAGCTTGGTGGTGATCTCGGGGATGGACTCGTGCTCTACGAAGCGCAGGCCCATCACGCCGTGGTCGCGGCCCGCGGTGTCCACCCAGACCCCCGACGGCGGCTGCTCGGCGGCCACCACCAGCCGCACCTTCCCGTCGGGGCTGGCCTCCACATCCTGGGAGGATGCGTAGCCCTGGCCGGTGATGTAGTTGGCCAGGTTCTCCATCCAGTGGTTGCAGAGCTGGAAGTTCCAGTGCCGGCACACCGGGGGCTTGAACTCCACCACCAGTGCCTCGCCCTCTCCGATCCGCCAGTAGCCGAACTCGAAATGGCGGTCATCGGGAGACCCGCCCACTCTCAAGTAGTGGTCGTTGGTGAGCTGAAGCCGGTTCTCGGCCTCCAGCAGCGTGTCGGTCCAGTCGGCGTAGTCGGACTGCACCGAGAGCACCATCTGGGCCGCGATGGCCAGCCGCTTCGACATCTCGGCCCCGTCCGGCGTGTGGATCACCGGGGTGGGCTCGAGCGGCTCGATCATCAGCCGAGGCGACGACTGGGAGTCGCGGTCGTCGTAGACGATTCGCATCATCAGCTCCCGGGTCTCCGGGGCCACCGGCATCCAGTTGTCGATGCCGGGGTCGTCCACCGAGAGCACGAAGTCGACGTTTCCGGCACCGTCGGTGAACTCGTCGAGCAGGGCCGTGAACGGCGTCTGCGACCAGCTCGGATTGAACTCCTCCAGCACGGCGACGGCCCGGTCGCCCACCGATTCCACCCCGACCCAATCAGGAACCTTCGGCGTCCACGCCGACATGTGAACGTAGGGGGCAGAGCCCCTCTGGCCGGTGACCCGGTAGCGCTTGGCGGCGTCGATGGGCTGCACCACGTGATCCTGGTCGGGCGACTGGACCCCCTGACCGCCCTTCATGGGCGGCGGCATCACCCAGATCGCCCTCTTCTCCATCGGGGGGAGGTTCTCGATGCAGCGCATATAGGCCATCAGCGACATGCGGGTCAGGTAGCGGAACCCCTCCACCCGATCCTGCTCGTTGGCGTCGGGGGTGCGTTCGACCACCACCTGTCCTGCGGCTCGCATCGTGTCGCAGAAGTCGTTCCACGCTTCCCCGGCCATCAAGCGCTCTCGTGCTTTCGCGTCGTTCGTCATGGTTTGACCTTTCGCAACCTGCCGCTCACTCTATGGGTGCCAAGGACGGAGGACTAGCTGCGGGCGTCGACGACTCGGACGGGGCCATCCCAGGCGATCATGTCGGCGTCGGTGGTTACCAGTTGGCTGTTGGTCAAAAGAGCGGTGGCCATGATGAAGCGGTCGGCGGGGTCTTTGTCGGCCCACTCCCGACGAAGCTGCACGGCGCGGGCCGCGATGTTCCCGTCAATGGGGATGGTGATGACCCGGTCTTCCGCCAGACCTTCCATGAACAAGGCAAGATTGATTTGAAGCCTTCCCTTGTCGGCTAGTTCCCCGACTTCCCAGATTGTGGCTGCGCTGATGGCAGCTTCACCTCGTCGCTGGGAATCGACCACGAAGCCTCGAGCGCTCCCAGAGACTTCTTCTGTGCCCCACTCGTTGGCCACCCTCAGGATTACATTGGTGTCCAGGATAATCATGCCACTAGCTCTTGGCCATGTGCTGGCGGTAGTTCGCGGAGCGCTCCCAGCTCGCGATCATCTGCTCTTCCCAGTCGTCGTCAAAGGCGCTGAGCTTGTCGATGTCGACTCCATCGGGAATGTGGATGATGTCTTTGTAGCGGCCCTCGAACGACGGCACTAGGTACTTGGGGGGCAGGATGTGGGCGATGACTTTGCCGTTTCTGGTGAGGGTGATCTCCTTGCAAACCTCGCCGAGCTCGTCGAGCATCTGGGAGAGGTTGGCCCGGAATTTGCTTACCGGGACGCTGACCACCTCGACGAGCAACTTCGAGGATTCGGATTCGTGAGTGATGTCGGTTCCCATGAGAGATGATTGTACAATATGTACAATCTTAGGCAAGAGCGTATTTCGTGCGGACGCAGTTGGGTGAGAGCAGGACTAGGTCGTTAGGTACAGTCCCACCTGTGGCAGACTCAGGGGCGATCACCGACGAGGCCATTGCCCGGTTGCGGGCCCGGATCGGGATCGCTCAGCCCCATCCCCAGCCGCCGTGGTACCGGGAGCCCAACACCGATGCGTTTCGCCAGGTGGCTGAGGCTTATGGGGACGACAACCCTCTGTGGTGCGATCCCGACTACGGGGCGGGCACGGTGTGGGGAGGGCCGATTGCGTCGCCCAACATGAACGGCGGCGACACCCTGATTGGCGAAAACGAGGTGCAGGAGCTGCACCCCGACACCAGGGCGCTGCTCAAGGGCGATCCGCTCAAAGGCGCCCACGCCTACTACTCGGGCAGCTATCGGGAGTGGTGGGCACCGCTGCGACCGGGGATGCGGGTTACCCGGCGCAACGCCTTGGTGGGTGTGTACGACAAGACCAGCGAGTTTGCCGCCCGCACCGTGCACGAGTGGACGGCCGAGGTGTTCGCCGCCGAGGCAGCGGTGCTGTCGGCCCAGTACCGGCTGATGATCCGCACCGACCGATGGGCGGTGGAGCGCAAGGCCGCCGAGGGCGGGGGCAAGTACGACGACATCGAGATCGAGCCCTACACCGACGAGCAGATCGTCGAGATCACCGAGGCAGTGAGCGCGGAGTCGGAGCGCCGCCGGGGGGCCGAGCCCCGCTGGTGGGAGGACGTCGAGGAGGGCGACGAGCTGCCGCCGCTGGTCAAGGGACCCATGCGGGTCACCGACATGGTGGTGTGGCACACCGGCATGGGTATGGGCCTGTACGGGGTCAAGGCGCTGCGCCTCGGTGTGCAGCAGCGCCAGCGGGCGCCGGGGTTCTTCCGCCCCGACGACCTCAACATTCCCGACGTCCAGCAGCGGGTCCACTGGGATCCCGAGTGGGCCCGGCGGGCGGGCAACCCGGCCATCTACGACTACGGCCGGATGCGCGAGACCTGGCTGGTACACCTGTGTACCGACTGGATGGGCGACGACGCCTGGCTGGCCGCCCTCGACGTGCAGTTCCGCCGGTTCAACTACGTGGGCGACACCCACTGGATGCGGGGCACGGTTGCCCGCAAGTACCGCACCGACGAGGGTGCGACCGCGGTGGACCTCGACATATGCGGGGAGAACCAGCGGGGCGAGATCACCTGTCCGGGGCACGCCACGATCCTGCTCCCCAGCCGAGAGCATGGGTCGGTGAAGCTGCCCATGCCGCCGGGAGGGGCGACGACCGCCGCCGGGGTGCTCGATGCGCTGGTCGGGCGGTTCGAGGAGATGTCGGTGGAATGAGCCCCGAGCGGTTGCCGATAGACGCAACCATCAGCGACGAAGAGATTCGGCCTGTCCCGCGAACCCGATCCCTACCACGACATGGCGTGGCAGGACGTTCCAAAGTAACGGTTGCTGAAAGGAGCAATAACCATGTTCGAGCTCGACGGAAAGACGGCGCTGGTCACCGGTGCGGGTCAAAATGTCGGGGCGGGTATCGCTAGCACGTTGGCGTCCCAGGGGGCGCACGTTTTCGTCAACGACATCGTTGCCGCCCGTGCTGGTGAGGTGGCCGACGCCATCGGGGCTGCCGGGCACTCTGCTGAAGCGCTGCCCTTCGACGTCACCGACGGCGACGCCGTGCGGGAGGCGATCGCCGACCGGCCCATCGACATCCTGGTGAACAACGCCGGCAACGGCGGGGCTCAGGGTATGGCGGTCAAGCCCTTCGCGCAGACCGAGCCGGCCGATTGGGCTGGGCCACTGGCCGTTAATCTCGATGGCGTCATGAACAGCACCCACGCAGTGCTGAGCGGGATGATCGAGCGGGGCTGGGGGCGCATCATCGGGGTTGTCTCGGGAGCAGGCACCGTTGGCGTGAACATCGGTGTGGCCGCATACTCCGCCGGCAAGGGGGGAGCGGCCGGATTGCTCCGCTCGGTCGCCCTGGAAGTGGCCCATACGGGAGTCACGGTGAACTCCATCGCGCTGGGGCTGATGTCCAACACCGGCGCCACTGGCGTGACCGACCATCTCGCAAGAGCCATACCGACTCGGCGGCTGGGCACCCCAGAAGACGCCGGCGCACTGTGCGCCTACCTCGCCTCCGAGGAAGCATCATGGATGACCGCGCAGACCATCCCCCTCGCCGGCGGCGCCATCACCAGCTGATCCGATACGGGCGGCTTGCGGGGTGGGGTATCGGGCTGGGTATGTTGTTGCTCATGGGTGTGGCCTGTTGGCAGCCGGAGTGATCGGGCAGGTGCGGATGTGGTTGCCCCCCCCATCCCCCCTGCTGATGCCACGAGGGCGGCGGCTGACGGCGGTGTTGGTGGCGGTGTGTTTGGCGTCCGGGGTGTTGGCGGCGGTCGCCGCGCCTGCTGCGGGCGAGGGGCCTGCTGATTCGGCGTCGATTGGGAGCGGTCTGGATCTGCCTGCGGGCGGGGCTGGGGCTGGGGATTCTTGGCTGGGCGGCGGGCCCGAGGTGGAGGGCGGGCCCGAGCTGGGCGGCGGTCTGGAGGGCGGCGAAGAGTTGGAGGGCGGCGAAGAGTTGGAGGGCGGGCCTGAGCAGGGGCCTGCGGCCGGCGAGGGCGTTGTCGACGTGTTGGGCGACGATGGGGTGTATGAGTGGGTTGACGGGGACCGGTCGGTTTCGGTGCGGCCTTTGGCGGGCGGTCCGGGGGCGGTGGAGGGCGCGTCGGCGTTCGCGCGCCAGTCGGGGGGGCTGACCAACTCGACGCAGGGCCAGTGGTTTGTGACCGACACGGGTCAGGAGTTGCAGCTCTTCGGCGGGGTGATCGTGATCTTCAGGGAGGGCACATCGCCTGCTGCGGTGGAGGCGGTGTGGGGTCGCCACGGGATTTCGATAAGCAATGTGAGGCCGCTGGACGGGTTGGCGAGCGGGTTCGTGGTGGACGCGTCGCCGCAGGAGTCGCTGAAGCTGGCGGCGGCTCTCGCCGGTGAGCCTGTTGTGGTGGCGGCGTCGCCGAACTGGCTTTCCCCGGTTGAGGCGGATTGGTCGGGTTCGGGTTCGCCACAGGACGGCGTGGACGGCGGAGACGGGGGCGATGTTGCTGCGTCGATAAGCACCGGGCAACGGAACTATTGCAAAGGGTTGGCGCCGAGGCGGGATTGGAAGTGGGCCGACGAACTGCACCTGTGCGCGTGGCACCTCGACGCCGACACGGGCTTTCGCGGCTCGCAGGGTTCGGGTGTGGATCCCTCCATAGACATCAACATCGGCGACGTGTGGGACACCACCAAGGGCGAGGGCGTGACTGTGGCGATCGTGGACCACCATTGGAATGGCGGCCACGAGGACCTGCGCGACAACGTGGACGCGGCCCGCAGCACGGATTGGGGCGGGTGGACCAACGAGCCTTTTGTTTCCCTGATCGGCGTCGGCCCCGTCAGGATCGGTTATTGGGCCAGTCATGGGACTCAGGTGGCAGGGGTGGTAGGGGGGCGCGACAACACGGTGGGCAGCCGCGGCGTGGCGCCGCGGGCTTCGCTGGTGAACTTCAACTTTCTCGACGACCAGACGCTGGCAAGGTCGATTGAGAGCTACACAGGCCACAGCGACGTTGTGGGTGTGTCCAACCACAGCTACGGAACCAATAGAGCGGGCTTGATCCGGAGGCCAGGCGTGTGGTGGGCGGCGGCCGACGCCGTGTTGGCGAGGGGTTTGGGCGGGAAGGGCACGTTGTTCACCAAGGCCGTAGGCAACGAGGCCGGCTTCCTGCCGCACCTCGGCAACACGGCTTACAATGAGCACAACAATCATCGGGGGGTGATGCCGGTGTGCGCGGTGGGCGCCGACGGCGAGAAGGCCTCCTATTCCAACGAGGGGCCGAACCTGTGGGTTTGCGCCCCTTCGAATGGCAGTAGGAGCGGCGTTGGCATCATCACCACCCAGGGCGCCAACCAGTACACCGACCGGTTCGGGGGCACGAGCGCGGCGGCGCCGGAGGTGGCGGGGGTGGTCGCTTTGGTGCGCTCAGCGAACCAGAACCTGACGTGGCGCGACGTGAAGCTGATTTTGGCCGACACCGCCCGCAAGATCGATCCCTCCGACAGCTCGTGGCAGACAGGGGCGGCCAAGCACTCCGACTCTGCCGCCTCATACAGCTACAGCCGAAAATACGGGTTCGGGCTGGCGGACGCGAAGGCTGCGGTGCAAAAGGCGTTGTCGTGGACGCTGCTGCCGGACGAGAAGCTGTCCACGGCCACGTCGTCTGGGCCTGATGTGGTGTTGAAGAACGATAAGCGCACCACCGAGCTCACCTTGAGCGTCTCGACCGGCATCGACTTCACCGAGCATGTGAACCTCGACCTGGACATGTCGTCGGGCAACTTCCGGGAGTTCGACATCACGCTGGTCTCGCCGACGGGCCGCGAATCGGTCATATCGGCCCACGCGTCGCGATGCAGTCGTGGGTGCGACGTCGACGGGATGTTCAGGTTCGCTACAGCCCGACACCTCGGCGAGGACCCCAACGGCGTCTGGAAGCTCCGGTTCGACTACCGCGGCCGCCTCGAGGCCATCCCCGCACTGGCATACGACAAAGCGACCGTGAAGTCGTGGGCGCTGAAGATCTACGGCCACACCGCTGCGGAGGCTACTCCGACACCTTGGCTGTCGCTGGCCGTCGGCGCTGCCAACGCCGTCGAGGCAACCGTGAAAGAGGGCCACAGCCTGCAAGTGACGGCAACCCTGCACAACGGCACCCTGACCTCCGATCTGGTGCTGCCCATCGAGTTCGTCAAGCAGTCCGCCAATAACGATTCTGACTCGGACGAAGACTTCATCGCGCCCCCAACGGTGACCATCCCGGCAGGATCGACCAGCGCGGCCGCGACCTTCACCGTTAAAATAGACGGGCTGGGCGAGGGCACTGAGAAGTTCGCCGTGCGATTCGGGACCCTGCCGGCCGGATACGACGCCGTGGGCGTCACCCCCACCATCAACATCGAGGATTCGCCGAAGCTGATCATCATCGGCGGCAGCGATATCGACGAGGGCGGCGACGCGGTGTTCACCGTGCGGTCGTACCCTGCGCCTACGGCTGCTTTCGATGTGGACGTGGCGATCGATGTCGACGGCGATTTCGGGGTGGTGACGGGGAAGCGGACGGTGACAGTGCCGACGAGCAGTGGGGGATGGTTCTCGGAGGTATCGTTCTCGGTGAGCACCGTCGACGATGGTGTGTCAGAGCCCGACGGCACGGTGTGGGCAGTGCTGGACCTCCCTCCCCCCGGGTCGGCTTACGGGGTGGGGATCCCGAGGTCGGCGTGGGTGGTCGTCTCCGACTACACGCCGGTGGTGTCGGTTTTGGCCGGCGATGATGTGGTCGAGGGCGGCGACGGGGTGTTCACGGTGTTGGTCAGGCGTGCGCCCCCGGCCGATTTCGATGTGGGCGTTACTGTCACCGCGTCCGGCGATTTCGGGGCAGTGACGGGGAAGCGGACGGTGACGGTGCCGACGAGCGGTGAGTTATCGTTTGCGGTGGGCACCGTTTACGACGGCGTGCCGGAGCCGGACGGTTCGGTGTCGGTGTCGCTGGTGCCCGATTCCCGATATCACACGGGGTACCGGAGGTTGGCGTCGGTGGCCGTGGCCGATTACAAGCCGGTGGTGTCGATTTCGGCGGGCGATGATGTGTTCGAGGGCGGCGACGCGGTGTTCACGGTGTCGGCCGATCCGGCGCCTGCGGCCGATTTCGATGTGAGTGTGAACGTCGCCGCGACCGGCGATTTCGGGGCTGCCGTGGGGTCGCGGACGGTGACGGTGCCGGCGAGCGGTTCGGCGTCGTTCGCGGTGGGCACTGTCGACGATGATGTGTTCGAGGCTGACGGGTCGGTGACGGCGAGCCTGGTGCCCGAGTCGAGGTATTCAGTGGGGGCGCCGGGGTCGGGGTCGGTGGACGTCATCGACGGCGAGGGTGTGACGGTGTCTTTGTCGGCGTCGCCGGGGTCGGTGGCGGAGGCTAACGGCAAGGCGGCGGTCGCGGTGTCGTTGGGCCGTCCGCTGGTCAACAGCCAACAGGAGTCCCAGTGGGTGAGGGTGCCGCTTGCGGTGAGCGGCGGAATCGAGGGGACGCACTGGAAGCTGGGGCTGGCCCCGGGCGGCAATCCCGGCGGGGGTGTTTCGCTGAGCGCCAACGGCGCGAGGCCGTTTGTTCTGCTCTATGGCGGGGCTCAAACGGCGAATCTGGTTTTGACCGCGCTGCCCAACACCGACACCGCGGAGCGGGCCATCACGGTCGCGCTCGGCACTGGTTCGCGGGCGCCGATAATCGGCGGCAGGGCCGCAGGCCCGGCACGCCAGACCTATTTGGGCGCCAGTTCGGTGAGCGTGGATGTTGTCAACGACGACACCGGTGTGCCGGTGCCGGTGGTGTCGATTTCCGGGGGCTCTGATGTGTCCGAGGGCGGTGCTGCGGTGTTCACGGTGTCGGCGGTGCCGGCGCCGTCGGCCGGTCTGGACGTGAGCGTGACCGTGTCGGCGGTGGGCGACTTCGGTGTGACCTCCGGGCCGCGCACGGTGACGGTGCCTGCAAGCGGGTCGGTGTCGTTCTCGGTGGCCACCACAGACGACTCGGCCGACGAGGCCGACGGGTCGGCGACCGCGACGGTTGGCGCGGGCCAGGATTACACGGTGTCGCCGTCGGCGGGTTCGGCGTCGGTGGGGGTGGCCGATGACGACGACCCGCCGCAGGGGGCGGTGCCGGTGGTGTCGATTTCCGGGGGCTCTGATGTGTCCGAGGGCGGTGCTGCGGTGTTCACGGTGTCGGCGGTGCCGGCGCCGTCGGCCGGTCTGGACGTGAGCGTGACCGTGTCGGCGGTGGGCGACTTCGGTGTGACCTCCGGGCCGCGCACGGTGACGGTGCCTGCAAGCGGGTCGGTGTCGTTCTCGGTGGCCACCACAGACGACTCGGCCGACGAGGCCGACGGGTCGGTGACCGCGACGGTTGGCGCGGGCCAGGATTACACGGTGTCTCCCACCGCTGGCACAGCCTCAGTGGCGGTGGCCGACGACGACGCGGGGCCGGACTACACTGACTACCAGACAGTGGTGGACTTCCTCATCGAGGTGCGCGACAACCCCGAGAACACCGCGGTGCGGAACAATCCCGCCCACATCCTCAAATGGAACCGGGTGCTGGCCGCCATCGGCCACAACAGCGGCGAGCCGGCGATGCCGGCATCGGAGATCCACGACAACGCAGCCAAATGGCCCAACAGCCCCTTCAAAGCGGCCTCCGACTACCTGAACAGCAAACAACAAACACCCCCTCCGCCGCCGCCACCACCGCCTCCACCGCCTCCGCCTCCTCCGCCTCCTCCGCCTCCCCCGCCTCCCCCGCCTCCCCCGCCTCCGAAACCTGAGGTGTCCATCACCGCTGTAGGCGATGTCACCGAGGGAGCTGCCGCGGAGTTCACGGTGGCCGCATCGCCAGCGCCGGCGGCTGATCTCGACGTGAGCGTCACGGTCACCGCCAGCGGCGACTACGGTGCCACAACCGGCTCGCGGACGGTGACGATCCCCACATCGGGCCGCGCAACGTTGTCGGTGGCAACGACCGGCGACGACGTCGACGAGGCCGACGGCTCCGTAACCGCCACACTCAACACCGGCAGCGGCTACACCGTGTCGAATACCGCGGGTGCCGCAACCGTTGCCGTGGCCGACGACGACGACCCGCCGCCGGTGGTCAGTATCACCTCCAACGGCGGCGTGACCGAGGGGGCCGGGGCGGTGTTCACCGTCACCGCCAGCCCGGCGCCGGCCGCGGCGTTGCCCGTCACAGTGGCGGTCACCGCCGCCGGCGATTTCGGGGCGATCACCGGGGCGCAGACGGTGACCATTCCCACGACAGGCCGCGCCACCCTCACGGTGGCCACTGTCGACGACTCCACCGACGAGGCCGACGGCTCCGTAACCGCCACCATAGGTGCCGGCAGCGGTTACACGGTGTCGCCCACCGCGGGTTCGGCCGCAGTTGCCGTGGCCGACGACGACGACCCGCCGCCGGTGGTCAGTATCACCTCCAACGGCGGCGTGACCGAGGGGGCCGGGGCGGTGTTCACCGTCACCGCCAGCCCGGCGCCGGCTGCGGCTTTGCCGGTCACGGTGGCGGTCACCGCCGCAGGCGATTTCGGCGTGTCAACCGGGTCGCGCACGGTGACGGTGCCGACGTCGGGCCGCATCACGTTCACAGTCGCCACTGTCGACGACTCCACCGACGAGGCCGACGGCTCGGTCACTGTTGCGGTGAACGCCGGCAGCGGTTACACGGTGTCGCCCACCCAGGCCACGGCCACCGTGGCGGTGGCCGATGACGATTCCGATTCCAGCAATTCGGGTTCGCCCGACGTGAACGGCGATGTCACGTTGCGCCAACTCATGGAAGCGTTCAGCGAGGGATATTGGTTCGCCTATGAGAACGGGCCGGGCTGCACGTCTTTGGGCCCGGGCATAGCGACAGGCCGAGCAGTCTACAAATGCCCCGACAACTAGTGGTTGATTTTTAGCCTTGGCTATCGGAGTCGGCGCCGGGCGAGGAGCTCGCCTGTGCCCGCGGCGATGAGCGCCAGCAGCGCCAGCGCTGCGGCAAGCCACTTGGCTGCGGCGGCAATCCGCAGCAGCACGATGAGGGCCGACGCCGGAGCAACCATCGTCGCCGCAGCCGCATCACTGAGATCGACGACGCCGAGGCCGATGTACACCAAGCAGTTCTCCGCGAGGTCGGCTGCCGCGGCAGCCGCGATCAACAGCGGTGCAGGACGGTAGATCCGTGATGCGACCGTGGCGGATCGAGTAGGACGCGTCGAGACCGTGGCCCTGCCATTTTGCAGCGACTGCATCCGCCACTTGCTCCACAGCCTTACCGTGAGCAGGTAACCCGGCACGAACACGGCGAGGTCGAACAGCAACGCCAGCCGAACGCGGTTGCCCGCGGCCGCGGCGGCGTCGCCGAACGATTCACTGTCTGATGCGGCCTGAACATCAACCACATTGCCGAAGGCCGCGACCAGCACATAGCCCACAACCGCGATGCCAACACCGACAAGAACGGATCGGCCGCTGAGAACCCTCGTCATGGCTCGCCCTGCATACAGCAAAGAGGGCTAGTGGGGTGTCGCAGAAGTAGCGCCGTGGATTGCGACGGCAGCGGCGTTCCTCGCAAGGCGCGCCGACGCAGCCATACTCCCAGTGTACGGCAAGGAGGCGCAACGCAGCGAGGGGCGTCGATGCCTAGCAGGACACGCGCGAATAAACCCAAGACACACCACTAGTTGTCGGGGCATTCGTAGACTGTTCGGCCTGTCGCTATGCCCGGGCCCAAAGACGTGCAGCCGGGCCCGTTCTCGTAGGCGAACCAGTAGCCCTCGCTGAACGCTTTCATGAGTTGGCGCATCGTGATGTCGCCGTTCTCGTCGGGCGAACCCGAATTGCTGGAATCGTCATCGTCATCGGCCACCGCCACCGAGGCCGAACCCTGCGTGGACGACACCGTGTACCCGCTGCCGGCGCTTATTGTGGCGGTGACCGAACCGTCGGCCTCGTCGGCGGAGTCGTCGACAGTGGCGACTGTGAACGTGATGCGGCCCGACGTCGGCACCGTCACCGTGCGCGACCCGGTTGACACGCCGAAATCGCCTGCGGCGGTGACCGCCACCGTGACCGGCAACGCCGCAGCCGGCGCCGGGCTGGCAGTGACGGTGAACACCGCGCCGGCCCCCTCGGTCACGCCGGCACCCGCGGTGACGCCGACCACCGGCGGCGGCGGGTCGTCGTCGTCGGACACGGCTGCGGTGGCGGCATCGGCGGTGGTGGACACGGTGTAGCCGGTGCCGGCGTTGAGTGTGGCTGTGACCGAGCCGTCGGTTTCGTCGGTGTTGTCGTCGGTGGTGGCGATGGTGAGGGTGGCGCGGCCCGAAGTGGGGATCGTCACCGTGCGCGACCCGGTTGACACGCCGAAGTCGCCTGCGGCGGTGACCGCCACTGTGACCGGCAAAGCCGCGGCCGGCGCGGGGTTCGCAGTCACCGTGAACGCAGCGGACGTTCCCTCGGCGACGTCACCGTTGGAGGTGATGCTGACCACCGGCGGCGGCGGGTCGTCGTCGTCGGCCACGGCAACGGTTGCGGCACCCGCGGTATTCGACACGGTGTAGCCGGTGCCGGTGTTGAGTGTGGCTGTGACCGAGCCGTCGGTTTCGTCGGTGTTGTCGTCGGTGGTGGCGATGGTGAGGGTGGCGCGGCCCGAAGTGGGGATCGTCACCGTCCGCGAGCCGGTTGTGGCGCCGTAGTCTCCGCTGGCGGTGACCGTGACGCTCACGTCGAGATCAGCCGCCGGTGCTGGCGATGCTGTCACCGTGAACTCTGCGGCAGTTCCCTCGGTGACATCGCCTACGGCGGTGGTGGACACCTCAGGTTTCGGCGGAGGAGGCGGTGGCGGCGGTGGTGGAGGAGGAGGCGGCGGCGGAGGAGGCGGCGGCGGAGGAGGCGGCGGCGGAGGAGGCGGTGGCGGTGGCGGCGGCGGCGGCGGCGGCGGCGAGGCTGCGGCTTCGAGGGCGGTCAGCTCGGCGACGACCTCGCCCCACACGGGGCTGCTGTGGGTGTCGGCCATCTGCTGGGCCTGCGTCGCGGTCATCGCTCCGCCGGTGACGCCGGTGCCGTCGTGCTCGCCGAAGGCGACCAGCACGCGGTTCCACCGGTTGACGTGCGCGGTGCCGTGATGGGTTTGCGCGGCCAGCGCCTGCACCCTCGACACCACCTGCGGATCGACGGTGTACCCCAGCGGCGGGTCGTCGTCGGCCACGGCAACGGTTGCGGTGCCCGCGGTCGACGACACGGTGTAGCCAGCGTTGGCTGCCGGAGTGCTCAGCGTGGCGGTGACCGACCCGTCGGCCTCGTCCACATCATCGCCGGTGGTGGCCACCGACATGCTGGTGCTGCCCGGACATAGGGGGCCGCGAACAATCAGGCAGGCGAGCGAGATCGGTTTGCCGCTGCCGGCTGGAATGGTGACAGTCCGCGTCCCGGTTACGGCGCCGTAGTCGCCGCTGGCGGTGACCGCGACGGTCACGTCGAGGTCGGCCGCGGTCGGCGGCGTCGCAGTGACGGTGAACAGCGCCGCGGAGCCCTCCGTCACCCCGCCGCCACCGGTTATGGACACCACTGGCAGCGGATCGTCGTCGTCGGCCACGGCGACGGTCGCGGCGCCCGCGGTCGACGACACGGTGTAGTCGCTGCCGGTGTTGAGTGTGGCTGTTACGGAGCCGTCGGCCTCGTCCACATCATCGCCGGTCGTTGCCACCGACAACGTTGCGCTGCCCGATGTGGGGATCGTCACGGTCTGGGTGCCGGTTGTGGCGCCGTAGTCGCCTGAGGCGGTGACCGTGACGCTCACGTCGAGATCGGCCGTCGGCGCTGGCGATGCGGTCACCGTGAACGCGGCGGCGGTTCCCTCGGTTACGTCGCCTGAGGCGGCAATTGACACCTCTGGTTTCACTGCCGGCGGTGTGGCTTCGAGGGCGGTTAGCTCGGCGGCGACTTCGTCCCACACGGGGCTGGAGTGGGTGTCGGCCATCTGCTGGGCCTGTGCCGCGGTCATCGCTCCGCCGGTGACGCCGGTGCCGTCGTGCTCGCCGAAGGCGACCAGCACGCGGTTCCACCGGTTGACGTGCGCGGTGCCGTGATGGGTCTGCGCGGCCAGCGCCCGCACCCTCGACACCACCTGCGGGTCGACGGTGTGCTCCGACGAGCCGACACCGTCGTCATCAGCCACAGCCACGCTGGCTGAGGGGGTCGAGGCCGGTGTGTAGTCGGTGCCCGACTGGATCGTGGCGGTGACCGAGCCGTCGGTTTCGTCGGTGTTGTCGTCGGTGGTGGCGACCGTGAGCGTGGCGCTGCCCGAAGTGGGAATCGTCACCGTCTGGGTGCCGGTGGCGGCACCGTAGTCGCCGGTGGCGGCGATCGTCACGCTCACGCCGAGGGCGGCCGTCGGAGCGGGGCTCGCGGCCACGGTGAACTCGGCCGCGGTGCCCTCAGTTACGTCGCCGCCGCCGGTTATGGACACCACCGGCGGCGGGTCGTCGTCTTGGATCGTGATCGTGATCGCGTCGGGATCGGCCACGCCGTTTCCGCCGGTTGCCGCCGCGGTGATCTTGAACGTCTTGGCCTTGGCGCTTGCGAGCTCGTAGACGGTGTTCTGCGATGCAGTGAACGCCACCGGCCCCGTGCTGGTGGTCGAGCCTGCTGCGATGGTGAGCCTGGTGCGCGCGCTGAGAGAGCCGTCCCCCGACACTGCGGGGGCGACAGCCGCGGCGCTCACATCCAGGGTCACATCCTGCGACGACGGTTTGCTGAGACTGGCGGTGATCGTCGAGGAGTCGCCCTCGGAGACGGCGGCGCTGGCCGATTTCAGCGTGACGGTGGGCAGCGGGTCGTCGTCGGCGATGGTCACCGTGACAGCGCTGCCCGCGGCCCTGTAGCCCGCGGGCAGCGAGCCGAACCCGATGGTGAATGTCTCGTCGGGTTCGTCCACGTCGTCTTGAGTGGTGGCCAGCTTGGCCGATGCCGAAGACGCTCCGGCGGGAACGGTGATCGACGCCAGCGCCGCATAGTCGGCGCCGGGCGAGCCCGCCGGGGTGGTGGTGCCGTCGGTGATCTTCAGTGGGACAACCAGATCCTGCGTCGGCGCCGTTCCTCCGACGGTGACGCTCACATCCGCCTCGCTGCCCTCGGCCACCGTCGACGGCGACACCGACAGCGACACTGGTTGCGCCGTCGAAGTGGTGTGGCCGGCGACGGAGATCTTCCAACTCGTAATCGTCTCACTGAACGAATTGATTTTCTGGCAGCGCGAGCTTTGAACGACACCAGTGCCGTTGTCGTCGCCATTGCAGCCCACCTCATCTGGCGCGTACCTTCGGACCTTCAGCTTCCAGGTGCCCGACGGGTTCTCGCCCAGAT
>JAPPMA010000013.1:3055-94488 GCA_028819295.1 bacterium | reverse complement strand
AGTTCCACACCCCCCGCAGCAGCATCTGGGCCAGCATCCTGCCCCTGCTGATCCCCGTGGGACTGATCTTCTTGATCTTCTGGTGGTTCCAGCGCCGGGCCCAGGGGCAGATGAGCGGGATCATGTCCATCGGCCGCTCCAAGGCCAAGACCTACACCACCGAGCGGCCCGGAACCACCTTCGAAGACGTGGCCGGCTATGAGGGCGTGAAGAAGGAGATCGTCGAGGTGGTCGACTTCCTGAAGCACCCCGAGAAATTCGCTCAGATCGGCGCCCGCATACCCAAAGGAGTGCTGCTGGTGGGGCCGCCGGGCACCGGCAAGACGCTCATCGCCCGGGCGGTGGCCGGTGAGGCCGGGGTGCCGTTTTTGTCGGTCACCGGGTCGGACTTCATGGAGATGTTCGTCGGCGTGGGCGCCAGCCGGGTGAGAGACCTGTTCCAGTCGGCCCGCAAGATGGGCCGGGCCATCATCTTCATCGACGAGATCGACTCCATCGGCCGCAAGCGGGGCGCCGGGCTCGGAGGCGGCCACGACGAGCGGGAGCAGACCCTCAACCAGATGCTGGCCGAGATGGACGGCTTCGAGGCCACCGAGGGCATCGTGATGATGGCCGCCACCAACCGGCCCGACATATTGGACCCCGCGCTGCTGCGGCCCGGCCGGTTCGACCGCCAGGTGGTGGTGCCGCTGCCCGAGGCCGACGACCGGCTCCAGATCTTGAACGTCCACATACGGTCCAAGAAGATCGGCGCCGATGTGGACCTCCCCATGATCGCCCGGGGGACGCCGGGCATGAGCGGGGCCGACCTGGCCAACCTGGTGAACGAGGCGGCATTGTTCGCGGTGCGGGGCGATTCGGAGCAGATCCGCATGACCCACTTCGAGAATGCCCGCGACCGGGTGCTGATGGGACAGCGGCGGGAGTCGATGGCCCTCTCCGAGGAGGAGCGGCAGATCACCGCCTATCACGAGGCCGGCCATGCGGTGTGCGCCGCGGTTCTGCCCAAGGCCGACCCGCTGCACAAGGTGACCATCATCCCCCGGGGCATGGCTCTGGGCGTGACCATGACGCTGCCCGAGGAAGACCGCCACACCCTGCGACGCGACTACCTGGAGGACATGCTGGTGATGCGAATGGGCGGACGCATCGCCGAGGAGCTGGTGTTCGGCGTTTCGTCGAGCGGCGCGGCCGACGATCTGGCCGGCGCCACCGAATTCGCCCGCCGCATGGTGCGGGAGTGGGGCATGAGCCACCGAATCGGGCCCATGGCCTGGCGCAGCGCAGGCCAGGTGTTCCTGGGCGACGACCTGATGACCAATCGGGAGTACAGCGACGAGACCGCCCGGGTGATCGACGAGGAGGTGGCCGAGATCCTGCGGGCCCAGGAGGGCCGCTGCCGGGAAGTGCTCGCCGACAACCGCTACGGCCTGGATCTGGTGGCCCGGGCCTTGCTGGAGCACGAGACCATCTCCGGCGACGAGGTGGGCCGCCTCGTAGAGCTCGGGGCCGAGAGTCCGGCCGGCGACCCGCGCGACCTGGTGGGAGTGGCGCTGAGCGCCCGTGCCGCCGAAGCCACATCTGAAGCGCCAACGCCGAGCGCATCCGAACCGGAGGAATCAGACTCCACCAAGACGTGGCCCGCACCCTGATCGCGCTGGCGGTGATCGCCGGGGCGCTGGCGGTGGCCTGGCTGGCTCGGCGGTTCCGCTCCCCAAGCCCGACGGCGCCGACATACTCTGTGCCCGCCCGGCTGGAGCGCTGGGACTTCGCCCAGCCCAACGCCGAGTGGCTGTTGGCGGTGTTCACCTCCAAAACCTGCTCGACCTGCGCCGCAGTGGTGAAAGCGGCCCAAAGCCTGGCCGACGATTCAATGGCCGTGCAGGAGGTGGAGTTCCGCCGCCACAGTGAGCTTCACCGCCGCTATGCGGTGGACGCCGTCCCCCTGGCCGTGCTGGCCGACCGCACCGGCGCGGCGTGCGCCTCTTTGGCCGGCCCGGCCACCGCGGCGGAGCTGTCGGCTCTCATCGCGTCGGCACGCCAACTGCCGGGCACGGTCTGATCCGATGGCGCCGCCGAGTTTACCGAAAATGTCGGGCTGATGAGCTTGCCACGGGACTTGGCAGAGACCAGGGAGTTCTTCACCTCCCGGGCGGCGGGCTGGGAAGACCGCCATCCCGACGACGATGTTCTGTTCAAGTGGGCGGTGGACCAGCTCAGCCTCTCTCCGGGCGATGTGGCCATTGACGCCGGCTGCGGCTCGGGACGGGCCCTGGCGCCCATGCGTGCCGCGGTGGGACCCCAGGGCGCGGTGCTCGGCATCGACGCCACCCCGGCCATGCTGCACGAAGCCGCCCGACTGGGGCGCCGGGCGATTTCTGGCTGCATCTTGGGCGATGTCGGACGGCTTCCCGTGCGAGACGGCTGCGTGGCCGGCATCCTGGCGGCCGGACTGCTCCCCCACCTGCCCGATCCAGTGGGCACGCTTCGGGAAATGGCCCGGGTTGCCCGGCCCCGGGCGCGGCTGGCCGTGTTCCACCCCATCAGCCGCCTCGCCTTGGCCGCACGCCATCAAGAGCGGGGGGCCCGCGCCCACGACATGAACATCGCCCCCCACCGCATCAAACCGCTGCTCGCCGACGGGGGTTGGACACTGGAGCTCTTGGACGACGCCGATGACCACTACCTGGCCCTAGCAGCAAACAGCGACTGAGCAGCCCCTCGACTCCACAAGAGGTTCAGCTTGGACGGATAGTGTCGCGGCGGTGAGCGAATCCTCGGTGCTGGCGGAGTTGGCCGGGCGGGAACCGGACGATCTGGCGTTGGAAGACGAATCCCACCAGGTGACATGGGCGGAGCTGGACCGCCGCACCCACGCCATCGGCCGGGGGCTGCTGGCCGCCGGGGCCTCGCCGGGGGATCATGTGGGGCTGGTGTGCTCCAACCGCACCGAGTTCGTGGAGATCATGCTGGCCTGCTTCCGGGCCGGGCTGAAGATGACCCCGATCAAGACAAACTGGACGGCCACCGAGATCGCCTACGTGCTGGACGACGCCGGCTCGGCACTGGTGGTTGCCGACGCCCCCGCGGCCCGAGACGCGGCGGCCGGTCGCCCCGTGGTGTGGATTGGCGACGATTTCGACGCCTGGGTGGATGCCCAGGATCCAACTCCGTTCCCGGCGGGAGGCACCGGCTATCGGATTCCCTACACCTCGGGCACCACCGGTCGGCCCAAGGGAGTCGAGCGCACGCTGGACTCGGAGTCCACCTTCGAGCAGTGGTGGAATCTCTCTTCGCTGGGCGCTCAGGGGTTGGGGCTTCCCCGCGACGGCAAGCACCTCATGGTGGCCCAGCTCTTCCACGGTGCTCCCCTGGCCTTTGCCCTCGGCGCGCTGGCCAACGGCGCCCCCATGCGGATCATGGGCCGGTGGGACGCGGAGCGGACGGTGGATGTGATCAACGGCGGCGTGACCGCCACCATCATGGTGCCCACCATGTTCCGCCAGCTCTTGGCCTTGACCGACGAGCGCAAAGCCGAGCTGGACCACTCCCGCCTGGCCACCGTGCTGCACGGCGGCGAACCCTGCCCGGTGCCGCTGAAGCAGCGCATGATCGAGTGGTGGGGACCGATCTTCACCGAGTACTACGGCTTCACCGAGGGCGGCATGACCATGTGCAGCTCCGCCGACTGGCTGGCCCGGCCCGGCACAGTGGGCACTCCCATCGGGGAGCTGGCCATCCAGATTGTGGGCGACAACGGCGAGAGTCTGGGCCCCGGCGAACCCGGCACGGTGTACTTCCGCCGCCCTGAGGGGCGCTACTTCCGCTACGTCAACGCCGACGACAAGACCGAAGACGCCTACAACGACTCCGGGTTCTTCTCAGTGGGAGACATCGGCTATCTCGACGAGGACGGCTTTTTGTACCTGTCGGGCCGCAGCTCCGAGGTGATCGTGGCCGCCGGGGTGAACATCTACCCGGCCGAGATCGAGGACGCGGTGTTCGCGGTGGACGGGGTGGCCGACGCCTGCGCGGTGGGCGGGCCCGACCCCGACCGGGGCGAGCAGGTGGTGGTGTATCTGGCCGTGGCCGACGGCTTCGCCCCCGATGAGGTGACCGCGGCCATCGACGCCGCCTGTGCCGCGCACTTGGCCGGCTACAAGCGCCCCCGCCGCTACATCATCCGCCCATCCGTAGACCGCGACCCCACCGGCAAAGTCCTCCGAACCAAGCTCCGCGACGAGCTGTGGCCCTAGTGGTGCGTCTGGCTCCGACCGCCGACAGCCATTGGGCCAGGATCATCAGCCGGCCATAACCATCAACCAGCCAGGATCATGAGGTGGTCTACGACCACGGCGCCTCGCCCGTGGTCGAGCACCATCACGGGATTGAGGTCGAGTTCGGCGAAGCGGTCTCCCAGGGCGGTGGCCAGGGTTGCGGTGGACATGATCACGTTGACCAGGGCGTCCACGTCGGCGGGCGAGCGACCCCGGGCACCGTCGAGCAGGGGGAAGCCCTTCAGGGAGCGGATCATTTCGTGGGCGTCGGCCTCGTCCAGCGGCAACGGGCGCACGGAAGTGTCGGCCAGCACTTCGGCGAACACGCCGCCGGCGCCCACCATGACCGCAGGACCAAGGGTGGGATCGCGGGTTGCTCCCACAATCATCTCGGTTCCGCCGGACACCATCTGCTGGACCTCCACGCCGTCGATGGCTGCGTCGGGGTTGGCGGCGCGGGCTCTGTCCAGCACCGCTTGGGCCGCCTGCTCCACGCTGCCCAAAGAATCCACCCCCAGCACCACCAGGCCGGCATCCAACTTGTGGAGGAAATCAGGCGAGGCGATCTTGACCGCCACCGGCAGGCCCATCGCCTCTGCCGCCCGCCGGGCGTCGCCGGCCGTCCCGGCCACACTGCTCGCGGCCAGGGGCAAGCCGAACGCCCGCAGCACCGCTCCCGTGTCGGGGGGCGAGGTTCGCAGCGCCTCTCTCGCCATCGGGGGCAGGGCACCGGACAGTGGCGGGCGCACTCGGAAGGTGGCCCTATGGCGCTGGTGGCGGTGGTAGGCGGCCAACGCGGCGAAGCACCCTCGGAAAGAGCGGAACAGAGGGACCCCCGACTCCACCAACCGGTCGAACCCCAGCTCGTCCACCTTGAAGGAGTTCCAGGTGGCGATGATGGGCTTTTCCACCTCGGCGGCCAGGGCCAAGATATCGTCGCCCAGCGGGTCGGACATGGATGCCACCGCGCCGGTGATGCCCACCACCGTGTAGCCGACCGACGGATCGTTGCAGATGTCTCGGATCACTTGGCGGCGGATCTCCGCGGGCTGGGTGGTCATGAATGTGCCCCCGTTGTCCACCGGGTTGGACACCGACAGATAGCCGGGGATGTGCCGGTGCAGCTTCTCCTGGGTCTCCTGGGCCAGCGGGGGCGCCGCCACTCCGGCCAGCTCGGCGGCCTCGGCCATCAGCGTGCTCGAGCCCCCGGAAATGGAGTACAGCCCGGCCCCCTCGGCCACATCCGGGCCCAGCTTGGCGAACAGGGCGGCCGTCTCCAGCAGCTCGTCGAGGTCGCGCACCCGCACCACCCCGTATTGTGCGAACAGGCCGTCGATCACCTCGTCTGATCCGGTGAGGTGCCCGGTGTGCGACGAGGCCATGCGCGACCCCGCATCGGTGGCCCCGATCTTCAACAGCACCACCGGCTTGTTCTGAGCGTTGGCCGCCTCCAGCGCAGCGCGCAGCTTTTCGGCCGACCGGAAGCCCTCGATGTAGCCGGCGATAACCGCGGTGTCGTCGTCGTAGGCGAAGTACTCGATGAAGTCGCTCACCTCGAGGTCAACCTCGTTGCCGCACGGCACTTGGCGGCTGAACCCGATGCCGAAGTGGACCCCCTGCACGATGGGCCGCCCGTTGTGGCCCGACTGGGTGACCACTCCGATCTTGCCTCCCCGCAACCCTGGCACCTCGGGCACGGGCTCGAAGGCATTGGTGTTGGTGTTGGGGCCGAAGATCCGGACGCGGTTTCGACGGCCGGCATCCCCCAGCTCGGCCTCCAGCAGCGCCCCTTCAGGGCCTACCTCGCTGAAGCCCGAGGAGAACACCAAGGCGTAGCGCACTCCGGCAGCACCACACTCCTCGACGATTTGAGCGCACACCGCCGCAGGGGCCGATATCACCGCCAGCGTGACCGGACCGGGCGCGTCGGCCACCGACTGGTAGACGGGCACCGAGCCGATCGAGCCTCCCTTGGGGTTGACCAGATGCCAGTTGTCGGCGCCCCAGCGGGTGTCCATAGCCGCTCGCAGCGAGGCCTCGGCCTGGGTCATATCCACCCCGCCGATCACCGCCACCCCGTTGGGATGGAAGAACTCCTCCAAGTCGGCTCTTCGCTGGACCATGGGAATCCGATGGTAGTGAGCGGGTGTCCAACACCAACAGGCCAGGCTTATCCGGCACGATACGATGTCGGCCATGGAGATCGGCCACGTCTACGACATGCCGCCCATGCGGCCCGACGACGCCCGCACCACCTACTTCGACGCCGGGGTGCTCAAGATCGGGGTGGAGTACCGCAATCTCACCCCCGAGGCGCTGATGGAGTACTACGAGGCCGACGAGTCCTACATCGAGGAGCTGCGCCGCACCGCACCGCTGGGCATCGAGGACCGGGGGGTGTCGCTGCACATCTTCGACGCCGACGGCCACTGGGAGTACCTGCGCTTCGACCTGTTCGAGGATGCTCCCCACTACCACTACAACTACGCCGGCGGCGGGCGGAACCACATCATCCCCTTCGACGAGACCGCCCACGGCCCCATTGCCGACTGGGCGGTGGGCAAGATTCGCACCGGCGGGCTCGCTCCCATGCTGGCCCAAGCCGGCGCAGGCGAATTGGCCGACGGGCTCGACGCCGGCATCCTGGCCGACGTTGCCGACCAGGTGGCCGCCCTGACCGCCGAGCTCCAGGCCCGATTGTCGGCCGCGGTCTAGCGGCCGCCGCCGAACCGGCTAGCCGGCCAGCTCCCCGAAGTCCACTTGGCCGGTGATCATCGAGCCCTGGAAGGCGTTGTCGATGTTCACGTTCACACCGGAGATGAACGACGCGGCATCCGACCCCAGATAGGCCAGCAGGTTGGCCACCTCCGCGGCGGTCACGTAGCGGCCCCCGGCGTTGGCCGCGGTCCAGTCGATCATCTGCTCGCCCATGGTCTGCTTGAAGTCGGGCAGCAGCGGGGTGTCGATGGGCGCCGGGCAGGCGCTGGCGATGCGCACGCCGTTGGCCAGCATCCCCTTGGCGGCCTGCATGGTGAAGATCTGCACGCACTCCTTGGAGAACATGTAGCCGTCGGCCACCGCCTCGGGGTGCTCCTCCACCCAGGCCACCGACTTGTCCCAGTCGTCGATGCTCAACAGCTCGGTGATCTCGGCCTGGTGGGCCGGCCAGTTCATCCCCGCAATGGAGGCGGTGTTGACCACCGCGCCCCCGGCGGGAATCTTGGGCAGCAGGGCATCGGTCAGCCGCATCAGCCCCAGGGTGTTCACCTTCATCACGTCTTCAGGCGAGAAGGTGGCCGCGATACCGGCATTGTTGAACAGCACATGCACGGGGGCGTCGATGGCCGCGGCCGCCTCGTCCACCGCCACCGGGTCGCCCATGTTGGTTGGGATGTACCGGGTGATCGGCCCCTCCGGCTCCTTGATGTCCAGCGCGGTGATCGCCGCCGCCCCGAGGTCGGCCAGCAGCTCCACCAGCGCGGCGCCCACGCCGGAGTAGGCACCGGTGACCACGACGTTGCGGCCTTCATAGCTCATGGGGTTGGACATGGTGGGCCTCCTGGGACTGCCGGTGGGATGGCTTGGCCGGCAAATGTTACTGTGCCTGTATCGTTAGGGTTGTTCCGGCGAGCAGTCAAGTCCAGAGGAGAACGCAGTGGACCTGAACGACATGATCTTGGTGAGCGTGGACGACCATCTGTGCGAACCCCCCGAAATGTTCGACAACCACCTTCCCGCCAAATGGCGCGATGAGGCTCCCAGGGTGATCCAGACCGAGACGGGCGACGACGTCTGGGAGTTCAACGGCAACATCATTCCCAACGTGGGCCTGAACGCGGTGGCCGGGCGGCCCAAGGAGGAGTACGGCGTCGAGCCCACCGCCTTCGATGAGCTGCGCCCCGGATGCTACAACGTCCACGAGCGGATCAAAGACATGAACGCCGCCGGGGTGCTGGGCTCGATGTGCTTCCCGTCGTTTCCCGGCTTCGCCGGCCGGCTGTTCGCCAACCACCCCGACAAGGAGTTCGCCGCCGACCTGATCCGGGCCTACAACGACTGGCACATCCACGAGTGGGCCGGCGCCTATCCTGGACGGTTCATACCGATGGCCCTGCCCATGATCTGGAGCGCAGAAGAAAGCGCTGCCGAGGTGCGGCGAATGGCTGAGCTGGGCTGCTATTCCATGACATTCACTGAGAATCCAGCGAGACTGGGCCAGCCCAGCTTCCACAGCGACTACTGGGACCCGCTGTGGCAGGCGTTCTGCGACACCGACTCGGTGTGCTCCATCCACTTGGGCTCGTCGGGAGAGATGGTCATCACCGCCCCGGACGCCCCCATGGACGTGATGATCCAGCTCCAGCCCATGAACATCAGCCAAGCGGCCGCCGACCTCTTGTGGTCGACCATCCCCCGCCGCTTCCCCGACATCAAGATCGCCCTGTCGGAGGGCGGGACCGGCTGGATCCCCTACTTCATGGACCGGGCCGACCGCACTTATGACATGCACCACCTGTGGACCGGTCAGGACTTCGACAACATGCTGCCCAGCGAGGTGTTCCGGCGCAACTTCTTGACCTGCTTCATCAACGATCCGGTGGGCGTGGTGATGCGCCACGAGATCGGCATCGACAACATCTGCTGGGAGATGGACTACCCCCACAGCGACTCCACCTGGCCCGATGCCCCCGAGAAGCTGTCCGAGTCGCTCACCGGGGTGCCCGACGACGAGGTGGACAAGATGACCCACCTCAACGCCATGGCCTGGTACAACTACGACCCCTTCGCACATTTCGACCAGGCCGATTGCACGGTGGGCGCCCTCAGAGCTGCCGCCGTCGACCACGACATCTCCGTGCAGTCGATGGACAAAGGCCGCTACCAGGGCAAAGACCGCGACCTGGCCGGGTTGGTCTCTCGGGGCCAAGGCGTCAACCGCTGAGGCTGCGATCGCCGCCCGATTGGGCCACCGTCTGATCCGTTCTCGGCGGCGGTCCACGCGTGGGCTATCCCTTCAGCTTCCCCCATGTGCCCCGTTGCCATCCAGGCCAGTTTCGGCCGAGCACAGATGCCAAGCCGGGCTAAAGACCAAGCAACTCCAACAGCTCCTGCACATTCATTTCATGATGTGATGCAACACCCTTGAGAATGCTTGACAGTGTCTTGGCCTTGATGGGCTTGTGCAGGGGAATGACTTCGTGGTGCTCCCCGTTGACATTTGTAGTCACACGCACATGAGAACCGCGTTGCCGGGTAGTCCGGTACCCCAACCTTTGAAGCGCTCTTTGCAGATCGGCCCCGCGCACATCGCGCGGCAGCCTCAAAGAACCAAGACCTCGTCGTGAGAAAAGTGCAGGTGGATCACTTCGGGGCGAGCCAATTCCCCGTCAAAGTAGCACTCGAAGGCTTCTCGAACGTTCTCGCGAATCTCCTCAATCGTCTCCCCCTGCGTGTGGATGCCATACCCAACGGCGCTGGCGGAATACCCGCCATCCACTTCGTCTTCGCTGACCTCGAAGACGATTTCTGTCGCAAGCAACGTCACGGTTTGCAACCTACCTCGGAAGGATTCTCCTTTCAACCATATTCTCAGCCCCCGTTAGGGTGGCGGTTGTTCGACGGGCTGGCACCGGACACGGCATACGACTTTCAACCATATTCTCAGCCCCCGTTAGGGTGGCGGGGTGCAGGTGGGGGCGGCGCGGTATCAGATGGCGGGGGGAATACACCGGATCCCGGTGCCCGGCACCGCCGGGAATCTCCACGCTGCGGCATTCGCAGTAACCGGACCTGATCCGGCCGCGGCCCTCGAGGATGTGGGCGCTGAGGTCATGGTGTGCTTGCTCACCGACGCGGAGATCGCCATGCGCTTTCCCGACTACCCGGCGTGGCTGGCCGACCCCGCCCCCCACCAGGCCATCCATGTGCCGATGGCCGATCAAGGGGTCGCTGGCGATGACGCCATTCGGGAGCTGGTGGATGACATCAACCAGCACCTCGACGAGGGCACCGGGGTGATGCTCCACTGCGGAGCTGGCTACGGCCGGGCCGGAATCGTGTGCATCTCGGTGCTCACCTCCCGGGGAATGGGCCTCGACCAAGCGGTGGCCGCCGTTCGTGCCGCCCGGCCGGCCGCGGGACCCCAGTCCCGCTCGCAGGAGGCTCAGATCGCCCGCTTAGCCGCTGGCTCCTGAAGAGCCGCTGCTCACATGCCGCCCGCGATCTTGTAGTCGTGACCGGTGACGAATGAGGCCGCATCAGAGGCCAGGAACAGAGCCAGACCAATGATCTCATCGCAATCGGCCACCCGATTCATCATGGTGGCCCGCCCCGCTCGCTCGGGAAACTCGGGGTCGACCCGCATGGATCCCCTCATCATCTCCGACATGAACGGCCCCGGGGCCATGGAGTTGACCCGCACACCAAGCCCCGCCCACTCGTCGGCCATGACTCGGGTTAGATTGTGCAGCGCTGCCTTGCTGGAGGTGTAGACCCCCACTCCTGCGCCGCCGCGGTAAACCCCCATGGTGGTCACGTTGATGATAGAACCCCCGCCGGCTTCGCCCATGCGGGGGGCCACCAGCCCGGCCAGGCGGATCGGCCCCTTCAGGTTCACCGCGTACAACTTGTCGAAGTAGGCCTCGGTACACTCGGCCACGGTGACAAGGGCCGGATTGATGCCGGCGTTGTTGACCAGCACGTCGATCCGGCCCAACTCGTCGTATACCCGATCGACCAGTGCGCCGATCTGATCCCACTCCCCCATGTGGCAGGCGATGCCCCGCACCGACTGGCCGGCCAGCTCAGCATTCAGCTCGGCTGCGGCTTCATCACAGCCTGGCTGTCGCCGCCCGGTGATCACCACATCGGCGCCGGCCATGGCATAGCCCGTGGCTATGGACCGACCGATGCCCTTGGTGCCCCCGGTGACCACCGCCACCCTCCCCGTCAAGTCGAACAAACTGCTCATGGACCGATCCTACGAACCGCTTCCCCGCCGACCACCATTCAGGCCGGACGCCATCTGGCCAATGCGACCGACGGGCTCAGCAGACGCCCAGCTCCAAACTTAGCGGACGGGCTCTTCGCCCCGCCCCGAGCGCCTGCGGGTTAGGTGGCGGCAGTGCCCACATCCATCGAGGCGAATCGGCGGGTGCTCACCAGCCAGGCGGCCAGCACCACGATGGTGGCCGCGCCGATCGTCACCGTGATTCGGGGGCCGACCCAGTCGTACAGCGCCCCTTGGATCATGGTGCCCACGCCGATGGCCATGTTGATCACCATCAGGTACAGGGCGATGACCCGACCCCGCATGGACTCCTCCACTTGGAGCTGGATGACGGTGTTCAGCGTGGAGGCGGTGGCGAGGTGGCAGCCCCCGAGGATGAGCAGGAACACGATGGCCATGGCGTACCACGGGGCCAGTCCGAATCCGGCCAGCGCCAGGCCGTAGATGCTCAGCCCGATGGCCAGCAGTCGGGATCGGGCGGTGAACTGGCCCCTCCCGGCCACCAAGGGGAAGAAGACCACCGATCCGATGCCGGTACCGGCGGCCAAGAGGCCGAGCTGCCACCCGGTGGCGTTGAACTCCTCTTCGGCAAACACCACGATCAAGAAGATGATGGGCTGGGCGCAGGTGGCGGTGATCACCACCGTTTTGAACGCCCGTTGGATGCCGGGCTGGGTTCTCCAGTAGCCCACCACCTCTCGGAGGTCGGCGAACACCCTGATGGGAGGCGGGTCGTCGGGCAGCAGGCGGGGCACCTGGATGAGCACCACCGCGAACAGCACCGCGAAAAAGGAGATCCCGTTGGCGAAGAACACCCAGCCCGGACCGAAGAACCCCAGCAGCACCCCGCCCAGGGCCGGCCCCGCCGCCCGCGTGGCCTGGAATTGGGTCGAGTTGAGCGTTACCGCGTTCAACAGCAGCTCTTTGGGCACCAACTCCGAGATGAAGGCCTGCCACGCGGGAAGCATTAACCCGTTGAGGATCCCGTAGCCCCAGGCCAGCAGCATGTAGACCACCGGGGAGCGCACGCCCGCCCCCCACAGGGCGGCGAACCCGAAGGCGCCGACGCACAGCAGGCTCTGGGTCACCAGGATGATGCTGCGCCGGGGCACCCGGTCGGCCAGCGGCCCGGCCCACATATTGGTGAACACCGTCATAAGCGTCTGGGTGATGGTCACCAGCCCGACCCAGGCCCCCCGGTCGGTGATCTCGTCGATCACGTAGGCCAGCACCAGGATCTGCATCCACGTCCCGGTGTTGGACACCAACGCCCCGAACCAGAACAACCGGAAGTTGCGCAGCCGCAGAGCCCGAGTCGAAGCCCGAAACCCCGGTCGATCAGCCACCCAGCGACCCTACCCCCCGCCCGGTTCAACAACATGCCACTGCATCCACACCACTAGTCTTCGCGGCCGTGCGAGCGTGGCGTGTTAATCAATACGGGAGGCCGTCTGAGGCTCTGCGGCTGGACGACACCGAGGCGGCCGCCTTCTTCTTCCCCTTCCATTTGGCCTGGCTGGGATTGCACGATGGAGGACCGCCTCACCACCGGGCGCATCGTGGTGGTGTACTAGAAGGAGCGTGACGTGGCGTGGGACTTTGAGACCGAGCCCGAGTTCCAAGAGCAGCTCGACTGGACCCGGGATTTCCTCGACGAGCACATCCTGCCGCTGGAAACCATAGAGCTGGAGGTGACCGACGAGCAGTGGAAGGCATTGACCGCGCCGCTGAAGCAGCAGGTGAAGGACCGGGGGCTGTGGGCCTGCCACCTCGACCCGGAGCTGGGGGGCCAGGGATTCGGCCAGGTGAAGCTGGGGTTGATGCACGAGATTCTGGGCCGGTCGTCGATCGCGCCGGCCATCTTCGGCAACAACGCCCCCGACTCGGGCAACGCCGAGCTGCTGGCCATCGGCGGCAATGAGGAGCAGAAGAAGCGCTGGATGGAACCGCTGCTGGCCGGCGAGCTGCGCTCGGGGTTCTCCATGACCGAGCCCGACACCGCCGGCTCCGATCCCACCCTGCTGGAGACTTCGGCGGTGCGCGACGGCGGCACCTGGGTGATCAACGGCCACAAGTGGTTCACCTCCGGCGGCTCGGGGGCCGATTTCCTGATCGCCATGGTGGTGACCAACCCCGACGTCCACCCCTATCAGGGGTCGTCCATGATCGTGGTGCCCACCGACACCCCCGGCCTGGAGATCGTTCGGGACGTGCCCAACATGCACCATCCCTATCCCGGCCAGTTCGCCCGCCATCCCTTGGGCCACTCCGAGGTGATCTACCGCGACGTGCGGGTGCCGGCTGAGAACCTTATCGGCGAGCCCGGCGACGGGTTCGTGCTGGCCCAGAAGCGCCTCGGCCCCGGCCGCATCCACCACGCCATGCGCTGGATCGGCCAGTCGCAGCGGGCGCTGGACATGATGTGCGAGCGGGCGCTGTCCCGGTTCGCCCACGGCAGCCTGCTGGCCGAAAAGCAGATGGTGCAGGACTTCATCGCCGAGACCCGCATCGACATCGCCTCGGCCCGGCTGCTGTGCCTGCACGCCGCCTGGCATATGGACAAGCACGGCTCGTCGGCGTCTCGCACCGAGATCGCCATGATCAAGGTGTACGGCACCAAGATGCTGTTCAACGCCATCGACCGCTCCATCCAGGTCCACGGCGCCCTGGGCTACTCGGCCGACATGCCCCTGGAGGAGATGTACCGCAATGCCCGGGCCTCCCGCCTGGTGGACGGCGCCGACGAGGTGCACAAGGTGTCCATCGCCCGCCGAACGCTCAAGGAGCACTCAGCGGTGGACGGCCACCCCACCGAGCACATCCCCACCCGCCGAGCCGCCGCCCTCAAGCGCTTCGCCGACCACCTCGACATCGAGGCCATGAACAGCTAGCCAGCCGCCAAACCCGGCTCCACGGAGCAGAGGGGCCGGTAGCCTTTGGGGATGTCCAAGCCGCTGGCCCTGCGTTTTCTGCGGTCGGCCAGCGATGCCGGCCAACTGCCGGAGTCCCGCTGCGAGGTGGCCATTGTGGGGCGGTCGAACGTGGGCAAGTCGTCGCTTCTGAACGCGGTGGCCAACCGCAAGAGCCTGGCCCGAACCTCCAAGGCGCCGGGAGCCACGCGGCTGCTCAACATCTTCGAACTGGAGAACGAACCCGGCCGCTGGCTGGTAGACCTGCCCGGCTACGGCTTCGCCAAAGCCCCCAAGGCACAACGGGCCGGGTGGCAGCAGATGATGGACGGCTACCTGCTCGACCGGCCCACCCTGGTGCAAGTGCTGCTGTTGATCGACGGCCTGATCGGCCCTACCCCGCTAGACCTCCAGACCGTGGAATGGCTGACCCACCACGACGTTGCCCTGCGCCCGGTGGCCACCAAAGCCGACAAAGTGAAGTCCTCCCGCCGCGGCGCCCGCCGGAACGAACTGGCTCAAGGCCTCGGCATCGCCCCCAGTGAAGTCCTGTGGACCAGCGCCGCCAAAGGCCAGGGCATCCCCGAGCTGCGGGCCGAGCTGGCCGCCGCCCTCCGGCTCAACCCCTGAGTGGGAACCCCACCGCCGCTTCCAACTCGGTCAGCGCCTTGTCGGGGTCGACCACTTTGATGGTGGTCATGCCCATAGCCCGAGCCGGCTTGAGGTTCACCCCGAGATCGTCGAGGAACACGCACCCCGAGGGCTCCACATCCAGCGCCTCGCAAGCCAAGGTGTAGAACGCCGGATCGGGTTTGCGCACCCCCTCCACCGACGACTCGACCACCACGTCGAACCAGCCCAACACCTCGGCCATCTCCGCCGACCGCTCCGACGCCTCCAACGGCGCCCAGTTGTTGGTCAAAAGCCCGGTCTTCAGCCGCTCCGAGCACCGCATCACCGCCTCCACCACCGCCGGGTTCAACTCCCCGCTCATCCCATCGAGCACCGCCATCCCGTCCACCCGATACCCCAGCGCCGCTGCTTCTACCTCGAACGCAGCCGCGAACTCCTCCAACTCGATCTCCCCCCGCTCCATCTGCGCCCAGGCGTTGCTGTCCGGATCAGTCGAATTGATCCGACGAATCAACCCCTCCGGCAGCCCGGCGGCCCGCTCATAAGCCGCAAACGCTTCCCACGGCCCCGGCACGATCACCCCACCCAGATCGAACAAAACCGCCTCGAACACCCCACCACCTTAAAGGATGACGGGCATAAGTCCTGGGCCAGATCCCTGGCACCCACCCTTGCTCAAAGTGACAAGAAGTGAAAAAACAAAAGGAAGTTAAGGGATGCAGAACCCTGCTTCGATCCCAAGCAGCCCCGAACCCCGCGGCGGCGCTTAGGCCGCGATTCGCCTTTCGCCTGGCTGTTGGTGGGGTGGAGGGAAGCCGTGGCGGGGCGGGGGTCGGAGCGTGAACCGTCCGGTTTCGGAGCAGTTTTCAACGGTGTAACCCAGTCTGTGGACTTTCCTGTGGCAGCGGGGGCACAGCAGCACCAGGTTGTCAATGTTGGTTGGACCCCCGTCCTCCCATGGCACAATGTGGTGGGCTTCGCAGGCCTGGGGTCTGATTCCGCAGCCGACGCAGCCTCGATCTCTGCGGTACAGGGCCAGCTTCTGGGTTTTGGTGGGCGCTCTTTGGGCATTGCCCACATACAGGGGCTGTCCGTCGGTGGAGAAGATCATTGGCAAGATGTCCGCGTCGCAAGCCAAGCGGCGGATCTCATCGAGGTCTATCGGCGTTCCGTCGATCAGCCCCGCGCTGGTGAGTTGGCCTTCGATTGCACCGTAATCGGCCGACACCACCAGCACCGTCTTCTGCGGCCGAACGCCGCCGCAACCCGAACCATCAAGATCGGCTGGCAACGCGTCGGCGGGTTGCTGGGTGATGAGAGCTACGAGGGCATCGGCGTTTCGCTGCTCGAAGGTGCGTATCGGGTCGAAGGCGATGTCGTCACCGAGCATCTTGGCGCTCATGGCGCAGATGGCCGTCTTGACCCGGTCGCCGTCCACCTGATCCAACTCAGCATGCAGCACGACCATGCCGCCACTGCCGTCGAACACCTTGAGGGAGCGGCGGGCCCTCTGCCGCTCCGTGCGGCTCATGCCGTCGTCGGCTCGTCGCTTGTCCTCGTCGGCGGTGACCGTCTTCTTGAACTCGTCATGGCCCTGCCAGCCGCCCAGTGCCAGCAGCTCTTGTTGGTCTTGTTCGCTCATCGGCGCCCGTTTGTGGGATTCTGCGATCATTCCACCCTGGTCGGCGGATAGCCGTCCCTGCTCCACGGCGCGGAGGATGTCAGGCATGGTCGTAAGCCCCTCGGCGGTTTTGGCCAGCTGGCGGGCCTTGTAGGCGCTGATGCCGAATTGATGGCATACCGACGCCGCAGCGCTTCGGCCCTCGAGCTCGCCGTAGCGGGCGATCAGCCCCACTAGATATCCCTCTGCCCGGCGGCGAATCGAATCGACTTCGGCCATCAAGCCGAGCAATTCAGAAGCACTCGACCCAGAGAAATCAGTAAATCCGAAGCCCCCAGCAACACTGGCGCTGTTGCCGCTCGTACTGGGATTCAACCCAAATTCCATAAATGCGATTATACCAATGCAAGCGACAAGAACTCCCCTGAGTTAACAGAAATTTGGTCAAAATTTCAGAGATTTTCCGTTCAGCCCAACACCTCAAGGCCGCGTTGGAATGAAACCGCGGCAAGCCTGGCATCGAAGGTTGCGACGGCCCTGGCACCGTGGCTGAGAGCGGTATCCAAGACGATGGCGTCAGGCAACCGCAGCCCGGATTCAGACCGCAGCACCGCCCATCGCTCTGGGCCCCCATCATCGACGTTGGCTATCACGAACGAGGAGCGAAGCGCTTCCGACGCGGCTTCAAGCACCCCGAGTCGAGCCGGTGCAACTAGACATTCAGCAAGGGTTACCGTATGCAAGAAGGCGTCCTCGCTGCCGATATCGCGATTGATCGCCAAGGCCTGGTCGTGATGGCGGTCGCCTGGATCACGCAGCGCCACCACCCAGCTGGCATCGGCCACGATCATGCCGACCAGTCTCGGGATCGGTCATATAGGGCCGACGATCCGGGCATCGAGCCAACCAACGCCGATCGGGCTTCGGCACGAGAGGAAGGCGACCGGCCGGATTGGATCCACTCCAGCATGATGAGCCTGATGAGCTTCGCTCGGGGGGCGTCGGGCCATCTCCAAGAGGCCTCGTCGAGAACCCGGGCGATCTCCTCGGTCTCAGTAACCGAATGGCGAGGATGAGTGGTCGGCATGACCGAAAGTGTAGCACTAGGTACAGCACTTTCTCCAGCCGCCCAGCCTGGGTGAGACCGCGATGCCAACACCGACAAGAACGGAACGTCCGCTGGGAACTCTCCTCATGACGCCTCCTTCCAAGTCCCGCGCCGCACCGCCCACGGCTTCCAAGCCAGAGGCCCGCTAATACCATGATCCCTCAATCGGTACCAACAACACCTCACATTGCTGACCTGTTTTACCCAGTTCTGGCCGACGCTCCAGCCAGAACACTTCAGGCGGCTATGCGCATCAGGAGGTTACCGGTGTCGGTGTCGACATAGGCGAAGCTTTGCGGAGGCCGGAAGCCTCTTGGCTTCGCTCGCAAGTCCTGGAGAGGGATCTGGCAGCTGAATGATTGTGGTTGTGCCAGTGTCAGTGCCGTGCCAGCCTCCAGACCCTCGAAGTAGCGCTGGAACTCGCTGTAGGCCAACGCACTTCGCGAGCCGTGCTCGCGCCACAAGACGGGGAGGTCGGCAGATCGGACGTCCGTCACAATGCAAGTGCCGAGCAGCGCCCGCACCGGTGTCGTCGCATAAAGCAGCGCCCGCGTGGGGACTTCGATCTTCGGCGTCGTGCGGCGGAGTTCAACCGTCTTTGACCCCACAAGGATCGCTTCGGCGAATCTCGGCTTGAGTGACAGGACAACCATCCGGTCTTGGTCGAGCCCTCCCACTTCCTCAAGCATCTGATCTCGATCCTTCCTCATAGAGCGCCCGAACGCTCTGCTCCTCAACTCGCCGAGTTGTCACAAAGTATCCCCCGGCATTCATGTCGGGGCACAACCCTCTGGCCCTCGCTATCGGAACTGGGTCACGGAATATCTCCGTCTGGCTGAAAAGCAGCGCTGTCGCTGCGAGATCACCGCTCTTGCCGAACGGCTTGGCGCACTCGAGCACCTGCGGCTTGTCCAGCACCCCTCGGTCTTGATGCTTGCGAAACAGACGGTGCGGGTCACCCGTTTCAACCTCGTCCAACCACGACATAGCCCGCACGCCCCCCAATGCTCCACCATCTGAGACCCACCAGATGATTCTCGCGGGCGCTTCAACAAAACTGCGAGGCGTCATGTAGTAGGTGTTCTCCCGGGCCGCGGCCGCTCGGGCGTGCATCTCGAACAGCCGTGCCTGGGACTCCTCGTATCCGAGAAGGACACGGGCGTATTCCGGCTTGATCGGCACCATGTACGACTTTATGGCTCCGCTGAATACCTTCGACGGCCATGCATATCGCTCGTATTCGCGCACCAGATGAGCGTTCAGCCTGTCCCAGCCAACTTCGTCTAACTCCTGTGGCAGCGCATCCCCGGAGCCGAAGACGCCAGTCTGAACCACCGCTTTCCAGGCCGACCCCTCAGGTCTGAACCCTTCGTCGCGTAGAGCCCGCTCAACTGATGGATGAGTCTGGTCGTCCACCACAACAGTTGCTGGCCCGTCGTTGGCGACAATCGCCCGAAGGTGGTGAATCATCTGCCTAGCCGCGGTATACGACTGCTGCCCCGCGGCGCCACGCAGCGCCGTCACAGTGACGCTGGCTTCGTCGCGGTGCATCGCCGCAAGCGCCAGAGGCTCTTGCGAATCCGTCACGAGATGCTCGATGCGCCCCTGGTGAGCGGTCGAGATGGCGAGACGCTGCCTCAAGCTGCTGGGACGCTCGCCCACGTGATGATGGCAGAAGGCCGATAAAGCAGCATTCGACGGCATCTCTGAGACGGTGGACACGACCATGCCCGATGCCGCGATGGCCCGCGTCTGATGGCCGTGATCGCCTCCCAACGATTGCAGGCACAGTAAGAAGTCGTCCGGCCCAACCAGGTTCAAGCCGGTCTTCTGCCCAATCCGCTCCGCCTGATTGAGGAGACCCTCATCTCGTGAGACGAGGTACGCAGCACCCCCAGTCGATGCCTGGACAACCACCCGAAGATCGCCGCCCCCCAGAACCGCTACCGAAGGTTCAACTTCAAGCTGGCCCAGAGCTGCCTGCCATGCATCATCAGATGGCTCCAGAGCTCGAAACTCGCTCAGTGCGGATTCAAGCCCCTCTTCCTTGGGGCGTTGATCCGACAGTTCAGAGCGGCTCTGTGCCGTTACTGCCAACTCTGCGACATCGGTTACCCAGTCTGCGGTGAGGGCCAGCGAAGCAGGAAAGTCCCGCTGCTCCAAGATGTCCAGCAGAACGTTGGTGTCGATGGCCACCAACAAACGAGCGTCCTCTTGTTCGGATTCACCGAACAGAGCCTGCGCAGCGATTGGCAGCCACCACGTAACGAGGGGGTGGCCAGCACGACTGCGGCCAGGCTTCTCGCCCAAGCGCCGAAATCCAAGCTGGGGCCACATGCCGTCCGCGTCGTAGTCCTTGCGGCACGACAGGTGGATGCCCGCCCTGTTGGGGTTTCCCTCGACGATGCCCTCTACCAGCTCCCGGGCAATCCCCCGTCCCCGTCGATCTCGGTTTACGCAGAGATGAGTGAGAGAAATGTCCCCTGCCCTGATCCTCTTCCTGTAGAGCGCATACCCCTTGACCTCGCCGTCTTCCACCCATGCCAGCACCCTGCCCTCCGCTGCGGCCTCTTCGATCGCCGAATACGGCAAGTGGCCCAACGTCGCGCTGTTGGCATTTCCAAGTTCGATGACCCGCTCGTAGTACGGCGACCCAGGACTAACCGTTTCGATCACGTTCAATGCCCTCCTGCGGGCGGGGCGAAACCAGGCACACACTACCGGGAGGTAGTGACACGGAAAACACCCTCGAGGCAGCGGAAGTCGGCCCGGACGTTTTCCGCCCCCAACTACTTTGCAAGCCCGATATTGTCCAAGCACCAGGGGCTATGGAATGGCAATAACGAGCGAACCTTCCCAAGCGCAGGCGGAACTCTTCTACCCCTCCAATAGTTCCGGTGGCGACCGCGCCGCTCGAACTCGGAACTCCATGCTGTGGGCTGCCTATGGGGATGCGCTGGGATTTATCAGCGAGTTGGTGGACGAGAAAGGACTCAAGCGCAGAACTCAGGGGGCACCGCTCGACCGGCTGCTGGATTGGAAGCGGCGGGTCGGAGGCCGGGGAGGCGTGAACGTGGTTTTGCCCGCCGGATGCTGGTCCGACGATACCCAGCTTCGGATGGCGGTTAGCCGGTCGATTGGCAATCACGGTTTCGACGTGGAGACCTTTGCCCGCATCGAGCTTCCGGTTTGGCCTTCCTATGGCCTCGGTGGCGGGCGGGCCTCTAAGGCCGCGGCCAAGAATATGGGCCTCCCGAATGCCCTTTGGTACGCCAACACCTTCTCGGGTTGGTGCGATGCCGGCGGCAACGGTGCCGCCATGCGGGTCCAGCCCCATGTGTGGGCATCTGCCGACCTCGAAGGTGGCTACCTGCTCGATGTGATCATCGACAGCGTCTGTACCCACGGACACCCCCGGGCCACCGTGGGAGCTTGCTTCCATGCCTCGACCCTGGCCCACTGCCTGCGAACCGGTTTCGCCCCGACATTGGACGAATGCGGGCCTATCGCCGCCAATCTGGGCGATGCCTTCTCTCTGATCAAGGGCCATCAGAGTCTCGGCGCTACGTGGATCGGTCTCTGGGAACGGGAGAACGGCAAGCAATTCCAAGCAGTGTGGCAGGACACCGTTGTCGAACTCTGCGATGCCATCGACCGAGTTGCCGCCGCAGCCGATGCCGCCTCGTCACAAACCGACGCCTACCGAGCGGTCTCCGACCAGCTTGGCCTCGCCGACAAGCGACAGCAGGGCAGCGGCATCCTCACCACCGTGGCAGCCGCAGCACTCGCCGTGCTCACGGACAGCCCACACGAGGGAAGCACAATTGCCGCGAACGCGCTCGGCACCGACACGATTGCCACTATGGCAGGCGCGCTGCTAGGCGCCTGCCATACAACCGCCCAACCTCCAGAATTGCCCCTCGACAGCAACTATCTGCTGAGCGAAGCCGACCGCCTCGCCGCCATCTCCCAAGGCAAGCAAGCGAACAGCCACCAATACCCGGACACCCTCACCTGGATCGCACCCCAAACCCAAGCCGATGCGCTTGTGGCCGACAACGGCCAACTCGCCGTCGAAGGCCTCGGTCCCGCCAAAGAGCTGGATTCCCCGCCGTCCTGGACGCCTCGCAAGGACTTCGCCTGGCAGTGGGTCCAAACCGAATTCGGTCAGACGCTCCTCATCAAGCGCCGCCCCGAACTCCGCTCCCGCAAAGCCGGCAACACTCTGGAGTCGCCGAACCCACCCTTCCACTCGACCACCTCTCACCCGCACAATGCTGCCAAGACCACCAAGGAGAAACCTTGCCCTCCGCGTGGGGAGCCGCTGGATCGCGGTCTAGACATCGACGCAGCCGTCAAGCATGCCAAAGAGCACATCACCGACAACTCCCAACTCGGATACACCGTACGACGCGCTGCCCGAGACGGAACCATCTCTGACCTCGTCGCCTTGGTGACATCCATCCGCGACGACCTGCGTCGCTGACCTGGACGCGAAGAGCCACTAAACACCCAGGAAACTACTTGCCACTAGGGTTGAAACAGGTCAGAATTATGACCAATGGAGTCGATACTGCCTTTTTCCCAAGTCAAGAGTCACTTGTCGGAGCTTGCTGACCGCGTCGAGCAGCAGCGCGACCGGATCATGGTTACCCGCAATGGTCGCCCGTCGTTCATGCTGGTGAACTGCGACTATCTGGAATCTTTGGAGGAGACCCTTGACATTGTGAGGGATCCTGAGTTGGCGGCCTCACTCCGCAAGTCACGGGCCGAGGCCGAGCGCGGCCAACAGGTGCGGTTGCGCGACCACCTCAGGGACAACGGTGTATGAGATCGACATCACCCCGGAGGGGCACCGAAGCTTCAATCGCCTACCCGACAAAGTGTATTGGGCAGCCCTGGAGGCCATTTTCGGGCCGATAGCCTGGAGCCCGCGTCAGGCAGGAAAGCCTCTGCTATGGGACTTCGAAGGCCTTTACTCCGCTCGGCGGGGCGACTTCCGAATCATCTACGAAATTTTCGAAACGGAGAAGATCGTCCTCATCCACCGCGTCGACCACCGCCGAAGCGCTTACCGCCCTCGTTGACACTCCCTCAGGCATTGGAAGTATGGAATGAGTACTTCGACTTTTGAGGTGAGCGTGCCGGAGGCGGAGGCGGTCACCGCTTCCGGCGATACGCTGACCGCCGAGCTGTCTGACGGGCGCACCTTGTCCGTCCCACTCGACTGGTTTCCGCGGCTGGTCCACGCCACACCGGAAGAGCGCGGCAACTGGCGGCTCATTGGCAGGGGCGCAGGCATCCATTGGCCCGACCTGGATGAGGACATCAGCGTCGAAGGCCTCATCGCGGGCCGCAGATCCACCGAGAGCCAGGCATCCTTCCTGCGCTGGCTGGAGGCAAGGCACTCGGCGACACCCTCGGCGTCTCGCACCGAGATCGCCATGATCAAGGTGTGCGGCGCCAAGATGCTGTTCAACGCCATCGACCGCTCCATCCAGGTCCACGGCACCATGGGCTACTCGGCCGACATGCCCCTGGAGGAGATGTACCGCAATGCCCGGGCCTCCCGCCTGGTGGACGGCGCCGACGAGGTGCACAAGGTGTCCATCGCCCGCCGAACGCTCAAGGAGCACTCAGCGGTGGACGGCCACCCCACCGAGCACATCCCCACCCGCCGAGCCGCCGCCCTCGAGCGCTTCGCCGACCACCTCGACATCGAGGCCATGAACAGCTAGCGACTGGTCTATTCAGGGTCACTTTCCGAAGTACGCCACCTGGCATTTCAAAGGTGGTATATTTTCTGGTATGAAATCGCACCCAAATTCCCAAGAGGTGCTAGAGGCGCTCGGCGACAAGATCGTCGAATCCCTGGGTGCTGCTGTCTTCAGAGCGCGGAACGACTTGGACGACTATCGCTCGACGTTCCCCGAATTCGTAGCCGACGCAAGCGAGCGCGGCTTGGCCAACTGGATCCACGACCGATTGTGGTCCCACCTGATCGCCAATCTGGAAGATTCAGGCACAGTCCAGTTCGTCGACAGCGGGCCAACCCGGGAAATCCTGTTGGACGACACCTACCGACTCCGCATCAAACGCCACGACGCTCATGGCCGCGTTGCCTCTTACCCCACCGCGACAGCCAATGCGTTCTTCGAGCAGCTGTCCCTGGAGCTGCAATTGGACGGCGGAACCGAGGTTCGACTGATCGCAGGGTATCGCTGGGTGCCAGAATCCCGTGAGATCGGCCCCGCCGTCCTCTCCTATCGTGACGGCGTGGACAACCTGGTTTGGATGGTCGAGCTTCCCGAACCGTCACACGGGGAGCCCGCAGTGCCAATCGCAGGTCCGTCGGTGCCACCGCAGCCACAATTCGGTCTCCCAGACGCCGATGGGAGGTCTGGGACAATCCAGCAATGAGCCTGGGAGAGGCCATCGCCACGGCTCGGCGAGCCCGCGGGTTGACCCAAGCTGCCCTGGCAGAGCAACTTGGAATTACCCAAGCCGCCCTGTCCCGCTACGAACACAATCTGCGTGAACCGACAGAAGGCGTTCTGGGTGACATCGCTTCAGCCCTTGGACTTACCCCCGACTTTTTGGACCATGCCGACCGCATGCAGGGGGCACTTGCTGTCGGTGCTCACATGCGTCGTCGGGCAACGGCCAAAGCCACCGCATGGCGCCGCCTCGAAGCCCAGCTGAACCTCTACCGCCTCCACGCCCAAAGGCTCTTCGACGAAGTGGACCTTCACGTTGAGCTGACCGTCCCCTGGTTCGATCCGTTCGAGTACGAGCCCGACACCGCCGCCCGCCTGCTGCGAATGCAGTGGCGCATGCCCAGCGGACCAGTGCGCGAACTCACAAGGTGGATGGAGGCCGCCGGCTGCCTCATCATCGTCGCCGACTTCGGCACCTCTCGCATCGACGGCCTCTCCCAGTGGAGCGACAGCCAGCCCGTTGTCATGCTGAACTCAACCCCGCCCACCGACCGCCGGCGCCTCACACTGGCCCACGAGTTGGGCCACCTCTGCCTGCACAGCCAAGGGGTGCCCGACGATGTAGAGGCCGACGCCTCAGCCTTCGCTGCCGAATTCCTGATGCCCGCCGACACCATCCGCCCCCAACTCCGGAATCTCACCACTGGCAAGCTGCACGATCTCAAAAGGCATTGGGGAGTATCGATGCAGGCACTCATCGAGCGCGCGTATCGCCTCAAGACAATCAGTGCTACACAGCGCACCAGCTTCTACAAGAAATTCAGCAAGTTGGGTTGGCGCACTCACGAACCGGTCAGCGACGAGTTGGCGCCAGAACAGCCCCGTCTCGCCGCGGAAATTGGCCAAGCCCTGATCGCTCGCGGCCTCACCGACAGCGAAGCTGCCATCATCTGCGGCTTCTCCCCTGACAATCCAGATAATCCCTTCCTTTCTGACGCGGCTCATCTTCGACTCGTTTGAAGCCGCTTAAGCGCGCCAATAGGGCCGGTAGCCTTTGGGGATGTCCAAGCCGCTGGCGCTGCGCTTTTTGCGGTCGGCCAGCGCTGCCGGCCAGCTTCCTGAGTCCCGCTGCGGGGTGGCGATTGTGGGGCGGTCGAATGTGGGCAAGTCGTCGCTTTTGAACGCGGTGGCCAACCGCAAGAGCCTGGGCCCGCACATCCAAAGTTCCGAGGGCCACGCGGCTGCTCAACATCTTCGAGTTGGAGAACGAACCCGGCCGCTGGCTGGTAGACCTGCCCGGCTACGGCTTCGCCAAAGCCCCCAAGGCACAACGGGCCGGGTGGCAGCAGATGATGGACGGCTACCTGCTCGACCGGCCCACCCTGGTGCAAGTGCTGCTGTTGATCGACGGCCTGATCGGCCCTACCCCGCTAGACCTCCAGACCGTGGAATGGCTGACCCACCACGACGTTGCCCTGCGCCCGGTGGCCACCAAAGCCGACAAAGTGAAGTCCTCCCGCCGCGGCGCCCGCCGGAACGAACTGGCTCAAGGCCTCGGCATCGCCCCCAGTGAAGTCCTGTGGACCAGCGCCGCCAAAGGCCAGGGCATCCCCGAGCTGCGGGCCGAGCTGGCCGCCGCCCTCCGGCTCAACCCCTGAGTGGGAACCCCACCGCCGCTTCCAACTCGGTCAGCGCCTTGTCGGGGTCGACCACTTTGATGGTGGTCATGCCCATAGCCCGAGCCGGCTTGAGGTTCACCCCGAGATCGTCGAGGAACACGCACCCCGAGGGCTCCACATCCAGCGCCTCGCAAGCCAAGGTGTAGAACGCCGGATCGGGTTTGCGCACCCCCTCCACCGACGACTCGACCACCACGTCGAACCAGCCCAACACCTCGGCCATCTCCGCCGACCGCTCCGACGCCTCCAACGGCGCCCAGTTGTTGGTCAAAAGCCCGGTCTTCAGCCGCTCCGAGCACCGCATCACCGCCTCCACCACCGCCGGGTTCAACTCCCCGCTCATCCCATCGAGCACCGCCATCCCGTCCACCCGATACCCCAGCGCCGCTGCTTCTACCTCGAACGCAGCCGCGAACTCCTCCACCCCGATCTCCCCCCGCTCCATCTGCGCCCACGCGTTGCTGTCCGGATCAGTCGAATTGATCCGCCGAATCAACCCCTCCGGCAGCCCGGCGGCCCGCTCATAAGCCGCAAACGCCTCCCAAGGCCCCGGCATGATCACCCCACCCAGATCGAACAAAACCGCCTCGAACACCCCACCACCCTAAGGGATGATGCCAGCCCCGGGGACTATCTGCTGCGCGCTCTCACACCGCGATTCGCCGTGCTAGTGACCATAACCACCCTGAATTAGCTGGAATCAGGCTAAAAATTCAAAGGTTTTCCTGCCAGCCCAGTACCTCAAGGCCGCGTTGGGTCGAAACTGCGGCCAGCCTGGCGTCGAAGGTGGCGGTTGTCTGGGGCGCGCAGCGCCACCACCCAACTCGTATCGGCGACGATCATGCCGGCCAGTCTTGGGATCGGTCATAGATGGCCGAGGATCCGGGCAGTGCGCCCACCAATGCCGATCGGGCTTCAGCGCGCGAGGAAGGCGACCGGTCGGATTGGATCCAGTCCAACATGATGAGCCTGATGAGCTTCGCCCGGGGGTGTCGGGCCATCTCCGGGACGCCTCGTCGAGAACCTGGGCAACCTCTTCGGTCTCCGTGACCGAGTGGCGAGGTCGTGCAGTCGGCATGGAAACAAGTGCAGCACCTTCTCCAGCCGCCCAGCCCGGGTGAGACCGCGAGGCCAACACCGACAAGAACGGAACGTCCGCCGGGAACTCTCCTCATGACGCCTCCTTCCAAAGTCCCGCGCCGCGCCGCCCACGGCTTCCAAGCCAGAGGCCCGCTAATGCCATGACCCCTCAATCGGTACCAACAACACCTCACATTGCTGACCTGTTTTACCCAGTTCTGGCCGACGCTCCAGCCAGAACACTTCAGGCGGCTATGCGCATCAGGAGGTTACCGGTGTCGGTGTCGACATAGGCGAAGACACCAGTCTGAACCACCGCTTTCCAGGCCGACCCCTCAGGTCTGAACCCTTCGTCGCGTGGAGCCCGCTCAACTGATGGATGAGTCTGGTCGTCAACAACGACGGTTGCCGGCCCGCTTTTGGCAATGATCGCCCGAAGGTGGTGAATCATCGGCCTGGCCGCGGTGTACGACTGCTGCCCGCGGCTCCACGGAGCGCCGTCTCGGTGGCACTGCCTTGGTCGCGATGCATCGCCGCAAGCGTCAGAAGAGGCTCTTTCGAATCTGTCACGAGATGCTCGATGCGCCCCTGGTGAGAGGTCGAGATGGCGAGACGCTGCCTCAAGCTGCTGGGACGCTCGCCCAAATGCTGATGGCAGAAGACGGACAAGGCGGCGTTCGAAGTCACCTCTGAGACGGTGGATACAAGCCCGGCGAAGAATCCCACCTAGTAGGTCTTCTCGACCCATCCACCTAAAACCTTGTTGAGGCGTGATCGCGGTGAACTGGGAACCCGCAGCCACCCCAAAGACCGCGTATGGCGACCGGGCTGTTCGGACTCGAAGCTCCATTCTGTGGGCCGCCTAACCACCGTGGCAGCGTCGTCAAGTACGCCAAGAAGAATATCTCTGATAACCGGGCACTAGTCCGTCAAGTAGCCCAAGAAGGCACAGAAGATGATCTGATCTCTCTTATCACTTCCAGTCGGGGCGACCTGTGCCGCTAACCCGTGTCCGCGACCAAGGACCCGCTTCGATGCGTCGACCCAGAGGATATTGCCAATCAACAAGCCGGCTGAGCGCGCAGCGGGTCGAGGCACAAACTAAGATCTGCGGAAAGATGCCGTCGATTCGCAGGGAGGGGCCATACCGCTTCTTCTTCTACTCGAGCGATCAGAGGGAGCCGCCTCATGTCCATGTGGAACGCGACTGGAAGATCGCCAAGTTCTGGCTGGAGCCTGTACGGCTCCAGCACAGCGCAGGGTTCAGACCTTCGGAAATTCGGAAGATCATGGCAATAATCATGGAGAACGAAGCCGTGTTTGTGGAGGCATGGAATGAGTATTTCGACTCTTGAGGTGAGCGTGCCGGTGGCGGAAGGCGTCACCGCTTCCGCCGATACGCTGACCGCCGAACTGTCAGACGGGCGCACCTTGTCCGCCCCGCTCGACTGGTTTCCACGGTTGGTCCATGCCACACCGGAAGAGCGCGGCAACTGGAGGCTCATTGGCAGGGGCGCAGGCATCCATTGGCCCGACCTGGATGAGGACATCAGCGTCGAAGGGCTAATCGCCGGCCGCAGATCCACCGAGAGCCAGGCATCCTTCCTGCGCTGGCTGGAAGCCAGGCACTCCGCAAGACCCACGGCCTTCGAGACGCCTGAGCACTAAGCCATCTGCCGAGGTGGCCGGGAGAGCAGGCAGCATGACTCCGTGGTAGACACTACCGACGCTGCCCCATCGATCCGGCCTGAGCGAGGAGACCCCCGCCTGTCGCCAGAAAGCCGGGCCAAGCTTCACGCCCTCACCGAAGGCGAAGAACTTCAGAAGGTACTCGACGAAGTGGGTAAGCGTCACCCCGACCTGAGCACCGACTGACACCGTACTGTTGTTCATCGGCGACAAGTACGTGCTTATCCGTATTCATGGGGGCTTTCATGCTGAAATCGGATGCCGCGCTAGCCCATTCTGTCTACGGGCATAGATCAACTCCTTGGGGGCTTGCGTTGGGCGGGGGTTGGGGTGGGGAGATCGGTGGCGGGTATGAGGGGGGAGGCGAGGATTTCGTCGAGGAGTTGGGCGGCGGTGGGGGTGATTTGGACGGTGTGGTGGAGGATGGCGAGGAGGCGGAGGAGTTCGTCGGTTTGGGTCCACTGGGTGGGGCGGATGTCGTCGAGGGGGCTGGACTTGCGGCCTTTTCGGGTTTTCATGCGATAGCCGAGCCAGGATCGGAGGACTTTCAGGCCGGAGACTTCGAACTCCCACACTTCGGGACTGACGGGACCGAACACCCCCGTGCCGACGGCCAGGTGCTGGGATGTGGAGTCGTAGGCAAACTTGTCGGGCATGCCTTCAACGGGAATGAGCTCCTGTGCTGAGCCAGTAGGTAGGTGGGCTTGGCCGGATGGGACGAAGCGTTCGCCCCACGTATGCCACCAGAGCAGATCGCGGCCCAATTCCACTGCCTGCTGAAACAGGTCGGCATCGGTGGTTAGGGGGAGGTGGACGGGGCCGGCACCCTCGGCCAATTCATCGGCAAAGCGCTCGCTGAAGGCAGGGGTGCCGCCGAGGGCATAGACGTAGGCCAGCAAGTCCTCGGCGGTGACCACGGTGCCGAGTTTTTGGCTCAGGGATTCGAGCAGGCCGTCGGTGACATTGGGCGCTTGACCGCTGCTGTCCCGATAGAGGGGCATCACGTTCTTGGCACCGTATGAGCCGCGGAAGTGGTCAAGGTCGGGGACGTAGGGGGACACGGTGAGCGCAGGGCCACGACCGAGCTTGGTGGAGGTCAGGGTAGTGAGGAAGACCTGGCGAGGCCCGCGGGCTTGCCACAGCTCGGGGCGCGGATAGTCCGCCACGCGGCTGTCCGCTATCACCCATTGTCGATCCAAGCTTCTATAGCCGTATCTCTCGATGCTTTCCCAGCCATCATCGCGATCTAGGTCGTCAATGGACGGCAATCGGCCGTCAGTGCCCACGAGCGGTTGAGGCTTCGTTGCTATCTTGCGATCCCGGGTTTCCTTGAAGAGCCTGCTGCGTTCACGAGGGACGGTCATGACCAGCTCCCGCCATCGGCGTTCCAACAGAGACTTGCTTTCAGCTATAGGCCACGTTCGCTTCAGCTGGCAGCCCGAGTGAATCCACGGAAACAACTCGGTGACCTGCGGCCAGTTGTAGTACGCGGCGTCGCTGCGGGGAGTCAAGTCGTCAAGGCCCGTGCCGGTGATCTGTTCAACCACATCGTCGAGGGACAGGCCGTTGAGCGCTGCCAGCTTCTGCTCTCTGGTGCCTGCAACGCGGTGGTAGTACACGGTGCAATCGCCGGAGCGCTCGGTCTGGGTGCGGATGCCGACGGCGATGGCAACCGGGGTCTGGATGTCGAAAACGTTCTCTTCCTTTTGGGCGCCGCGGCCCTCGCCGCCGAGGTCAATGATCCATAGCTCGTCGAATGCCTGACGCAGCATGTGGCGGACGCCGCCCATGGACACGCCGTCGAGGTACGAGGCAGCGGTGATGAAGGCGACCACGCCGGGGCCTGCGGGCAGCCGGGTGGCTTGCCAGGCGGCCCAGCACCAGAAGTAGACGTAGTCGTTGTAGACGTTCTTGAGGTGGATGCCCAGTCCGGCGTCCTTCATGGGCCTGGTCACCGTACTCAGCAGCGGGTCGATGCCGGGCACGCCGTGGCGGACCACTCCTCCTTTTCGCTTGCCGACTGCCCCGGCCTCCCGTTCTTCTCGGTCGTAGGGCGGGTTGCCGAGCACAATCGAGAATCGTTCGAATTCCTTCAGCTCAGCCGCACGCTCGCCTTCGGCGGCCACGGGGTTGCTCATGGTTTGGAGCTGGCCTTGGCGGGGGGTGTGGTCGAGGGTGTCGGTGAGCAGAATCTTGGGATCGCCGTCGTCCACGCCTTCGCCACGAAGTTCTAGTGCCACTTTGAGGTGGGCAATGGCATAGGGGCCGAGCATCAGCTCGAAAGCGTGCATCTGACCCAAGACGTGGTCGCTCAGATGCCGCGGCCAGCGGTCGGAGGCGCCGCCCGATGCCAGGAACGAACGCTTTGCTTGACGGAGCCAGGCCACCAGAAAAGTGCCGGTGCCGGTGGCGGGATCGAGCATCGAAACGAACGGCTTTTCGCCGCCTACCCCAACTGGGACATCGAAGCCGACTCGTTTGGCAACCTCATCCCACGTAGAGGGGTCCGCGACGCCCATTGGCAGGTCGAACCTGGTTCTCAAGACCTCATCTGTCGCCCTCACGATGAACTCCACCACCGGCTGCGGGGTGTAGAACGCGCCGGCGTCGGCCCGCATCTTGGAGTCGTACTTCTTGAGGAACTCCTCGTAGAAGTGGATGACGGGGTCGCCGCCTTTGGCAGTGGCGCCGAACTGGTCGAGAATCGACTCCACATTGGTGTCGCGCAGGTCGGCCACAAGCTGGTTGATCCCGCTGCCGGCCAGGTCGAGGGCGGCGGCCTCGTCGTGGACCTGCTCGAACAACGCGGCCAAGAACGGGTTGGCCAGCGGGACGGCTGAGAAGATGGGCGACGACCCGAACCCCGCGGGATCGGTGATCCGGCTGGTGAGGGTGCCGTAGACCAGAGTCTGGGCGCACATGTCGGCAAACTTGGGCGCGTCCACATCAGATACAAGCTGGGCGCGCACCTCGTTCATCAGCGTGGTGAACGGGCCGACCTGCTGGTGGGTTTGCTCGTGAGCCTGTTCGCGGGCCAGCGCGTCTTCGATCTGGTCGCGGAGATCAGAGGCGGTGCGGGCCATGCGGTCGGCCAGCCGGGCGGCATCGCCAATGGCCTGACCGGGCATCAGCTTGAACGCGCCGCGCCACGCCTGGCGCCACTGGTCGGCGTCGTCAGTATCTGTCGGCCACATGAGCAAGGGCATCAGCTCCTCGGCCAATCTGGTCAGGTGCGGATGGGGAGACTGGGATGGCCGCCAGGCCAGCGACCGGACTTTGGGGAGACGGTCGCCATCGTCGAAGAAGGCCACGAAGTGCATCTCGACCGCAGGGTCGCTGCCGGTGAACACGATGAAGAGCAGATCGTCCAGGGCCCACGAAGGGCGGGTGCTGCTCTCGACACGGCGCTGGCGGGTGACCAGAGCTTGGAGCAACCGCCGGAGTTGGGTGATGGGCAGCCGCGGCCCGTCGAACTGCACCAAGAACACACCCCAGGGCTGGCCGGCGGTGAGCGGGCGCATCTGCTGGAGCCGCACGAGGTCGCGGAGCTTGTCGGCATTGATGCCCAGCTCGGCGGGGTCCCAGTCGTAGGTGAGGTCGTCGAGGCGCTCGTCCTCCAAGTCGGCGCCCTCGAGGGGCCAGCCCAGCTCGTCGCGCAGATACACCGACACTTGGGCGAAGGTGCGAATGCCCCGCAGCACGTCGATTCGGCGTTGGAGCTCGGTGGGCATCAGTTGAGCTCCATCCAGCACATCAGTTTGGGCTTGGGGGCATCCAGGGGGACGTTTACCTGCTTGAGATAGGTGTCGCGGACATGGCCGAGCACCTGCTTGCGGGCCTCGGCAAGGGTGGGGCGGTCGGTGGTGCAGCGACGCTGTGTGTTGGGTTTGGAGCGCAAGCTCTCGATGATCTCGCCCGGCGACCCCAACACACGCCCCTGATCGAGGTCCCAGAGATACCACCGGGTGGGGCCCGCCTCCAGCGTGAAAGCCTGCTGCACAGTATCGAGCGCGGGCAGGCTGTAGCAGAAGAACACGCCGCGGGCACCCTTGCTGAGCTTCTTGCGACCGGAGAACACCGAACCGGGGAACCCGTCGAGCCGCTCGGCCAACTCGGGGTGCTCCTTCATCAGAGCCTGATACTCCAGATGCATGTCCTCAACTGCGGTTCGGGCACCCTCGTAGGAGGCGTTGAACTCCCTCAGCGCCTCATAGTCGTCATCGGGGGTGAGCAGCTTGCGTCCCTCGATTCCCAGGGTCTTTGAGATCAGCAAGGTCTTGCGGGTGACCTTTTCGTACAGGCTGAGCATGTTCTTGAGGTCGTCGGGGGGCAGGAAGTTCCAGAACTGCACATGGTGGCGCTCGCCCTCCAACTCCGGATGGTCGGCAACGAGCCGGGCTTCGACCTCGGGGTCCATGCGCCGGTCGACACGGCCGATGCGCTGCATGAGCCGCACTGGATTCCAGTGGATGTCGTAGTTGATGAGCCGGCCGGCGTCTTGGAGGTTGAGGCCCTCTGAGAGCACATCGGTGGACACCAGCACTCTGATCTCCTTGTCGCCGGAGGCATCCAGCTCTGTCGAGCTGCTGGCGTTGTAGTAGGGGGCGAACCGGCGGATGACGTCAGCCCGATTCACCGTCGATCCCCCGTCTATCTGCTCCACGCCGTCGATGCCGGCTTCTCTCAGGTGGCGGGCGACGTAGCGGGCGGTGTCGGCGAACTCGGTGAACACCAGCACCTTGTGGCCGGCCAGGTCTTTGCTGTTCAGCAACCGCGTGAGCTTCTTGAGCTTGTCGTCTTGTGCGGCAGTAAATCGACTGGTCAGATCAAGGAACTGGGAAATCTGGTCGAGGTCGAGGAAGACCTCGCTCAGCATCTCGGTCACGTCGTACTCGTCGCGGGACAGTCGGCTGTCGGCGGCAGCATCAAGCAGTTCGGGGGGCACCACATCCTCATCGGCGTCTACCTCCTCGTCCTCGCCGGCAAACGGCAGCCCGAGCTGGCTCTCGGGGTGATAGCCGATAACCGAGGCGTGCTGGCGCTTCCAGCGGTCGTAGCGCTTCTTCTCCGAGTCGGTCTCGCTGTGGACCTCAACGAAGGCCAGCAGCTTGCGCAACAGCAGATCGAGCGACTTCTCGAAGGCGTACACCGAGCTCTCGAACCGCTTGAGGAACAGAGTGCGAATGAGGCCGACAACCTGGCGCTGGCGATTCTCCTCAATGGCGTCGATGCTGTCGTCAGGGCCGATGTAGTAGGCCAGCGGGTAGTAGATGGCCAGGGAGAAGAGCGGATTCTTCTTCTCGAAGGCCTTCTCGAAAAGGTCGAGCACCTCCCCATAGGATGAACGGATGGAGTAGTCGGCCACCTTGGGGGGTTTGCGCTCGGGAAACGCCGATGACTCCCCGCTCTCCTGGATCTGGCTGGCCTTGGCGTAGGCGCGGCTGCGCTGCACCACCAGCGCCCCGAATATCTCATCGCCCGACAGCGCATCGCGGGCCTCTGGGGTATACCCCTCGGTGAGGGCGAGTCCTCCGCCTCCCAGGGACGCCTGGAGATGGCGCTCCATGACGTTGAAGTGGCCGGTGAGGTTGTGGACGCCCAGACTGTGAGCGAAGTAGGCGTCGTCGTGCCGGGAGAACAGCTCGACCATGTGGCGGAAATCGGCCAAACGGTTGTTGACCGGCGTGGCGGTGAGCATGAACACCTGCTTGGGACGCGCCGAGCCTTCAAGCAGGTCGTAGAGGCGCCAGTAGCGGGATCGGACATCGGGTTCATCGGGGGTTTCGGGGCGGCGGCCCCGGCGACCGGGGTTGCGGAAGTGGTGGGCCTCGTCGATGACCACGGCGTCGGCCAGCTCAGAGATGCGTTCGAATCGCTCGGGGAAGTCTCCGGTGCGGCTCAGGTCGGTGTGGCTGAACACGGTGAGGTTCGAGAAGTCGGCCCCGCCGCCGAAACCGCCGATATGCGACAGCCACCGGCGCAGATGGGGTTCCCACACGCCCTCCTTGGCCGCTTTGGGAGCGAAGATCACCACCCGCTTGTTCTCGTGCAGCACCAGGCGCTCCACCAGCATCAGCCCCACGAAGGTCTTGCCCAGGCCCACGCCGTCGCAGAGGAACGCCCCTCCGTATTGGCGGGCGATCTTCATCAGCGACCAGTAGGCCTCCCGCTGGTATTGGTCGAGGTGGGGGAACATCCGCGAATGCGACTCGTCCCACTCGCCGGCGGTGAGCTCCCGGCCCCGGAAGAACTCGTGGAGGGCCTTGGCATAAACGTCGAAGGGGGTGAACTCGGCGGTGTGGCGGGTGATGGTCCGCAGCACGTCCTCGGTGACTTCTTCGGCCTGTTTCCAGTGGATGTCGAACCAGTCTTGGAGCTGGGCGACTTCCCGGCCGCTTTGGATTTGGATGTTCAGCTCGACGTTCTCGGTCAGCCCGGCCCGGGTGAAGTTGCTGGAGCCGACCAGCGCCTGGGCACCGACCACGTCGAACTTGGCGTGGGTTATGTAGGCCTTGGCGTGGAACTTGTCCCGCCGATAGACCCGGCACTCGACCTTGCCCTCCTTCAGCGCTTCGACCACAGCGTCGGCGCCCTCTAGGAACGGGTTGTCGTCCTTCTCGGCTTCGAGGCTGTCGTCCAGACGCCCGATCCGGCGCTTGATCGCCTCGGCGAAGGCATTGCGGGTCTTCAGCGACACCTCGTCGCCCATGAGGATGCGGATCTTGTCGAGCTGCTGCCACTTGCCGTCGAGGGCCAGCAGCGCTCCGATCTCAAAGAACCCAGTTGCGATGTCGAATGAGTCGGCGATTTCGGTCCACTGCTGGAGGTATCGAAGCCCCGTCCACCCCGACACACTGTTGTCGACGATGAACAGCTCCCCGCCACCCCTATCGCTCACGCCTGCAAGCTACCCCGTACCAGTGACGGTTTCGGCAACAGGGCGTTGATCCCTGGGAATCGGCGGTGACCGGATCGAGACACCGTGATGTTTGCATTGAAGAGAGCCGGGCTGGGCGGCACCGTTGGTGCCACCCAGCCCTGAGTTGTCTACTCCTAGGAGCATCGCCAACGGCGAGAGGCCTGCCTGGAGCGTACACGAGCAATGATATGCGACCTTGGAGTTCTGGGTGGACAGGGTTGGGGCCGTGGGGGAAGTTTGCAGCCTTCCAATATGACCACGGAATGGCTGCGGCCTCCGCCAGGAGTGATTTCGCGCCTCCCCTGTGGGCATCGGAATCAGGCGGGGAGGATTTCAGCCTCGTAGAGCTGGATCTTTGGGTCTCGGGTGACGAGCACAAGGTCGTGGGCCAGCGCTTGAGCCACGAGCATCCGGTCGAACGGGTCTCGGTGGTGATCGGGCAAGGATCCGGCAAGGCGGGCGTCGGCATGGGTGATGGGGAGCGGTTCGAAGTCGTCAGCGCTCACCTCGAAGATGGCATCGTCAACCCTCAGTTTTCCCCTCGTCCGCTTAATGCTAATCTCCCAGATGCTGGCCGCGCTCACGTACACGACGTTGTCGGGATCAGCGATTGCCGCAAAAGCCTCAGGGGACATTCTCCGCTCTTCGGACCACCACAGGAGTACGTGGGTGTCAAGCAGGAGATTCACTCCCAACCCTCGGCGTTGAGATCACCTTCGAAAGCAGCGATTATGTCCTCAGGCGTTTCGTCAAAGTCAGGGGCGATCCAGATCTTTCCTGCCAGGCGACCCGGCTTTCGAGGCTGCCTGCGCTCCCGGTAGGGCACCAGCCGGGCCATGGGCTTGCCGGCCTTGCCCAACACAAGCTCCTCCCCCTCGGTTACCCGATCGAGCAGCTTCGACAGATGGGTCTTGGCCTCGTACACGTTGATCACCATAAAGCCATCCTATCCGAATTAGTCAGACTAGACCAGACCAATAAAGAGAAGTGATACGAAGTCAAAACCCGAGGATGCCCACTTGTTGAATCAGGCAGCGACAGGTCAGCTCGCGGGTGGACAGGAGTGGGGACAACATTGAGGACAATTCAGTGGACAAAATAGGGGTGCGTTAGTACGGTGCAGGCGATGGAGGCCTACACCGAGTCCCACCCGTGGATCGCGTTCAACGCCTCAGATGTCAATGATCTGCCACCGCGAACATGGATGCTCCTGGGTGAGGCTAGGGCGATCTGCGAGCAGATCACCAGCACTCCGCTAAAGCCTGGGGTAGTCCAGCACCTTAACGAGGTCGCGCTGATCAAGGGCGCCCTCGCCACTACGGCCATCGAGGGCAACACTCTCAATGAGGAGCAGGTCGCTGGCATCTACCGCGGCGAGTACACCGCACCCCCATCACGGCAATACCAAGAACGAGAGGTGCGCAACGTGTTGGACGCCCTGACCAAGATCGATGAGCAGGCAACGAGTAGATCGCTCGCGCCCGTCACCGCCGAGCTCATCTGCGACTACAACTTCCAGGTTCTCGATACGACCGAGCACGCTCCTGACGCCGTACCAGGTGGATTCAGGGACCACTCAGTCATGGCAGGCAACTACCGCGGGGCACCAGCCCAGGACTGTCCATACCTGACCCGCCGATTGGCCGAATGGCTGGAGAGCGACATGTTCCGCTCTGACAATCCTGACACCGCCTTCGCGCTCAACATCATCCAAGCGATCTACGCCCACATCTACATTGCCTGGATACATCCGTTTGGAGACGGCAACGGGCGCACAGCCCGACTGCTGGAATTCATGCTCTTGGCCCGATCAGGGCAGCTCCCTCTGTTAGCTGCACACCTGCTGTCCAACCACTACAACCTCACCCGCGACCGGTACTACCGGGAATTGCAAGCCGCCAGCCAGACAAGCTCAACGCAGAGCTTCCTCGCCTACGCCGCTCAGGGGCTCGTAGACGGGCTACGAGAGCAAATCGGCCTCGTGCGCGAACAGCAGCTAAGCGTGTCTTGGACCAATTACGTGAATGAGGCGATGGATCGCTTCCCCACCAGCCAAGCCAGCAACCGCCAGCGGGCCTTGGTCCTTGCCATGCCGTTCGACGAGGCCGTGGCCCGGGGGGACCTGGCAGTCCTCACCCCGGCGCTAGCAGCCCTCTATGCCAAGGCCGGCCCTCGAACACTGAGTCGGGATCTCAACAGACTGGCTAATGCAGGATTGATCTTGCGAGATGGCCGTAGCTGGAAGGCGAACATCGATGTCATGTTCACATTCATGCCTGCGGCTGCTCCTTGATCGACCACCAATGTCCTCGCTGGCGGACGGAGGCGGGGGTGAGGTCGGAGGCTTTGGGGATGCCGAGGAGGGCGAGGGTGCGGGTGAGGTCTTCGGTGAACTGGTCGATGAGGTGGCCGACGCCGGGCTCGCCGGTGGCGGCGAGGGCGTAGAGGTAGGGGCGGCCGAACATCACCGCATCGGCGCCGAGGGCCATGGCCATGGCGACGTGGCTGCCCCGGCGCACACCGCCGTCGCAGATGACGTCGATGTCGCCGCCCACCGCGTCGGCTACTTGGGGCACCAACTCCAGGATGGGCGGGGCGCCGTCGAGCTGGCGGCCGCCGTGGTTGGACAAGATGATTCCGTCCACGCCCTGGTCAGTGGCCATTTGGGCATCGGCCACCGATTGCACGCCCTTGAGCACGAGCTTTCCGTTCCAGCGCTCCCGCAGCCAGTCGAGGTCGTCCCACGACAGCTCCTGGTTGAACTGGTTGTGGGCGAACTCGGCCAAACCCAGCGCAGAGTTGCCGTCGTAGCCCTGCACCCCGGTCAGGTTGGCGAAGGTGATGGGCTCGGACCGCAGTAGCGACCACGTCCATCCCGGTCGGCGCAACCCGTCCAGCACTGTGTCGGGCCCCAGCGTGGGCGGCAGGGTGAAGCCCCGGCGAACGTCTCTCTCCCGGCGGCCGAACACCGGTGTGTCCACCGCCACCAGCAGAGCCTCGTAGTCGCAGTCGGCCGCCCGCTGGAGCCACTCGGCCACCAACCCCCGGTCACGCCAGAAGTAGAGCTGGAACCACAGCGGGCCGTCGCTCACCTCTCTTATCTCCTCGATGGAGCGGGTGCTCAGGGTAGACAGCGAGTAGGCGATCCCCTTGCGAGCCGCGGCCCGGGCCACGGCCAGCTCCCCGTCGGGGCACACGATGCGGGTGAACCCGGTGGGCGCCAGCGCGAAGGGCAAAGGATGGCGCCGGCCCAGCAGCTCCACTGAGGTGTCCAGCTCCGACACGTCCCGCAGCACTCGGGGCACGAACTCCCACTGGTCGAAGGCGGCGGCGTTGCGCTCCATGGTCAGCTCGTCCTCAGCCGCCCCGTCGATGTAGTCGAACACTCCCGCCGGGAGCCGCCGCTGGGCCAGTTCCCGCAGGTCGGCCACCGACGCCGCCCGGCTCAACCGCCGCTTGGCCCGATTGGGCTCGAAGCGCCGGAACCGAGCCACTGACCGCAGCGTCCGAATCATGCCCACACCACTGATTCAACTACATCGCGCCGCAGACCATTGCCTGGATTCTCAAACCCCGACCAGACTCTTCAAGCGACCTTGGTGAGGCGCCGCAACTCCCAACAAGCGGCGCCGAAACTCCAGTCCGGCATTGACAGCTGCGATCACATGACTTTCCCAGTGCTCAACTTGCTCGCCCAAGCTCTCGCTGAACCAGCGGTACACCTCATCGGACCACCACATGCGATTTCGGCGTCTCGGGTCGGTGACAGGCGGCGGAAACCCACCCGGACCTCTCTTGCCCGCAATCAGCAGCCGCACGCTCTCACGAGTGCGCCCAGTACGAGTCGCGATATCAGACATGGACAGCAGCCCGATATCAGCCAGTCGGACAACCTTGACCCCTGCAACAGATTCCACATCAGCGATGGCTGAGAAGACAGCCTCTTCGAACGTGTCAGCCTCCCGTCCAAAATCGAGGTATTGGGTGCAATCGGTTCGCCCGATGAGCGCGTCGTCACACCCTGCTTCGAACAGAGCGTCAATCACCCCATCGTCCTGCAAATCAGGACCCTCCACAATCATGGTGAACTCATGCAGCGGCATTTCAGATCCTCACTCTCTCTAGCTGTGTCCGCACCGACCTACTTCCCGCCGGAGATGGCGGGCAAAGTTCCCTGGGCTCCTGGGTGTCGACCAGATGGAAACCTGGCAACCCGACCGGCTGGCCTCCACACAGCGCATGACACCCCAACGATGACCTGACGATGTATCCACAACTGTCCATCCAGCCTTCTCTGCCTCGACGAGCACAGCTTCCACCTCCTTGTTGGGGTGTCGGCTTCTCGCCATGTTGACAATATACAACGCTGTTGTTCTATGTCAACACTCTGGCCTAGGACCAGCGCGGCGGCCGGCCAGCCTCCGGGACCGACACTTGTGGGAATATGGCCCGCAGTGGACTCCGACTACTGGGGGGACGGCTACGTCATCCGGCGCCAGCTGGTGCCCGAAGAGATGATCGACACCCTCAACCAGCGCTTCGCCGACATCGCCGACGCCACCATTGCCCAAGCCCCCAACATGCAGATAGCCCGCAACGTGGAGGTGGCCAAGGGATTTGTCACCCCCCGCACCGCGGCCCACGGCATCGCCAAAGTGAACTTCGTGAACGGCGACCCGGTGCTGTCCCGCTATGCCCGCTACGAGCCGATCATCAACGAGGTGCAAGAGATCATCGGCGACGACCTGATCGCCTTGAACAGCATGTTCTTGAACAAGCCCACTGACGTCGATGGCCGCCACCCCCTGCACCAGGATCTGCTCTACTTCCCCCTCCGTCCCGCCGACCGCATCGTCGGTGTGTGGACGGCGCTCGACACCATCACCCGGGAAAACGGCTGCCTGGTGGTGCTACCCGGCACCCACACCGGCGAACTCCTCGAGCACGACTACCCCGATTGGGAGCACAAGAACTTCCTGTTCTTCGGGGCCAAGGGCATCGATGTCGACCAGCGGGTCCACCTGGAGATGGACCCCGGCGACACCCTCTTCTTTCATCCCCTGCTCGTCCACGGCTCGGGATACAACCGCACCGACGACCTACGCCGGGCCATCGCCGTCCACTACGCCAGCTCCCACTGCGAAGACATCTGGCACGGTGAAACCAAGACCATCGGCAACTTCGACCCCCGCATCGACATCCGCCTGGTAAGAGGCCAAGACCCCAACCACTAGTCAGGTTGCATGCTCAGCCAGAAATTCATCACCGCCGTCCCTACCTCAACGCCTGTCTCCCAGACCCCTTTTCCTAGTTTCATTGGGAGTTTCGCCATATGCCTCGGAAAAGCTGCGGGAGAAATGAGCCGAAGTCTTGAATCCATGCATGTGGGCGATCTCGGTGATTGTGCGGGCTGCCAAGTTGGGGCTCAAGAGGTCGTCGTGGCATCGGGCGAGGCGTCGTTTGATCAGGTAGCGGTTGACTGTCATGCCGTGTTCTTTGAATATCGCGTGAAGGTAGCGAACCGATATTCCCACTGCTGAGGCGACCTTCGTGGGAGTGAGGTCTGGGTCGGATGCGTATGCGTTGATGTAGGTACACGCTCTGAGGAAATGCTGTGTGTGCTTTGCCCTTGAATTGTCGCTGCCGAACTGGTCGGCAAGCGCTACTCCCAAGAGGTCTAGTGCGCTGGTTGCGAGTTGGCGGGAAACTGCGTTGTCCTCGCCGAGGGCGATCGGCTCCAGCGACCGCAGGAAGGAGGATACGGGGGCGGTCACTTTGCTGTCGTTGGCCATCCGGATGGCAGTTAGGTGCTCGGGGGCGGGACAGCGTTCGGTCAGAAATTGGCGGTCGAATTGCAGCACCAGCATCTCGAATTGCTCCCTCATGATGAGGTCGTAGGGGCGGGTGGTGTCGTACATTGCGAAATCGCCGGGCCGCAAGATCGCTTGGCGCTCGTCCTGCTGCACGACAGCTTCACCGCGAAGTTGAACGGACACGAGCACTTCGTCTCGGGGTTCCGCGCTGATGAGCGCTGGGGAGCGTTGTACAGCGTGGGGTTCGGACCGAACCCGGCTTAGCGTGAGCGGGCCCATCTTCGCCATCGCAATCTCGGCGTGGAATGGATTTTCCGACGGCAGCGTCTCGGACTCCAGGCGGACGTAGGCGGTGCAAATCACTTCATGCCAGAAGTCGAATCGCTCCCGTGGCGCTACATCGTCGGTGTTGGCCGAAATGCTCACGTTCTGCGTCCCCTGCCCTCCGCTTCAGCCGGAGTGTGCGCTTAGAGACAAAAGACTACACGTTCGCAGGGAAGCAACCCGGTGGGCCTGGCCTTACTTTTCAGGTTGATGAGGACCACTGAGTTTGCCTGCGTTTCCCGCGCGGGCCGTTGACGTCGGAGGAACTATCCATGACCACACCCGAGCCGTTTGTTGCCGCCGCTGTGCAGTCTGAGCCTTGTTGGCTGGACGCCGACGCTGGAGTCGAAAAGGCGGTGGCCCTGATCTCCGAGGCTGCCGCGAGCGGTGCCAAGCTCTTGGCTTTCCCGGAGATCTGGATTCCTGGGTATCCCCACTTCATGTGGCTGGGCCCGCAGGCGTGGGGTATGCAGTTTGTCCCCCGGTATCACGAGAACTCCCTCGTGGTCGGTAGCCCTGGGTTCGACCGCCTGGCGAAAGCGGCGGCCGACAATGAGATCAACGTGGTTGTCGGGGCCAGCGAGAAGGATTACGGGTCGCTCTATATGGCCCAGTTCGGGTTCAGCGCGACCGGAGACGTCCTGTTCGCACGCCGCAAGCTCAAGCCCACCCATGTGGAGCGGGCGCTGTTCGGCGAGGGGGACGGCAGCCACCTGCATGTCGGTGAAGTTGAGGGAATCGGTCGGCTCGGGGCGCTCAACTGTTGGGAACACCTCCAGCCGCTGACCAAGTTCGCAATGTACAGCCAGGGCGAGCAGGTCCATGTTGCCTCCTGGCCTTCGTTTTGCCTCTACAGAGGCGGGGCCTATGCGCTGGGCGAAGAGGTCAACATGGCAGCCACCCAGGTCTACGCGGTCGAGGGATCGACGTTCGTGCTCGCGGCGACCACGGTTACCGGGCCTGCGGGGATGGAGCTTTTCGCCCAATCGGACGAGCAGGCCGCATTGCTGGGGGGCGGGGGCGGGGGGTGCAGCCGTGTCTTCGCACCCGACGGCCAGGTCATCTCCAATCTGCTCGATGAGCACACCGAGGGGATTGTGTACGCCGAGATTGATCTGTCGCTCATCCCGTTGGCCAAGGCCGCAGCTGATCCCAGCGGCCACTACTCGCGCCCGGATGTCACCCGGCTGCTGCTTGACAAGCGGCCGCAACCCGCCGTGGAGACGATCGGCGCCAACGACAACGCACCCTGCCCTGGACAGGTTGGCCAGGAAAGCGGAGACCGCGAAGACCAATACCAATCCATCTCAACTGACTCCGGGAGGAACCCATGAAGAACCGTTCAAAGCTGCTCATGTTGCTGGCAACGCTGCTGGCCCTTGTCTTGGTGGCCTCAGCCTGCGGCAACGACGATGACGACACCGATTCGGCCGCGACCGACCAGCCGACCGCGGCCGCGGCAACTGAAACGCCCGCGGCGACAGAGGCACCCGCGGCAACTGAAACACCCGCGGCGACAGAGGCACCCACTGCGACAGAGGCTCCCGCTGACGCGCCTGTGGAAGCGACCGGCGAGCCCATAAAGGTGGGCAATGTGAGCTCGCTTACCGGTGGCGCTCTCTTTCCGGAGGCCTCCGTGGCGGCCAAGGCGGTATTCGACCGAGTGAACGCCGGCGGCGGAATCAACGGGCGACCAATCCAGTTGGTCGTCGAAGACGACGCGGGGACTCCCGAAGGCGCTGCTACCGCGGGTCGCAAGCTAGTGGAGCAAGACGATGTGGTTGCCATGGTCGGTTCGGCCAGCACACTGGAATGCGCGGTCAACTCGGCCTTTTACGCTGAGAAGGGGGTGTATTCGATCCAGGGCACGGGGGTAGACCCGCTCTGCTTCTTGTCGTCGAATATCTCCCCGGTCAACACCGGGCCGTATGCCGGGATCACCGTGTCCCTCTACTACGCGTCCGAGACCCTCGGGCTCGAGGACGTCTGCAACGTCAACCTATTCGTCATACCCGATTTGGCACCGGCATTCGATGCCGCAGTGGAGCGGTGGGAAGCGCTCACCGGCAAGAGCCTCACCCTGAGGGTCGGAGCCGCCACGCTGGAAGACGACCCCACGCCGCTCATGCTGCAAGCCCGAGATGCCGGATGCGACGCCGTGGTGATCGACGGGGTCGAGCCCCACGCCCTGGCGGTGGGACGGGCAATCGAGTCCCAGGGCCTGTCCGACATAATCTGGATCGGCCTCACCTCGTATTACACCGACTCGATCGCCTCTCAACTCGGCAGCGCCGGAAATGGGCTGCGGGCCAACTCGGAATTCGAGCCTTACGGGTCGGACTCGCCCGTCTTGGACGATTGGCGGTCGCTCATGACCGACGCTGGGGTGCCGCTCACGTCGTTCGCCCAAGGGGGCTACATCGCGGCCACTATCTTTGTCGAGGCATTGCGGGGCATCGACGGGGAGATCACCAGAGAGTCGGTTGCCGAGGCGATGCGAACCCTGGAGCCGTACGAGACTCCCCTGCTGGGAACGCCCTACACCTTCGGCCCGGGAGAGACCCACGCCCCCAACCAGGCATCCAAGTTCGTTGAACTGAGAGATGGTGAGTGGGTGACCGTGGCCGACGACTGGGTCATCCTCCCCGGCTAAGGCCTCCTGGGAGCGGCGGATGCTCACCTTGGTGGTAGCCGGGCTCGCGGCGGGCGGCGCCTACGCGATCTTCGGGGTGAGCATCGTCGTGCTCCACCGCATGGCCGGAGTGGTGAACTTCAGCCAAGCCGTCGTTGGAGCGTTCGGTGCCTACTTCGCCGCTGTCTTATACGGCCGCGGTTGGGATTTCCTGCCCGCGGCAGCTGCGGGAGTGGCCTTGTCGGCGGTGATCTCTGTGGCAATCGGGCTGATGTTCGCCCGGGTGTTCAGCGAGGCCGACGGAGCGATCCGCACCGGCGCCATGATCGCCGTCACCGTGGGGCTGTTCGCCGTCGGCTTCCGCTTCTTCAGCGACACTCCCCGCAGCGTGCCGGTGATCTTCCCCAGCGCATCCCGCACGGTGGGTGGGGTTGTCGTGACAGCGGGAACGGTGATCGTGCTGCTCGTAGCCCTGGCCACCGTCTTGCTGATGGGATGGGTGCTGTCATCCACCCGAGTGGGGACACAAGTCAGAGCCATCTCAGAGCTGCCGGTGGTGGCCGAATTGCTCGGCGTTCCGCTGTTCGCCCGCACAGCGCTGGTGTGGGGGTTCACCGGCTTGGTGTCAGCAGTGGGAATGATCGTGGTGGCCTCTAACTTGCCGGGGAGTTTCTCCAGCTTGGGCTTTCTCATCTTCCCGGCCATGGCCGCCGCCTTGATTGGGGCGTTCCGAAGCCTGTCTTTGGCGCTGGTAGGCGGCGTATTGGTCGGAGTGGTCGAGGCGGTGTCTTCTTATCGGTCGACTTGGGCCGAATACCGGGGAGCAGTCCCGTTTCTGATCGCGCTGGTCGTGTTGTTGTGGACTCAGCGCCACGAGGTGTGGGATGCGGCGCGCTGACTTCGCCTGGTCTGCGCCTTTTCGGATCCGGCGCACCGACCTCGCCGCTTCCGCCTTGTATGTCGCGGCTGCCATTGCAATAGCAGGGTCGGCAAATCCGTTCTGGCTGTTCTTGCTCACCAGCGCGCTCATCACAGCAGTGGTAGCGGTGAGCGTCGGGGTGATCTACGACAATGCCGGGCTGTTGTCGTTGTGCCAAATGTCGTTCGCGGGAATGGGCGCATGGACAGTCGGATGGCTGAATCTGAAGACATCGCTTCCCTATCTGGCCATGCTTCCCTTCGCCGCCCTTGTCCCGTTCGCCGTAGGGATATTGGTGGGCGTCCCCGCCTTGCGCCTCCGCGGACTCAACTTGGCCGTGTTCACCCTGGTGTTCAGCGCAGCAGTGGCCCGGGTCGTATTCGCCGACGGCTTCCCCGGCCTCATCGAGGGAAACCGGGTGCGCCCCCCGGGTTTCGCCAGCAGCGAACCCGGCTTCTTCTTGTTCTGCGCGGCGGCACTCGGGTTTGTCGGCTTGGCAGTGGTCGCGCTGCGCCGCTCCCGTACCGGGCGGTGGTGGTTCTCGGTGAGGCGCAGCGAGCGGGCCACCGCGGCCATGGGCCGCAGCGTGGTCAGGACGAAGCTGTCCGCATTCGCAGTGAGCGCGGCCATTGCCGGGCTCGGAGGCGCCCTGCTGGTTGCGCTTCACGGGATCGTGAGCGCAGCCAGCTTCCAGCCGATCGAGTCCATGACCATATTGACGTCGGCACTCATGTTCGGCGCCGGCCACTTCGAGGGTGCGTTGCTTGCCGGGCTGTTCGGCCGCCTGATTCCCAACTTCCTTAGCGATCTCGGGCTTCCCCAAGACATCGCCCCCATGATTTTCGCCGTCGGAGGCGTGTTGGCGCTGAGCCAGGGCGAGGGCGGCCTGTCTGCCGCACTGCGAGCCCTTATCAGCCGGCTGGGCCGTCCCCGCGAAACACCCGACCACAGCACGGCCGCCAGCCCCCTCCCGGCGTGCCGGCTGTCGCGACTTCGCGGGGACGGCCCAATGCTCGACATCCAGAACATTGCTGTGTCATATGGCGCGGTCCAAGCCCTCGACGATGTCAGCTTGACGGTGACTGAGGGGCGGTTCGTCGGCGTGATCGGCCCGAACGGCGCCGGCAAGTCAACTTTGGTCGATATCGTGAGCGGCTTTCTTGCCAGCAGCCAGGGGCGGGTGATCCTCGACGGGATGGACATTTCCTCGCTGCCCCCGCGCAAGCGAGCCCGGATGGGCATGCGGCGAACCTTCCAGCAGGGCCTCACCCCCCGCGACCTGACTGTGGGCGGCTATCTGGACCTCGCCGGTTCCGGGTCCGGACTGCCGGTCGAAGAGGCGGTCTCGTGGTTCTCCCTTCCGCCCGCCACTACTCCGGTCGCCGCTTTGGATGTGGGTTCCCGGAGGATCTTGGAGGTGTGCGGAGCGATCATCTCCCGGCCGAAAGCCGTACTCTTGGACGAGCCAGTCGCCGGGCTGGCCGGACACGAAAGGGAGCGATTCGTCGATGCCCTCGCCGAGGTTCCGACCACACTGGGGACCGCAGTGCTGTTGATCGAGCACGACTTGGACGTTGTGGCCTCGCTGTGCGACACCGCAATCGTGTTGGACTTCGGCCGGGTCATAGCGGCCGGCACCCCTTCGGAAGTTCTGTCCAACCCCGACGTGGTGGCCGCCTATCTGGGACGGGCATCGTGACCCGGCCAGCAGCCCCAGCCCCGGGAGCGGCGCTGAGCCTCGAGGAATTGCAGGTCAACCGTCTGGGCCAGCCGGTTGTCCGGGGAGTGGACTTAACGGTGAAAGCGGGAGAGGTGACGGTGTTATTGGGCGCGAACGGAGTGGGAAAGTCCACCCTGTTGGACGGCATCAGCGGCGTCATCCCCACCAGCAAAGGCCGGGTGCTCATGGGCGGGATCGATATCACCAGGTTCTCTCGGCGGCGGCGAGTGGCACTCGGAATGTCCTATGTGCAGCAGGGCCGGACGGTATTCCCCAACCTCACCGTAGAAGAGAATCTCCTCGTCGCTGCGCATCGGCCGGATCAGGCATTCGAGCTGTTTCCCGAGCTTCGGAGCCGCGCCACAGTCAAAGCGGCAAGCCTGTCGGGAGGCGAGCAGCAAATGGTCGTACTGGGGCGGGCGCTATTGCAGCAACCCCGAGTGCTGCTGATCGACGAACTCTCATTGGGCTTAGCGCCCGCCATCGTCGACCGGATGCTGGCCGCAGTGGCCGACATGGCTGCTGACGGAATAGGGGTGCTGCTCGTAGAGCAGTTCGCCGACCGAGCACTGGCCTTGGGCCAACACGCCACCGTCCTCGCTCGGGGATCGGTGGCGCTCCAGGGCAGGGCCTCAGAAGTGCGCCGCCAGCCTGACCGACTTCAAGCGGCCTATCTCGGCGAGACGGACGAGAACCCTCCCCGGGCAAACGGCTCCAATGATGAATGCAAGGAGAATCCATGACCGCCAACAGACCTGAAGGGCACACACCACAGGCTCCTGCATGGACCGCCGTTGGGCTTCCCGAGGCAACCGTCCATTCCATGCTCTTCGCAAGAAATCCCCGCGAGACCTCAGCTGACCACTGGCTTTTGACCGCATTGACTTCGGGCGAAAGCACTCCTGCCCACTTGGAGCGGGCCAGGGTGGTCAACGATGACGATCCGGTTGCTGTTTTTCTCGGCTACTGGGACGACCCTGCCGCCTACGGGCTATGGCGAGATCGCCCTGATGTGAAGACCGTCATGGCATTACCAGGAGTGCTTGAAGAAGCAGCGTTCATTCCCTCAGATCGCTGGGAGACGCTTCACTCCACCGACCAAGTCACCCCGGGAGTACGCAACCTCAGCCCAGCCGAGCACACTGACGTTCACGAGTATTGGGGGGCCGCTCGAGACCGGATACCGGCAAGCGCCGATTCAGATCTGTCCTCTGAACCCCGTGCGGCGGCACCCACCAACCTGTGCCTTATCCGATCAGGGCAGGTCTGGCATCACTGCGGCAAAGATGAGCGAGCCCTTTACTTCGAGCAGGTAGTCCCCAACTTGGAAGCGGGGATCGAGTTCCTCGCTCGAAACCCCGACACCGGCTGCATATCCAGCCGCTTTCTGCGGGAGCAGACCCTCGACGGGGAGGACTTGGAGTCCACGAGCTTTGTCGGCTGGTTCCGAGACTTGGCGTCGCTGGAAGCTTGGTCCCGCTCCCACCCAACCCACCTGGCCATTTTCGACTCGTTCTTAGCGATGGTCGGCGAGCTCGGAGGGCAGATACAGCTCCGCCTCTGGCATGAAGTCTCTGTGCTGCCGATGGGCAGCATCACCCTCGGCGGCACCAATCGGTCCCCTTTGGCCGACTTGTGAGCTGCCCCTCAGGGCGTTTTGGGCATCGGATCGTTGCCCCATAGGTTGTAGCTGGCGATGGTGCAGCTGACGGCGAAGATGGGGATGGGTTCGCAGAAGTGGACTGTGCCGGGGGCTCCTGCGGCTGCTGCGCTGATGCAGATGAAGGTTCTGATCTCGAACCCGCCTTGGCCGGCGTTGGCGTATACGGTCAAGTCATCGTAAGAGAGCAGTGCGTCCCGGTCGTTTCGACACCATCGGTCGAGGAAGTCGCGGTCCCAGGCCTCGTTGATCTTGCCGGAGTCGGGGGTGGCGGGCCAGTGGGATATGCCCCCGGTGCCCACGATGGCGATTTTTTCGGGAACGGCGTCGGCGGCTCGGCGTAGCGACTCCCCGAAGGCCCAGGCCCGGTGCAGGGGGGTGAGCGGCGGGCCCTGGCAGTTGATGTTGGCCGGGACGATGGGCATATCGAATCGGGGGGTCAGAAAGTGGAGGGGGACGGCGATGCCGTGGTCGAACTTCCACTCTTCGGCGTAGGCGACATCGGAGGTCTGCATCACCTCGGTGATGATCCGCTGTGATAGGTCGCGGTTGCCGGGGGCGCGGAATTTGTCGATGCCCAGCCATGCGGCGTCCTCGATGGGTCCGTCGTAGAAGTCGGCCATGCCGATGGCGAAGCTGGGCATGTTGTCCATGAAGAAATTGGCGAAATGCTCGGCGGCGATCACGATCAGCGCTTCGGCGCCGCTGGCCTCGATGTCTTCTCGCATCCGGCGAAAGGCGGCGTAGAAACAGTCGCGTACTTCGGTGTTGGCCTGGTCGGCCCGTCCGGTGATGCCCGGGGCATGGCTGCAAACTCCTGCGTAGACGAGCGCCATCAGGCCTCTCCCACTCCCTTGTAGCCGGTCATGGCGTATACCCCCTCGCGTACCGGGCCGTGCTTGGCGATGCCGTCTCTCATGCGCTGGAGGTAGTCGGCCCACTCGATCTGATGCAGTGCTGCGAAGTGCATCAGGATCTGGCCGTTTACTCCAAGGTGGAACAACAGCCCGATGTCGGGCTCCACCAGGGCCTCGATCTCCTCATCGGTCAGCTCATACCCGGTGAGCACGCCGCGCCGATCAGCGTGGTATTGCTGCTGAATTCCTTCGTCGCGGTTGAGCTCGTAGAGGAACTTCTGCACGTAGTAGAGACCCATATCCATCAGCCTCCCAGCTTGGGGATGCTGTGGGTGTCGAGGGCGATACTGATGTTCTTGGTCTCCATGTAGAAGTCGAAACTCCAGTCGCCGCCGTCGCGGCCGATCCCCGAAGCCTTGGTCCCCCCGAACGGGGTGGGGAGATGGCGGACGTTCTGCGAGTTCACCCAGATCATGCCCGCATCCAGCGCCCTGGCCACTCGATGGGCTCGGCCGACATCCCCAGTCCACAAGTAGGCGGCCAGCCCGTAGGGAACGTCGTTGGCAATCTTCACCGCATCGGCCTCGTCGGAGAACGGAATGGCGGTGAGCACCGGGCCGAAGATCTCCTCTTGGGCGATGCGCATGTCAGAGCTGGCACCGGTGAACAGCATTGGCGCCACCCAGTTGCCCTCGGGCGGGGCGTCGGGCCAGCCACGACCCTGGACGACATCGGCTCCCTCAGCAGCGGCTATGTCTGCATAGCTGCACACTTTGTCGAGATGGCGGGGATGGATGAGGGGGCCGATCACCGAACTCGGATCGAGCGGATGACCCACAGGCACCGTGGCCATCTTGTCGGCGATTCGAGAGGTGAACTGGTCGTAGATCGACTCTTGGATCAACACCCGCGACGAGCTCGTACAGCGCTCTCCGTTGAGGCTGTAGATCATGAAGATCACCGCGTCCAGGGCCCGCTCCATCTCGGCGTCGTCGAAAACGATCACCGGGTTCTTGCCCCCCAGCTCGAAATGCACCCGCTTGAGGGTGGGCGCCCCCTGAGCCTGGATGAGCGAGCCGGTGGCCGATTCGCCCACAAAGGCGATGGCCTTGATGGCCGGGTGCTCGGTGAGGCTCTTGCCCGCGGTCTCCCCCAGCCCGTGGACGACGTTTAGGACGCCCGGGGGCAGCCCGGCTTCGAGTGCGGCCTCAGCCAGCAGCTGCGCGGTGAGCGGGCTCCACTCAGCGGGCTTGTGCACCACGGTGCAGCCGGCGGCCAGCGCGGGGGCGATCTTCCAAGTCGAGAGCATAAAGGGGGTGTTCCAGGGAGTGATCACACCGACCGGCCCGATGGGATGACGGGTGGTGTAGTTGACGTGATCAGCCGACGGCAGCGACTTCCCGTCGGCCGCGCCAGGGGCCTGATCGGCAAAGAATCGGAAGTTCTCTGCGCCACGTAGCGCCGCTGAGGACATGAACCGGATGGCCTGCCCGGTGTCCACACACTCGGTCACCGCGATCTGGTGGGCCCGCTCGACGACCAAGTCGGCAATTCGATGGAGGATCTGTTTGCGCTCGGCGCCCGGGGTTGCGCTCCATGCGCCAAAGGCCTCGTCGGCGGCCCGAGCCGCGGCGTCAATGTCGGCGGCGTTTCCCGAAGCCACGTCGGCGAGGTGCTCGCCGTCGATCGGAGAGGCGTTGGCGAAGGTCTCGCCCGAGTCCGAGAGCGGAGTGTCGGCCCCGATTAGGTGGGGCAGCGGCGCATAGGCGAAGCGGGCCAAGTGCTGGTTAGCCGCCTTGAGGTTCTCTTCAAGCGTGTGGGTAGCAGCGGCCATCAGCTTTGCCCTAGGGCGTCTCGGACCCGGTTGCGGTTTATCCGGAACTCAGGGTTGACCTCGGTGATCTCCATCGACCAGGCGATATGTAAGGAACTGCCCTCGGATTCCAGCTGGGCCTCCGCCGCGTCGAGCACCTGCTCGAGGAAAGAGTGTTTGGCTGCCGCGTCGCGCCCCGGCGCGATCCGACAGTCAATGGCCACAAACCCGAATAGAGGATCACCAGAAGCGATTCGGTAATGCCGACGCGACACCGCTCGGGTCCGCAGGGCAGCCAACTCTGGAAGCCCATGATCGAGCGCGGCGGTGTGTATCGCGGCAACCAACGCGTCGATGTCGTGGTGCTCGGCCAAATTCTCAGAATGCTCGACAGTGATGTGGGGCAAGAACGGTTCTCCAGGGCCGACATCAGGGATTGTCCCAATCCTAACCAGATGATTAACATGTTCACCATCTCGGCCGTTGCCGGCCGATCACCTCTCTCGAACGGAGTCTGATGACCCGTCTCCTGTCTTATTCGATCAACGACAAGGCCACTTTTGGCGTGATGGGCACCGAAGGGGTTGTCGATCTTGGTCGCCGGATGACCGACGTTGCCGATCTTCAAGAGCTGATCGCCGTCGATCGGATCGACGAGGCCCGATCCCACGCTGGTGACACCGGAGACCACCCCGCGGAGGAGATCACCTTTGAACGGCTCATTCCCTGGCCGGGAAAGATCTTCTGCATCGGCGTGAACTACAGCGGGCGGGCCGCGGAGTACGCCGACCGGACCGATGCCGCCTACCCGTCGGTCTTCGTTCGGTTTCCCGACTCCTTCACCGGACACCAACGTCCGCTGGTCCGCCCCCCGGAAAGCCCGCAACTCGACTACGAAGGGGAGATCGTGGTGGTCATCGGCAAGGACGGCCGGCGAATCCCCATTTCCGAGGCACGCAATCACATCGCCGGGCTCAGCCTGGGCAACGAGGGCACGATCCGAGATTGGGTACGCCATGCCAAGTTCAACGTCACCCAAGGCAAAAACTGGGAGTTTTCAGGGTCGCTCGGCCCGTGGCTAGTGCCCATCGACGAGATCGGAGATCTCGAATGGCTCCACCTCACCACCAGGGTCAACGGGGAATTGCGCCAAGATGACACAACCGCCACGATGAAGTACTCCATCGCCTACCAGATCCACTATCTGTCCACCTTTACCACCCTGCGCCCCGGCGATGTGATCTTCACCGGAACCCCGACCGGCGCCGGCGCCCGTTTCGATCCGCCGGTGTGGCTAGAACCCGGTGATGTGGTCGAGGTGTGCGCCCCCGAGATCGGAACGCTGCGCAACACCATCGCCGACGAATTTCCGCCCGGATCGCCCAACGCGGCCTTCAACTCTCCCCCTCCCCAATGAACCGCCTCTCATCGATGCCCGATCCAACCCCGCCCCCTATGCGGGCGTTCTCGGAGTCGCTTCCTATCACGCTGCTTCGGGCCCGGGAAGCCACCATGCGCCTGTTCCGACCCATGCTGGCCGACTACGGCCTGACCGAACAGCAGTGGCGAGTACTCCGCGCCTTGATCGCCGCTTCCGAGCCGACCGAGGTCAGTGAGCTGGCGGAGCGGGCCATCCTTTTGGCCCCCAGCCTGTCCCGGATCTTGGCCAAGCTGGAACACGACGGGCTGATCAATCGTCGCCCCCACCGCTCGGACCAGCGCAGGTCTCTCATCACCCTCAGTTCAGAGGGTGCTGCGTTGGTCAACACCATCGCCCCCGAGTCGGAGCGGCGGTACAACGCCATCGAGGCCGAGTTCGGCTCTGAGCGCCTCAGGCGTCTGCTGGTTGAGCTTCACGACTTGGCGCAACTGGAAGCGACCGTGGATGACGTTGAGAAGGCTGCCTCATGACTAGCTCTGCTCCACTCACCTCCCAGCAGATTGAGGCCGAGGCCGCGCTGCTCGACGAAGCCGAGGCCACCGCCACCCAGATTCGCCAGACCACCTCGGTCTATCCCGACATGAACCTTGACGAGGCCTATCTGGTGCAAGCCGCGTGGCTCCTGCGAAAGCTCCAAAGGGGCGAGCAATTGGTGGGCCACAAGATTGGGCTCACGTCTCGGGCCATGCAGACGGCTATGAACATCACCACCCCCGACTCGGGGTTCTTGACCCGGGACATGGTCTTCCTGCCCGACTCCACGATTCGGGCCTCTCGCTTTTGCGATCCCAAGCTGGAGATCGAGCTGGCCTTCGTGCTGGCCGTCGATCTCGCCGGGACTAACCTGTCGGTTGAAGAAGTGCTCGACGCCACCGATCACGTGCGCCCGGCGGTCGAGCTCCTTGCCGCCCGCTCCTATCGCACCGACCCCGAAACCGGCCGCACTCGCACTGTGATCGACACCATTTCCGACAACGCCGCCGATGCCGGAATCGTTTGCGGGGCGAGCCCTGTGGGCCCCCGGGAGATCGACCTCCGGTGGGTCGGCGCATTGGGCTACCGAAACGGTGTCATCGAGGAGACGGGTATCGCTGCTGGGGTGCTCGACCACCCCGCGGCCGGCATCGCCTGGCTGGCCCGCCGCTACACCGAACAAGGCCTCGTCCTTGAAGCCGGCCAGACCATCTTGGCCGGTTCGTTCACCCGCCCCATAGACATCCGCCCCGGCGACGAGTTCCGCTTCGACTTCGGCCCGCTCGGCTCGTTTGAGCTGGGCTTCGACTAAAGGCATGCATAGGGCTCGCTATGTCTGACGACGAAAAGCGCAGCTACCACCAGCAGCGCACCGATGCGCCCCCGCCCCCGGCAGGCTGTCCCCTCCATGCCACCTGGAGTCCTCTCAACACCGACTATCTCACCGAGCCCTACGCCATCGCCGCCGCGCTCCGAGACGAGCATGGCGTGTTCTACGCCGAGTCCCTCGGCTATCTGGTGGTGACCCGCATGGCAGACATCGAGCGGATCTTCACCGACCACGAGACGTTCGCATCGGTGAACGTGCAAGACCCGGTTTTCCCCCTCGCCCCCGAGGCCCAGGCCATCCTCTCAGCCGAGGACTTCGACCCAGTGGCAGTTATGTCCAACCGCTCCGAGCCCGACCACGGCCGAATCCGGGTGTACACAAGAGCGGGGTTCTCCAACAAGCGGATCAAGACCCTCGAGCCCTACATCCGCCGACGCAGCCACGAGCTCATCGACACCATGCTCGAAGCTGGGCCGCCCGCTGAGTTCGTTCAGGCGTTCGCCTTCCCCCTGCCCGGAGAGACGGTCTTCCGCTTCATCGGCTTCCCCGAGGGCGACGACGAGACGCTCAAGCAGTGGTGCGGCGACCGCAAGGCCTTCTCCTGGGGAAATCCCACACCCGCCGAGCAGGCCGAGATCGCCGAGCAAATGCTGGCCTACTGGCGCTACTGCCGCGAGTTCACCGCCTCCAAACGGGACAGTCGGGGCGACGACTTCGCCTCCGAGCTTATCGACGCCCACGAGGCAAATCCCGACGACATGTCGTATCGAGAGGTGGAGTCGGTTGTCTACGGCTTGTCGTTTGCCGGCCACGAAGCAGTCACTGCGCTGATCTGCAATTCCCTGCTTTGCCTGCTTCCCCGCAGAGATGTCTGGGCCGAGGTCTGCTCCGATCCGGCACTCATCCCCAACGCCATTGAGGAAGTGCTCCGCTACAACTCCAGCCAGATCTCCTGGCGTCGCATCACCACCCAAGACACCGAGATCGGCAGCTACGACGTCCCCACCGGCACCTCCATCTTCATGAACTTCGCGTCTGCCAACCGCCAAGGCGACATCTGGACCGACCCCGACGACTTCGACATCCACCGCCCCAACGCCAACCGCCACATCTCCTTCGGCAAAGGCGTCCACTACTGCCTGGGGGCCAAGTTCGCGAAATTCGAGACCCTGCTGGTCATCGAAGCGCTGGCTGAGAGGATACCGACGCTGCGCCTAGTGGATGACCAAAGGCTCAACTACTTCCCCAACATCACTTTCCGCGGCCCCACCGAACTCCAAGTGGCATGGGACTGACACGACGATCCCCTGCTCGTCCACGGCTCCAGCTTCAACCGCACCGACGATCTGCGCCGAGCCATCGCCGTCCACTACGCCAGCTCCCACTGCGACGACATCTGGCACGGGGAAACCAAGACCATCGGCAATTTCAACCCCCGCCTCGACATCCGCCTAATACGCGGCCAAGACCCCAACCACTACGCCCATAACCCCGCCAATTCAAGCTAGGGGCTTACCCCCGTACGCAGAATTGAACTTTGCCTGAAGCCGCGGCCCGGCTTCCACAGTGCCATATCTAGCCGGGTTGGTTGCACTGACGCAGGTTTCGATTGGCGTCACCTCGGTGTGCCAGTTCGGTAGATGGAAGAACGCAATCGCATAGCGGTGTTCGCGCCGGGCCCGCTTGGTTGCAGGGAGAGCCACGCGGTGACGAGTAGAGCGTCATCGATCTGGCGCACGACCGCGTCGCGAGGGCCATTCAGGTCCACGACCGGAATGCTCATGGCTATGGGCCCTCCCTCAGCCTCCGGCCAATTATGCCCCGCATTACAGTGTCGGCATCACCCGCTCATCGGTCGCGACCCACATCAACAACCTCACGGCTCGAGGCAAAGCAAGGGGGCGCGGCTACGTCTTGGCCGACGAGCCCTATGTTGTCGTCATTGGCGGAGCGAACGTCGACATCGAGGGCCGATGCTCCACACCACCCCTGCCCCACGAATCGAACCCTGGTGCCGTCGCGATCTCGGCTGGCGGCGTCGGCCGCAACATCGCCGCGAGTCTCGCCGCGACCGGACTCCAAACCCACCTGGTAACCGCCCTCGGAGAGGACGACCACGGCCAACTCATCCACAACCGCACATCAGCAAGCGGTGTTGATCTGTCGTCGGTGCTGTGGACCTCCCAGCACCCGACGGCCACCTACCTGTCGATCGTTGACGCCAACGGCGAGCTCATCATGGCCGTCAACGATATGGCCATCACCGCAGTCGTGGACCGCAAAGCCATCGCGGCGCGCACCGAGCTCTTGCGCCACGCCAGGGTTGTGGCTGTGGACTGCAACCTCGGTGACGAGGCCCTCGATGAGATCACCAGCCTCTCCCCTACCGTGTTCGTCGACACAACCTCGGTGGCCAAGGCACCCCGGATTCGGCCCTATCTGGATCGCGTCCACACGCTGAAGCCAAACCGCGCCGAGGCGACCGCGCTCACCGGGATCGACATTCACAACACCGACACAGCCCGCCGAGCCGCTCAGTGGCTCCTGGACGCTGGTGTCGCCGCCGTCTACTTGACGCTCGGACCCGACGGCGTCGTCTGGGCCGACCAAGAAGGCGGCGGCGGGTTCCTCTCGGCGCCCCGGGTTCGCGCGCTCAGCACGACCGGCGCGGGTGACGCGTTCACCGCAGCACTCGTTAGGGGATTCTGCAACCTCACCGGCCCCGACGAACTCGTCGAGCTCGCCACTGAGCAAGCCGCAGCCATCGCAACCGAACTCGCCCCCGGCCCCCAGTAGGCCGGCAACCCCCAGGAGATGAATTGAACTTGCAGCACACGTCCCACATAGTGCTCAGCGACGAGGTCGCCGCCGCGGCCGCCAACCAGGAGGCGATCGTCGCCCTCGAGTCCACCATCATCACCCACGGAATGCCCGCACCTGACAACGTCGAGACCGCCCGCCGCGTGGAAGCAGCCGTTCGCGCCAACGGCGCAACCCCAGCCACGATCGCGGTCGTCGACGGCGTCGCCCGCATCGGACTCGCCGACGAGGAGCTTGACCGGCTCGGCCAGCCCGGCCCGGAGCTCGTCAAGATCGGCAACCAGAATCTCGCCGCGTCGTTCCACCTTGGTCAAACTGGCGGTACCACCGTCGCGGCAACGATGAGGCTCGCCGCTCTCGCCGGCATCAAGATCTTCGCCACGGGCGGGATCGGCGGCGTCCACCGCGGCGCGCAACACAGCTTCGACATCAGCGGCGACCTCGAAGAGCTCGCCCGCACCCCCGTGGCCGTTGTGTCCGCAGGCTTCAAGTCGATCCTCGACGTCGCCAAGACCACCGAGTACCTAGAGACCCTTGGTGTCCCGATCGTCGGCTACCAGACGGCGACGCTCCCGTCCTTCTACAGCATCGACAGTCCCCACGGGGTCAACCTCCAGTTGGACAGTCCCGAAGCCGTCGGCGGCTACCTTCACACCCACTGGAGCCTCGACCCAGCCCGCGGTGCCGTGATCGCGAACCCCATCCCACAACACGCCGCGATCCCTGCCGACCGCATCGAGGCGGCAATCGCCCAAGCGTGCGTTGCCGCCGATGCTGAGGGCATCAGCGGCAAAGAACTCACCCCATTCCTGCTGCAATGGCTCGTCGATGCAACCGACGGCGAGAGCCTGGAAGCGAACAAAGAGCTGGTGCTCAACAACGCGAGGGTCGCCGCGCTGATCGCCCAGCACCTCACATCGCCTTGTGAGTCCCAAGACGAAGGGGGTGGTGCCAACAACCCCCACGCGTAACGACTGCAACCCGCCGCCAATACAACAGTACGATGACCAGGCGATGACCCCCCGCAACGTCCCCGAGAAGCCCGTGCTCGAGGGCCTAGAAGCCAAGTGGGACGAAACCTGGGAAGCCGGCGGCACGTACAGGTTCGACCGCACCGCGACCCGCGACCAGGTCTACTCCATCGACACCCCGCCCCCCACCGTCAGCGGCAGCCTCCACGTGGGCCACATCTTCAGCTACACCCACACCGACACCCTGGCCCGCTACCACAGAATGCAGGGCAAACAGGTGTACTACCCCATGGGCTGGGACGACAACGGCCTGCCCACCGAGCGCCGGGTGCAGAACTACTTCGGCGTGCGCTGCGACCCCTCCCTCCCCTACGATCCACACTTCCAGCCTCCCGACAAGTCCGGCAAAGACCAGCTTCCCATCTCCCGGCGCAACTTCGTCGAGCTGTGCGAGCAGCTCACCGCCACCGACGAGCAGGCCTTCGAGGAGCTCTGGCGCCGCCTCGGCCTGTCCATCGACTGGAGCCTCACCTACGCCACCATCGACGGGCGCAGTCGCCGAGCCTCCCAGCGGGCCTTCCTGCGCAACCTGGCGCGGGGCGAGGCCTATCAGCAAGAGGCCCCCAGCCTGTGGGACGTGACCTTCCGCACCGCGGTGGCCCAAGCCGAGCTGGAGGACCGGGAGCGCCCCGGCGCCTACCACCGCCTGGCCTTCCACCTCCCCGACGGCCGCGATCTGCTGATCGACACCACCCGCCCGGAACTGTTGGCCGCCTGCGTGGCCGTGGTGGCCCACCCCGACGACCAGCGCTATCAGCGGTTGTTCGGCCAGACCATCACCACCCCCCTTTTCAAGGCTGCGGTGCCCATGTTGGCCCATGAGCTGGCCGACCCCGACAAGGGCACCGGCGCAGCCATGATCTGCACCTTCGGCGACACCACCGACGTGACCTGGTGGCGGGAGTTGAACCTGCCGGTGCGGGCCGTCGTCGACCGGGGCGGCCGCCTGGTGGCCGACGCCCCCTCCGGCGTCGATCCCGCCCCCTACGCCGAGATCGCCGGGCGCACCATCCACGGCGCCCAGCAGCGCACGGTCGAGCTCCTCGAAGAGTCGGGCGAGCTGATCGGCGAGCCCCAGCCCATCACCCACCCGGTGAAGTTCTTCGAGAAGGGACAGCGCCCCCTGGAGATCGTCACCTCCCGCCAGTGGTACATCCGCAACGGCGGGCGCGACGAGGCCCTGCGCGACGCCCTCATCCAGCGGGGCCGGGAGCTGAACTGGGTGCCCGAGCACATGCGGGTGCGCTATGAGAACTGGGTGGGCGGGCTGAACGGCGACTGGCTCATCAGCCGCCAGCGCTTCTTCGGCGTGCCCTTTCCCATCTGGTATCCGCTCGACGCCGACGGCCAGCCCGACTACCACCACCCCATCGCGGCGGATGAGGCCAGCCTCCCCATCGACCCCTCCTCCGACACTCCCCCCGGCTACCGGGAAGAACAGCGGGGCCAGCCCGGCGGGTTCGCCGCCGACCCCGACGTGATGGACACCTGGGCCACCTCCTCGCTCAGCCCCCAGATCGCCTGCTATTGGGAGGACGACCCCGACCTGTTCGAGCGCACCTTCCCCATGGACCTGCGCCCCCAGGCCCACGAGATCATCCGCACTTGGCTGTTCGCCACCGTGACCCGGGCCCACTTCGAGCACGGCGGGCTGCCGTGGTCCACCGCGGCCATCTCCGGCTGGGTGCTCGACCCCGATCGCAAGAAGATGTCCAAGTCGAAGGGCAACGTGGTCACCCCGATGGACACCCTGGAGGCCTTCGGCGCCGACGCGCTGCGCTACTGGGCCTCGTCCGGTCGGCCCGGCACCGACACCGCCTTCGAGGAGGGCCAGATGAAGGTGGGCCGGCGCCTGGCGGTGAAGATCCTCAACGCCAGCCGGTTCGTGCTGGGCCAGGAGCCGGCCGCCAATGCCCAGGCCACCGAGACCCTCGACCGGGCCCTGCTCTCCCACTTGGCCGCCCTCATCGACGACGCCACCGCCGCCTTCGACAAGGGCGACTACGCCCGAGCCTTGGAGAGCACCGAGACGTCGTTCTGGTCGTTCACCGACGACTACCTGGAGCTGGTGAAGAACCGGGCCTACGGCGGCCGGGGCGGGGCGGCGGGCGAGTCGGCCCGATACACCCTGGAGACGGCCCTCACCGCCTACCTCAAGCTGTTCGCCCCGTTCCTCCCCTATGTGACCGAAGAAGTGTGGTCGTGGTGGCAGGAAGGCTCGGTGCATCGCTCCCCCTGGCCCGTCGGGGCCGGGCTGCGGGATGCGGCCGGCGATGTGAACCCCGAGGCCACGGCAATGGCGGCCGATGCCCTGCGGGAGATCCGCCGCATCAAGAGCGACGCCAAGGTGCGCCTGGCCACCGTGGTCACCACCGCCACGGTCACCGACACCGCCGAGCGGCTGGCCGTTTTGGAGCAGGTGGCCGACGACGTGGCCGACGCCGGGCGGTGCCGAGAGCTGCTCACCGCGGTGGGCCCGGAGCTGTCGGTGACCGCGGAGCTGGAAACCGAGTCCGCGGCCTGACATGCGCACACTGGGCCTCGGTTTGCTCGCCGGGGTTCTGGCCTGGATATCGGCGGGATGCGGCGGAGATGATGACACGATTGTGACCGTGTACGCGGCGGCATCGCTGTCGGAAGCGTTCGAGGATTTGGCCGAGGAGTACGAGGCCGCCAATCCCGGCTTCGACGTAAAGCTCAGCTTCGCGGGCAGCGCCCGGCTGGCCACCCAGATTTCTGCCGGTGCCCAAGCCGATGTGTTCGCATCGGCCGACACCGTCAACATGAATCGAGTGGTCAACGCTGGGCGCACCGCGACATCCCCGGTGTTGTTCGCACGCAACCGGCTGGCCCTGGTGGTTCCGGCTGACAACCCCGGCGATGTCACCGGGCTGGTAGACCTGGCCGACGCCGAGCTCGTCCTCGCGGTGTGCGCTCCCGAAGTCCCCTGCGGGGCTTTGGCCGAGACCGTGCTTGACGATGCTGGGGTAAACATCGACGCCGATACCGAGGAGACCAGTGTACGAGCGGTACTAACCAAGGTGATGTTGGGCGAGGCCGACGCCGGGTTGGTATACGCATCCGACGTGGCTGCCGGAGGCGACAAAGTGATCGCAGTGCCCCTCGGCCTCCAGAATCGGTTCAACGACTACCCAGTGGCCGCGGTCAGCGACCGGGCCGTGGCCGCCGATTTCGTGGACTTCGTCCTCGGCCCCGACGGCCACCGCATCCTCTGGAGTCACGGATTCGATTCCCCATGACCGACCGTCACGCGTCCGGAGAGCCGAATCGCCGACCGCCGATAGCGGTTGTGGTGATGGCCGTCATCGCAGTGGCCATTTTGGCGCTGCCCCTGGTGGGCCTGTTGCAGCGCACCCCCTGGTCGTCGCTGGGCACCACGCTGGGCCAAGCCGCCACCCTGGAGGCCCTCCGGGTGTCGGTGGTGGTGTCGCTTCTGGCCGCGGCGATATCGGTTGCACTCGGGCTGCCCCTGGCCTGGGTGCTGGCCCGGCTGTCGTTCCGGGGTCGGGCACTGGTGCGAGCCGTCGTGCTGCTGCCCATGGTGCTGCCCCCGGTGGTGGGCGGCATCGCCCTGTTCTTCGCCCTCGGCCGCCGGGGGCTCATCGGCCGGGCGCTGCACAACTGGTTCGGCTTGGACACCCTCATCGGCACCACCGCGGGCGCAGTGATCGCCGCGGCGTTCGTGTCGATGCCGTTCTTCGTGATCACCGCCGAGGCCGGGCTGCGCCAGCTCGACCCCCGGCTGGAGTCGGCCGCCTCCACGCTGGGCGCCGGGCGCTGGACCGTGCTGCGCCGGATCACCCTGCCTCTGCTGGCCCCGTCGCTGGCCGCGGGGGCCACCCTGTCGTGGGCCCGGGCCCTGGGCGAGTTCGGGGCCACCATCACCTTCGCAGGCAACCACCCGGGCCGCACCCGCACGCTGCCGCTGGCCATCGCCCAGGCCAACGAGGCCGGCCAGCCCGAGGCGGCCATCGCCATGTCGGTGCTGCTCATCGGAGTGTCGCTGCTCATCCTCATCGGCCTGCGCCACCGCTGGACCGCCCCCCGCACCCCCCGATCGCCAACCTCGGCTGAGGCATCCCCGCCGTGAGTGTGCAAGCCGAAATCGGTTCCGTTGACGGCGACTTCTCCATCCAAGCCACCTTCGACGCCCCGGCGGGAACCTGCACCGCCATCGTCGGACCAAACGGCGCGGGCAAGACAACCCTCGTCCATGCGCTCGCCGGTTTGATTCCAGTGCGACAGGGCCGAGTCTTGTTGGCCGGCCAGGTGGTCGACGATCCCGCCCAAGGCATCCGGGTGCCCCCCGACCGCCGGCCCATCGCCCTGCACAGCCAGCACAACCTGCTGTTTCCCCACCTCAGCGTGGTGGACAACGTGGCCTTTGGCATCCGGTGCGCGGGCCTGGCCACCCGACCGGCCCGCCGGCAAGCTGAGGCGTGGCTGCACAAGGTGGGGCTGGCCGACTTGGCCCATCTGCGCCCCGCCCAGCTTTCCGGGGGCCAGGCCCAGCGGGTGGGCTTGGCCAGGGCCGCAGCCTGCCAGGCCCAAGTGCTCCTGCTGGACGAGTCCCTCGCTTCTCTCGACGCCAAGACCCGCACCGACATGCGCCACCTGCTGGCCGACATTTCCGCCACTCGAGTTCTCATCACCCATGATCCGGTGGAGGCCCGGATCATGGCCGACCAGCTTCTGGTCATGGAGCAGGGACGGATTGTGCAGGCCGGCGCCCCCGAGGAAGTGGCGGCCGATCCCCAAACCCCGTGGATCGCCGGGCTCTTGGACATCAACCTCCTCGCCGGCCATGCCACCGGCACCCGCGTGGCCCTCGACTGCGGGCTCGCTCTCATCACGGCCACACCCATGACCGGGCCGGTGCTGGTCACCTTCTCCCCCGCGGCCATCACCTTGTCGGCCACGCAGCCCCACACCAGCGCGCGCAATACCTGGGAGGCGCAGGTGGCCCATGTACAGCCCGAAGGAGGCCGGGTAAGGGTGCTGTTGGGGGCCCCGGCGCCCTGCCATGCGTGGGTCACATCCCAGGCTGCCAACGAGCTCGGCCTGAGCGCCGGATCGAAGTGCTGGGCCGCCCTCAAAGCCACCGAATTGACCGTTCGAGAGGCCTAGCCCGCGCGCGCCCACACACCTGATTTTTCTCTGCCCCATTCTAAAGTTGCTGGTCACAGACCTAAGCCGCAGTGACTATTGCGTAATTTGCCCTGTGTAATTACACTTTGAGAACTTGGCGCTGACCGCAGAACAGCCTCGTTCTCAGGGGGAGACCGATGACACTCATACAGGAGCCACTGGCAGCAGTAAGCACAAATGGTGCCGATGCCGACCAGGATGGCGCCAGCGCCACCGGGATGCGGGTGCGCAAGCGCAACGGCGACCTCGAGCCTGTCGATGTCAACAAGATCGTCAACGCAGTGGCCCGCTGCGGTGAGGGGCTGGTTGGGGTCGACCCGATGCGGGTCGCCACCCGCACCATCTCCGCTTTGGCCGACGGGGCCACCACCCGGGAGCTCGACGAGCTGTCCATCCGCACCGCGGCCGGGCTGATCGTCACCGAGCCCAACTACTCCAAGCTGGCCGCCCGGCTGCTGTCCACCTGCATCGACAAAGAGGTCCGCAACCAGAACATCCCCTGGTTCACCGAGTCGGTCAAAACCGGCCACCGCCTGGGCCTCATCAGCGACGAGACGGCCGACTTCGCCGAAAGGCACGCCCCCGCCCTCAACGCCTCCATCAGCTCTCTGCGCGACCGGAACTTCGAGTTCTTCGGCCTGCGCACGGTGTACGACCGCTATCTGCTGCGCCACCCCGACACCCGCCAAGTGATCGAAACCCCCCAGTACTTCTTCTTGCGGGTGGCCTGCGGCCTCTCGGCCGATGCCGATGAGGCCGTCGCCTTCTACGACCTGATGAGCTCGCTGGCCTACCTGCCGTCGAGCCCCACGCTGTTCAACTCCGGCACCGCCCACCCCCAGATGTCGTCGTGCTACCTGCTCGACTCCCCCGACGACAGCCTCGAGGGCATCTACCAGCGCTACACCGACATCGCCCGGCTGTCAAAGTTCGCCGGCGGCATCGGCGTGGCCTGGCACCGCATCCGCTCCAAGGGGTCGCTCATCCGGGGCACCAACGGCCTGTCCAACGGCATCGTGCCGTGGCTCAAAACCTTGGACAGCTCGGTGGCCGCCGTCAACCAGGGCGGCAAGCGCAAGGGCGCGGCCTGCGTGTACCTGGAGACTTGGCACGCCGACATCGAGGAGTTCTTGGAGCTCAAGGAGAACACCGGCGACCACAACCGGCGGGCCCACAACCTCAACCTGGCCAACTGGGTTCCCGACCTGTTCATGGAGCGGGTGGAGAAGGATTGGCAGTGGTCGCTGTTCGACCCCAAGAAGGTGCCCCACTTCACCGACTTGTATGGCGACGAGTTCCGCGAGGCCTACGAGGAGGCCGAGCGCGAGAAGCTGTACGAATACCAGCTCCCCGCCCGCCAGCTCTACAGCCGCATGATGCGGTGCCTGGCCCAGACCGGCAACGGCTGGATGACCTTCAAAGACGCCTCCAACCTGCGCTGCAACCAAACCGGCCACGAGGGGCGCACCGTACACCTGTCCAACCTGTGTACCGAGATCATCGAGGTGACCAGTGCCGAGGAGACCGCGGTGTGCAACCTGGGCTCGGTCAACCTGGGGGCGTTCGTCGATGCCGACACTGCCGAGATGGACTTCGATCGCCTCGGCGAGGTGGTGCGCTCGGTGGTGCCCTTCTTGGACCGGGTGATCGACATCAACTTCTACCCCACCCCCGAGGCCGCCGACTCCAACGCCAAGTGGCGCCCGGTGGGGCTGGGGTTGATGGGCCTCCAAGACGTGTTCTTCCACCTCGACCTGCCGTTCGACGGCGACGAGGCCCGTCGGCTGTCGTCCCGCATCTCCGAGGAGATCTACTTCAACGCACTGTGGGCCTCCACCGAGTTGGCCGAGAAGCACGGCCCCCATCCCGCGTTCTCCGAGACCAGGGCGGCCAGCGGCCGGCTCCAGTTCGACCTGTGGGGCAAGGAGTGCTCCGACCCGGCCCGGTGGCAGACGCTGCGCGACCGCATCGCCGAGCACGGCCTGCGCAACTCCCTGCTCATCGCCATCGCCCCCACGGCCACCATCGCCTCCATCGCCGGGTGCTACGAGTGCATCGAGCCCCAGGTGTCCAACCTGTTCAAGCGGGAGACCCTCTCCGGGGAGTTCTTGCAGATAAACCGCCACCTGGTGGGCGACCTCCAGGAGCTAGGCCTGTGGGACGAGCAGATGATCGCCGACGTGAAGCGCTCCGAGGGCTCGGTGGCCGACATTGAGCGCATCCCCGACAACCTCAAGGCGGTGTACCGCACCGCCTGGGAGCTCCCCCAGCGCTCCCTCATCGACATGGCCGCCGACCGGGGTGCGTTCATCGACCAGTCCCAGTCGCTGAACCTGTTCATGGAGTCGCCCACCATCGGCAAGCTCAGCTCCATGTACCTCCACGCCTGGAAGGCGGGGCTGAAAACCACCTACTACCTGAGATCCCGGCCGGCCACCCGGATCAACCAGACCACCGCCAGCACCCCCTCCCCCGCTGCCGCCCCGGTGCCCGACGCCGAGGCGGTGGCCTGCTCCCTGGAAAACCCCGAGACGTGTGAGGCCTGCGAATAATGGCCCTGGCAGAAACCCCCTTCCTCGAAAAAGATCGAGGCCTCAGCCCAGCACCAGAACCGAGGCCTCCGGCGCCTGCGGCCACACCAGCCCAAGGGCGCATCCTCGATCCCGGCTTCAAGCTGACCCTTCGCCCCATGCGCTACCCACAGTTCTACGACATGTACCGCGACGCCATCAAGAACACCTGGACGGTGGACGAGATCGACTTCTCCGACGATCTCGTGGACTTGGAGCGCACCCTGCTGCCGGCGGAGAAGCACCTGGTGAACCGGCTGGTGGCGTTCTTCGCCACCGGCGACTCCATCGTGGCCAACAACCTGGTGCTGAACCTCTATCGCCACGTCAACGCCCCCGAGGCCCGGATGTACCTGTCCCGACAGCTCTACGAGGAGGCGTTGCACGTCCAGTTCTATCTGACGCTGCTCGACAACTACATCCCCGACCTCGCCGAGCGGGAGGCCGCTTTCGCCGCCATCGACAACATCCCCTCCATCCGCCAGAAGGCCGAGTTCTGCTTCCGGTGGATGAACTCGATGGACGACATCGACCAGTGCCGCACCCCCGGGCAGCGCCGTCAGTTCCTGTTGAACCTGATCTGCTTCGCCACCTGCATCGAGGGGCTGTTCTTCTTCGCGGCGTTCGCCTACGTGTACTTCCTGCGCTCCAAGGGCCTGTTGAACGGGCTGGCCGCCGGCACCAATTGGGTGTTCCGCGACGAGAGCTGCCACATGAACTTCGCCCTCGAGGTGGTGGACACCGTGCGGGCCGAGGAGCCCGAATTGTTCGACGCCGAGCTCAGCGAGCAGGTCACCACCATGATCTGCGATGCGGTGGACTGCGAGCACCAGTTCGCCGAGGATCTGCTGGGCCAGGGCGTGCCCGGCATGTCGGTGGCCGACACCCGCCGCTACCTGGAGTTCGTGGCCGACCAGCGCCTCACCCAGCTCGGGTTGCCCAAGCAGTTCGGGGCCAAGAACCCGTTCTCGTTCATGGAGCTCCAAGACGTGCAGGAGCTGACCAACTTCTTCGAGCGAACCGTGGCCTCCTACCAAGTGGGCGTGCAGGGCGACGTGGCCTTCGACGAGGACTTCTAAGCCACCTACACCCCGGTCCGCAGCAGCTCTAGCAGGGCGCGGGCCTGTTCGGGCTCCCACTCCGATTCCCGGAGTTGGTCCATCGCCTTCTTCAGGCTGGCGACCCGCCGGAGCAGGTCGTCGTCGGCCGTGCCGGCCCGGGCCTGGCGCTCCAGATAGGCCAGCTCCCGCTGGGCCGACTCGTAGAGCAGTATGGCCATCACCACCTCTTGGCGGGGGGGGCTTGGCCCCAGCCCATCGTCTTCTTCCACCACCAGTTCCCGCATGAGTGCGGTCACCTCCCCATCCGCTTCGGCTAGCAGCGTGTCCATGTCGGGGTACTCCAACAGGGCCTCGAACACGCCCCGGTAAAGCGGGTGGTGGAACATCTCGGGAACGATCTCGGGCCAAACCGCACCAGGCTCATTGGCGGCCAGCCACAACACCTGGCGCTCCACGTTGTTGGGCGCAGGGCTGACGGAGGGACTGTGGTCCCCGCTGGGCCCAAATGCCGAGTGGTCCCCGCTGGGCTCATGGCCGGCGTCGGCCGGGTGGGGCGCCTCATCGGCCGGCGGGCCAGAGGCGCGACGGCGACCGCGGCGGCGGACATCGGCCACCACCCCCCGCAAGTGATCGGCGCTAACTGAACAGCGATCGGCCACCGCCACCAGGTACTTGTCGCGGATCTCCGGGTTGGGGTGCTCGGCCACGAGCCGGGCGGCCCGCTCCCCCGCCCGAACCTGGCCTTTGACCGTCGACAGATCGGCATCGCCCAGCACCCGGTTGATGCGGAAGTCCATGAAATCCACTGCTTGGGAAACCGCGGCCACGAGCCGCTCAGGATCGCTCTGGGCCAGGTCGCCGGGGTCGGCCCCGGGAGGCAGGTCGGCCACCGCCACCTCCAGCTCGAAGGCGTGTTCCCACTGGGAGAAGCGCTCGGCTGCGGTCTGGCCGGCGGAGTCGGCATCGAAGGCCAGCACAATGCGGGGGGCGTAGCGGCGCAGCACCCGCACATGCTCTTCGGTCAGGGCCGTTCCGCAGGTGGCCACCGCCCGGGAGATGCCGGCCTGGGCGAAGCCGATCACGTCGGTGTAGCCCTCGCACACGATCACCTCGCCCGCATTCACGATATCCTGTTTGGCCCAATTGAGGCCGTACAGAATCCGGGACTTGCGGTAGACGGCGTTGTCCACCGAGTTCTTGTACTTGGGCCCCTCTCCGCCGGGCAGCACCCGCCCGCCGAAGCCCACCGGCTTGCCGCCGGCATCGAATATCGGGAACAGCAGCCGAGCCCGGAAGCTGTCCTGGATTCGCCCGCCTTTGTTGCGAAACCCCAGGCCGGCGTCGGAGAACACCTGGGCGGACATTCCCTTGTCGGCGCCCACCCCGAGGTCGGCTGCCAGCATGTCCCAGTCGTCGGGGGCCCAGCCCAGCTTGTACTGGCGCACCACGTCGCCGTCGTAGCCCCGGTGGCGGAGGTAGCCCCGGGCTTGCCCGGCGTCGGGCGCGGTCAACAGCCGCTGGTGATACCACTCCACCGCCTGCTCCAGGGCCTCGATGAGCTTGCCTCGCTTTTGGCGGTCGACCCCCTCACCGGGCGAGGTGTAGCGCAGGGCGATCCCCGACCGGGCGGCCAGCCGCTCCACCACCTCGACGAAGTCGGCGTGCTCCACTTCCCGGAGGAAGGTGATGGCATCTCCGCTGGCCTTGCAGCCGAAGCAGTGGTACACGCCCATCTCGGCGTTCACCGAGAACGACGGGGTCTTCTCGGCATGGAACGGGCACAGCCCCTGCCAGCGGCGCCCCACCCGCTTGAGCTGCACGTACTCGCTTATGACCGCGACTATGTCCGTCGCCTCTCTCACCCGGGCCACGTCTTCGTCGTGGATGCCCACGGTGTGAGACTACGCCGAACCGATGACAGCTTGGGCAGCGACAGCTTGGGCAGCGACAGCTTGGGCAGCCGCCAAGCGCGCCACGGGAACCCGGTGCGGGGAGCAAGACACATATTCCACCCCGGCATCGGCGAAGAACGCGATGGATGCCGGATCGCCTCCGTGCTCGCCGCAAACCCCGATCTCGATGCCCGGCCGGGCGGCTCGGGCCGCGGCCATCGCATCGGCCACGAGGCGGCCCACCCCCGATTCGTCCAGGGTTTCGAACGGGTTGGCCGCCAGCAATCCGCTCTCCACATAGGGGCGCATGATCTTGGCCTCGATGTCGTCCCGGCTGAATCCGAAGGTCATCTGGGTAAGGTCGTTGGTGCCCACCGACAAGAAGTCGGCCCACCCTGCGACCTCGGCCGCAACCAGCGCCGAGCGGGGCGTCTCGATCATCGCCCCCACCGGGATGGTTCGGCCTCCCAGTCGGGAGGCGAATCCAGCCAGTTCGTCGGTCACCGCATCCCGCACATGGGCCAGCTCCGGTCCGCCTACCACCAACGGCACCATGATCTGCGTCTGCGGGTCGCCCCCCGCAGACAACCGGCGGGCGGTGGCCTCGGCCACCGCAGCAGCCTGGGATCGGTACAACTCGGGGCGCAGAACCCCCAGCCGGGCGCCCCGCACTCCGAGCATGGGATTCTCCTCGGCCAACTCAGGATGGTCGGGCAGGAACTCGTGCAGGGGCGGGTCGAGCAGGCGGACGGTCACCGGCAAGCCGTCCATCACTTCCAATAGCCCGACAAGATCGCCCACCTGGACTTCGACCAGCGCATCCAAGGCCGCCTTTCCGCCCTCGGTGATGGCCCGCTGGATGAGCGGCAGCCGCTCCCCCAAGAACATGTGCTCGGTGCGGCACAGTCCCACCCCGGTCGCACCGAACTGCCGGGCCAGCCGGGCGGAGGCGGCGTCGTCGGCGTTGGCCAGCACCGCCGCCCGCCCGTCCCGCATTTCGTCGGCCCAGTCCAGCAGCGTGAACAGCTCGTCGGGCACCTCTGCTTTGCTTAGCTCGGCGGCGCCCAGCATGACCGTGCCCGCCGACCCGTCCACGGTGATGAAGTCGCCGTCGCGCAGCTCCACCTCGTTTAGCCGGACCACCCCGGCCGTCTCATCCACCGCCAGCGTCTCCACCCCCACCACCGCGGGAATCCCCCAACCCCGGGCGATCACTGCGGCATGGCTGGCCATGCCCCCCTTGGCGGTGAGAATGCCCGCCGCCGCCGACATGGCCACCTCGTCGGCGGGCGTGGTGAACGGCCGAATAAACACCGCGGGCACGCCCAGGTCGTCGGCATCGAGCACCGCGTCCACCGTCAGGCACACCCTTCCCGACGCCGCTCCCGGGGAGGCGGCCACCCCGCGGGCCACCACCGGCGTCGACGAACCGCCGGTCAACGTGGCGTGAAGCAGATCTTCGACATCGTCGCAGCAGACTCCCCGCACCGCCTCGGCCCGATCCATTCCACCGCGCTCAACCGCCTGCACCGCGGCCACGATCGGGCTGGTCACTGCCGCTGCCTCCGTCCCATCAAGAGCCGGTCGCCGCGGGCCGCTCCTGGTTTGTCACCGCCCCAGCCTCACAATTCGAGCTTGGCGGCCAAGTGCTCAGCCAGGCCGTCTATGGGCACCCGGTCTTGGTCCATGGTGTCCCGGTCGCGCACGGTCACCGCCCGATCGTCCAGAGTGTCGAAGTCCACGGTCACGCAGTACGGCGTGCCTATCTCGTCTTGGCGGCGGTAGCGGCGGCCGATCGACTGGGTCACGTCGTAGTCGGTCATCCAGCGGGGCTGGAGCAGGCCCAGCACCTCCTCGGAAACTGCTTGGAGCTCGGGCTTTTTCGACAGGGGTAGCACCGCCGCCTTGTAGGGGGCCAGCCGGGGGTGGAGCCGCAGCACCGTGCGGGTCTCCCCCCGCACCTCCTCGGTGTCGTAGGAGGCCAGCAGAAACGCCATCATCGTGCGGGTGGCCCCGGCGGCCGGCTCGATCACATGGGGGCGGTAGCGCTCGTCGGCCTGCTGGTCGTAGTAGTCCAGATCGACGCCGGAGTGCTGGGCGTGCTGGGCGAGGTCGTAGTCGGTGCGGTTGGCGATGCCCTCCAGCTCGCCCCACCCCCAGGGGAACAGGTACTCCACATCGGCGGTGCCAGCCGAGTAGTGGCTCAGCTCGTCGGCTTCGTGGGGCCGCAGCCGCAGCCTGTCGGCGGGGATGCCCAACTCGGTGTACCAGTCCATCCGGGCCCCGCACCAGTACTCGAACCACTTGGCGGCCTCGTCGGGGGGCACGAAGAACTCCATCTCCATCTGCTCGAACTCCCGGGTGCGGAAGATGAAGTTGCCCGGTGTGATCTCGTTGCGGAACGACTTGCCGATCTGGGCGATGCCGAATGGCGGCTTGGTGCGCACGGTGTTCAGCACGTTGGCGAAGTTGATGAACATGCCCTGGGCGGTCTCGGGCCGCAGGTACACGTCGGCGCCAGCCCCGGCCACCGGGCCAGCCTGGGTTTGGAACATCAGATTGAACTCCCGGGCCTCGGTGAGCTGTCCCTTTGCGCCACAACTCGGACACGTGTCTGGGTCTTCCAGCTGATCCTCGCGGTGGCGCGCCCCGCAGTTGCGACAGTCCACCAGGGGGTCGGTGAAGTTGGTCAGGTGCCCCGACGCCTCCCACACCTGGGGGGGCGACAGGATGGAGGCATCCAGGCCGACCACGTCGGTGCGAAGCTGCACCATGGTCCGCCACCAGGCATCCTTCACGTTGCGCAGCAGCAGCACGCCCAGCGGGCCGTAGTCGTAGGCGCTGCGGAATCCACCGTAGATCTCCGCCGACTGGTACACGAACCCCCGCCGCTTGCAGAGGTTCACCACCCTGTCCATCAGATCGTCGCCCGCCACCCGTTCGACGTCGCTACCGCTCACAGCCCGCAGGCTACCGCCCCCCACCGATAGGCCTGACACCGAAAACCGGGCTTGAGATGGGATCGGAACTGGATCAGGCCGTGGCGCCCTCTGGAGCGATTACCACCTCTGGGTCGACGCCTACCAATTCTCCGGCTTCCTGGATCATGGCCTCTAGCTCGCTGAGGGTGGCAGCGTTGGCGTAGTAGGCGGATTCGCCAATGTCGCCCTCGGCCAGCCAGTCTCCGCTGCCGTCGTCGTCTTTAGTGATTACGACCTTGGCCATTTCCTGTCCTCCCACGAGAAAGCCCGAGTAATGCCTTGATCTCTTGGTCAGCCAACCCAACCCTATCAACCAGCATTGCCCGCAAGTGCTTCGGTTTCATCGTCCTGCCCTTGTGCATCGAGACGAGGATCGTTTGTCTGCCCTCGGCTCTCAAGAGGACATGTGAGCCTCTCTGGCGAACCTTCTGGTATCCGATTTTGCGAAGCAGCCGAAGCACTTGGTCGGGCTTGAGAGCCGGAAACCATGAGACCGGGAGCGACACGGGCAGTACAATAGTTAGTATCCAGCATTTTCAACTAATATTATTTTCTTCTCAGCTGTACGCACCAGCGGCGCGGAGGCGGCGTTCTAGGTGGTGCTCCATTGCCGCGGTGGCCAGGTGCTCGACTTCGCTGGTGGCGGGCGAGGGGGGCAGGGCCAGTGCGGCGCTGAGGCTGCCGCCGAGCACCATGCGCATCAGATCCAGGGCATCAGGCGATAGGGGGGTTCCTCGGCGGCATCTGCGGCACAGCGCGCCGCCGCTGCCGTAGTCGAAGGCTGCCAAGTCATCGGAGGCTCCGCAGGAAGCGCACGCCTCCACCTCGGGACCGACTCCATCGTGGACCAGGAGCTTGAGGTAGAAGGCGGGCACCACCAGCGGCGAGTCGCCCGCATCCAGCGCCCGGAGTCCGCCCAGCAACATCCGATACAGCGCGCCGTCTGACTCCCGGTCCACGCCCACTCGGTCGACCGCCTCCAGCATGGCCATGGCCTTGCCGAGGCGACCCAGGTCTTCCCGCACCTCCCGGAACTGGTCCACCGACTCGACCTGGGTCACCACATCCAGCTCGCTTCGCCCCCGGTGGAGCTGGAGCTGCACATGGCTGGTGGGTTCCAAGCGCCCCCCGAACCGGCTGCGGGTTTTGCGAACTCCTTTGGCCACCGCCCGCACCTTGCCATGGCCCCGGGTGCAGAACACCACGATGCGGTCGGCCTCGCCCAGCTTGTAGGTGCGAAGCACAATTCCCTGGTCCCGGTAGAGGCTCACCGCAACAAGCCTCCCATTCCCTGCTCCTGCCAGGGGACCATGGTTATCCCACTCGGCCGAAGCGGCGATGGCGGTGCTGATATTCGGCGATGGCGGCGAACAGGTCGTGGCGGGTGAAGTCGGGCCACAGCACGTTGCTGAACACCAGCTCGGAGTAGGCCAGCTCCCACAGCAGGAAATTGGATATGCGGTACTCCCCAGAGGTGCGGATGATGAGGTCGGGCTCGGGCATCTCCTGGTCGTACAGGTGGCGGGCAATGGTGCGCTCGTTGATCAGGCGAGACGGAATCCGCTGGGCGGCGATGCGCTTCACCGCGTCCACGATCTCGGCTCGGCCTCCGTAGTTGAAGGCCACCGCCAGCGTCATCGCATCGTTGCTCTGAGTGAGCTCTATGGCCTCGTCCATCTCCTTGATAAGGCCCTTGGGCACCCGCCAGTCGCGGCGGCCCACAAAGCGGATCCGCACGCCCATCTCGTTGAGCTCGTGGCAGCGCCGCCGCAGGATGATGCGGTTGAAGTTCAGCAGAAAGCGCACTTCGTCTTCGGGCCGATTCCAGTTCTCGGTGGAGAAGGCATACACGGTGAGCCATTCGATGCCCAGCTCCAGCGCGCCCTCTATCACGTCGAACAGGGCGTGCTCGCCCTGCTCGTGGCCCTCGGTGCGGGCCATGCCCCGCTGCTCGGCCCAGCGTCCGTTGCCGTCCATCACGCATCCCACATGGCGGGGGATGCGATCCCGGTCGAGGCAGTGGTCGGACAGGCCCACACCTGCACGGTACTCCCCAGCGGGTCCCGATTCTGCGCGGAAGAGTGCCTGCCCTTTCGTTTCTTCCCATCGGCACGACTGGACGGGAGTAGCGTCGGGGTGATGGCGGAAACAACCGCGGTCGACGAGGCTCTGGAAGCGGCCGTCGCCGCGCTGGACGGTGGTGGCGAGCGGCGACCAGGGCAGCGGGACATGTGCCACGCCGTGGCCGAGGCCATGGAGTCGGGGCGGCATCTGGTGGTGGCCGCCGGCACCGGAACCGGCAAATCGCTGGCCTACCTGGTACCGCTGGTGCTGGGCGAGGGCCCCTCGGTGGTGACCACCGCCACCAAGACCCTCCAAGACCAGCTCGTCGGCAAAGACCTCCCCCAGCTGGCCGAAGCCCTGGGGCGGCCGGTGCGCTTCGCCGTGCTCAAGGGCCGGTCCAACTACCTGTGCGTCCAGCGGCTGGAAGAGCACCTCGACAACGATCAGCTGAGCCTGGACATCGCCGACGGCACCCGGGCGGAAATCAACCGGCTGGCGGCATGGGCCCGTCGAACCGACACCGGCGACCGGGCCGAACTCGAATTCGAGCCCTCGGCGGCGGCTTGGAATGCGCTCAGCGTGTCGGGCCGGGAGTGTCCCGGCGCCCAGCGCTGTCCCTCAGGAGAGGTTTGCTTCGCCGAGAAGGCCCGCCATCGGGCCGATGCCGCCGACATCGCGGTGGTGAACACCCACCTCTACTGCCTTCACCTGTTCAGCGACAGGCCGCTGCTGCCCGAACACGACACGGTGGTCATCGACGAGGCCCACGGCCTGGAGGACATCGTTTCCGACACCGCGGGGCTGTCGCTCACCGGGGGCCGGTTCGACGAGTTGGCCCGCAGCATCCGAGCTGTGGTGGCCGAGTCGGCCGCGGCGGGCGATCTGGAGGATGCCGGGGTGCGCCTGCGCGAAGCCCTGGCGCCGTTCCGGGACAAACCGCTGCCCGTCCCCTTGCCCTCCGAGCTCCAAGATGTGGCGGTGCTGGCCCGGGGCCGGGTGGACCAGGCCACTGCCGAGCTGCGGGCAGTGCCCGACGACGCACCCGGCGACATCGGCCCCCGCAAGCTGCGAGCCATGCTGGCCGCTGGGGCCTTGGCCGAAGACCTGGCTCGGGCGGTGGAGATCGCGCCTGCCGAGGTGGCCTGGGTGTCGGGCGCCGAATCGGCCCCCGCGTGGCGAATCGCCCCCATACAGCTTGGCGACCTGTTGACCGAGCACCTGTGGGACCACACCACCGCGGTGCTGACCAGCGCCACCATTCCCATGAACTTGGGCGAGGTGCTGGGGCTCGACCCCGACCACCACGATGCCCTCGACGTGGGCAGCCCGTTCGACTACGAGGCCAACGGGCTGCTCTATTGCGCCAAGCACCTGCCCGACCCCCGCAGCCCCGGCTACGAGCCGGCCCTACACGAAGAACTGGCTGCGCTGATCGAGGCCGCCGGGGGACGTACTCTGGCCCTGTTCACCAGCTACCGGGCCATGGACCGGGCCGCCGAGGTGCTGCGAGCCCAGATCGACTTCGAGATCTACACCCAGCGCGACCTGCCCAAGCCGGAGCTGCTGCGGCGCTTCGCCGCCGAGACCGAGAGCTGCCTGTTCGCCACCATGAGCATGTGGCAGGGCGTGGACGTTCCCGGCGAGTCGCTGTCGCTGGTCACCATCGACCGGCTGCCGTTCCCCCGGCCCGACGACCCACTGCTGGAGGCCCGACGGGAGCGCTACGGCAGCGACGCCTTCCGCTTGGTGGACCTGCCTCGGGCCGCCACCCGATTGGCTCAGGGCGCAGGGAGGCTCATCCGCCGGGGCGACGACCGGGGCGTGGTGGCGGTGCTCGACTCCCGGATGGCCACCGCCGGGTACCGCTGGGAGCTGGTGCGCGCCCTGCCCGATTTCCCCCGCACCCCCGAGCGAGACCGGGCTGTGACCCTGCTGCGGTCAATTCGGGACGGGGTTTGACCTACTGGCCAGGGTCTACAGATCGGGGCTGGCCACAGACCCAGGTCCGTAGCCGAATCGGTCGAGCATCTCAGGGCGGCGCTGCCAGTTCTTCTCCACTCCCACCCGCAGCTCCAAGAACACCCCCTTGGGAAGCTGGGCCCGGGCCGCGGTGCCCACCTGCTTGAGCACCGAGCCCCGCTTGCCGATCACCATGGGCTTCTGCGACTCCCGCTCCACCAATATCTCCACCTTGATGCGGGGCCACTCCCACTCGGTAACCGCCACGGTGATGGAGTGGGGCAGCTCCTCGCGGGTCACGGCCAGAAGCTGCTCTCGCACCAGCTCGGCCACCCAGCGTGCCTCGGGCATGTCGCGCACCATGTCGGGCGGATACAGCGGCGGGCCGGAGGGCATGAGCTCGCACAGCCGCTCCACCAAGGCGTCCACCCCTTTGCCGGTGCGTGCCGAGGTGGGGAAGTACTCGGCGAACCCCAGATCGCCGGCCGCGGCAAGCTGGGCCACCACTTTCGACCGGGAGGCGGCATCGGTCTTGGTCACCACCACGATGGAGTCGGGGCTGAGCCGCTCGGCGATGAACCGGTCGCCCCGGCCCAGCGGCCGAGTGGCGTCGATGCACAGGCACACCACGTCCACATCGTCGGCCGCGTCGGACGCGGTGGCGTTCAGCCGCTCCCCCAGCGCGGTGCGGGGCTTGTGGATGCCCGGGGTGTCCACGAACACCACTTGCACATCGTCGCGGTGCAGCACACCGCGCACCGCGTGGCGGGTGGTTTGGGACTTGTCGGACACGATGGCCACTTTGGTGCCCACGATGGCGTTCACCAGGGTGGACTTGCCCGAGTTGGGCCGTCCCAGCAGGGTCACGAACCCAGACCGGAAGCCCTCCCCCGGGTTTTCGACGCCAAGGCCGCCGACAGTCTCGGGTGCCGGTGTGTCCTCTTGGTCGGCCATTGCGCCCACACTATCCCCCAATTGCCGCCGCCAATCCCCGGCGGTCCCGGTACCGTGAGCCCATGGCCGGGTCGAAACCGGGATCGAGCAGCGAGCGGGGGCACCCCAAGGTGGTGGCCACCAATCGGCGCGCCCGGCGGGATTTCGAGATCCTCGACGAGTACGAGGCCGGCCTGGTGCTGGTGGGCTCGGAGGTGAAGTCGCTGCGGGAGTCCAACGTGACACTCGCCGAGTCGTACGCCCGCATGGCAGACGGCGAGCTGTGGCTCCAGTCGCTGCACATCGCCCCCTACTCCCACGCCGGCGGGGCCACTGGCCACGATCCCGACCGGCCCAAGAAACTGCTCTTGCACCGGGGCGAGCTGAACCGCGTCAAAGCCCGCCTCGAACAAGACCGCCTCACCGTGGTGCCCCTGTCGCTCTACTTCAAGCAGGGTCGGGCCAAGGTGCTGATCGGCATAGCCCGTGGCCGCCGCCGCGCCGACAAGCGCCAAGCCATCGCCGAACAAGACGCCCGCCGCGAGGCCCGCAACGAGATGGGCCGAGCGGCGAAACCTTGACCATCAATCCAACAGGGCGTCAGAGCGAATTCGCTCTTGTTCAGCGTGCTCGTGGGCGGGCAGGACGCGTCCGAAAAGCTGGCGGGTGCGCTCGACACGCCCGATCACCCCGGGTTCAGGGGTGTAGGCCAAGATCGTGGTGTGGCGGGGCCGAGATGTCTCCCCAACCCTGGTCACCCGGTGCATCGAGAAGCGGCCCATGAATATCTGCAAGTCGCCGGGGCGAAGATCGAGGGTCCTCACCCCTTCTCTCCCCCCGGCCAGCACGTCGGCAATGGCGTCGAACCCCTCGTCAGCAGCCGATCGGATGCCGGGCGCATACTCGAACACACCGCCCTCGTCGGCAGGCTGTACTAGCACCGTAATGGTGAACTCGTTGGTGTCGAAGTGCCAGGTGAGCTGTTGGCCCGGGTCGCAAACGTTGGTCACCAGCCGAGCCAGCGGATCGTCGTAGCAATACAGATCGGGGACTTCCAGACAGTCGGCCAGGAAGCGAGCCATCTCCGGAGACTGGAACAGCGTGTCGGTGGCGCAGCCCCGGTCCCAGGCATCTCCGGGTATGAAGCCGCTTGTGCGCTCGATGAAGGTGTTCACCGGGTGCTCGGCCGGGTAATCGGGATTGGCGGCGGTGTGAAAGTACGGGTTGATCACCTGGGTCGAGTAGTGGGTGGCGTGCTTGCGCTCGAGCACCTCATCGTTGAGCAGATCCACTGCCTCAGCCCTCACGAAGCCGCTGAGCACCGCGCAACCCTCGGCCCGCAAGCCGGCCCGAGCACCATCCACCGCTTCGATATACGACACCGAGGTCGGATCATCGATCGGGAAGGCCCCCAGATCGACCAAGTAGGCCAATTTGAAGGGCGAGGTCGGCTTCATCACGCCTCCCAGTGGGGTGTCCAGTCGCCGTCGAGCTGCAAACAGACTCCAGCGTCGTCGGCAATGCGGCGGGCAACGCAAAGCTCGGCCGCCTCGCTGCCGTAGAGGTGCGCGGCCCGATTGAAGGCACTATGGGCTGCCGCCGTCATTGGCAGGTCGGTGCCCACGCTGGCCTCAAGCTCAGCGATCAAGCCCAAGTCCTTGAGGCACAGTTCGAGCGAGAAAGACGGGTCGTAGTGGCCGGCGAAGATGCTGGGGGCGTCATGGCGGGCTGCGAAGCTGTCGCCAACGCTGTTGCAGATTGCCTCCCACAGGGTTCGCAGCTCCACACCGTTGGCCACCCCCACTGCTAGCCCCTCCCCCAGCGCAGCGGCGGCTACGAACCAGAGCTGGTTGGTCACCAGCTTCACCACATTGCCGGTGCCCAGCGGTCCGCATTCCAGCACCGTGCCGAGATGGCTCAGAATCTCTCGGGCTTCCGCCACCGGTTCAGGATCGCCCCCGGCGAACAGGGTGAGCTCCCCCCGGCGAGCACCATCCACCGCCCCGGTCACCGGTGCATCAACCACCGCCACCCCCTCCGGGGCGGCCGCGGCCAACTCCAGCACCACTTCCCGGCGGTTGGTGGTGAGATCCACCCATACCGAATCAGACTTCATTGCTGCCAATGCCCCTTCGGGCCCGGCCATTACCGCATCAACATTGTGGGGTGCCGGCAACGACGTCAAGAAGAAGTCGGCGTTTTGCGCGCACTGGCGAGCCGACTCCCCGGCCACCGCGCCAGCCTCGGCCGCGAGATGCAGCGCATCTTCGCTGAGGTCGTACACCGTCACCCGATAGCCCGCGGCCACCAACCGCCGACACATGGGACCGCCCATTGTCCCCAACCCGACGAAACCAATCCGCAGCTGAGCCTCCTCTGATCCGAGCACCTCGCCCTACCCGGTCATTGGCGAGAAATCTAGCCCATAATCTCCGCTGAATCAGGCCTCTTGTCGGCGTCGGAACCCGCACCGAGGCGAATCAGGCTGCCAAATTCACCGGTTCGCTTTCTCATCGGGCCGGTATCATGGGACCGCACCTTGACAACAAGTGCATACGGGGCTGATCGGTTTCGACGTTGGGACCGGGGGCTGCGCTGTGCGACCCGAGTTGCTCAGACTCGCAAAACGGGGCAAACAAATAACCGACACTGACAGTGTCCCTCTCGCAGCCTGATCCGTCAGGTGTAGAGAGTCATCGCGACCGGCAACGGCACGCGGGGCCAGTCCATCGCAGCCCGGCAACAGAAGCGTTGGAGACGGTAGGGACAGACCACTGACGGCGGGAAAGACCGCTGACTCCGGGGAACAGTCCCGGTGGCAGGCCCCCTAGCGGGGCCGTCCGACCCGGCGGTGCCGCTGCCATCGACGCCGCAAACCGGGAATGGTCGTATCACAGTCAGACACCGCCCAGCGGACGGGGGTTCGATTCCCCCCAGCTCCACTTCCCCAAGGCACTGACCGTCATCGAGGAATCTCAGGCCTCATTGGCCGTGAAGTACTGCTTCCGATTCTTGATCCTGACAGCGGCGAGAAGCGGCGAGGCCCGAGGCGCAACTTGGGCCGAGATTGACCTCGATGAGAAAGAGTGGCGTTTACCCGAATCACGCATGAAGAGCGGCTTGGAACACCGCGTCCCGCTAACCGACGCAGCATTGAGGGTCCTCGTTCGAGCTAAACGGCTCGCCGATGGCTCCGGACTGGTTTTCCCATCTCCGCTCAAGCCTGGCAGTCCGCTCTCGGACATGATACTGACGAAGGTGCTTCGCGACACCGGTCTAGCGGAACGGGCTACTGTTCACGGCTTCCGCTCAAGCTTCAGGACTTGGGCTCTAGAGCAAACGGACACGCCCTGGGCGGTCGCAGAAGCCTCCTTGGCCCACACCCTGGGGAACGACGTTGAGCAGGCATACATCAGAAGCAGCCTTCTAGACCGGCGTCGAAACCTGATGGCACAATGGGCCGAATTCGTGGAGCAGCGTAACGGCTGAAGCGAACGCTGCACCCCTCGGGTAACGGGACCCCCGCAACCGCGGCTACAACCTCCGCAAAGTGGGAGACCTAGAGGAAGGGCCCGCATAGTTGGCTCGGTCGCGACTCAACAGAGCCTCTGCCTGGAACGAGCAAGAGAACGTCGAGGAACGATCGGGCAATCCTGACAATTCGACTTCAAAAAGTTCAAAGAGACTCGTGCCACTTTCCCGATTTATCTGGGCACGATACGGGTATGACCAGCAGTTTTAGAGACCCAGCCGCCATCCTATTGACCCGTAGACAGGTCGAATCGCGTTGTCGACTATCCACGAGCTCGATCTACAGGTACATGCGCGATGGGCTGTTCCCCGAACCGATCCGGGTCGGCAGACGCGCTGTGCGTTGGTATGCGTCAGAGATTGACGAATGGCTCGCCACCAGGCCCCGCGCCACCAGTGATCTGGCAAGCTCCTGAGCATTTCTTCGACCCTCCGCCTTCCCTCAAGGGATTTCGGTATGGGCAATGCGGCAATGAATGCCGCCTGCACGCGCGCAGGCAGCTCAAGGAGAAAGTGGCCCTGTGCATCACCGATGCTCGGCCGCCGCGCTCATAGGCGCCATTCCAAAATGTCTTGCCGGCAGAAAATGGCCGCAGATTTCAGCGGATGCTGGTGAACTGGCTGCCGGCGGCCGGGCTCCGCCCCGAAAAAAACCGCGGCCCGCCGCAATATCCCGTTCGCCCGTCGAAGCTCCCGGCTCTTTTGGCGCAGCCTCCTCAGCACCGCGCTCCCCGAGGCGGTCACGCCCGCCCCGGCGCCGGCGCCGACCTCGGCCTGAGCCGCCCAGCGGCGCAACGACCCCACCCCGCAGCCCAACTGACAGGCCACCCTGGCGACCGTCCCAGCCGAACCGCCCAACTCCTCGCGCAAAGCGAACACCATCCGAACCGCATGCCGCTTCTGCCCAGCCGAATACCGCCGAGACGCCGCCACCGGCCCCGCCCCTGAACCCACGGATCCCATACTCGCTCCAATCCTTGAAGCCAGCGCGAAACCCAGTGCGAATCAGGTGTGCGGTCTACGCCGCAACCTCCGGTCGCGGCATCTACCCCGTCCTGTGGACGGGCGGCGACAAGATCAGGCGAAGGTCAGACGGCAATCATCCCGCTACCCCTGACGAGTTGAGAGAGTTACTGGAAGGCGATCTGACTCCCGAGCAGGCCAGCAAGATATCCGTCATAGTCCTCGATGTGACCAAACCCCAAATAGGCCCAGCCAATAGAGGGTGGCGGTCTCCTGGCCGTCGACTCTGACTTCCCCTTTTTGGCAGAGCATCTAGCATGCGCACCGTGCCGGAAGCAGCTCCAGAAGTAGACATAGGAGCCCAGCGTCTATTGGCGGGATTGTCTCGCTGCGTTTCGGTTGACCTTGAAGTATCGCCAAAGACGGGGCGCATTCACTCCTTCGCTGGAGTGCGCTTCGACACCGGCGAGTCTTTCGCCTACCCGTCGAGGGGTCGTCGCTTTCATCAGGCATTGGCCGACTTAGATGCTCTTGCCGATGGCTCGGATTTCGTTGTGGGTCACAATTTCATTGAGTTCGATATGCGCCATTTGCAGGCGGTCAATCCTGATTTGCGGTTGCTTCAGTTGCCGGTGGTGGACACGCTGTGGCTGAATCCTCTGGCCTTTCCCCGGAACCCGTATCACCATCTCGTCAAGCACTATCAGGAGGGCCAGCTGATCACCGGGCGCAGGAACGACCCGGAGCAAGACGCCCGGATCGCCTTGGAGGTCTTCGCCGACCAGCAGAAGAGTCTGGTGGAGGCGCCCTCAGACTTGCTTGTTGCCTGGCACTGGCTGACGGGGGTTCAGCACGGCTCTGGTTTTGATTTGGCCTTCCGGAGTGTGCGAGGTTCGCCGAGACCGTCTGACGGCGAGGCCCGCGAGGCGATTCTCTCTCGTGTTGGCGGTGTGTGCTGTCGTACTCATGCCCGCCAGGCCGTCGATTCCGCTGGCGAGCATGGCTGGTCGCTTGCCTACGCGTTGGCGTGGTTGTGGGTGTCGGGGGGCAATTCGGTCATGCCGCCCTGGGTGCGGCACCAGTTTCCCGATGCCGGAAAGCTGGTGCGGCGCCTGCGTGACCGCCGGTGCGGCGACCATGGCTGCCCTTGGTGCCAGGAGCGCCACAATGCTCGCCGAGAGCTGAAGCGCTTGTTCGGCTTCGACGATTTCAGACCGGAGCCGGCCGGTGAAGACGGGCGTCCGTTGCAGCAGGCCATCGTCGAGGCGGCGATGGGAGGCGATCACGTTTTGGGGATCTTGCCGACGGGCACGGGCAAGTCGCTGTGCTACCAGATACCGGCGCTGTCGCGATATGAGAAGACCGGGGCGGTGACCGTGGTCATCTCGCCGCTGGTGGCCTTGATGGCCGATCAGGTCACAGGGCTTGAGGCCAGCGGCATCACTTCCTGTATCACCATCAACAGCTTGTTGTCGATGCCTGAGCGCACCGAGGCGCTGGAGAGACTGAGGCTCGGAGATGCTGCCATCGTGTTGATCTCTCCGGAGCAGCTTCGCAGCGTTTCGTTTCGGCGCACTTTGGACCAGCGCGAGATCGGTGCCTGGGTGCTGGACGAGGCGCACTGCCTTTCGAAGTGGGGCCACGACTTCCGCCCCGACTATCGCTATGTGGGGCGCTACATCTGCGAACAGGCCGAAGGCGGTGCTGTCCCCCCGGTGCTGTGTTTGACGGCGACGGCCAAGCCAGGGGTCAAAGAGGAGATAGTCGAGTACTTCGCCGAAAGACTCGGCGTCGAGATGCAGGTGTTCGACGGTGGCAGCCGGCGCACCAATCTCGAGTTTGTGGTGGCGGAGACAACAACCGCCATGAAGGACCACGACATCCACACGTTCTTGGCCGAGCACCTGCCCCCGGAGCGAGATGACGGCGCGATCGTGTACTGCGCCACTCGACGGCGGACCGAGGAGGTGGCGAACTTCCTCAGGGAACACGGATTTTCCGCCGATCGCTTCCACGCCGGGTTGCAGCCAGAAGAGAAGAAGACCATCCAGCGCAGCTTCATCGACGGTGAGCTGAGGGCGATTGCGGCCACCAACGCATTCGGAATGGGCATCGACAAGCCCGATGTGCGGCTGGTGATACATGCCGACATTCCATCTTCGCTGGAGAACTACCTGCAAGAAGCGGGCCGGGCGGGAAGGGACCAGCAACAAGCACACTGCGTGCTGCTCTACACAAAAGACGACGTGGAGCGGCAATTCGGCATGTCGGCTCGGTCCCGGCTCACCCGGCGCGAGATTCACGGGGTTCTGAAGGCCCTGCGCCGGTTGAGCAGGCGCAAAAAGAGCGATGAGGTCGAAGCCACCATCGGGGAGATCCTGGTCAAGGACGAGGACAACGACTTCAGACGGGATTCTGCCACCGACGACACGCGGGGGCGGACGGCACTGGCCTGGCTTGAGGAGTCAGAGTTGCTCAGCCGCGAGGAGAACCGCGTCCGGGTCTTCCCTTCGTCGTTGCGGGTGAGCTCGGTTGAGGAGGCGAAGGAGAAGCTCGAGGTTGGAGCGATCGGCGACGCCGTTCGCGACCGGCTGTTGGCCATCGTGCGGCTGCTGATCGATGCCGACCCTGTCGAGGGCATCTCCACCGACTTGCTCATGGAAACCGCCGGCCTCAGCTCCGACCAAGTGAGGGGGGCGCTCTACGACTTGGAGCGATACGGGATCGCCGTCAATGACACCGCGCTGACTGCCTTTGTCCACGTCGGCGTGGCCAACAGCTCGAAACGGAGGCTCGCTGAGGCGGCGGGGGCGGAAGAGGAGCTGTTGAACCTCATGCAGGAGATGGCCCCGGACATGGGAATCGGCGACGAAGCGCCATTGAACCTGCGCATAGCCAGCCAGCGCATCAAAGACGCTGGCCACGACCATGTCCGGCCCGAGTACATAGTCCGTCTTCTCCAGGGGATCGCCGGAGACGGCCGCGGCGAGGGCATTGGCGGCGGCAGCATCACAGTGAGAAAACACGATGCTGACAGCGTCCGGGTAACGCTGAAGCGCGAGTGGCATTCAATCGCAAGGATCGCCCAGCGCCGGCGAGCCGGCGCTGCCCGCCTGCTCGATCACCTGTTGTCATGCGTCCCAGAGGGCAAACGCGGCACCGACGTCTTGGCGGAGACCACTTTGGGTGAGCTGACCAAAGCCGTGGAAGGAGACCTGAGCCTCGCCTCACAAGACATAAGGGACTTCCGAAGGCTCGTGGACCGCTCTCTGGTGTGGCTGCACGAACAAGAGGTCATCAGGCTCAACAAGGGCCTCACCGTGTTCCGCCCGGCAATGACCATCCACCTGTCGCCCGAACGGCGCGGCTACAAGCAATCGGACTTCGAGTCCTTGCAGATCCACTACGACGAGACCGTCCGCCAAATCCACATCATGGCCGAGTACGCACAGCGAGGGCTCGCCAACATGGCTGAGGCCCTGCATTTGACCATCGACTACTTCACCCTGGAAGAAACCGAGTTCCTAGAACGCTGGCTGCCTGATCGCGGCACGGAGCTTGGCCGGCAGACCACGCCGGAGTCCTGGCGCGACATCGTGGAGAGCCTCAAGAACCCCTCCCAGCGCCACCTCGTGGCTGACAACCGCGAGAGCGCCAACATGCTGGTGTTGGCCGGGCCCGGTTCGGGCAAGACCAAGGTGCTGGTTCACCGCATTGCCTACCTGATACGAGTCAAGCGCGAAGACCCCCGTGGCATCCTCGCCCTCGCCTACAACCGACATGCCGCAGTCGAGATCCGCCGCCGACTGGCCCAACTCGTAGGCGACGACGCGCGAAGGGTGCTGGTGCTCACCTGCCACGCGATGGCGATGCGCCTCGTCGGCGCCAGCTTCGCAGAGCGCGCCGACCGGCCAGAAAGCGAACAATTCCAGGAAATCCTCAAACAGGCGGCCGCATTGCTGCGCGGCGACGGACTGGAACCAGAAGAGGCCGAGGAGACCCGGACCCGGCTCTTGGCGGGGTTCCGGTGGATCCTGGTGGACGAATACCAAGACGTCGCCCAAGAGGAGTACGACCTCATCTCCGCGCTTGCGGGGCGGACTCAATCAGACGAGGACTCCAAGCTCACCCTGTTCGCGGTAGGCGACGACGACCAGAACATCTACGCCTTCAAGGGATCCTCGGTGAAGTACATACGCAGATTCGAACAGGACTACCAGGCCCGACCTGCATTCCTCACCGACAACTACCGGTCAACCCGCCACATCATCGAGGCCTCAAACGCGGTCATCAAACCAGCAACAGACCGGATGAAGATTGACCACGAAATCCGCATCAACAAGAAGCGCGCCAAAGACGCCGCGGGCGGCTCGTGGGCTGGGCGGGACCCCGTCGGCCGCGGGAAGGTCCAAATCCTGCCAGTCGGACAAAATGCGATAACCCAGGCGCAAACAGCAATGGCCGAGCTTCAACGAATGCAAGATCGCGCCTCCGACTGGGACTGGTCAAACTGCGCCGTCCTCGCCAGAGAGTGGAAATACCTAGAGCCGGTTCGCAGCATCTGCGAACTCGAGGGCATACCAGTGCAAATGGCGAACGAAGACCTCCCCAGCATCTGGCACCTACGCGAAACCCAATCCCTGCTCAAATGGCTCCGCAGCCGAGACACCCGACTGATCCGAAACGCCGACCTGCGCCAGTGGCACACCAGCCAAACCCAAACCCCCTGGACGGAACTCCTGCAACAGGCAATAGAGGCCCACGAGGACGAGGCGGGAGAGGCCGACATTCCGGTGGACTCGCTAATCGAATGGCTGGCCGAGTGGGGCCGAGACGCGCGCAAACGCCAACACGGGCTACTGCTCTCCACCGCCCACCGCGCCAAGGGCCTGGAGTTCGACCATGTGATCGTGCTCGACGGCGGCTGGGGCCGCATGGGACAAGAGGAGGATCCCGACGCGCCGCGCCGTCTGTACTACGTATCCATGACCCGCGCCCGCCACACCCTCGCCCTCGGACAACTTCAGAAACCAAACCCTCTTGTGAAGGAACTGCGGGGCAGTCCAACAGCCCTATGGCGAGAGCCTTTCGAGCTCCCGCCGGCCGCACCAGAACTACGTCGGCGCTATCGACAACTCAACCTAAAGGACGTCTATCTGAGCTTCGCCGGTCGACAGCCGTCCCACAGTCGTGTGCATGCCGCCATCGCAGCCCTGTCCCCAAACGACCCACTACGAGTTCAACAGCGATCCGACCGGTGGGATCTGCTCGATCAATCTGACGTAGCAGTAGGCAGGCTGGCCCGAAGTTTCGAGCCCCCCGAGGGGATGGTCTGCACCCACGCAAGCGTCCTGGCCATCGCAACCTGGGGCCGCCAACACTCAGAGCCCGAATACCAAGAGCAACTCAAATGCGACACATGGGAAGTCGTCGTGCCCGAACTCATCTTCGAGCCATCCTGAGCCTGCCAGCGGCAACCAGCCCCACCGGTGAAGAAAAACGTGGGCAAGACCGAGCGCTGACTACAACAAACACCCCCGCGAATTCCTTGCCTCCATAATTCCCTCTAGAGGAGTAGAACCACGTTCTTCTTGCTGTTGGTACCAGGGCACGCGATTCAGCAATTGCCCGCTGGACGCGGCTAGATCCATAGCAAGCGTCGACGCTGGCATGTTCCTCAATCGCCGGATGACAAAAAAATTTTCGAAATTCGTGCCGCAAAGCGGGCCGTTGTTTGTCGTTAAGGGTAAAGGCAGCTAAATGCCTCCATTAGCCGCTACGAAAGGCCAAGTTACATTATGACCGAATCCACCACGCTCCATGCTCCATGCATCGGGGTCCGGTCACACCCGTCCTACGTTTATCTCAAGACATATGAAGCTAACCAAACGACATATCCTCAAAGCCAGAATCAATTCAATGGCTGAAGCCCAGAACTGGAGGTGCCAGATGAAGTGGAAGAAGAGGCAGGCAATTCTGCTCTGCGCAATCGGACTGTTCGTCTTTGGGGCGACAGCTGCAAGCACGGTACATGCGGCTGACAGAGAAGAGTCTACGGAGGTAGAACCGAACTCGGCCGCGCAGCCGGTGGACTTGGCAGTGGCGTAGTACGCTCTGGAATACTCGGTGACGCAAACGGAAGCCCACAGCCGCCTCATGCAAATCGACGCTATCCAGGAAACTCTGGCGACGATCCGCAGCATTGAGACGATGCGGACAGCGGGCTGGGGTATCGACCACCGCGGCAGCTTTGTGGGCTGGGTGCTGCTCACCGGCGACGAACCCGCCAGCGCTGAGGCGGCAGCCGCAGCCGACGCCCACAACGACGTGGAGATCCGCACCGGCGCCCAACACAGCTACACCGAACTCCAAGCCGCACAGCGCAACCTCGCCGCACAGCTCTTCGCGGCTCAGAGCGCTGCTGGCATCGGCGCGCTAGGCAACACCGGAGAAGAGGGGCAGGCCGCTCCCGGCCCGCCGGGCGATCTCGAGGGCGCCGGGATAGCAGCAGGTGTGACCGAGGTGGTCACGTTCTTGGAAACCGACATGGCGGGCAACGCCGTCCGCGTCGGCATAGACCCAAGTCTGGCTCCTGAGATCGGCCCGCTGGGCTCTGTGTCTGAACTGAGCTTCGAGCAGGGCGCAGTTGTTATCGCAGAAATGCTCCAAAGCCACATCGAGGTGGCCTTCACCATCGCCGACGGCCGCGGCATCGCACCAGCAGCAAACTTCCAAGGCGGCGAAGCAATAACCGGATACACTTCGGGATTCACTGCCCGGAAGTCCCGCCCCGGCGGCTCCGACTATGGCATCATCACAGCAGGCCACTGCGGCGGTGACCTCCCAACAGACACCGCAGCGGTAACCATGAACGGTGTGTCGTTGCCGTTCGCCTATGGCTGGCTGAGCCCCACCGCCGACGCCCAGTTCCACCGAATCCCCGCCCCAGATAGCGGATCCCACTACATCCTGGACGATTTTCTGTGTCGCGACCCTGCCAGCTACCCCACCCCCTCTTGCGACGTCACCGGCACCGAGCAACGCGCCGAAATGCAAGGCGACTACGTGTGCCATACCGGCAAGAAAACCAAGACTTCCTGCGGCGAAGTGATCAGCATCGACCATCAGCTGGACTGGAGCGGTAGACCCTGCCGAGACGTTAACGGTGTAGACACGCCCTGCGAACACGTATTCGTGAGAGTTCACGGGCAACGGCTGAAGGGATGTGGAGGCGACAGTGGTGGACCGTTCTATCGGGGCGGAAAAGCATACGGAATAACGGCGGGCGCTACCAACAGGTACGATTGCACATCTGGAAACAAGTGGGTGACGTTCTCGGCAATCAAAGAGGTCGAGGCCTTCCTACGCGCGCAGGTGCTCACCGAGCCTGTCACCCTGAGCGCCCCATGACCGCTCCAAAAGACCCCCACGCGACCTGGCGAGATCAACACCGCAACAAGTGGCACGAAGCGCTGCGGAAATCCCACCCGAGCGGTAGGAATCCTGCGCAACAACGCTCGGCGCTGCGCAGTGGGAGGGCGGTGCGCAGCGGAGTTGTAGCTGTGTGTCTGGCATTGGCGGCTGCGGGTTGCTCATCTGGGGGGAAAACAACTGCAGAGCAACCGTCGCACACCGCGTCGGCGACAGCCGAGCCCGAACCAAGCGAAGGCCCGGTACTGCCGCCCGCGGGGTCGGAGGGTCATGACGGCGGCCTTGGGGAGAATGAAAGTTGGCTGCGGCCGCCGCTAGCGGGCATGTGGGTGGACTTCCCCGAACGGATGGGCCTGTCAGATGGCTGGATTCATGCGACTGTGTCCGTAGAGCCACCTTGCGCCTACCTCACCAATCTCTCAGAAGAGTTCGTGGAAGACTCGATCACGGAATGGGAGGGGCGGCGCCTGGCCTTGTCGCTGATCTATCCCGACGTTCGCTTGGATGGGGGCACCCGCACTCTGTGGAACCCGCTATGGGGCTATGACATCCCGATCTCCCACGGCGATCGAGTCATTGTGGCCTCAAACCCGCTACGCGAAACGATTGGGGGCAAGGAGCCCAGCGATCTGCATCTCTTCTGGGACCTCTGCCCCGCCCACGGGTACGCCAGTCCTGAGGGCCTTTGGACATCCGTGGAGTGGCTTTGCACAACCAGGCCGACAAAGTGGGTATGGCATGAGGGTGAAGAGCTAGAGCGCATCTGCGCCGAGGACACCAGGCCATGGAACCAGCGGGAGCTCTTGGACCAACAGGGCATCGCCCCCGCTGTCGAGCCGCCCGCCGCTGGCTGGGGCCCCGGCGAGCCGCCCCCCGCCGCAGAACTAATGACGCCTCCATTTTTCGACATGCATCCATACCATCCCGACATGGAACTCGAGCTGTCCAAGTTGGTCGGGATTCTGTCGATAGAGTCCGCGCCGCCGAACTACTACTTGGAGATGAAGTGCGTATACCTGTACCCCACCGCGGCCTCGGCGCCGCAGTCGGTGCTGTGGGGAGACTCGTGGAAGCACACCGGTCCCGACGGCCAGCCGCTCGCTATATGGCTAAAATTACCCTATCCCCAAGCCAGCTTCGACGAGGACACCTGGACGCTTTGGAACGGCGACATCGGGCCCATGACCACCGGCGACCGGATCATCGCCCACCCCATAGCCCCGCCAGACTTCAACGACAACCGCTACGGCAGCCACAAACAGCCCCACGAACCCCAGATACACCCCTGCGCCAAAGCAGGCGCCAGCGCCGCCGTGCTGGACATACAACCCGTGGAGCACTACTGCACCCACGACCCGCCAGCCAGACACCGCACCCAATGCGAACAAGCCATGAGCCTGGACACCCAGATCCAAAACCACCTCACACCCCCCGGAGGCCGGCGCCACTACCGGTAACCTGAGGTTCCCCCCTTTTCGTGGAGGCATGCTCTATAAGGAGGAGCTATGTCCAGACTGCGAAGAAATTTCGATCGGGAGTTCCGCGATGGGGCTGTTCGGATCGTCAAAGAGACCGGACGGCCGGTGGCCCGCATTGCCCGGGGGTGGCCCCGGTTGCGTCAATGTGCGTTGCCGCGCTGTCATAGGTCCACTATGTCAGCCAGATCGATGAGGCCCTGAGGCTCATACACCCGAAAGAACACCACGGCCGTCCCAACGACGCCCCATCGGTCCATCGGGCCCCTTCCCAGCATCCGCACACCAGGCAGCACACTCAGTGGGACCTCGACGAACACCGCTAAGTCCTCCAACATCCGTGTTGTCTCTGCGGGCAGCTTGCCCGCAGACCAGGCGTCGAAAGACCCGTTCTTGCTAGAAACCCGCCAGGACACCCTTCAGGACTTGCGCAGGCTGACGGGGTCGCCCTTCGCTGCCCGTGACGCCAGCTCGCGCAGACCTTCGGCATCGAGAGCCTCCTCTAGGGCCTCCTCCGCGTAAAGTGGCTCCGCGGCCCTCAACTCGGCTTCCCTCAGACGCCCGTACGCTTCCGACAGCCTCTCTTCTTCGACCAGGTCGGCGAGCCCTATCCAGGGTCTCAGCAGCCAGCTCGCAGACGCGTTCCATTTCAGCGCCGGGTGCTTCCAGTCGACCAAGTCCAAGTCGGCGCCAGCAGCAATGACTAGGACCCAGAACACTTCCGCCTGGACGGCAGGCGACGAGAACCTGTTCACCACTGCGGCGATTTCAGGCATCACCTCGAGCAGTTGTTCCAGCTGTTTGTCGGCCACAGCTCCCCCCACATCGTCGAAGGCGCCCGTCCATCATACCCAGACCCCGAACTCCACTGCCCGGTCCAGCCAGATTTCGACACCGCGCAAAGAGACCCCACAGCATTCCGGAGCGGCTCGGTATCGGTGGGCAATGTGTGCGGCGGCTTTGGACGCCTTAGGGGGTTCCTGAGGCCGGGCCGACGGGGCGTGCTGGGCGATTCGGGGGTCCAGAGAAGGCCCACAGCTTCGATCCCGGCTACCGATGTTGGTTCCCGGCCCGGAGCGCCCATTCGAGGATAAGTCGCTCTCAGAGGCCATCCGCAAGACGGGGGGTACGACCAATTCCCCGTCATCGACAACGACGAGTCTCGGAACGTCGTCAGGGTGCTCGCTTCCCCGCATCTGGCCGTCATCGGGGCCAGGACGCTGGCGCAGCAAGCCCCCCTTGTGACTGACCGAAGCGTCAAGGAGCCGGTGAATGCGGCGATAGCCTTGTGGGCAATGGTGGCAAGGGTCAAGAGTGCTGCTTCTTCCCTGGTTATCGGCATCTGCCCTTTCGTTATCGGATGCGCCGGTGGAGACCCCAGCCCCGCCTCACAAGATGCAGGAATCTCGGGGGTGCTGCCCACCGGCGCCCAATATCTTGTGCGATCTCAGCCCGCGCTCGATGACATCGTCGAAGGGGTCTACGGGGCGATCATATTCGACTTAGAGGCTGCGCGGATAGGCGCTGACCTGCGGAAACGTCTGAAGCTCTGACTGCGGCTTCGGCCGCTTGACCTGCGGTTCTGTTCGGACCATCCACGGCAATTCGCGGAAGTATTTGGAGAACCCGAAGCCGCTTGACCTGCGGTTCTGTTAGGACCATCCACGGCAATTCGCGGAAGTATTTGGAGAACCCGAAGCCGCTTGACCT
>JAPPMA010000013.1:0-2955 GCA_028819295.1 bacterium | reverse complement strand
GCGGTTTTGTTAGGACCATCCACGGTCGGAACAAAATCTGCCGAGATTCGCGTCACCTATCCGCTCGGCCCCTTAGGTACTTCTAGTACAGAGGCGCGGGTAAGTGTCACACCCCCATGCAAGGCTCTATGCAACTAGCAGCATTGAGCGAGGTGAGACCATGGTTCTGAAGAAATTGCAGAAGCTGTTCACGGGCGATCCGGCCGAGGCGGCGCGCCGTTCTCTGAAGCGGGCCCACAGCGAGGCGCTGGAGCGCCGGCGCTAATGGGAGGAAGAGTGCGCGGATCTGGCCGATGAGACCGAGGGGTACCGGTCCTATGAGGACCTGATCGACGAGATGGACTCGGAGTGCCCGATCATCACCAAGCGCGGCGAAGAAGTGCTGCTGGTTTGCCACGGGCTGTTGCTCACTGAGACCCGGAGGGCGCCCAAGGTGAGCTACGGCGGTCGGTCGCATGGGTTGTCGGTTCGCGTGGCCAAGGGCGTGTACTACCGGCCGAGCGTGCATCGCGGCGCCATCGAGCAGGCACCCGAGGAGACCCGTGTGATCGACGGCGAGGGCGTGTTCGATGTCACCAACAAGCGCGGCGTGTTCCGGGGGAATCTGCACACCCGGGAGTTCCGCTGGGACAAGCTGGTGTCGGTCTCGCCGGAGCAGATCGGCAAGTCCTATGTGCTCATGATGCCCGTCGAGAACCGCCAGCGGGTGTCCGGCGTCTTCGTCGGCACACCGGAAAACGCGGATATCGTAACCCGCCGCATCCTGTTCGGCGTCCCCCTCAGCCAGGAGCGGGGCGACGAGTTCATCGAGCGGCTCGAGGGCGAACTGGCCGAGCTTCAAGCCAACAAGCCTCCTGTGCCCGAACTGCTACCCCCGCCTCCGCCCAGCTAGTGCCTCTTGTGGCGGCTTGCGCCGCTCGCTCAACGTTTTTCCCCGCTTGGCTGTCGGCATGGCCGGCGCTTCCTGCTGCGGCCGGCGCCGCTCGATCAGCAGGTGAGGGAGAGCCAGGTGACGAGGTGGACGTCTTCGGGGCGGATTTCGGGAAGGGGGTCGGGGGGAGCGTAGGGCTCCAGGCCCAAGGTGCGGATGACTTCGAGGATTTTCTGGGCTTGTTCGGCGGGGTCGTCGGTGCCGGTGATGGCGGCTTGGAAGGTTCGGATGGTGCGCTCGGGGTAAGGGGCGTTGATGGTGTCGATGGCGCGGTCGATGTCGTCTTGGGCGAGATCGGGGGGCGGGTGTTGGCGGATGATCTCGGCAGCGCGGTGGAGGCGGGGGGCTACCTTGGGTTGGAGGTTGGCGGGGTCGGCCATGTGGTTCCACTGCTCCACGATGTGGGTGCGGGCGGCCTCCCAGGCGGCGAACGCGCCACCGATGGCGGCATCGTCGAGTTGGCGGGGGGTGTTGAAGCCCGCTGGGGGGCGGGCCTTGTCGAGGCAGGCCAGGGTCTCGTCCACCACAGGTTCATCACCCGCGCCGCCGGTCTCCACGAAGCGGAAAACCGGTTTGGGGTGGTCGCCTATTCGGGCACAGAACACATAGCCCGGTTTGCCGTCGGGGGTTGAAATGGCCATGCCGGAGCCGGCGCCCCAGGGCAGCGCCTTGATCTGGCCTGCGAGGTCGGCGTCTTCCAGGGCTTGGCGCAGTTCTTGGCGGAACTGCTCTCCCGACAGCACTCCCCGGGCGGTGCCGCCGCGCTCGAAGATCTCAGGATTCTCGCGGCGGAGGCGCTCGATCTCCTCTCGGGTCTCGGAATAGTTGATCTCGACCCGCGCGGCCTGGTCGGGCAGCACCTCGCCCACCCCGATGCTGGCGGCCGCTTGGGCGATCTTGATGTGCAGGCGCTCTTCGAGGCCCAACAAGTCGTCGAGGCGGTCGTCGGGGAACACGCAGCGCAGATATACCTCTGTGTGGTGCGAGCCGATCCGGTCGATGCGCCCGTGGCGCTGCACGAGCCGCATCGGGTTCCACGGCAGGTCGTAGTTGATGATGTGGCGGGCCTGCTGGAGGTTCACCCCCTCGGCCAAAACGTCGGTGGTCACCACGATGTCGAAGCGGTCGTCGGCGGCGTCGGAAGGGGCGTCGGTGGTGAGGGGGGCGAACCCCCACAGCACCCGCTCTTTGCTGTCGGAGCCGGTGGAACCGGACAGCGAGGCAATGCGGCCCCGATAGGAGGCCAGCCGCTCGTCGGCTTCGGCGGCGGTCACCAGGTGCTCGTGTACCCAGTCGACGGTGTCGGCGTAGTAGCTGAAAATCAGCACCTTGCGCCGGTTGCGCACATCGTCGTCGCCGATTCCCTCGGCGGCGGCCTCGGCGGCGATGGCGGCCAGCTCTTCCACCAGAGCAGCCAAGTTGGGGTCGTCTCGGCGGGTCACAGTGCGGGCATCGGCGGCGAACGACCTCAGCAGGCCCCGGTCCCGGTCCACATGCTCCCGCAGAAGCCCGACGCCGTATTGGGCGGCGTCATCTGACACTCCCACGATGCCGTCCAGAAAGGTGTCGAGCTGCTCCTCGTCCATCTCGTCGGAGTCGGTGGCAATCCAAGTCGGCCAAAGCTTCTCCGGTGGCCACCCGGCCGTTGTCGAGCAGCGACAAGAAGGCATCGTGGCTGTTGGCCATCCGCTCGCAGGTCTCGGCGAAGGCATAGGGCGACGACTCGAACCGCTTCAAAAGGCCCGAGCGCAACAGGCCGGCAAGCTGGATCTCATACGCGTCAACCTCGCGATCAAGGCGATACTGCGACGGGGAGTAGCGGGCCAGGCTCAACACACCGGCATCCTCGGCGCCGGCGTCGGGGTCGAGGGCCCGGGCGAACCGGTCGAAGAAGCCGGGCATCACCTCGTCGAGGTTGTACACAACCTTGCGGACCCGCGGCGCAGGGAACACGATGGGCTGGTCGTGTCCGCCCACCTTGATGGTGTCGTTGGGATAGAAGCGCTTGACGAAGGCCCGGGTGC
>JAPPMA010000097.1 GCA_028819295.1 bacterium | reverse complement strand
CCAAAACCCGCCGAGCACAAACCGCCCCAACCAAATCCGCGACACACCACTAGGCGGGTGCGCCAGCATCCCAACGCCCTGCCCGACTGGGCACTCCCGATGTCTGGCCGTCTGTGGGCCACAGGGCTGATTCCGTCGTGTCGGCCGATGAATTAATCCCCCCCATCGAACTCATCTCCGACTTGCTCGTGGCGTTTCGCTGGCACTAGACATCCTGCCGTGGAAAAAATGGGTGTGGATGAGTTATCGGCGGCAAACGGGCACTTGCCCGCGCTGGTCGAAGCTGACTCTGGGGTTTCGCTCGCTACATGGCTGGCGTCGAATCATCAAGCGATTCGGGATCAGCTATGCGAGATAGGCGCGATCCTGTTTCGCGGGTTCTCCGTACCGGACGCGAAATCGTTTGCACACGCCTGCCAAGTGTTCGCGAAGCCCCTACTGCCATATACCGAACGCACGGCACCTCGGATTCAAGTATCTCCGGGGGTCTACACTTCCACTGAACATCCGAACGGCGAGAAAATCGAACTTCACAACGCCAACTCGTATTCCCACAAATGGCCTCGATGGATTTGGTTCTACTGCGATAGGGAACCCGAGAGTGGCGGCAACACATCTATTGCATCATCAGCGGCGGTATTGAAGCGCCTGGAATCCTCCATATTGGACAAATTCCGTGAACATGGCGTCCGCTACATGCGGAACTTCCGAAATGGAATGGGCATATCCTGGCAGGAGAGCTTCGGAACAGAAGACTCATCCGAAGTCAGGGCCTATTGCGATGAAGCCCAAATTGAGATAGACCGCTTTGACGGCAACGATCTGCGCACTTTTCAGGTTCGGCCCGCTCTTCGCACTCACCCCGACACTATGAATGCCGTGTGGTTCAACCAGGCACACCTCTTTCACAGCAGCAGCCTTCGACCTGAACTAAGGAAGGCTCTACTGCGGACATACGGGGAGGATGGGATGCCGAGGTCGGCATCATTCGGTGACGGCACTCCGATAACAGATGAAATAGCCGACCATTTGCGAGATTGCCTTGACAGCGAAACTGTGCTCTTCGACTGGCAGCAAGGAGACGTTCTCTTGCTGGACAACATGCTGGTGGCGCATGGACGTTCACCGTACACCGGGTCCAGACGGATACTGGTCAGCTTTGCCGAGCTCTATACCTGCGATTCGTAACCGTAGTCATCATCTAGGGAATTTAAAGCGATGTCCCAACATCTGAACAGCACGCCGCTAGGCCGTGCCTTCATGGAAGCAGCTACTCGATATCCTGAGGCAACTGCCATAGAAGTCGGCAACCGCTCCTGGACGTATGAAGAAGTAGCTGGCCGAGTTGAGGCCACCCACCTGCTTCTCAGGGAGGCTGGCGTAGCACTAGGAGACCGGATCGGGATCTGGATGGATCGCAGCTCAGAGGCAATCGTAGGCGTCTTGGCTGCATGGTCATTAGGCAGCGCATATGTCCCTCTGTCCCCGGAAACCCTGAATCCCGGCCTTCAAACACATTTCCCGCTGAGCCGGCTAGCGAGGATGTTCGACGATATCGCCCCGCGGGTGGTGCTGACCGATACCGACGCCGCCATCCCGGGCTGGGACGGGCCAGTTGTTCAAATAGCCTCACAATCCTTAGTGCAGCCAGCAACCCGCCGCCATGCCCATATTTCCGAGATCGGTAATCCGCCCGCCTATCACATCTACACTTCGGGTACAACCGGCGCGCCGAAGGCAGTCACGATCTCCCAAGAATCAGTCCTGTGGCTGCGCGGCGCCTTAAATTCCTCCATCTACGATCACGAGCAAAGGCCAGCGCTCCGCAGAACTCTGAACGCTCCTTTGGGCTTCGACCCATCGGTCCAGCAGCTCGTCGGACTCCTAGACGGTGCAACGCTAGTTGTTGTGCCGGCAAGGGTCCGAACACACGGCCGAGAACTCCTGAACTTTCTGCGATCTTCGCGAATTGAAGTATTGGACACCACACCCGCACAACTTCGCCTACTTGTTGATGCCGGGCTGGGCGAAGTCGGCGATTATCCGCGACTCATCCTTTGCGGAGGCGCGAACCTCGACCGGAGGCTTTGGATGGACCTCGCCGACATGCCCACTAGAAAGACATACAACCTGTATGGAGTAACCGAAGCAACTGTGGACTCCACATGCGCCCTCGTTTCCGGCAGCGAGCCAACGATCGGCGTTCCGCTGCCTGGCGTTTCGCTCTCCATCGGCGATCCTGAATCAGCGGCAACAGATCAGGCAGGCCAATCGGACACCCTATGGATAAGTGGCGATTCAGTAGCTGTCGGCTATTGGAATCGCCCCCACCTTACTGCCCAAAGATTCAATACCGACGCTAGCGGGAGGACATGGTATGACACTGGGGACATCGCCAGCCTGACGGCCGATGGTCGCTATCAAATCCACGGCCGCTCAGATCGCCAAGTAAAGATCCGCTCCCATCGCGTCGAACTCGACGAAGTAGAGAATGTGCTCAACTTGCACCACACCATAAGTTCAGCAGCTGTTATAGCCGTAAGCGGCAACTTGGTTGCCAATGTAGTGAGCGAAAAATCTTCCACCTTGGACATTGTGGAACTTCGGAGACATTTGCGCAGCCATGTCCCCGACTACATGGTCCCCCAAGAAATCAAAAGTGTGGAATCGCTTCCCCTAACCCCCAATGGCAAGATCGACTATGGAAGGCTTACTGCAGATACAGAAGCTGAGTCAACGCCGTCTCCGACAACGGCACCAACCGGAGACAGCGGAAGCGCATCCACCATATCGCTGCTTCGCGATGCGTGGGCCGAAGCACTTCCAGAAGATATGGTGTTGCATCCCGATAGTGACTTCTTTGAATCAGGTGGCGACTCGCTCTCGATAATTGCCATGTTGACTACCCTGGAAGACGTAACTGGCACCGAACTGCCGCTAGCCGACCTAGTAGAGCGACCGATCTTCGGAGACCATGTGAGAGTGCTCGACGAGCTCCTGCAAAGCACTACCGAGCGATGAGCAAGCAGGCGGAAACGACGCTCTCTTCCAGCCAAAAGGACTTCATCGTCTTCGATTCCATTTGGCCCGGCGCGTTTCTGGGCCCCGACTACACTATTGTCGAAAGCGGTATCTTCGACAGCGATCCAGGCAAACAGGCGATTGAAGATGGAATAGCCTCAGTAATCGACCGACACCAGGCGCTAAGGATGGTGTTGCGACGATGCGAAGATGCAGAATTTGGGATTCGAATAGCCTACGAAACAAACGCGCAGCCCACAATTACTATCCCCATTCCTTCGCCTGTCGGGGAGAGTGAAATAGACGGACTCAACAGACTTCTAAGCAATACTGAAATAGCCCTTACAGGTTCTCAGCTCAGCCAGTGGATGTATCAACCTCTTGAAGGCAATAGAGCTTTCTTGGGTTGTGCTTTTCACCATATGTCAATTGACGGCAGGAGCGCTTGGGAAGTCCTCCGCCAAGTGGCATCACATGTACTGGACGCTCCGGTCGCGGATGCTCTGCAATTTGACGAATACTGCACCGGACAAACAGCGAAAACCGACGACCCAGGGCGAGCCTCGAAGCGAAACAAATTCTGGGCCGAGCGTTATGCCTGGGAACCGGAATTTGATCTGCCCACCCATTTCCCAGCTCAAAAGACACAAGCGACTTGTGAAACCGTGAGAATTGATTTGCCTTCTGACCTCACTCAACATGAGTCCAACGGCAAGGGGCTAAGACCATTCTCCATATATTGCGCTGCCGCCATGCTCGTCAAACAAGCCGTAATGCTTCCGCACCCGCCTACCGATGCCAGCCTGAGCACAAACGCAGTGGGATCGCTGCGGGAATCAGCTATGCCGCAGCCAGTGGGACCAGTGTTCCGTATCTTCCCGATTATCGTGGAACGTTCGCTTGGGGAATACAGCCTTGCCGGCTTTGGCGAATTGGTCCAGCGCAGATGGCTTGAGGCATGGCAAGAAGCCGATGCTCCCATGCATCAAATCGGCATGCACAGCAACGACGACTCGCGACGCGACCGCACCAACGCCCATCAAGACGGCTGCCCGATGCTCTTTCAACTGGCCCCATCCGTGCCGCCGGTTAGCACCGCCAAGGGCCAATTCCATCCTACGCCATCCCTAGTAGCGCCAATTCGCCGTACATGGGGCATCGAGGCGATGATAAGCCCCGCAGAACGACAACGCGAGCTGGTCTTGAGCTATGACCCCGGCCGCTTCCCAGAAGCATGCATACAAGCCATGGCCAAGATGTACCTCCGGGCGCTCGACGCACTTCTCCACCGATCAGACCATTTAGTCCAAGACACCCTCGAAGACCTAGCAGGAATCTATGCAATGGGCGGACAAGAACCAGGGAGGACGCCGTGACAGGGGCAATTCAGGTTGAGGGGCTGGTCCGCACCTATGGGAACACGCGGGCAGTAGATGGGTTGAGCATTGTCGTCCGGGAGAGTGAAGTCTATGGCTTCATCGGACCCAATGGAGCTGGCAAAACCACTACTTTGCGGATACTGAGCACGCTGCTAGCCCCCACATCAGGCACGGTTACGGTTGCTGGCATTGACATAGAGCGGGATCCACACAGCGTGCGCCGGCTAATCGGCGTAGCGTTGCAGGAATCCGGTCTTGACGGAATGCAGACCAGTGAGGAAATCCTGGCATTTCACGGCCGTTTGCAGGGGCTGCGGGGCAAGAGTTTAAAGCGGGGGGTAGAAAGAGCGATTGCATGCCTGGGAGTAGAAGGCTTTGCCTCCGAAAGGATTTCGACTCTGTCTGGCGGCATGAAGCGCCGTCTTGATATCGCTATCGCCCTGGTGCATAGCCCTGCGATCCTATTCCTAGACGAACCCACTGTCGGCATGGACCCCACTAGTCGTCGAACTCTATGGGAAGAGATTAGCCGACTTCGGCGTGATGAAGGAACCACGGTTTTCTTGACTACCCAGTATTTGGACGAAGCAGACCAATTGGCCGACCGGATAGGGATCATCGCCGGCGGACAGTTGAAAGCTGAAGGCAGTCCGGCGGATTTGAAGAAGGCACTTCAACGCGATGTGGTAAATGTGACGGTTTCTTCTAGGGACGACGAAGATGCCGAGCAAATAGTCAAATTGACCGAGAATAATGAGGCTACGATTTCAGCCGCCCACTCCAATGGGGTGGTTTCCATTCAATCTCTCAATGGCGACATCACAATGGCACATATGTTGGAGATTGTTGCCAGCGCATCAATCGGCATTTCAGATATATCTTTGCGCCGCCCGACGTTGGACGACGTGTTTATCGAGTTGACCTCGGAAATGTCAGCAGCTTCCACAGGACGGGAGGACAACGAAAATGGTGCGTGACATGCAGACTGTAGCTGGTAGAGCTCTTCGAGCGCTCCCGCGCCAGAGAACTTCGTTGACCCCCGCCCTTTTTACTCCGATCTTCTTCTATGTGGTCAATGTAGCTTCACTGGAGCACATCGCTTCTTTAGGTCAGGTGCCTTTTGAAGAGTTCTATCTTCCGGTGTCTATTGTTGTCGTAGCCGTGACCGGCGCATCTCGCGCAGGCACTTTTGTAGGTGATATCGCAACCGGATATTTTGACAAGCTCTGCGTCACGCCAGTTCGACGTTCGGCGTTGCTGTTCGGACTCATGATCGCTGATTTTGTTGTAGTCGCCTGTCTATCCGTTCCTGTTCTGCTCATCGGCATCGTGCATGGAGTGCGCTTCGAATCCGGGGTGCTCGGCATTCTTCTATTTATATTATTGGCATCGTTGTGGGGACTGGCTTTCGCCGGATTTCCATATGCCCTTGCACTCCGCACTGGGAATCCTGCTGTGGTGACTTCTGCGTTTACTCTCTTTTTCAGCGTAGCTTATCTTACTACTGCCTTCGTGCCGCGCGATCTGCTTGCCCCATGGCTCCGCTGGGTTTCCGACGGAAACCCTCTGACCTACTTGTTGGAAGGACTTCGCTCCCTTGTGATCGATGGATGGGACGGACAAGCTCTTCTCGTGGCCATGCTCACTGTTTTTGGGGTCGGCCTGGTCAGCATGACGCTTGCATTGCGCTCACTGTCCTACCGCGTGCGTGTAGGCACGCAGGAGGTCTATTAGACATTGCACTCATCATCCGCAAGCAAGAATGGAGCGTAAGTGAAGGTCGGCATTGTTGGAGCAGGGCCTGCCGGTATGGCTCTTGCCGTCGCTTTGAATCAGACCGGCGTATCGTGGGAGTTGTTTGACAGCGGCTCCGACTTCGGAGGCATCTGGGATCGAACCCGAGAATCGTCACCGATCTACGACAGCACACATCTTATCTCCTCGGCACAGATGTCTGCTTTTCCTGACTTTCCCATGCCGGCTCACTATCCAGATTTTCCTCGGCATGACTTGGTTCTCGACTACTTGCGGTCATACGCCGAGCACCATGACTTGAACCGCAACGCCCATTTCGGTGTGGAAGTTGACGGTCTGACCGCCCATGAAACCGGCAAATGGTTATTGCATGGCAAGGGAGAGGTCGAATTGGGAATGTACGACGCCGTCGGAGTGTGCACAGGGCACAACTGGGACGCATTCGTACCAGTCCATGAAGGGACTTATGGGGGCCAATCCCTTCATTCCCAGAGCTACAGAAATTCACGCCCGTTCGATCAGCAGGATGTGCTGATAGTCGGCGGCGGCAACTCGGCTTGTGACATAGCCTGCGACCTTGTCGGGTCTGCTCGGTATGTCGGAGTTTCTCTACGGCGACCGTATCATTTTCTGCCCAAAAGGGTGCTGGGCATTCCGTTGGACCAGTTGACAGAACCAGCGCTTATATCAGACAGGCTTCCAAAGGGATTCGAGATGGCCGGACTGTACGATCTTCTACCGATGTTGTTAGAAGGCTATCAAGGCGACATGACTCGTTACGGTCTGGCATTCCCCGAGCATGGCATCCTCGGCGCTAATGCCACGCTCAACTCCCATTTCTGCGATGCTGTTGCTCACGGCGAAATCCACATATTCGATGCGATTGAGCGATTTGGCGACGACTGCGCTGTCTGCTTCTGTGACGGCACAAGCAGGGAATTCGACGCAATCATCTACGCTACGGGATATGACTATCATGTTCAGTTGGTCGCTGATATGGTCCCATTCAGCGATGATCGACCGCAGCTGTTGCTGAACATGTTTCCAGACTTCACACAAGGTGTGGCAGTTGTCGGATTATTTGAAACTGCCGGCGCCGCATTCCCGGTCGTGACTGAACAGGCTGCTTTGGCGGCAGCTGCCTTTGCTGCGGTTGACGCCGGGAACGCGGAGGCCGTGAGGTTATTGATCGAGAACGCCGACCAGGCAGCTGGCAGACAGGGCTTTGTACCGACTCGGCGGCACTCGATATCTGTTCAGAAGGCTGATTATGTCGCTGCGATGCGATTAGTCAAAGAACAGATTCAGGATATTGGCTAAAGGCGAGGTATTGATGGCCCTGGCTGAAATCACGGTTGTCCAACCGAACCAAGATGTCTCCGACGGCACCTTGATAGAGGCAGTTCGAGAGGCATTGGTTGTCGGGTTGCGCGTTCCAGTTGACGACCCAACTATCTTGGTGTCTCGTATGGCTCCAAGCCAGGCAGTTCTTCCTGGCGGTCTGGAGGCAATGATACTCGTCAAGATCACGATGTTCGTTGGCCGCAGCCTGGACACCCGCGAATCGTTGCACGCACTTGTGGCGCAAGAATTGAAAGAGGTTGGCGTGCCGGTTGAGAACGTTCGCACTGTCTTCGTGGAGACGCCCGTCTCCAATTGGGGGGTTGATGGGAGCCCGCAAGACAGTTCTAGCGTGGGTTTCGACATCGCCATTTGACTCATCTGTCTATAGATTTCTGAGTTTTTGTTAGGAGTGGTGTGAATACCAAAGTTGTGACGTTTGACTGTTACGGAACGTTGATCGACTGGGACCGTGGGGTGCTGAGTGCAGTGCGCAGTAGTTGTCCCGCTTCGATCTTTCTCGATGACAGAACGGTGCTTCAAGCGTTTGACCAGGCTGAGGCAATTGAGTTGAGTGGCTGTTATCGGCCTTATCAAGATGTACTGGCCGGAACCGGAAGGTCCATCGCGCGGAAGTTCAATTTGGGTTCCTCCGAGTTGGCATCTGCTTTGTCAACTTCGGTGGGCGGCTGGCCTGCGTTTGATGACACGGTGTCTGCCTTGACAACGGTTCGAGACGCTTTCCCTTCTCTGCGTATAGGCATTCTTTCGAATATCGACACCGATTTGCTCCAAAAGACGATGCGACAGCAGTTCGGTGAATTCCGCCCTGATTTCACTATTACTGCTGAATCGGTTCGCTCATATAAGCCTGGCCTAGCCCACTTCGAGAAGATGCTTGCAACGGTCGGGTGTCACCCCTCGGAGATTCTCCATGTGGCGCAAAGCGTTCGGCACGACATAGTTCCCGGTCGCCGATTGGGGCTTCAGACTTGTTGGGTCAGACGGCGACGACTTGGTGCCGAACTGGTCCGAAATGCGCAATCTGATCATGTGATCGACACTCTTGGTGAGCTGCATTCCCTCTTGGAGGGCATGCAAGAGTGACCAGTCGGCGTTGACCGGACCCTGTTTTTGGTCCGCTCAATCTATCCCCTGGTTGTTGATCTCGGTTTGTTGGAGTCAGGCGGCGTGTGGTTGTAGTTGGTGGGCGGGTGGCGAGTTTGTATATCGGGGGCTTCCTTGGTGTTCGGGTCGGGTGGGGGTGAGGGTGAGTGGGGGTCAGAGGCTGAGGCCGTCGTATCCAGCGGTGTATTGGGCGGCGAATTCGGGGTCGTTGTTTTGGGGTGCGATGCCGCGGATTTCGTCGTATTGGCGTTCGAGGGCAAAGAACGCGGCACAAGCGTTGTCTCGCTCGGGGCCAGGTGGTTGTCGGCTGCCTCGGGCTTGTTCGATGGCGGCGTGGAAGTCGTCGTGGGTCATGGCGGCGAGCACGGTGTTGTTGTCGGTGCAGGCGAGGTGGGTGCCGACGGTTGCGCCGCGGTTGTAGGCGCTGTACCACCATTGCGAGTCGATCTCGGCGACGTGGGCGGGGTAGCGGCTGTTGGCTCCGACGCCTGAGGCGTGGGCGGGCAGGCCGGTGGCGGGATCGGCGCGGGTGTAGCAGTCGAGCTGGTCGCCGGCGCGCAGCATGTGCTGGAGGTCGTGGATGCCGATTTCGTCGGGGTGGGGGGCGGTGCCGTGCTCTTTGGCGAGGCGCCGGAGGGTGCGGATGTGAAGCGGCATGCCCTTGTTTCGCCACAGGCGCAGTTTCTCGGGAAGGTATTGGCGGGCGGTGTTGTCGAGTTCGGGGGCGATTGGGGGCCACGGTGACTCGATGAGGTGTTGGGCGGCGAGGCGGGCGGCGGCGTTGAAGTGTTTGAGCTGTTGGTCGTCGAGGGGCCATTCGTCGGTGTCGAGATTGAACGGCGCGCCGTGCTCTATGTCGATGCACGCCAGCGACAGGCCGTCGACGAGGTCGGCTCGGGGTATGGCGACATCGAAGGTGCCGTCGGGCCATGCGGGCGGGCCGTCGCCGTAGCGGGGGCGGGCCGTGACCACGGTTCCCAGGGTGATGCCCCGCCGCGCCGAGGTGGTGTGCCATTGCTGGTCGAGGCGGCAGATGACGGCTTCTTCGACTTTGAATTCCGTCCGGTTGGCCGGTGCGGGCCAGTTCGAGTTGGAGGGGGCGACGGTGCCCCATGTCCGCTTGGGGGCTTCGGGGTTGGCGTGGGTCCACACCAAGACGGTGTCGCCGGTGCGGAGCGTGTCTGGGGTGGCGACGGTGCCGGTGGGGGTGAGGAACGGTTGGAGGTGGGTTCGGGTTGGGCTTGGCATGGGATTTCCCCTCTTGTCGGTGTTGTTGGCGGCCTAGAGGCCGATACCGGCTGTTCGGGCCGGCGAGGCGATCTCGGTCGGCGCGGGAAGCGAGCTGTCGATGAGCTGCTGGAGGTCGAAGTCGGCGGCGATGGCGATCTCGTGGGCGGCGAGCACGGCGGCGATGGGGTCGGCGGCGTTGTTCTGCACTGCGGCGCGGGCGGCTTTGGCGAGCTGGGAGAACGATTTGTCGCGGTCGAGTTCGATGATCTCTGCGATTGCCGACCAGGGGTGGGGCGGGGCTTGTCGGATGCTGCGGCGCAGTTGTTGGGGTTCGAGGTCGGCGGGGTCTGCGCCTGCGGGGAGTTGCACGGTGCGGGTGTGGCGGCTGTGTTGGTTGGCGAGCTGGGCGATGCTTCGGGCTGCTTTGGTTCCGGCGCTGTCGCTGTCTAGGGCGAGTGTGAGGAGGCCGGGCGCGCCGCACTCGGTGTCGAGGGTGTCGATGTGGCCGGGGCCGAAGCCGGTGCCGCACGCCGCGACGGCGTTTTGGATGCCTGCGGTGTGGGCTGCTATCGCGTCGGTGTAGCCCTCGACGATGACAGCCTCCCCGGTTTGGGCGATGGCTTCGGCGGCGAACTCGATGCCGTAGAGGGCCTCTGATTTGTCGTAGAGGCGGGTGTTGCGGGTGTTGAGGTATTTGGGGCCCTCTCTCAGGGTTCTGCCCGCCAGCGCGATGGGCGTTCCTTCTGCGTCGCGGATGGGGAACACCACCCGGCCCCGCAGGAAGTCCCAGGCGCGCCCGTTGGTCTCGCCGAGCATCCCGGCGTCGATCCCGGCGCGGGTGCCGATGCCGCATCGGTGGAGGTGGGCGGCGAGGCCCTGCCATTGGTCGGGCGCCCATCCGATCTGCCACTTGTCCCATTGGTCTTCGGTGATGCCGCGTGCGATGAGGTAGTCGCGGGCCTCGGCCGCTTCGGGGCTTTCGACCAGCAGGCGGTGGTACCAGTGGGCCGCGGCCTGCACGGCTGCGGCATCGTGCTCGGCGCGGGCGTGGTCGGGGGCCGGTGGCTGCGCCGGTCGGGTGCCGGGCCGGTGGGCCAGCGAGGCGATCTCGGGCACCGACATCGCGGGCGGCGGCTCCTGGAGCCCGGTCTGGTGTCGCGGCGGACGGGAGTCGGGCAGGGGCAGGGTCGGGCCGGGAGGGGACCGGTGCTCGCTGTCGGCGTCGAAGAGGTCGCTTGCGATGTCGATGGCGGCTTGTTCCCACGCGGTGGCCAGGTGCCGGGTTGCGCAGCCGCTGTCGGCCCAGTCTTCGATGGCGGTCTCCCAGCGCTGCGCGTCGGCTTCGAGCAGGTGCGCCATGTCGGCGGCGCAAACTTGGGCGACTCTGGCGGCCCTCCGGTCTGCGAGGTCGTCGAGGACGCTGCGATGGCGGGCCTTGCGCCGGGCGGCGACCGCTGCCCGCACGTCTGCCGCCCACGCTGCTGATTGGGCGTCAACGGGCTCGCAACCGGCGAGCGCCTCGATGCGCCGGCGGGCGGGGGGGTCGCAGACCGCGGCGATGACTGGGGCGAGTTGGCCGCGCCCGTCGGCGTCGGCCCGCTGGTACAGCGCCCAGAGCTCGATGAGCCACGGGTTGTCGGGCGGGCCAGCCTCGGCGGCTTCTTGGTTGCTCTGCCTGATTTGTTGGAGGGCTTGTGGTTCGATGTAGCGGAAGTCGTTGTCGAGCAGGCCCCGCGCCTTGCGGATCGCCCCCAGCGTGGGCCGGCGCCCGGCTTCGGCCGGTTCCTGCGGCTCGCCCGTTGGGGGGAGGCCGGCGGGGTGGGCGCGGTCGATGTGTTCGAGCAGGCGGGCTTCGGCCTCCAGCATCTGCTGGTCTTCGAGGTCGGCTGTCTCCTTGTCGATTTCGTGGAGGCCGGCGAGCCAGTCGTCGATCTCGTCGGCAACGTGGTGGTCGATGTCGTCGGCCCGGGCGCGCTGGGCGGCGAGGTCGCGTCGGGCGACCAGCGAGGCCGCGTCGAGGCCGGCGGCGCAGGGCAGGGAGCGGTTCGGGCTGGCGGCGACTCTTGCGAGGTGGGCCTTGGCGTCGTCGAGGGCCATGGCCGGGGCGCTGATGTCGGTGGCGGTGGCCCACCCGTGGCGCCGGGCGAACACGGCTTCGATGACCTTGTCGGGCGTGGTGTGGTCGGGGCGCATTCGGGGTCGGCGGCGGGGGTGTCGGTGATGATGTGCAGCCAGTTCTCGGCGCGGCCCCGCGACAGGCCGACATATAGCTGATCGCGCCCCGTCGAGCCGCTGATGACGGTCAAGGCGGCGTCCACGGTGGTGCTCTGGGCTCTGGTCTGGGTGATCGCATAGCCCAAATCGACGTGTTTGGCGGCGTAGGCCGCGGTGACGGTCGCCTGGGCTTGGCGTTCCAGGTGCTCCAGTACCAGGTCGCCTCTTTCGGTGGCGGCGGCCACGGTCCAGCGGTCGCCGTTTCGCACCGGGAGCCCGTCGTTGGCGCGGCGGTGCCGGTCGTTTCGCCGGGTGGTCACGATGTCGCCGACGCGGATGGTCCGGTCGCCCGTCCCGGCCACCGCGTCTGCCGTCTCGCCGGTGCGGGCGCGGCGCTCGGCGATATCGGCGTTGATCTGGCGGGCCAACTCCACTGTCGGGGCGCTGATGAGGGTGGATCGGCCGCTGTGGTGCTCCCACCAGTCCGCAGCGGCTGCTGCGGCGTCGCTACTGGGGCCGTCGGTGATGCGGTCGCGGTCGCGGTGGTAATCGAGTCCTTGCCTGAGGCCGCGGTGGATCGCAGCGGTGGCCTTCGCCTCGGCGGGGTCGTCGAACCGCCAAAGCTGATTGAGGGTGAACGCGGGCAGCACGTGGGAGGCGGCCACCGCGTCGAACATGCCGCCCGCCGACACCGAGCCCTGCTGGGCCGGGTCGCCTACCAGCACCACCCGGGCACCGGCGGCTGCGGCCTTGCCGCACAGCGCGGCCAAGTCCCTGGTGCTGAGCTGGCCGGCCTCGTCCACGATCACCCACCCGCCCTCGGGAATCGACTCGCCCGACGAATTGATGAGCGCCACCGTGCTCGACGCCGTGCCCAGCGCCGCGCCCAGAGTGCCCGCAGCAACCGCAGTCGGCGCAGCCGCGATGATCCGGTCGTGCCCGACCGCCGCCGCGATGCTGGACAAAGCGGTGGTCTTTCCCGACCCCGCCGGGCCGATCAGCACATTGCCGGTCGTGGCCGTGGCGATCAGCCCCTTCGCTGCTTGGGCCTGGTCGTCTCCGAGCCCGCCGACGTCGATGCGCTCGACAGCGGCACCGTCCACGGGCGCAGGCGACGCCAGCCAAGCAGCGGTGGCCTGCTCGGCGGCGACCAGGCCGGGCGACCACCAGCGGCCGTCGTGTCGCACCAGGCGGCGCTCCAGCCGGTCCCGCAGCGCCCTCGCGGTCGCGGCGGCGATCTCGTCGCCGGCGCGTCCCACAGCAGCACAGCCGGGACCGGCGTTGACCGCCGCGTACACCACCGCGTCCAAATCGACATCGGACAAGCTGGTGGCCGAGTCCTCGGCGGCGGCCATCAGCAGGTCCATCATGTCGCCGTCCAAAGCGAGCTGCGGCCCGTTTGCGACCACCTCGGGGCGGTCGTAGGCGTCGCGCTCGACGCGTCGCGCCGTGGAATATCCCGCCACCGTGGCGGCGGGGTCGATCCCCAACTGGGCGGCCTCGGCGCGCCACCGTTGGTGCGGGTCGCCGTCGAGGCCGAGCAGCTTCTTCGCTTGGCGGGTTGCGACTGCGGCCCGGTTCCAGATCTCGATGCGCTCTTGGGCGGTGGGCTCGCGGCCGGTGTCGGCCTCGAACCGGCGCACCCTCCGCCCGGCCTCGCGGGCGGTGTCGCGGCTGCGCGACGACCAGGTCTCGATCAGATGCCGGGGGCTACCGGCGATATCGGCGTGGAGCCGGTCGTCGATGCGGTCCCACGACCAGCCCAGCTGCCGCGACAGCTCGGCGCGCAAAACCGCGCCGCCGACCATGCTGGCGGCCTTGGCCGACGCGTACAGCGCCCTGCCGTCGAGGGTTCGCCACTTGCCGTCTGAGCAGCGCACTCTGTTGGCCACCACCAGATGCGAGTGCAGCTGCGGATCGCCCGAGCGCGACGTGTAGTGGTCGAAACGAGCGATGGTCGCCCCGTCGGGCACCTCCTCTACGATGCTCCCGCCCGCCCCCGACCGGGAGGCGACCCCGTTGTCCTGCACGTAGGCGATCACCGAACGCACCGACAACGACCAGGCCGACTCGATCTCCTCGCGGGTCGCCTCGTCGGCCAGCGCCCACGCCGCCGACACCGACTTAGGCAGCGAGTAGGTCAGGTCGAACCCGCCGACAGCCTTGCGCTGGCGAGTGATGCCGAGCCGGTCGACAAACGTCCCGCCCGGCTCGATCCGCCGCCCGCGCCGCTCGGCCGTACCGGGATCGCAGCCCGCAAGCATCGACTTGAGCCCCTCGGTGGTGACCGCGCCGCCCGCCGACACCCCCATCGCCCCCGCCGCCGCCCACACTCCGGGCTGCTCGCCCGAGTCGGTGTAATAGCCGGCCTGGCCCTCACGAGGCGGCGAATACACCCCGGCCGCGGCGGGCGACGTGAAGTACTCGGCGTGGCCGGGTCCGACTTTCGCGATGGACAGCACCCCTGCGACCGCCTTTCACGTCCGCCTCCAAAGGAGCGCACATCCTCCTCCCGCCCACCGGTCGCAACCGGTCGCAAACCCCCGCAAGAGCAGGCCCCGGAAGCGACCGGCCCCGAACCCCGATGTCCCGCTGACAGCCCTTCCGCCCACCCCGGAGCCGGCGCTATCTCATGCGGCCCGCCTCGGGCCGTGCCGGGCGCGTCTAGAGCACTACAGCCGCCGGGGAGCGCGGTCGAAGCCCCGACAGCGGGGAATTACCAGCAGGACCCTCCCGAAAGCACAGGAACGCCCAGCTAGAGGGCGGGGCGCGGGGAACGCCGCGGGGAGCGCTGCGGCGCCGGCGGGCCGGGCGGTTCGTCTCGGAGCCTCATGGCGGTGGAGCGGGCGACGCGCGCCACCTCGGCGACCGCGCCCAGGGTGTGGCCCTCGTCAAACGCGGCCTGCGCGCAGATGTGCCGGAACCTGCGGGCCTCGTCGAGCCGGGCCTGGGCATCGGCCACCAGCCGGGCAGCCTCGTCGAGCTCGCCCAGAGCCGCGCTGGACGCCACCAGCTCGGCCAGCTCCTCTTCCCTGCGCCGCAAAGCGGCCCGGCGTCGGCGCTCGTCGATCACCTCGAGCTGCTCCGACAGCGGGAGGCGGTCGTCGTTGAGCAACAAGCGCAGCTCCTCGTCGTCCAGCTCCGACAATTCGCGCACAGGACCCATGGACACATCATAGGCGCCGACAGCCGAACACATCAGTCGTTCGACGCCCGACAGGCGGTGGATGCCGGTCGCAGGCACTTTAGTGCAAGCGTGTACATGGCCTTCGCCCTCTGGTCTGTGCTGTCGCCTGGTGGGTGACTTGGCTTGCGCTGGTGCGGCGTGATGGGGCTGTTGCCGGCTGCATTGGGTGTTTCGGTTGATTGATCGGGATCGTCGGTTTGAGGTTCGCTCTGTGTGGTGTTGTCGAATGGTCCAAGGTTCAGATGGGCAAGTGGACCCGCGGTGTCTGGTCCCTCGTGGCTGCGAAGCCGGTGGTGGACAGCCGCTCCTGCCCGAGGCCGCGGACCGCTGGGGGGTTATGCAAAACCAACGCGGGGGAGGTCGCGAGGATCGTCCGTTCGGCTATGCACCTCCGGCGTTCATTCCCGTCGGGCAATGAGGGCGAGTGGAGCCTCCCGGATAGCAATGGTTGGCCGGAGAGGGCGAGCCAGCGGTCGCCTCCGTGCTGTCGACGGTGTCGCCTAGGCCGTGCAGCTCCCCGAGAAGAAAAAAGCGGGGCATTGGCCTATATGCTCAGGGCGGTCTCCCAGCCAAGCCTGCTAGTGGTCCGTCGCTGAATTGGTTGGGGCGGTTATTGTGGGGGGATGGGTGTT
>JAPPMA010000004.1:4935-16486 GCA_028819295.1 bacterium | reverse complement strand
CAAGTGCAGATCGGGCAGCAGCCCCGCCGCCAGGACCCCGAAGATCGCCATATTCGACGGCCCCGCCATCAAGACCGCCTCCACCGGGGGATGGCCCGTGTCTGCCGCCCGGTGGCGCAAAGGTCGAAGAGGCAGTCGGTTGCGGTGATCCCGAACGGAAGCTGCTGGGTTAGGTTGAAGAGCATCGCGGGGGGGTCTGTTTGGTGGGCGGGGCAGACAATAGTGTATTTGTGGTTGATGTTGCTGTGATTTCATCATTTCCAAAATATTTGCTGATTTCACACGTTATTAAGAGGGTTGTCGTCACTGAAGGCTGGTATGCTTGTAGCCATGAGATTTGACTCTGACCAGGCTGAATACGCCGAAGCCGCTGGTTCCGCTGTGGGCGGTTGCGGGGCGGCGGTGTGCGTCAGCGCCTTGGACGTTGCCGGTCTCTCGGAAGACGGGCTGCGGGCGCGGATCAGTTTGATCGGGCGGGCCGAGTCGATGCTGGCCGCGATGAAGTCGAAGGCCATCGCGGAGGCTACCCGGCGCACCGATGCTGCCAACGCGGAGAGGATCGTCTGCGAAGAGCTGCGATCTTCCAAGCGCAACGCCCGCCACGATGTGCGAAACGCCGAGCGCCTGGCCATGCTGCCTGCCACCAGCGAGGCATTGGCCGCAGGCGAGATCACCGAGCCCCACGCCCGGCTTATCGCCAGGGCCTCATCTGAAGGGCCGATCGACGAGCAGGTACTCGTGGATGCGGCCAAGGCCGAGCGGATCGACGATTTCTCCAAGACCATGCGCCGCCACCAACAGGAAATGTCGGGCGACGACGGGCAGGCCATCCTGGAGGCCCAGCGCAAAAGGCGCACCTCGCGGATGTTCAAGAGCGGTGACACCGGGATGTTCGTGTGGAATGCCGAGTTCGATCCGACCACCGGCCAGCACATTGCCGCGGTCGTCGCCGACAAAGAGCGCGAGCTGTGGCGCCGAGAAGACCCGAAGGCCCGCCGCACTCCCCAGCAGCGCATGGCTGATGCGCTGGCCGAGTTGATCTTGGAGCCGGAGAAGGGCAGGGCCAAGGGCATCGCTTTGGTGCTGGTGGCCGACTACGACGCCGCCAGCCGGGAACTGGTAAACGCCCGGTTCTGCGACGGCAGCCCGCTTCCCATGCCAGAACTGGTCCGGCTGGCCCTCAAAGCCGACATCTTCCCCGCCGTGTTCGACGCCAACACCCAGAACCTGTGGCTCGGGCGCACCCGGCGCACCGCCACCGACGCCCAGCGCATCGCCCTGACGGTCCGCGACCAGGGCTGCATCGGCTGCGGCACCGCTCCCAACCGGTGCTTTTCCCACCACGTCGAGTTCTGGAAGGACGGAGGGCCCACCGACTACCCCAATCTCGTGCTGGTATGCAACGACTGCCACCACCAAATCCACGACCACGGCCACCAGGCCATCCAAAACCCTCACACCGGCCAATGGGAAACCCGGCCCCCGCCCGACGCGTTCCCCGACACCGGCACCACAACCTGGCAACCCGCCCACACCAACTCCGTGCTGCTCAACTGAACCCGCAGGGTGAAGAGCGCAACCACCGCACCAGCTGGCCAGCGCGCCGAACTGAAACCGCAGAGCGAAAAGCTCAACTGCACTGCCCACGATGGAGATGGCGGCTGTTGCCGTGGTGGAACATCACCTGTGTTCAGCGCAATTGCCTCCCTAAAGGGTTTCTAAAGGGTTCTGCCTGAGCAAGGGCGGGGGAGTACACTGGCCGCTGCCTTCGGGAGTGGTGTAATTGGCAACACACCGGGTTCTGGTCCCGATATTGGGGGTTCGAGTCCTCCCTCCCGAGCTAATGCCGACGTAGGTGGCGCAAGGACGGCTGTATGGGCAAGACTGTCTGACGCGTTGAATAGCCGGTACGCCGCCAAAAGAGCATGCTGGCCCATTGAAGGGGGAAACATGAAGCACTTCCGTTGGATTCTCGGCTTGTTGGCCGCTCTCACTCTGGTTGCCGCGGCTTGCGGCGGTGGCAATGACGATGACGATTCGGGGTCGGCTACACCTGCTGCCGCGCCCACCGAGGCGCCAGACGACATGGATGACTCGATGGATGATTCCATGGATGACGGCATGGATGATTCCATGGATGACTCGATGGACGATTCGATGGATGATTCCATGGATGACTCGATGGACGATTCGATGGATGATTCCATGGATGACGGCATGGACGATTCGATGGATGATTCCATGGACGATGATGCGGCCGAGCCGGTTGCCACCGAAGAACCGGAGGTTGACCCGTGCGAAGCCGTGGACCTCGAATCCACCGACACCGGCATCACCTCCGACACCATCACCGTGTTGGTCATGGCCGATGTCGGCTCCCCGCTGGCGCCCGGCCTGTTCCAGGGCTCCATCGACGGCATCAAGGCGTGGGCCGACCACGTGAACTCCGAGGGCGGTCTGGCCTGCCGCCAGGTAGAGGTTCTCGAGCACGACTCGGCCATCAACCCCACCGAGACCACCAACGGTTTCCTGGTGGCCTGCGAAAACGCCTTCGCCCTCGTGGGCACCACAGCACTGTTCGCCCTTGACACCACCGATCTCCAGACCTGCCCCGATGCTCACGGCAACGACATCGGAGTGCCCGACTTCGCCTACATCACCACCGAGCCACCCCACCAGTGCTCGGTGGTGACCTTTGCCACCAGCCGGCCCAACAGCGAGTGCCCGTATGCCGGAAGCGGCGCCCGGACAACGCAGAGCCAGGTCGGCCATGTGCAGTGGTTGCAGGAGAACATCGAGCCCGATCTCAACGGCGTGTACTTGGTGCCCTCCGATTTGCCGTCCACCATCGCCACGTCGATGCCCCAGGTGCGCTCCTTCCAGGAGATCGGCGTTGTCATCGACGGCGAGCCCGGCATCAGCGGATTCACCACCCAGTCGGAGTACGGCGCATTCATCCAGATCATGCGGGACAACGACTCCAACTTCGCCTATTCCGGCTCTGACGACCAGTCCATGATCAAGTGGCGCAGCGAGGCCGAGGCCCAGGGCTTCAATGCCGACGACGCGATCTGGATGTGCCAGCTTGCCTGCTACACCCCCAGCTTCCTGGAGGCCGGCGACGTGATCGAGGGCACCTACACATGGATTTGGTTCCTGCCGTTCCATGAGGCCGAGCACAACCAAGAACTGGCCGACTTCATGGAGGCCATAGACAACCCGTTCCCGGCGGCCTGGGCCGCGGGCTCGTGGGCTGACGGCGTGCTGTTCGAGCAGGTGGTCAACGGCATCGTGGCCGAAGCCGGTCCCAATGGACTGACCCGTCAGGCGGTGCTGGACGGTGCTCGCAGCCTGACGTCCTTTGATGTGAACGGCTGGTGGAGCCCGGCAGACTACTCCACCACGCAGAACATCATGCCGTGCTTCATGTTGATGCAGGTGCAGAACAACGAGTTCGTGCGGGTGCATCCCGAAGCGCCGGGCGAGTTGGACTGCAACGCCGACAACGTCGTCGAGCTCTCCCGCGACTGGGCCGCGGAGTTCGGCGGCTAGTCAAAGATTGCGGGAGCTGGCCGGAGGGGTTGGGATCCCATGATCTTGGGACTCCGACCGCCAGTAGCGCTTGCCGCGCTGTTGGCGGCGGTAGCCGCGGTGATCATCGCCGTCTTCAACTGGAAGGGCGCGCCGGTCACCAGCGAGACCTTCCTGGTCACCACCTACATCGGGCTCTTCCTCGGCGCCCTGTGGGCCATGTACGCCACCGGGCTGGTGGTGGTGTACACCACCACCGGGGTGTTCAACTTCGCCCAAGGGGCTATCGGGGTGTTCGCCGCGTTCCTGTACTGGGAGCTCCACGTGAATCGGGGATGGCATTCCATCCTCGCCCTGTTCGTGGTGGTCGGGATGTTCGCTCCTGCACTGGGGGTGATGCTGGACATCGTGATCATGAGACGCCTGCGAACCGCCTCGCTCGTGGTTCAGCTCATGGTCACCGTGGCGATCATGGTGCTGCTGCTGTCGGTGGTAGGCGACATCTGGGAGGCCGACACCCCTCGGCGGGTGCCGTACCTGTTCGGTATCGAAAACGGCATCGACCTCGGGCCGTCCCAGCTTCCCTGGCACCGGCTCATCGTGTTCCTGGCGGCCATTGCCATCGCGGTGGCCATGCGCTTCTTGTTGCGCCGCACCCGCATCGGCACCGCCATGAGAGCGGTGGTGGACAATCGGGAGCTCGCCGCGCTGAACGGCGCCCGTCCCAATGTCGTGTCATCCACATCATGGGCGCTGGGCTCCATGCTGGGAGCCCTCGGGGGCATCCTCATTGCCCCTGAGCTGGGGCTCGACCCGGCCACCCTCAACAACGTGGTGATCATCGCGTTCGCCGCCGCTGCCTTCGGCGCTCTGAGGAACCTGCCGATGGCCGTGGTCGGGGCCATGTTGATAGGGCTGTTGCGAGCCCACACCGGGGCATGGCTGGACTTCGGACCCGACTATCGCTTCGCCCACCTGTCGATTGCCCCGCTGATCCTGCTGTTTGTGGTGGTCGCCCTGCCCCAGGCCCGCCTGGAAGTGGGCAGGCTGGCCCATCACCTCCGCCGCCACGAGCGCTTCACCAAATGGTGGGAGGGGCTCATCGGCTGTGGGGTCATCATCCTGCTGGCGGTGGCGTTCTCCGGCGGCTGGCTGGACTTCGGCATCTGGGATCCCGGTGCGTGGGGCAGCCGAGAGCTGAACTCGGCCAACGAGGCCATGGCCTTTGCCCTGATCGGCTTGTCCTTGGTCCCGTTGATCGGCTGGGCGGGGCAGATCAACTTCGCGCCCTTGGCGTTTGCCGGGTTCGGCGCGTTCGTCTATCTGAAACTGGCCGGGGATACCGGCAACGGCTATTGGATCCTCCTGGTCGGCCTGCTGTGCGCGCCGCTGGGCGCCCTCGTGGCCCTGCCAGCGGCTCGACTGCGGGGGCTGTATCTGGCCCTCATGACCATGGCCTTCGCCCAGGCCATGTCGCTGATCTTCTTCCCCCATTCGTGGGTGCTGCCCACCATCGGCGTCGGTCGCCAGTTCCCCCATATCGAGCTGCTCGGCGCCACCTTCGACGACCGGCGGGGCTTCTTCCTGCTGATGGTGTGCATCTTCGCCATCTTCGTGTTCGGGCTGGTGCTGCTGCGAAGATCGCGCTACGGGCGGAGGTGGATGGCCATCAACGACTCGCAGGCCGCGGCGGCCACCCTGGGGATACCGGTGGTGTGGACCAAGGTGGTGGTCTACGCCGTGTCGGCGGCCATGGCCGGCATCGCCGGGGTGTTCTGGGCCACGGTGTCGGGCAACGTCGACAGCGTGCAGGGGTTCGACCTGCTGATCGGATTCAACATCGTGTTGCTGGTGGCCGCCGCGGGCGTCTCCATCCCCGTGGCAGGCATCTTCTTGATCTTCATTCCGCTGTTCACCGGCCTCGGCCACCGGCTGGAAGACGCCGGAAATGTGGACTTTTTGGTCACCCTGCTCGACATCTTGACCACCTACGGTCCGGGGATGCTGGTGTTGGGCATGGTGTTCAACCCCCGGGGGGCCATTTTCGAGATGGGCCGGGGGTTCTCGCCCATCCTGCCGTGGCGCAGCGACGCCCGGGCCGAGATCGCGGCGGAGAACGCCCAGAAGCGGGAGCCGGAGATCGGCGAGTTGGGTTTGGAGCGGCCTTTCACTCCCGAAGAGGTGATCGCCATCGACCGGCGTTTGGGGATCCTGGACGACGTGGTGCCGAAGGAGGGCTATGGCGCTTCTCGAAGCTGAGCATGTGGTCATGCGCTTCGGCGGCGTGGTGGCCCTCGACGACGCTTCGGTGGACGTCGACCCCGGTCTGGTCACCGGCCTCATCGGTCCCAACGGCGCGGGCAAGACCACCCTGTTCAACGTGGTCACCGGCCTGCTGCCCCCCACCAGCGGCGCGGTGAAGTTCGACGGGGCCGACATCACCCGGGCCGGAGTGGCCAAGCGCTCGCAAATGGGCATCGCCCGCACCTTCCAGAAGCTGGAGGCGTTCAACACCCTCAGCGCGTTCGACAACGTGCGGGTGGCGGTGGAGAAGAACCACCGCACCAAGTGGAGGCACCGGCGGGTCAACGACGTTGCCCATGAGATGCTGGGCAAGGTGGGCCTCGACGACGTGGCCGATGTGACCGTGGGCACCCTTCCCACCGGCAGCGCCCGCCTCGTGGAGCTGGCCCGGGCCTTGGCCTGTCGGCCCCGGGTGCTCCTGCTCGACGAGCCGTCGTCGGGCTTGAACGAGGAGGAGACCTCCTCCATCGGCCAACTGCTGCTGGAGCTGGTGGCCGACAAAGGCAGCGATCTCGCGGTGCTGCTGGTGGAGCACGACATGAGCTTCGTGATGGGGGTGTGCGCCCGCATCCATGTGCTGGACTTCGGCAAGATCATCGCGGTGGGCACACCCATTGAGGTGCAGGCCGACTCCGCTGTTCGGGCCGCCTACTTGGGCAGCGACGAATTCCGGGGGGCTTACGTGGAGCTGGACGAATGAGCACAGAGTCGGCAACCCCGCTGCTGGAACTGGTCGGCATCCGGGCCGGCTACGGCACCATCGACGTGCTCCACGGGGTGGACCTGCGGGTCATGCCCGGTCAGGTGTACGCCTTGCTGGGGCCCAACGGCGCGGGCAAGACCACAACCCTGGGGGTGGCCAGCGGCCAGATTCAGCCCCACGCGGGCTCGGTGCTGCTCGACGGCCACGAGGTGAACGGGGTCTCGCCCGACAGCCTGGCCCGGGCCGGGGTGTGCCTGATCCCCGAGGGCCGGGGCATCTTCCCCAACCTGACCGTGGCCGAGAACCTGAGGATGTGTACCTATGCCGGTGTCTCCTACAAGCAGGTGCAGGAGCGGTCCTTCGCCCAGTTCCCCCGCTTGCAGGAGCGCCGCAACCAGATGGCGGGCACCCTGTCGGGCGGAGAGCAGCAGATGCTGGCCATGTCCCGGGCAATGGCCACCGATCCGGCCCTGCTGATGCTCGACGAGCTCTCCATGGGGCTGGCGCCCATCATCGTGGAAGAGCTCTACGAGCAGGTGGCCACCCTGGCTGAGGCCGGGCTGTCCATTCTGATTGTGGAGCAGTTCGCCCAAGCGGTTCTGGGGGTGGCCAATGAGGCCGCCATCATGCTCCACGGCCGCATCCAGCGCACCGGGCCGCCCGAGGAAATCGCCGAAGAATTGACCGCCGCCTATCTGGGCATGTCCTGAGGAGACACCATGAGCGACACAACCGACGCCGCCGGCGACAGCAGCCGTCTGGAGGACTTCCACCAAGAAGTGGCCAAGCTCCGGGCTTCCGGCGGCCGGGCCAACCCCGATCGCTGGGTGTTCCGCATCGGGTTGATCCTCACCATTGCCGGCCTGGCCTTCACCGTGGCCTCGTACATCCTCACCGGCCAGCCCTACGACACGGAGGGCGGAAACCTCCATCAGTCCAACCACCTCGACCTGATCGTGTCGGCCATATTCGGCCTCAGCCTCACGCTCGTCGGGCTGGTGATGATCACGATCAGCTCGTTTCGGCGCTTCATGCGCTACTGGCTGGTCCGCCTCGTGTACGAATACCGGGAGCAGACCGACCGGGTGGTGGGCGGCTAGCCGCGAGAGGCGCCGGGATCAGAGCTCGTCAAGCAGGGCCCTGAGACAGTCAGAAGAGGGATTCTCCAGCCAGAAGGGATTGTCGGCCGGCATCTCGCCCCGCAGCACAGTGCGGTTCATTACCCGCACCACGATGGCGGTGTAGCGGGCCGCGGCGAACACCTCATACCAGGCGGTGTCTCCCGGATCGCGCCCTGCGTGGGCGGCATACAGGTCGCGCTGTCCGGCCCGAGAGGGCTCGCCCTCGGGGCGGGGCTGGCTGCCCATGTTCTCGTGCGACCATCGGTCGAACATGAGCCACCACCCCAGGTCCACCAGCGGCGAGGCGATGCAGGCCGCCTCGAAGTCGGTGACGCAGGCCGCCTCGAAGTCTTGCCAGATGATGTTGCCGGGCCTACCGTCTCCCCAGTTCAGACACAGCCCGTCGTCGGTGGGCATGTTCTCGAACAGGTAGTCGAACCCGGCCTCGAGAACGGGATGGCGGCGGCTGTCGGGCTCCCGGTCGGAGTAGTTCCGCCAGATCCGCACCTGGGTGGCAGTGCCCGGCTCGTCACCCGTGGCCACCAGCCAGCCCAGCCCGGCGTCCTGCCAGTCGATGGAGTGGATCTGGGCCATGGTCCGCAGCCCCCGGTCCACCAGCCGGCGGCGCTGGTCGGGCTGCGCGTCGAAGAAGAATCCGGCGCTGGTGTAGATGGGATCCTCCCGAGGAACATCCCCGCCCACGAATCCCATCACGAAGAACGGCCCGCCCAGCACCGAATCGTCGGCCTCGTAGCCCACCAGCGGGGCGATGGGAGCGTCGCTGTGGGCGGCCACCGCCGACATGACCCGGTACTGGATGTCCACCTCCACGTCCAGCTCGCCCGGCGCCTGCTGGGGGTACACCGCCGGTTCCGGCACCACCCGGCCGATCACCTGGCGGGGCTCCAGGGCGGCCATGGCCTCGGGCGGCTCTTCGAGCGAGCCCGCCAGATGCCAAGCTACCTCCATGGCTGATCGGTACGGATTGGAGACCATCGCCGCCGAGATCGGTTCCTCCGGTGTGCTCACCGCCACATTGAACCGGCCCGACCGGGGCAACGGCATCAACAAGCAGATGCACCTCGACCTGCGGGACCTGTACCGCCGCATCGCCGAGGACGCCGATGTGCGGGCGGTGGTGCTCACCGGGGCGGGCCGGTCGTTCTGCGTGGGGGCCGACTTCGCGGTTATGGAGGAGAACCTGGAAACCGGCTATCCCGAGGGCCGCCCCGACCTGCTCGACGACGGGATCGACATCGCCCGGGGGGCGCTGCGGGTGCGCCAGCCCATGGTGGCCGCGGTGAACGGCCACGCCATCGGGCTGGGGGCGTCGCTGGCCCTGTTCTGCGACATCGTCTACCTGAGCGATGCGGCTCGCATCGGCGACCCCCATGTGAACGCCGGGTTGGTGGCGGGCGACGGGGGAGCGGTGCTGTGGCCCCTGCTGGTGGGGCTCAACCGGGCCAAGGAGCTGCTCATGACCGGCGACCTGCTCGACGCCGCCCACGCCGAGCGCTACGGCTTGGTGAACCATGTGGTTCCCGCCGGCGAGGTGCTGGCTTCGGCTGTGGCCATGGCCCAGCGGCTGGCCGCCGGCCCCCGCCACGCCATCGAGTTCAACAAGCGGCTCTGCAACAAGGAGCTGGAAGGCCGGGTCAACCGCCTCTACGACCTGGCCTTCGCGCTGGAGGCCATCACCTTCGACACCGACGACCACCGGGAGGCGGTGGACGCCTTCTTGAACAAGCGCACCCCGGACTTCAACCGAGACAAGGGCTGATCGTGGCCAACCACAAGATATACATCCACGAGTTCATAGACATCATCGGCCACCACCGGGCCAACTACATGCACCACATGACGGCCAACTGGTCGCCCATTGGCCAAGACGAGCGGGATCAGCTCTGCTACGGGGTGTGGGCCATCGTGGGCACCACCAGGGGCTGGCCTCAAGTGCTCAACCTGTGGGAGGAGGACGGCTGGGACGGCATGGCCACCTCGTTCCGCCTCGAATGCCGGGGCGCGGGCGCCCAAGACCCCAAGCTGGCCAAGTGGTGGGCTCAGGCGGCCAGCTACCGCAGCGGCGGCGTCGACCGGCTGCTGGTGCCCGCCCCGTGGACCCGGACCATCGAGGAGCTGTGCGCCGACGGCGTCACCGGCGAGTGCTACGCCCACGAGCAGGTGAGCCTCAAGCGGGGCGCGTCAGCCGAGTTCTTGGAGCGGGTGCGCACCGACGCCATCGCCGCCTATCAGCCCTATGGCTGGGAGCTGGCCGGGGCGTGGGAGACGGCCATGGTCGCCGACGACGAGGCCTTCCTGCTGTGGGCCATCCCCACCTGGGAGGCATGGGCCCGCTTCGAGAAGGCCCAGCGCACCGATCAGGGCTTGGCCCGATGGCGGGCCGCGGTGGACGACCTAGTGCAGGGCTGGCACCGGTTCCTGCTGGTGGACGCCCCGCTGTGCCCGTTTCGCACCGGTCGCCAACCCCACCGCAGCGACCGGATCGACTACGAGGACCTCTAGGACGAAATCAGCGGCTCAGACCGCTATCTTGTACAGCTCGGCGGCGTTGTCTTGGAGCACCTTGCGGGCTACGTCGTCGTCCACGTCGGCCAGGGCGTTGGAGGCTTGCTCGAGGCCGAAGGGGTACAGGCAGGTGGGGTGGGGGAAGTCGGTCTCGAACAGCACGTTGTCGGGGCCGATCTGGTTGATGATCAGATCGGGCGAAAGGTCCTCGAACCAGTAGCAGCCGTACATCTGGCGGCTGAAGTACTCGCTGGGGCGCAGGCTGAACTGGGCCTGCACGTCGGTGCGAAGCTGGTCCATCTGGTAGTCGAGCGACTCCAGCACGAAGGGGATCCAGCCGATTCCCGACTCCACCGACACGATCTTGAGCGTCGGGTGGCGTTCCAGCACACCCGAGAAGATCAGGTTGGCCAGCACTCGGGCGTTGGTCAGGTACATCATGGCCGAGCCGATGGCCAGCTTCTGGTCGTCGCCCTGCGACGGCCACGGCGAGGTGCCGAACCAGCCCATCGAGCTCTCGCTGGCCCCGATGTGGAAGTTCACCGGCAGCTCGTGGTCGCAGCAGAACTCCCACAGCGGCCGCCACGCCTCCTCGCCCAGATCGGGCAGCCCGCGCAGTTGGGGATCGCTGCACATCACCAGGCCCCGCAAGCCCAGGCCCACGATGCGCTCGGCCTCGGCCAGTGAGCCCTCGATGTCCCACCACGGGATCAGCCCCATGGGGAACAGCCGCTCGCCGGAGTTCTCCTGGATCTCGGCCATGGCGTCGTTGTACACCGACACGCACAGGCGCTTAAGCTCCACGTCGTCGACCTGGCCGAACTTCTGGCTGCCGAAGCCGGCCAGGTTGGGGTAGATGATCTGGGCGTGGACGCCGATCTGGTCCATGACCTCCACCCGGGCGCCCATGTCGTAGGCCCCGGGGTGCACGTCGTCGATGGTCCAGCCGAAGAAATCGGTGCCCAATGCCTTGCTGCCGTCGGGTCGCACCACCCCGCTGGCGGTGGCGAAGCCCAACACTTCGCCGTCGAGCACCCAGTGGGGGCGACCCTCCACGTCGGCCACCCTGGGCAGCCGGTCGGCGTAGCCGTCGGGCGCCCGGCTGCTCCACAGGTCGTGGGGCTCGGTGAGGTGGGTGTCCACGTCGATGACTCGGATCTGATCTCGGGTTGCGGTCATAGCATATTCTGGCACGATCCCCCCACTTCCGGCGCTTCATCTGCCCAACGCCGGAACCGTCGGCTGCGGCGCGACTAGAGTGGCGCCAATCCAGATGGTCTAGGGGGAGACAGCAGATGGGCGAGTTCATCCAATGGTCTAGGGGGAGACAGCAGATGGGCGAGTTCATCCAATGGTCTAGGGGGAG
>JAPPMA010000004.1:1439-4835 GCA_028819295.1 bacterium | reverse complement strand
AATGGTCTAGGGGGAGACAGCAGATGGGCGAGTTCATCCAATGGTCTAGGGGGAGACAGCAGATGGGCGAGTTCATCCAATGGTCTAGGGGGAGTTGACAGATGGGCGAATTCATCCAGCTGATGGTGAGCGGCGCGATTGCGGGTTCCATCTACTCGCTCATGGCCGCCGGGCTCACGCTGAGCTACACCTCCACCGGCATCTTCAACCTGGCCTACGGGGGCATCGCCTACACCTCGGCGATGCTCTACTTCCAGCTGATCAACGTCTTGGGCATCGACAGCCTGAGCATGCGGCTGCTGTCGTTCTTCTTGGTGGTGGTGGTGTTCTGCCCGTTGCTCGGCCAGTTCTTGAATGTGGCCGTGTTCCGGCCCCTGGCCCGGGTCAACGACGCGGCCAAGGTCATGGCCACCATCGGGATTCTGGTGGCCCTGCCCGCGTTCACCGACCTGATCGTGGAATTGGGCACCAAAACCTGGAACTGGGGTTTGCAGCCCGCCGACTATGTGTACCTCACTCCCGGGGTGTGGAAGGTGCCCAGCGAGACGTGGGCCTACGATCTCGGCGCGTTCGAGCTGCGGATCAGCAGCAACCAGTGGACGGTTCTAGTGGTGGCTGTGGTTGTCGCCGCCGTCCTATGGGCGCTCATGCGCCACACCCGTCTCGGGCTCAAGATGAGATCGGTGGTGGACCGCCCCGACCTGGCCGGGTTGCGGGGAGTCAACGAGTCGGCCACTTCGTCGGTGTCCTGGATCATCGGCACCATGCTGGCCGGCTTGGCTGGTGTGGTGGGTGCTCCGGTGTTCAACACCTTGGCACCCAATCAGTTCAACCTGTTTATGTTCATAGCAACTGCCGCCGCCGTGGTGGGAGGGCTGCGGTCTATACCGCTGGCCTTCGCCGGCGGCGTGGCGTTGGGGGTGATCAGCAGCTGGGTGGGCCGATACGCCACCTTCGCCAAAGAAATCGTGGGCTTTGAGAGCTCTGTGCCATTCCTCGTCTTGTTGGTGGGTCTGCTGTTCATGTCCCGAAATCGAATCCGACGAGGGGGGACGGTTGCAGAGGCCGCTCCGGCAACCGACTACACCAGCGACCTGTCCCCATGGCGACTGCAATTGCCCTGGGTGCTTGCCGGGGTGTTCCTGGTGCTCCAGGCGTTCGTGTTCGCCGACCAATTCTGGCTGGGGCTGTGGATAACCGGGCTGGCGTACGCCTTGGTGTTCATGTCCTGGGTTTTGCTGACGGGTCAGGGCGGCATGGTCAGCTTGGCGCAGGCCGCCTTCGTGACCATGGCCGCCATGACGGTCGGGCTGGTCTTGGACAAGACCGGTCTTCCCTTCATTCCGGCTCTCATCGTGGGCACGCTCGTCGCCGGCGTGTTCGGTGCAATCGTGGCGCTGCCCGCGCTGCGGTTGGGCGGTCTTCCCTTGGCCCTTGCCACCCTGGCGATGGCGTTCATGGGCGAGCAGGTGCTGTTCCAGTGGCAGTGGTTCTCAAACGGCATAGGTTTAGTGGGATGGAACATCTCCCGCCCCAGTATCGGGCCGTTCGACCTCGAAGACGAGAAGTCGCTGGCGATCTTGCTGGTGATACTGGTTTTCACCGCCAGTTGGCTGCTGCGCAACCTCTCGCGTTCGGTTACCGGGCGGGCTATTGTCGCGGTGAGGAACTCCGAGCCGGCCGCATCCACCTCGGGCCATTCGGTGGTGCGCACCAAGCTGGTGGTGTTCGCCCTCTCTGCGCTGCTGGCCGGGTTCGGCGGGGTGTTCCTCGGCGTCTTCATCAAGAACGTGAACCCGGTCACCGCTCCCACCCAGGCCGGGCTGTTCTGGCTGGCCGTGGTTGTCCTCGTCGGGGTTCGACGACCTGCTGGAGCGGTGCTGGCGGGCCTCATGGTGGCAACCAGCGGCCACGTAATGGGCAGTGGCTGGCATCTGGAGTGGCTCAAATCGTGGCATGTGGTGCTGGCCGCATCGGTGCTCGGGGCGGCTGCACTGGCTACGGCCGCCCGCGATCGCCAAGCCGGCCTCCCGTTCTCGCCGCCGATTCTCGGAGTGCTCGCTCTACTGGCCTTCATCAGCTTGGCCCGGGTGTACTCCTGGTATCCCATCGATTGGGACGGGCTCGACCAGTACGACCCGTCCCGAAACATCCCGGCCATCTTGTTCGGTGTCGGCGCCATGCAGCTCGCCCGAGAACCCGACGGCATACTCGCGGTTACCGCAGCCCAGAACCGGGCTCGGCGCGACGCATGGCGGAGGCGCCTGGCCGCGTGGCGGGGAGAGATCGAGGCTCCCGAGCCAGCTCCCGCTGTGGTCTCGGCTGCCCCGGCGCCGTCTGAGGGGCCTGTCGCAGTCGGGGAGACGGGCGACCAGTATGTCGGCGCCCATCCGCCAGCGCTGGAGATGGTTGACGTGCGGGCCAGCTACGGCCTCGTGGAGGCGCTTCACGGTGTCAACCTGTCGGCGCCCAGCGGCGAGATAACCGCGCTGCTCGGGTCCAACGGCGCCGGAAAGTCCACCACCTGCTCGGTGGCATCCGGGCTGCTTCCCGCCACCCGAGGCACCATCCGGCTCCACGGCGAAGACGTCACGGCCTTGCCCAGCCACCGTCGGGCCCGCCGGGGATTGGTACTGGCCCCTGAGGCCCGGGGCATCTTCGGCGGCCTCACCGTTCGGGAGAACATGCAGCTCTGGCTGCCGAGCCCAGAAGACAGGGATCTGTGCTGCGAGCGCTTCCCCATCTTGGGAGATCGGCAGAACCAGCTTGCCGGCAACCTCTCCGGCGGCGAGCAGCAGATCCTCACCCTGGCCCCGCTTTTGGCCCATCCCCCTGAGGTGCTCATCGCCGACGAGCCGTCGCTGGGTTTGGCGCCGCGCATCGTGAACCAGATCATGGAGCTGTTCATCGAGTTCAAAGAGCGGGGAGTGGCTCTGCTGCTGGTGGAGGAGAAAGCCCGCGACGTGTTGGAGATCGCCGACTCGGTTGCCTTCATCAGCCTGGGCCACATCACCTGGCATGGCCCGCGCTCAGAGGTGGACCACGGTCAGCTCGACGCCGCGTATCTCGGAGAATCGACCTCGTCTTGAATCCATTGATGTCGGCTTCCACGGGGTGACAGTCCGGTGTTGCCGGGTTATCATGTCGCCAATCCATTTACCGGAGGGAACATGAAACGATCACTGCTTTGCAAGATCTTGGCGCTTCTGGCTGCGCTGCTACTGGTGGCGGCGGCCTGCGGCAACGACGACGATGAGAGCGGAGAAGCGCCTTCGGCGCCTGCCGCTACCACCGCGGCGGCGGAAGAGCCCATGGACGACGAGCCCATGGACGACGAGCCGATGGACGACGAGCCGATGGACGACGAGCCGATGGACGACGAGCCGATGGACGACG
>JAPPMA010000004.1:0-1339 GCA_028819295.1 bacterium | reverse complement strand
AGCCCATGGACGACGAGCCCATGGACGATGAGCCCATGACTTCTCGCACATGGGGGGCTTACACCTACGAGATAGATTTTGAGCCCTCTTACCGCGGCGTCACCGACGACACCGTTCGCATCGGCATGCTGTACGAGGCAGCGCAGTTCTTCGGAATGGACCAGGGGGCCGAGGCTCGCTTTGAGGCGGCCACCAAGGATGGCGATCTCCCTGGCGGGCGTGCCATAGAGCTGGTCAAGGTCGTCGACGACAGCAGCAATCCTCAGACAAACTTTGAAGGTGCTAGGAGCCTGGTGGAGAACGATGAGGTATTCGCGATCTTGTCCACTTCGCAGGCGCTGACTCCTCAGACCTCAAACTATTTGGCGGAAAACCAGGTGCCGTTCACCGGTTGGGGCTTCATGCCCGGATACTGCGCCCCCAACGACTGGGGCCTCGGTTTCACCGGCTGCGCCAGCGGCTTCGCCTTCGGCGTCGAGGGTGCAGTGTCGGCTACATCGCCCCGGGACGTTTGGATCACCTACTTTGAGAGCCAGGGCATCGATGGCAACGAGATCACGGTTGGCGTGTTCAATGCCGACAACGAAGCCGGTCGCGGCGGCGAGGTTCAGAATAGGGAGCTTTGGGGCGACCAGATGATCTTCAGCGACTACGTGCCCACCGCGACTGCGGGCGGGATTACCGACCCCACCCGGTTTGTCAACACCGTGTTGGAGAACAATCCCGATTTGGTGATCTTGTCCACTGATTTCCCCGCGGCTGTAGCCCTGAAAGCAGCCATTGCCGCCTCCAGCTATGAAGGCCGGGTTACCGACTATCTGTCATATATACCCGGCATTCTCGAGTTCAGCCCCGATATCGCTCAAGCCTTTGAGGGGGGCTTCGGTGTAACCCAGGTGCCACCGCTCGACCCATCTGAGCCTGCCATCCAGAAGCTTTTGGCCGACTTTGGAGCTGTTGGTTACAACCCCGGCTTCGGTGCCTTGATCGGCTACTGGTCTGCTGATTTGATGGTTCAGATGATTGCCGCCGCCGGCGAGGATCTGAACACGGCCAGCTTCTACCAGGCGATCAACATCGACGGTTTCCAGGCGACCCAGATGTCTGGGGGCCTCGGCGAGGTGAAGTTCCCGGCCGACCATGTCGCCACCCCCGACTGCACCGGTTTGATGCAGGTGGTGGAAGGCGAATTCGTCGTGGCCGCTCCGTTCATCTGCTACGGCAATCATCCCGACCGGTAAGCCGAAAGGTCGAACGGCCTGAAATCAACCGTGCCGTGGGCGCGCCCCCCCCCCCCGGGGGGGGGGGGGGGGGGGGGGGGGGGGGGGGGGGGGGGGGG
>JAPPMA010000075.1 GCA_028819295.1 bacterium | reverse complement strand
TTGCCGTACACTGGGAGTATGGCTGCGTCGGCGCGCCTTGCGAGGAACGCCGCTGACGTCGCAATCCACGGCGCTAAACCCAAGACACACCACTAGGCACTGTCTCAGGTTTCTCACGCATCCAAGGGGTTGTCGGGGGCCGAGGCGAGGAGGGCTTGGCCGAGTTCGAGGGCGGGGCCGGCGCCGGCGAAGTAGTGCTGGGTGCCGGCGTGGATGTCGCGGAAGGCCCGCTGGAGGCCGCCGGAGCGGAGGGCGTCGGTGCCGGCCAGCAGATAGGCCCGACGCAGAATGTCGGCGCCTTCTTGGGTGATGAACGCGGTGGCCTGGCGAGTGAGGAGTGCTTCCATCGGATCGACGGTGCCGGTTTCAAGCACGGTGTGCTCAGCGGTTGCGAATGTGTCATGAAGCCAGCAGCAGGCTGCTCGGAAGCGGGACTCCAGCTCCCCGATCTCGTGGATGAAGCGTTCGTTTTGGGCCATCGGAGCGGCGTCGCCCATGCGGTGCTTGGAACGGGCCACTGCTAACAGCTCGTCGAGGCCCCGTTGCACCACCCCGATGGCGAACCCGGCGTGGCCGGCGGCGGTGAGCGGCATCACCCCAAGTTTGTAGAGGGGGCCGCCCCGGTACACGGTGAGGTCGAACATGTCGAAGGTGGCGGTGTCGGGCACGTACACGTCTTCGAGGGTGTAGTCGAAGCTGGCGGTGGCTTGGAGGCCCATCACGTCCCAGTTGCCGGTGATCTGGGCCTTCTCCACCGGGTAGATGGCGAACAAGAAGCGGGCGTCGGTGCCCTCGGGCTCCTCGGTGAACACCCCCGCGCCGGCCCACTGGGCGTGGTTGATGCCGCTGCCGAACGAGTAGCGGCCGCTCACCCGGTAGCCGTCGCCGTCGGGAACCGCGGTGCCGTTGGGGGCGAACTGCCCGGCCGACAGGGGAACCCCGTCGGTGAACATCCGCTCGATGTGCTCATCGGGGCACCAGGCCCCGAAGTAGGCCGTGGCCGCGCAACTGGCCATCAGACACCAGCCCACCGAGCCGTCAGCCCGGGAAATCTCGGCCCAGATGTCGATGCACTCGCTGATGGGGAGCTCAACCCCGCCCACCGCCTCCGGCACCATCACCTTGTGCAACTCGGCATCCACCAGGGCGTTCACCGTCTCCTGAGGAATAGGCAGCCCATCGGTCTTGGCCGCGTTCTCGTCGATCAGCGGTCGCAGTTCCCGAGCCCGGTCTAGGTATTCGCTGGCCATGCTTGGAATCGTAGAAGGGAACTCAATTTGAGGGGAATCCCCGACTGCACTTTGTTGGCGGTCAAAGCAAGGCGAGTAGAAGTCTTGCCGCGGCTTCTGCGTAACTGGGGCTTGAGCTCAGCTTCAGGATTTGGGCTTGTCGGCGATGATGGCGATGGCGCCCATATGGTCGGAGTGCTTGCGGAATATGCCGCGCATGGCGCGGATCCGTCGGCGGGCAACCGGTGTCCGGAGAATGTTGAAGACGATCTTCAAGGCACGGGGCAAGCCTTCGTCCTTGATCAACCGGGTGGGCTCGAGGAGGCGCATCGCGGCATCCGACTCGTAGCGGATCTTGAAGCCAGCCCGCTTGATCAGAGCCTGCCAGTCAGTCGACGTGAGTGGGCGGGCGCCGACATGGACAGCCCGGGTCAGGTCACCGCGAACCTGTTTCTGGGTTTCCGGGTCGAGCGACGCGGGCCGAAGGCTGAGTTCGTGGATGCCCAAGCGGCCGCCGGGGCGAAGAATGCGGAAGGCCTCGTGGAGGATCTTCTGCTTGTCCTCCTCGGAGTGCATGGTGAGGAATGCTTCCCCGACCACGACATGGGCCGAGTTGTCGGAGAGGCCGGTGTTCTGAGCGGTGGCAACGACGCAGCGATAGCGGAAGTTGTCGTCCAAGTCGTTGACCCGGGCGGCGGCGATTTCATCGCGTTCGATCCCGGTGTAGCCAGCGGGATGGTGTCGGAGGATGAGCTTGGCCGTGGCGCCCATCCCGGGGGCAAGATCCACCACGTAGTCGCCAGGACCGATGCCAAGCTCGGAGAGCAGGTCATTGGTGAGTTCCCGGCCGCCGGGCCGGAGAACTCGCTTGCCCATGCGAGCCAGCAGCCAGTGCCCTGGCATCTTCTCCAGATTCAGTCTCTGGGAACCAGAAGTGTTGTCGGGATTGGTCATGATAACTCCTAGCAGAGGTTATTAGGCACACCTAATAACGAGAAATCGTGCTCGGCACTAGTTCTCAGGGTTGCCTGTGCTGTGGTTTATGAACCGGCGGCCGAACCCGGCGGGTTGCCGGCGTAGTCCTCGTGGCCCACTCGGAGGTGGCCTCCGCGGCCGGCACCCGCATATCGGCGATGTGGTAGTGGATAATGGTGGCCCCAGCCTCGATGCAGGCCAAGCCCTCTTCGATGAGCTCCTCCCGGCTGAGGGGCACATGGGGGTTGCGCGCCCGGGTGGTGGTGCCGTTGAGGGCGACTTCGATGATGGCCGGCGGGGTGTCCATTGCCTGAGAGTACAACGGGGACTCGTGGTGGCGTTCACCGGCTTGGCGGGATCCGACAAATGTCAACCATGGCAATCGGCGATAAGGAAAATTGAGTGGAATACCCTCAACTTTTGGCGGTTATCCATAGAGGAATGAAAAGACCACGACAAGACGAGGTGCATGCCGATGCTTGACCCCAACCGGTGGACGCTGAAAACCAGGGAATCCTTCAACGAGGCCACCGCCATGGCTCAGTCGAAGAGCCACCCCGAGGTGACCCCCGACCATTTGCTGCTGGCCCTCATCGGCCAGGCCGACGGTGTGGTGCTGCCGGTGTTGCAGCGCACCGGAGTGGCCTTGCCGGAGTTGCGGACCCAGCTTGAGGCTGCGCTCAGCAAGCTGCCGTCGGCCTACGGCACCGAAGTCCGGACATCCAGCGATCTGGTCAAGGCCATAGAGACCGCCGATGTCGCCCGCACCGAGTTGGGCGACGAGTACCTGTCCACCGAACACCTGCTGTTGGCCATGGCCGACCGGGTGGGGGTGGGACGCAACCGGCTGCTGGAGGCGCTGGCCGAGGTTCGGGGATCTCACCGGGTGACCTCCACCACGCCGGAGGACTCCTACCAGGCGTTGGAGAAGTACGGCCGGGACCTCACCGTGCTGGCCCGCGACGGCAAGCTCGACCCGGTGATCGGCCGGGACGAGGAGATCCGCCGCACCATCCAGGTGCTGAGCCGCCGCACCAAGAACAACCCGGTGCTGATCGGCGAGCCCGGCGTGGGCAAGACCGCCATCGTGGAGGGGCTGGCCCTTCGCATCGCCGACGGCGACGTGCCCGAGGGATTGAAGAACAAGCGGCTGGTGGCCCTGGACATGTCGGCCATGGTGGCCGGGGCCAAGTACCGGGGCGAGTTCGAGGAGCGGCTCAAGGCGGTGCTGAAGGAGATCACCGACGCCGACGGCGAGGTGATCACGTTCATGGACGAGCTGCACACCATCGTGGGGGCGGGCGCGGCCGAGGGGGCCATGGACGCCGGCAACATGATCAAGCCCATGCTGGCCCGAGGCGAGCTGCGCATGATCGGTGCCACCACTCTGGACGAGTTCCGCACCCACATCGAGAAGGACGCCGCCCTGGAGCGCCGCTTCCAGCAGGTGTACGTGGGCGAGCCGTCGGTGGAGGACGCCATCGCCATCCTACGGGGGCTGAAAGAGCGCTACGAGGTGCATCACGGGGTTCGCATCCAAGACGCCGCCCTGGTGTCGGCCGCCGTGCTGTCCGACCGTTATGTGACCGGGCGGTTCCTGCCCGACAAGGCCATCGACCTGGTGGACGAGGCGGCGTCCATGCTCCGCATCGAGATCGACTCCATGCCCACCGAGATCGACGTGGTTGATCGCCGTATCCGCCAACTCGAGATCGAGCAGGTGGCGCTGGCCAAGGAATCGGATGCCGCGTCGGGCGAGCGGTTGGAGGCTCTGGAGGAGGAGCTGGCCAACCTGCGGGAGGAGCTGGCCGGGATGCAGGCCCATTGGCAGTCGGAGAAGGAGGCCATCGGCCAGATCAGAACGCTGAAAGAAGAGCACGACGCTCTGAACACCGCCTTGGACCGAGAAGTTGATCTAGAGCGGGCCGCCGAGATCCGCTTCGGCAAGCTGCCCGAGCTGGAGCGCCAGATTGCCGAAGCCGACCAGCGATTGGCCGAGCTCCAGGCCGACCGGCAGATGTTGAAGGAAGAAGTCGATCCTGATGACGTGGCCGCCGTGGTGTCCCGCTGGACCGGGGTGCCGGTTGCCCGCCTGATGGAAGGCGAGACCGACAAGCTGCTGCGCCTGGAATCGGTGCTGAGCCAACGGGTGATCGGCCAAGCCGAGCCGGTCCACATGGTGGCCTCGGCCATCCGCCGCAGCCGGGCGGGGCTGGCTGATCCCAACCGGCCCATCGGGTCGTTCCTGTTCATCGGCCCCACCGGGGTGGGCAAGACCGAGCTGGCCCGCACGCTGGCCGACTTCCTGTTCGACGACGAGCAGGCCATGGTCCGCATCGACATGTCGGAGTACATGGAGCGCCACAGCGTGTCGCGCCTCATCGGCGCGCCCCCCGGCTATGTCGGGTTCGACGAGGGCGGCCAGCTCACCGAGGCCGTGCGGCGGCGCCCCTATGCGGTGGTGCTGCTGGATGAGATCGAGAAGGCCCACCCGGAAGTGTTCAACGTGCTCTTGCAGCTCATGGACGACGGCCGGCTGACCGACGGGCAGGGGCGCACGGTGGACTTCACCAACGCGGTGCTGATCATGACGTCCAATTTGGCCGTGGACCCCAAGGAGTACTTCCGCCCCGAGTTCGTGAACCGCATCGACGACATCGTGACGTTCGGCGAGCTGAAGCCCGAGCACTTGGCCCAGATCGCCGACCTGCAAATCGACCGGCTGGCTGAACGCCTGTCCGACCGCCGCATCCACCTGGTGGTGACCGACGAGGTGCGGGCCAAGCTGGCCGCCGACGGCCACGACCCGGCCTACGGCGCCCGTCCGCTTAAGCGGGTGATCCAGCGGGAGCTGGCCGACCACCTCGCCGAGGCGGTGCTCAGCGGGAAGATCGCCGAGGGCATGATGGCAACGGCCGTTCTCGACTCTTCCGGGGAGATCGCTGTCGGCTGAAGGCGGAAGTCGCCCCAACGAGGATTGGCAGGTAGGCGGCCCGGTTTATACGTTCTGGCGGTGACCCCTGCTGGGCGACTCGTCCTCGTCTTGTCTCAATTGTGCCGGGCTGGCGCGGCGAGTCTGCTGGTGCTGGCTCTTGGGGCTTCGGTTGTAAGCGCGCAAAGCGCATCGAGCGGTGGGTTCACTCGCGAAGACATCCAATTACGCGACGATCTGATTGCCGCCCAGGAAACGCTGCTCAACGTCTATCGATGCCAATTCGGCCTGGATATCGAGGTGGTGCCGGGCGGCTGCACCGGTGGTTTTCCTGCCCAGGGGTTTTCCCGCCCTGCGGAGTTCAAGGGGATTCCCACCTCAGAGGACATTGCCGTTCGAGACCGGCTGGTCGCGGCCCAAGAGACGCTGCTCAACACCTTCCGCTGCCGGTTCGACTTCGAAATCTACGCTCGCATCACCCCCGACGGCTGCCCCGGTCAGGCCCAGTCGGAGCCGTCTCTACTGCTCGCCCTTGACGGGCTGGTGCGGCCTGAAGATCTCGAGGGCGATCCCCCGCCGGGGCTTATCACGCCAAGTGGGGTGTCAGTTGCCGTGTTGGGGGTGAACGAGGGGAGATTCGTGGTGACGACGCCGTGCGGATCGATTTCGACGGTCAGCTCTGGTCTGCCCCTCCAAGGGGTGCGAGTGGTCATAGATCCCGGCCACGGGGGTGCCTACGACGTTGGGGCAGTGGGACCCAACGGCCTGGCCGAGCGCGATTTGAACCTGACCCTCAGCTATGCGGTGTTGAACGAGCTTTCAAGTCGGGGTATTCCGGCCGCCTCCACTCGTAACGGCCACTACGGCTCGCTGCTGTCGGTTCGGGCCGCCTTTGCCGACGCCTTGGGTGCCGAAGCCCTGGTGTCGATCCACCACAACGGACCCACCTACCGCACTGGTAACCAACCGGGCACTGAGGTGTACGTGCAGTCGGTGTCGGCTCAGCAGGCCCGTGCCGATTCCGCTCGGCTCGGCGGGCTGCTTCACCGGGAGATCACCAGCGCGTTGTCGGGCTTCGACAACGTGGCCTGGAGCCGGGTGGCCGATGCCGGAGTGTTGCGGGTTTTGTCGACCCGGGGCCGAGACGCCTACGGAATGATCAGACGTCCGACTGTTCCCGCTGTTTTGGTCGAGTACGGCTACCTCTCCAACCGATCCGAGGCCGCTCTCTTCGCCACTGACGAGTACATCCGCGTGGCGGCCAAAGCCACCGTCAACGCCATCGAGGTCTATCTGAACACCGACCGCTTGGGCACAGAGCCAACCCAGCGGCCGCGGGTGTTCAACCCGGCGCGGGCGCCCTCCCGCTGCAACGAGGTGGTATTGGAATAGGGCAGGTTGGCGACGAGCTCTGTCAGTCGTCGTCTTCGAACTCGATGCCGAGTTCGGCAGCGGCCATCCGCAGGGCGGTATAGGCCTGGGCGCTGGCCGGCCACCCGGCGTAGTGGGCCAGATGCACCACCCACTCGGCTAGTTCGTTGGTGGTGAGGTCGCCCGACTCCAAGGCCGGCTTCAAGTGGTGGGGCAGGATGGGGCCGTTGCCGGTGGCGGCGATGGCGGTCAGTGTGACGAGCCGCCGCTCCCGCCTCCCCAGCCCGGGCCGACCCCACACGTCGCTGAACACCCGTTTGGTGAACCGGAGGTACAAGTCGTCGCTGTCGGGGGGATCGACCAGCATGATGTTGTTCCAGGCGACGCGATCTGCTTCTTTGTCGTTCATCTGCGCAGCGTAGGCTGTAGCGGTGCAAATCGTCTTCATCCGCCACGGCCAGCCCGAACGGGAGTGGAACACCGACAAGGTGGCCGACCCTGGGCTGAGCGAACTGGGCAGGTGGCAGGCGGAGCGGCTGGCCGACTGGTTGGAGCATGAGCCCTTCGACCACATCATCTCCAGCACCAAGCGGCGAGCCATCGAGACCATCGAGCCGCTGGCCGCCCGGCTGGGTATGGACATCGAGTTGGAAGAGGACTTCACCGAGATCGACCGCAACTCCAAGGTGTACCTCCCCACAGAGTTGCTGGCTTCTGAGGGCGGTGAGTACTACGAGGCCATTCGAGCCCAGGATTACGCCGCCATCGGCTGGGACACCCCCGAGGAGTTCCACAAGCGGGTGATGGCCGCTTTCGAGCGGTTGTGCGCGGCCCGGCCCGGCCAGTACATAGCGGTGGCCTGTCACGGTGGGGTGATCAATCGGGTTGTGTCGGAGTTGGTGATGGCCTCTGAGCGGGTCCACCTTAATGTTTCCTATTCCGGCGTCTGCCGAGTGTGGATCGACGACAATCGCCGGATGGTGATGAGCATGAACGAGACCGGCCACTGCTGCGCGACCCGCACCGAGGTCACCGGCTACATGCGCGACGGGATTGTGGTCGCACCTCAGTACTAGCGAGGCAGTGCTTGGACCTTAGAATTTCCGGCATGCATCGATTGCCTAGGAAGACGGGATCGTTGCTGGCGGTCGGCTTCTTGTCGACGCTGGTAATGCTTGCCGCGCTGCTGGCGGCGTGCGGCGATTCGGACGACAGCACCCCGAGCGCTGAGCAAGCCATCGAATCGTCGGCTCCCACCGCAGCTCCCACCGCGACGAAGGCCGCAACCCCGATGACCGCTGAGGAGAATGGGGCGGAGCCGGAGCCAGTCGAGCAAACACCTGTCGTCACCCCTACCGTGCCGCCGCCAACAAGCACACCGATGCCAACCGTGGCCGCGCTTCCTCCGGTTCCGACCCCCGCGGCCAGCACGGTGCGCGAGTTGTTGGGGTTGGGGCGGCCGCTGGTGATCGGCCACGCCGGGGGCGACCGCTCGTGGCCCCACTCCACCATGTACGCCTTCTCCCAGGCGGCTTATGCCGGGGTGGACGTGCTGGAGATGGACTTGCAGATGACGGCCGACCGAGTGCTGGTGGTACACCACGACGACACCGTCGACCGCACCACCAATGCCACCGGGCGAGTGCGGGACATGACCTACGAGGAGCTTCAAGCGCTCGACAACGCCTACTGGTGGTCGGAGGAGTGGCCCAGCCACGACCTGGCCCCTGACGCCTACTCTTATCGGGGCATTCGCACTGGTGATGTCGCTCCTCCAGAGGGGTACGGTCCCGACGACTTCCGGGTGGAGACATTCCGGGCGGTGGCGCTGGCGTTTCCAGAGCATGTGCTGGACGTGGAGATCAAAACTCCCGCGGGCGACGACGGCGAGGACGACATCGACTTCATCCTTGAGATGGCGGCAGTGCTGGCTGCGGAGATTGAGGAGCTGGGCCGCACCGACTCGGTCGTGGTGGTCTCATTCCGGGACGAGGCGCTGGTCGGATTCCGGGAATTGGCACCCGAGGTCGTTACCAGCCCTGGTCAGGATGCCTTGCCGGCGTGGGCATTCGCGTCGGTCCCGCTGCACCCCAACGACCTCATCATCCAGGTGCCCCCCACTTTCAGCGGCCTCGACGTGCTCACCCCCGACCTGCTGGGCAAAGCCGCCGACGAGGGACTGGCCGTATGGGTGTGGCCCAACGAGGACTGGCAGGAACACCCCGACTACTACGCCGAGCTCATCGACCTACCGGTGGACGGGGTGATCGCGGGTCGGCCCGCGGAAGCAGTTGAGCGCTTCCGAGCCGACGGCGATATCCCCTGAATCAACTGGTGAGCGGCAGGCCTGCAACACCGATACTGACGCGTCGCTGTGAATTGGAGTTGTCTCCACGATAGCCAGCGTCGCGTTGGCTGGATCGCGGGTCAGTATTCTGATCGGATGCTCACCGGCGGGACGTTTTGGGGGATGGTGGAGCGGCGGGCGGAGCTGACGCCGGATGCTCTGATGATCATCGACGACCGGGATCAGGTGCTCACATTTGCCGGGTATCGGGATGCGGCGCTGCGGGCGGCAGCGGGGCTGGTTGAGTTGGGGGCGGGGCCGGGAGTGTCGGTTTCGTGGCAGCTGCCGACATGGCCGTCCACGTTGGTGTTGCAGGCGGCTTTGGCGCGATTGGGCGCGGTTCAGAACCCGATCATCCCGGTGTATAGGGAGCGGGAGGTGGGATTCTGCATCCGCCAGACCGGGGCTCGGCTGTTCTTGGTGCCGTCGGTGTGGCGGGGGTTCGACTTTCAGGCCATGGCGGAGGGGATCGCCGCTGAGGTCGACGGGCTGGATGTGGTGGTGGGCGACGGCGAACTCCCCGAGGGCGATGTGTCGGTGCTGGACGACATCCCGGTTCCCGGGGATCCCGAGGAGATGCGGTGGGTGTACTACACGTCGGGCACCACGTCTGATCCCAAAGGCGCCCGCCACTGCGACTCTTCGGTGATGGCGTCGGGCATCGCCATGGTGGAGCGCCAGCATGTGACCGCCGACGACAAGTTCGGTCTGGCCTTTCCGTTCGCCCACATCGGCGGGGTTTCCAACCTGTCGGTGTCGTTGAGCTCGGGCTGCACGCTGGTGATTGCCGAGGCATTCGATCCCACTGACACCACCGCACTGTTCGCCCGTCACGATGTCACTCTGGTGGGCGGGGGTCCGGCGTTCTTCATGGCCTTTGTGGCTGAGCAGCGCAAGCAGCCCGGCCAGTCGATCCTGCCTCAGCTCCGGCTCTTCTCCGGTGGCGGCGCACCCATGCCGGCATCCCAGCACTACGAGGTACAGGCTGAGATAGGGGGGCGGGGATGCGGGCACGCTTGGGGGATGACCGAGGCGCCTATCATCGCCCAGAACACCCCTGACGACCCCGATGAGAAGCTGGCTGAGACCGAGGGTCGACCGCTGGCCGGGGCGGAGATCAAGGTGGTGGGCTTCGACGGCGAACCGGCTGGTGTCGGTGTGGAAGGGGAGCTGTGGATCCGAGGGCCCATGGTGTGCCGGGGATACATGGACGACGCCTTGACCGCGGCGACGTTCGAGGACGGGTGGTTCCATACCGGCGACGTGGGCTACTTGGATGCCGGCGGATATGTCACGCTCACCGGGCGGGTGAAGGACATCATCATCCGCAAGGGGGAGAACATCTCGGCCACCGAGATCGAGGACCTGCTGTTCGCCCACCCGAAGGTGCTCGACGCCGGGGTGATCGGGTTGCCCGACGAGGAGCGGGGGGAGCGAGTGTGCGCAGTCGTTGAGCTGGCTTCTGGTGCCAAGGGGCTTACCTTGGCTGAGGTGGGGGAATACTTCCGGGCGGCGGGGATCATGCCCCAGAAGATCCCCGAGCAGATAGAAATCGTCGAGTCACTGCCTCGGAACGCCACCGGCAAGGTGCTGAAGCACGAACTGCGGGCTCGATTCAGCGGCTAAAGCACCTGTTTGATTCCGTGGATGGCTAAGCCGGCAAGGGCTCCTATGAGGGTGCCGTTGATGCGGATGAACTGGAGGTCGCGGCCGACTCGGCGCTCGATGCGGGAGCTGGTGTCGTCGGCGTCCCAGCGGGCCACGGTGCTGCCGATCACGTTGGCTACCTCGGCTTGGGCGTGGCGGGCCAACAGGCCCACTGCGGTAACCAGCCATCGGTCCACCCGGTTCTGGAGGGTGGAGTCGCCTTGCAGTGACTCCCCGGCCCGGGCCAGAACTGCCTCCACCCGGGTGGCCAGTCGCTGGTTGGTTTGGAGGCGCTGGGCGTAGCTCCGCAGTCCGGCATCGATGCGAAGGCGCAGTTCGTGCTCAGGGTCGGCGGCCATGTCGGCCAGCACTCCTCGCACCCCCCGGTGGAGGCGGGTGAAGATGTGGTGGTCGAGCACCTTGGGGGTGTAGATGGGTGCTTCCTCCACAATGCGGTCTCTCAGCACCTCGAAGTTGTCCACCAGGAAGCGGTCGGCCCGCTGCACGGCGGCGTCGACCATTGAGCGGTGGTGGTCGCCTTCGACCATCGACTCCAGTAGCCGGCCCAGAGCGGGACCCGACACCAGCCCGCCATCGCCCTCTGCGGCTAGCCATCGGCCCAGAGCCTCAGCGGGGGCCCGGTCGGCCACCCATCGGGCCAAGTCGTCGGGCTCGAAGAAGTTGTCCTGCACGAATTCGCCCAAGCTGGCGCCGATGGCGTCTTTGCGCCGGGGGATGATGGCGGTGTGGGGAATGGGGATGCCCAGCGGGTGTTTGAACAGGGCGGTCACCGCAAACCAGTCGGCCAAACCGCCGATCATGGCCGCTTCGGCGGCGGCCTCCACATAGCCAGACCAGCCGTCGCCATCGGTGAGCAGCCGCATCACCACAAACAACACGGCGGCGGCCAGCAGCAGGCCAGTGGCCCGCCACTTGGCCCGCCGAAGCGAGGCCGGGTCGCTCAGGCGACCGTTTGGGGCATCCATGACCCGCGGATCTGCTCGGCCCACGGGTAGCGCAGCGGCTCGATGAGCTGGAACGGCCCGTCCATCCCGACGTCGGTGGTGGCGGGCCGGGAGGGGGTGGCGGCCCGCAGCGCGGCCACCACCTCGGCGGGGTCGCCTTCGATCATGTGCAAGTCGATGGCGGTATCGGGGGCGAAGCGGGAAGTGAACGACACCACCGCGTGCACCCCCTCGACGGCCACCGCGGCGGGGGCGTAGATGGCGCGGTGCCAGTGTTGATCGCCAAGGCCCCGGCGCAGCACCACATGGATGTCGGTGTGGGAGATGTGGGGGATGTCGCCGGGATCGGCCTTTAGCGCCGGGTCGGCCACTGCCCAGTCGAGGGCGAGCGCGTCGCCCAGCCGCACGATCTTCTTCTCGTCGGGGAACATCCGGTCGGCTTCCACCAGCACCTCCCGGTAGTCGGTCATGGTGGCCATCACCCCGTCAACGTCGCCGCACAGCCAATAGATGGTGAGAAAGGCGCTGCGCCCGCCGGAGAACGCCTCATCGCAGCCGTCGGGCCGCAACCCCTGGTGGCTGGGCGGGGCCACGTATCGGCGGCCGTGCATCACATCGGTCAGGGCGATATTGGGGGGCAGGTGCTCGAGGTCGTACCAGCGGTTCCAGTCCTCGATGGCGTCGGCATCGCAGTCGAGACCGGCGAAGATGATTCCGGTTGTCTTCATGGATTCATGCTATGACGCTGGGGTGGATTTCCTTTTGTTGGCCGGTTCCGCCATCGTCGGAAGCTGATTGGGCTGCTTGATGGATTTCGTGTCGCTGGAGGGTGGGTCGTTTCTTATGGGCACCGAGGAGGTGTGGTTTGAGGGCGACGGCGAGGGGCCGGTGCGGGAGGTGGTGCTGAGCCCGTACCAGATCGCCGCCACCGCGGTGACCAACGACGAATTCGCGGCCTTCTCGGAGGCCACCGGGTATGTGACCATTGCTGAGCGGGAGGGGTGGTCGTTTGTGTTCGGCGGGCTGCTGCCCGACGACTTTCAGCCCACCCGAGGAGTGGTTGGTGCAGAGTGGTGGCGCCAAGTGGAAGGCGCCCGCTGGTCTCACCCCGAGGGACCGCAGTCGTCGGTGGAGGACCGGGGCGACCACCCGGTGGTGCATGTTTCGTGGTTCGATGCCGCCGCCTGCGCGGCCTGGTACGGGGCGCGGTTGCCCACCGAGGCCGAGTGGGAGCACGGGGCCCGGGGTGGCCTGGTTCAGGCTCGGTTGCCGTGGGGCGACGAGATGAGTCCCGCCGGGGTGCCCCGGCTCAACATTTGGGAGGGAGAGTTCCCCAGCCACAACACCGCCGAGGACGGCTATGTGGGCACCGCCCCGGTGGACGAGTACGAGCCCAACGGGTTCGGCCTGTACAACTGCTCGGGCAATGTGTGGGAGTGGTGCGCCGACTGGTTCGACAACCGCTTCTCCCCCGAGCGGCCCCTGGTCGATCCGGTAGGGCCGCCCGAGGGTCGAGTACGGGCCATTCGGGGTGGTTCGTACCTGTGCCACGACTCCTATTGCAATCGGTACCGGGTGGCTGCCCGTCACGCCAACGATCCCACCTCTACCACCGGGCACATGGGGTTCCGGCTGGCTGCCGATGCGGGAGACGAGCCCGGCCCCGGAGTCGTCTCCAAGATGCGCTAGTTGAAGGCGGGTAGGTATCGTCGCCGCCATGAAGTTGGACTTGCTGTACGAAGTGGATGCGCCCAAGCCGTGGGGAAAGCCCCATCCCTGGGGCCAGCGGGAGCGGGAGCAGAAGGCCTACAAGGACGCTGTCGAGCAGATCAAGCTGGCCGACTCCTTCGGGTTCAACACCATCTGGGCGGTGGAGCACCACTTTCGGGAGGGGCGCTCGCACTGCCCGGCATCCGAGGTGCTGCTCGGCGCCCTGTCGATGGTGACCGAGAACATCAAGATGGGTTTTGGCGTGACATTGACCCCGTTCGGGTTCATCCCGCCCCAGCGCATCGCTGAGAAGGTGGCCACCGTAGACATCTTGTCCAACGGCCGGGCGGTGTGGGGCACCGGCCGATCCACCCCGATGGAGCAGATCGCCTTCGGAGTCGACCGGGAACGCTCCCGCGACGACTGGCAGGAGGCCATCGAGATCGTGTGCGGCATGTGGCGCGAGGAGTACTTCGAATACGAATCGCCCCAGTTCAAGTTCCCCAAGCGCATGGTCACCCCCAAGCCGATGCAGTACCCCCACCCGCCGGCATGGATGGCGTGCGCCTCGGAGAACTCCGCCGCGGTGGCCGGCAGGGCGGGCATGGGCATGCTGTCGTTTTCCATCATGCAGCCGTTGGAGGCCATGGCCCGCCACATCCGCAACTACCGGGCCGCGGCCGAGAACCCCGAGCCCATCACCGACGTGACCACCAACGCCACCGCGGCCTACACCCTGGTACACTGCGCCGACACGCCCCAGCAAGTGCTGGACAACGACGTTTGGCGCTCGGTGGAGTGGTGGTACTCCAACCTGGCCCAGTTCACCCTCGATTGGGAGCTGCCCGAGCTGTCGCAAGAGGAGCGGGATGCCACCTTCCCGCTGCTCAAGCCGCTCATGGAGGAGGGGATCGACGATCTCATCCACCACTTCGACGAGGCCGACATGATCGTGGTGGGCGATGTGGACACCTGCTACGAGAAGATGAAGCACTACGCCGACATCGGCGTCGACCAGCTCATCTGCTACGTGCAGTTCGGCTACCACTCCCACGAGTCGATCATGCGCACCATCGAGCTGCTGGGCAAAGAGATCATTCCCGAACTCGAGAACTACACCCCCACCCCGAAGGAATCCTGAGGTCACTTTCGGATCATTTGAGGAAGAAAAAGAAAATAGTGAAGAAAGTGAAGATGGGGAAGAAAAAGAAAATAGTGAAGCATTGAGATAGGCTGCGAGGGTGGAGGAAGAACGACCCCGCTACTTTCCAGATGAAGGAGATATCCCGGACTCGTTGCCGTTCACTCCTGGGTTTGGCAGCACGCCGCCGTGCTTGGTGGGGAGGGATGAGCTGATTCGCGACGTGTGCGCCCTGCTGGCTGGCGATCCTGCTAGTGAGGGAGGAGCGAATGTGCTACTGGCTCCCCGGGGTTTGGGCAAGACGGTTTTGTTGAACGAGATAGAGGATGCTGCCCAGGCAGAACGTGGGTGGCTGGTTCTTTCGGTTTCAGGCACCGACGGAAACCTGATCGAGGAGACGCACAAGGCGGTGTACCGGGCGCACAACGCATGGGTGCAGGCCCATGGTGACCCTGCCAAACGGTCGGTGTCGGGCGTGAGCCTTGGAGCTGGCGGTTTGTCGGCAGGAGTGTCATTTGCGGAGGAGTCCGATCCGAGGCGGACAGGATACGGTGATGACCTCAGACGTGATCTAGGCGATCTGGCGAGCGCTGCCGCTCGGGTAGGGAGTCGGGTGCTACTCACCATGGACGAGATGCACTCAATTCCACTGGCCGAAGCCCGCAAACTTGGGTCGTACATCCAACACATCGCCAAGCGGGAGCGACAAGGGCTGGTATTCCTCGGGGCGGCACTGCCGTACATCACCGAGACGCTGCTGGCCGACCGCAAGTCGACCTTTCTGCAACGACTTGCCGTCCACACGGTGGGCCCGCTGAAAGAGCCGGAGACGCGTCGCGGTCTGCGGGAACCGATTGAGATGCACGGGGGACTCATCAATGACGACGCTCTGGATGCATCCTCTTCGGCTGCGGCTGGCCATCCGTACATGCTTCAGTTGGTGGGCGACAGAATGTGGCGCGCCGCAGGCGGTGCGGGCAACCCCATCACCATCAATCACGCCAAGAAGGCGATCGCGGAAGCCGAGGAGTCGCTGGAGGACCACTTGTTTGCTCCGACATGGCAAGGCTTGTCCGACAACGACAAACGCTTCTTGGCAGCACTATCTGTGCTTGCTGAGGGAGAAGACTCACCCCGGGTAGCCGCGGTGTGCGAAGAGGCCGGCATAGGCAGGTCCAGCGCCAGTGCCTATCGTAGGCGTCTACTTCTGTCAGGGATGGCAAGCCCTGGCAGTCGAGGCAGATTGAAACTGGCCCACCCGGCAATCGGACCCTGGTTGCGCCGATCAATCACAGCAGGCTCAGTGCGCGTCCCCGAACCCCCCCTGCCTGGCATCTGATATGTCAATCGGTTAGGCATTCCGGACAACATCCCGCACCGTTCAAACTGCCAACTATGAGGACAACGTTTGGAAACGACCGTTGCAGTCCTCTGGACAGTCAGTCTACCCAGTAGCAATTGACAGGGAGTGTAATCCTGATCTCATGTCCATGGAACTGACTCAATTTTGTTGGACACTCGACTAAAGTAGTCTCCAGAATAATTGAACTCCTTTAGCGGCTCTTCGCGTCGAAGCTGGGACTGGGGTGGTTTGAGGGTCGGCAAGCTCTATAGGTGGTCGCGGCAGAGTTCATTGTAGATGGTTTGGGCTGATTGCCAGTGGTGGAGTTTGCGGGGCATGTTGTTGATGCGGTCTTCGATGACCGATAGGCGGGCCGCTCCGATGTTGAGGTCGGTGCTGTTGGGGAGCCATCTTCGGAGTATTCCGTTGGTCTGCTCGTTGGTCCCCCTCTGCCAGGGCGGGTGGGGCTCGCAGAAGTACACCTCGATGCCGGGGGATTCCTCGATGTCGGCCCGCCGTGCCGTCTCTGTGCCCTGGTCCCAGGTGAGGGTGCGGACCATGGTCTCGGGCTGGCGGCTGAGAGCGGCGGCGACTGCTCGGGCGGTGCTCCGGGCGCCGTAGCCGCCGGGCAGGCCCACCACGGGCGTGTGCCGGCTGGAGCGCTCGACGAGGGTGGCCACCGCGGTCTTGTTGGCCTTGCCGATGATCAAGTCGCCCTCCCATCAGCCGGGCCCGGCTCTGGCGCCGGCTTCAGCGGGCCGGTCGGCTATGGGCCTGTAGTCGCCCAAAGCGCTGCGTTTGGCCTGTTCGCAGCGTCGGCGCGGCTTGCGCCGCCGGCGTGACCGGGGCAGCTCGGCCCACATGCCCGCCGCGAGCCCGGACCGCCCGCAGTCCGCATAGCAGGCCCGGCAGATCGCCCCTGCGCACACCCTGTAGCCAGGCTCGCGCAGCTCCGCTGAGATCACATGGGGCGACAGGCGCTCTATGAGGCGGTCCTGCACCAGCCGGCAAAGCCCGGCGTCTGCGGCCAGCTTCGGAAGCCCCGGCCTCCCAGCCGCCACATCGGCCCGGGCCCGCGCCCCGACGGCGCAGCACGCGCCCGGCGCGCACCGCTTGCGCTCCCCCCAGATCGTCGCCCGGCCCCTTCCCAGCTGCGCCGCGATCCGCGCATCGCTGAAACCCCGGGCCGCCAGCACCTCGATCCGGGCGCGCTCGCCCGCACCTGAACGCCGTGCCATAC
>JAPPMA010000024.1 GCA_028819295.1 bacterium | reverse complement strand
CCGGGCAACGAGCGCGGCGTGACGGTGACTTTGGACCCGTCGAGCACCGACGCGGACTATGCCGCGCTCGCCGACTCGGAGGTGGCGGTGAGCGTGGTGGACGACGACGGGGCGGGGGTGACGGTGTCGCAGACCGCGGTCGCGGTGCGCGAGGACGGCGGGACCGCCACCTACGAGGTGGTTCTGGGCTCTGAGCCGACCGGCGCGGTGACGGTCGCGGTCGCGTCGGGCGGTGCGGCGGCGACCGTGTCGCCGCCGTCGCTGACGTTCCAGCCTGCGGCGTGGCGGGCGCCGCAGACCGTGACGGTGACCGGCGTCAACGACAACATCGACAACCCGGGCGACGAGCGCGTGGTGACCGTCACCCATGCGGCGTCGTCGTCGGACGCGGCCTATGACGGCACGCCGGTGGCGCCGGTGTCGGTGAGCGTGGCGGACGACGACGGCGCCGGCGTCGAGGTGTCGAGGACGCGGGTGTCGGTGACCGAGGGCGGCGCCACCGACACGTACACGGTGGTGCTGGGAACCCAGCCCGCCAACGACGTGACCGTCACCGCGACCGCGGGGTCGGGGGTGACGGTGAACCGGTCGGGCGGCACGGCGGGCTCGTCTCAGACGCTCACGTTCCCCGTCGGCGACTGGGGCACGGCGCAGACGGTGACCGTGGCCGCGGTGGACGACGCTGTCGACCAGCCCGGCGGGCGCACCGCCGCGATAGCCCATGCGGTGTCGTCGTCGGACGCCGGCTACAACGGGAGGAACGCGGCGCCCGTCACCGCCGCCATAACGGACGACGACGCGACGGTCGTGGCCCTGTCCGGGGGCGGCACCGTCGACGAGGCCAACACCGCCGACACGGCCGAGGTCACGGTGGCCCTGGCCCGGGCCCTGGCGGCGGGTGAGACCGTGGAGGTGCCCCTCGCGATCTCGGGCGCGGGCGTGGCCGCGGGCGACTTCTCCCTGTCGCTCAAGACCGGAACCGGCGTGAACACCGGCGTCGCCCTGTCCGGCGCGACCACCCTGGCCCCGTCGGTGACCCTGTCCAACGCCGGGGCTCAGACCGCGGTGCTGGTGTTCGCCGCCGCCGACGACTCCGACGACGAGGGCGCGTCGGAGACCGCGGCGGTCGCTTTCGGGAACCTTGCCGACGGCTCGCTGTCCACCGACGTGGAGGGCGGGGCGGAGGCGTCGGCGACCCAGAACAGCGCCGCGGTGGTGATAACCGACGACGACGCTCCGCCGCCGCCCGACACTCCGGTGGCGCAGTTCGCGTCGGCTGCCTACATGGCGGGGGAGGCGTCGGGGTCGCGCACCGCGTCGGTGGTGGTGAGCCTGTCGCCGGCGCCGTCGGCGACGGTCTCGGTGTCCTACACCGTGGGCGGGACTGCGACTTCGGGCGACGACTTCGCGGCGCTGTCGGGCCCCGTCAGCGTGGGCACGTCGGGCGTCACGGCGATCGCGGTGGCCGTCGCCGACGACAACATCGACGAGGCCGACGAGACCGTGGTGCTGACGCTCACGGCCGGCTCGGGCTACTCGCTGGGCTCGACCCGGGTGGCCACGGTGACGATCTCAGACGACGACCCGCTGCCAGTGGCGACGCTGCATCTGGGCTCGGCGTCGGTGGCCGAGTCGGGGCCGGCGGTGGCGGTGACCGCCCGCCTGGACCGCCCCTCCGACGAGGCGGTCACCCTGACCGTGGCGGCCGCGGCCGCGGGCGCGGCGCTGTCGACCAACAAGGCGCTGACCATCGCGGCGGGGCAGACGACCAGCAGCGGGACGGCGGTGACCCTCGCCCCCGTCGACGACGACACGGACAATCCCGACCGGACCGTGACCGTGACCGCCACCGCGGCGGGCGGCCGCGGAGTCGCCGCCCCCGCTTCGGTCCAGCTCACCGTCACCGACGACGACACCGCCGCCCTCGTCGTGTCGCAGACCGCGGTGGCCGTCGGCGAGGACGGCGGCACCGCGGAGTTCACGGTTGCTTTGGGGTCGGAGCCCACCAGCGCGGTGACGGTGGCGGTGGCGTCGGGCGGTGCGGCGGCGACGGTGTCGCCTGCGTCGCTCACGTTCCAGCCTGGCGGGTGGAGCACGCCGCAGGCGGTGACGGTGACCGGGGTGGACGACGATGTGGACAATCCGGGCAACGAGCGCGGCGTGACGGTGACTTTGGACCCGTCGAGCACCGACGCGGACTATGCCGCGCTCGCCGACTCGGAGGTGGCCGTGAGCGTGGTGGACGACGACGGCGCCGGCGTCACGGTGTCGCAGACCGCGGTCGCGGTGCGCGAGGACGGCGGGACCGCCACCTACACGGTGGTTCTGGGCTCGGAGCCCACTCATGCGGTGACGGTCGCGGTCACCTCGGGCGACACCGACGACGCGACGGTGTCGCCGGCGTCGCTGACGTTCCAGCCCGCGGCGTGGCGGGTGCCGCAGACCGTGACGGTGACCGGCGTGGACGACGCGGTCGACAACCCGGGCGACGAGCGCGTGGTGACCGTCGCGCATGCGGCGTCGTCGTCGGACGCGGCCTATGACGGGACGCCGGTGGCGCCGGTGTCGGTGAGCGTGGCGGACGACGACGGCGCCGGCGTCGAGGTGTCGAGGACGCGGGTGTCGGTTGTCGAGGGCGGCGCCTCGGACTCCTACACGGTGGTGCTGGGAACCCAGCCCGCCAACGACGTGACCGTCACCGCGACCGCGGGGTCGGGGGTGACGGTGAACCGGTCGGGCGGCACGGCGGGCTCGTCTCAGACGCTCACGTTCCCCGTCGGCGACTGGGGCACGGCGCAGACGGTGACCGTGGCCGCGGTGGACGACGCTGTCGACCAGCCCGGCGGGCGCACCGCCGCGATAGCCCATGCGGTGTCGTCGTCGGACGCCGGCTACAACGGGAGGAACGCGGCGCCCGTCACCGCCGCCATAACGGACGACGACGCGACGGTCGTGGCCCTGTCCGGGGGCGGCACCGTCGACGAGGCCAACACCGCCGACACGGCCGAGGTCACGGTGGCCCTGGCCCGGGCCCTGGCGGCGGGTGAGACCGTGGAGGTGCCCCTCGCGATCTCGGGCGCGGGCGTGGCCGCGGGCGACTTCTCCCTGTCGCTCAAGACCGGAACCGGCGTGAACACCGGCGTGACCCTGTCCGCCGCGACCACCCTCGCCCCGTCGGTGACCCTGGCCAACGCCGGGGCTCAGACCGCGGTGCTGGTGTTCGCCGCCGCCGACGACAGCGACGACGAGGGCGCGTCGGAGACCGCGGCGGTCGCTTTCGGGAACCTGTCCGCCGGCTCGCTGTCCACCGACGTGGAGGGCGGCGCGGAGGCTTCGGCGACCCAGAACACCGCCGCGGTGGTGATCACCGACGACGATGCCGCCGCCCCGCCGCCGCCTCCCCCGCCGCCTCCCCCGCCGCCGTCGGTTTTGCCGGTGGTGAGCGTGGCGGACAGCGGCACAGCGAGTCGTGAAGTGGTTGAGGGCAGCCCTGCGACGTTCACGCTGACGGCGGCGAACCCTGCGCCGGATCGGGACATCTCGGTGAGGTACAGGGTGTTCGTCCGGGGCGGGCTCGCTTCTGGGCATGCGGGTGTTCACACGGTGGTGATAGGCACCTCGGGCACCGCAGTGGTCTCGATTCCCACGGTTGACGACGCCGTTGTGGGGAACAACGGGCTCATCTCGCTCATGGTGCTCGGCGGCAGCGGTTACCGGGTACACGACAGCGACTTCTTCTCTATTGTCAATGTGGTCGACAACGACAGTTCGTCGAACCGACCGACGCTGTATGTCACCTGGTCGGCCACCGACAGCGTGATGGTGGAGGGCAGCAGCAGCGACACCGCCGAGGTTCAAGTGCGGTTGAACCGGCCCCTGGCCAGCGGCGAGTCGCTCACCGTGGATCTCGACCGCACCAACACCCCCTCGGTTTGGTCGTTCGCGCTGGTCGGCTCGCCGTCGGGGGTGTCGTTCGACGCCTCGCTCAGCCGGCTGACGTTCTCAGCAGGGGCTCAGGCCGCGAGCATTACGGTGACGGCAGCGGCCAATGTGGTGGACGGCACGGCCAACGGCACCGTGAGCCACCTGTTCCACCTCTCGGCGATGGATGGCGTTGCGGGCGCGGTCGGCTACATCGGCAGCGCGTACCAGCGGCGGCTGCTGATAATCGACAGCGCCAACACCGGCGCCGCGGTGTCGCTGTGGAACAGCTCGGGCAACGGGGGGTACGTCGACGAGGACGACTACGCCTCGCTGGTGTTTGAGCTGTCCTCAGCGCGTTCGCAGGCCACCACGGTGAGGTTCGAGGTGGTGGGGTGGGGCGAGTTCCCCACCGGCAGCGGCGACCTGGGGCGGGCGACGTGGCCGGCGGTGCCGGACCCGCCCACGCTGTGGGTGAGCGTCGATGCCCAATACGAGACGGTTATCCCCGCGGGGGCCACGCTGGCCATCGTCGCGATACCGGTCGGTGCCGATGTGGTCCGCGACGGCGACAAGATGTTCGCGGTGAGCATCGTCAGCACGTCGCCCGGAGCGAGGGTGGGGGCCGCCACGTCGCATCTGCTCGTCGCCGCCGACACCACGCCCGACCCGGGGGTCCCGGCGCCCTATAGGGCAGTGTTCAGCCCCGCAGGGTTTGAGATCGTGGAGCACCCCGACTGCGCGATCGCGACAACCCGCGACGGCCCGGTGATGTCCACCGTGAGCTACACCGTGCAGCTTGACCGCCGGCCGTCTTCCGGCATCCAGGTGACGGTGACCGTGTACGACCCCGACACCGTGAACGCTGCCAACACAGCCCGAGAGATCTCCAGGGCCACGGGCTACTGGCCGGTGGACTACAAAGCGATGTCGGGCAGGGTGAGAACAGTCAGAGAGCCGGCGTGGTCGCCGCACCGCCTGCTGTTCGACGAGTCCAACTGGAACACCCCCCAGACCGTCACCGTGAACATCCACTGCGCCGCCCACGAGCACGATGATGCGGTCCCGATCTGGCACATCACCCGAAAAGTCCAAACCAACCCCACCGACCCCCACGCCAGCCGGGAGATACTCGTCGAGCACCCCGAATGGGGCTGGGTCAAAGGACCGCTGACAACCGGCCTCCCCGCCTCCTACCAGCCGGTAAACATCAAAATACGCGACAACACCGGACTGTGAGCCGCTGGGCTAGCAAGCCAGGGCGGTGCAGGGCGGTGCAGGCATGGGCGCAACACGATTGATATGTGAGTCTGAGATGGCTGGGCCTCTAGCGCCAGAGTATGTCGACGGGGCAGACGTGCAGGCGATCTTCGACGGTGAATTCTTGGTTGCCGGTGTGGAGCAGAATACCGGCCATTGGCACCTGTTCGCGATCCCGAGGGCGACAGGGAGGGGGTTGGTTGGGTAGGGTCGGGGTGTCTTTTTGGGAGATGGGAGGAAACGATGGGATACCGGGTGGTCGTGGACTACGACCTGTGCGAGAGCAATGCCATTTGCATGCAGGTCGCCCCCCACATTTTCGAGGTGCGAGACGACGACTTTCTGTACCTGCTGAACGAGACGCCGGGCGATGACGACCGCGAGCGTGTGAACGAAGCGGTGCAGCGCTGCCCCAAGCAGGCCATCTCCGTGGCCGAGGGGTGATCCTCCGCTGCGCTCTCTAGCGATCGTCGGAGCGTCGCTGGCCGGAACCCGGGCGGCGGAGGCGCTGAGGCGAGACGGGTACGACGGGGCCATCACCATCATCGGCGATGAGGCCCACCAGCCCTACGACCGGCCTCCCCTGTCCAAGCAGCTCCTCGCCGGGGAGTGGGGGCAAGACCGCATCGCGCTGTGCGACGACGAGTCGCTCCAGAATCTGGAGGCCGACTGGCGGCTTGGCCACCGGGCGGTCGGGCTCGACGTGGCCAGCCGCGCCGTCGCCCTCGACGACGGCACGACGGTTGCCGCCGACGGCGTTCTCATCGCCACCGGCGCCCGCTGCCGGGAGCTGCCCACCGGGGGGCTCGACGGCATCCACACCCTGCGGGGGCTGGACGACTGCCTGGCCATCCGGGGCGAAATGGAAGCTTCCCCCCAGCGGGTGGCGGTGGTGGGCGCCGGTTTCATCGGCGCCGAGGTGGCGGCCACCGCCCGGGGGCGGGGCCTGGAGGTGACGGTGATCGAGGCCCTGCCGGTGCCGCTCGGCCGCGTTTTGGGAACCGAGATCGGCGCGGTGTGCGCGGAGGTCCACCGCGATCACGGGGTAGACCTGCGCCTCGGCGTGGGTGTGGACGGCTTCGAGGGCCACGGACGGGTGGAGCGGGTTAATCTCAGCGACGGCACATCGGTGGACGCCGACGTGGTGGTGGTGGGCATCGGGGTGATCCCCAACACCGAGTGGCTCGAGGGGTCGGGGCTGACGCTGGACAACGGGGTGGTGTGCGACGAAACCTGCCTGGCGGCGCCGGGCATCGCCGCGGCGGGAGACGTGGCCCGCTGGCCCCACCGACTGTTCGGCGAGACCATGCGGGTGGAGCACTGGGACAACGCCATCGACCAGGGCCAGCATGCCGCCCGCCGCCTGCTGGCCTCCGACGATGATGCCGAGCCCTACGTTCCGGTGCCGTGGTTCTGGAGCGACCAGTACGACCGCAAGATCCAACTGGCCGGCCGGGCCGGGCCCGACGACGAGGTGCGCATCATCACCGGATCGACGCAGGAGCGGCGGTTCGCCGCCCTCTACGGCCGCGCCGGCCGCCTCGTCGGGGTGCTCGGTTTCAACCGCCCCCGCCATGTGATGAAGTACCGCAACCTCATCGAGCAGGGCACCAGCTTCGACGACGCCGTCAAGATCGCCGAATCCGAGTAGCGCATCAGGGCAAAACCAACAAGAGTGGTGGCATGGGCGCTCCCGGCGAGTTCCCCATCAGCGAGCTGGTAGCCCGCACCGGAGTGCCAGCCGCCTCCATTCACCACTATCGGCGGCTGGGTCTGTTGCCCGCGCCCCGCCGGGCCGCGGCCAACCGCTTCCTGTACAGCCAGCGCCACGCCGATGCGGTGGAGAGGATCAGGGAGCTGCGGGAACGCCATCGCCTGCCGCTGCGCCACATCGCCCAGATATTGGATGCCGAGAATCCCGGCCAGGCCGATGTGGCCAGTCTGGCTGACAGCGGCCGGCAACTGCGCGACGTGGCCGTCCAGGAGTTTGCCCTGAGGGGCTACACCGAGGTGAGCGTGGCCGACATCTGCGCGCAGGCCGGGGTGGCCAAGGGCACCTTCTACCGCCACTTCCACTCCAAGCAAGACCTGTTCTTCCAGGCGGTGGAGGCGGTGGTGGACAACACCGCAGATCAATTCGCCGCCTCGATCGACGGCCAGGTGGGGCTGAGCCGCCAAGAGCTCACCCAAAAGCTGGCCGAGACCCTCTTGCCCGGCCTGCCCATCATGCTCGAGGTGGCCAAGCGGTCGGTGCAGGGCCAGGTGGAACACGCCGCCGCCGCCCAGCGGGTGTTCTGGCGGCTGGCCGAGCGGCTCGGGGAGGCTTTGTCGGCTGATCCTCGGGGCCACCGGCTCGCCGGCGCCCTCATCATGGACTCAATCGCCCACATCTTCGCCGAGGGGCTGATGGGCCATTTCGCCGATCGGCCCAACTTTGACGAAGCCGGGGCCATGATTGCCTTGACAGCCCCCGATTGAGCGCGTACAAAAAGGTGACTGAATGGTCACTTAGTTGTTCGCAGCGAGGTGGCGGTCGCCCAGAACAAAACTTGAGCCGTTCGGGAATGCCTGTTCACCAGCGGGTTGCCCCGAACGGCTGACCCACAGCGGGGGGCGTTGTGCAAACTGAAGCCGGGTTCGACCAGAGCTCGATCATGGCCCAGAACCGAAGCGAGAACTTCCCGGTTGTGTTGCGGGCTGTCCCGGCGCGCCCCCGCTCCCACCTGCTGGCCGTTTACGGATTTGCCCGGCTGGTGGACGACATCGGAGACGAATACCAAGGCGATCGCCTGGCCGCGCTGGGCTGGATCGAAGCCGAGCTGCAACAGGCCCGCACCGGCCAAGCCACCCACCCGGTGATGGTGCAGCTCACGGCGCTGTTCGCCGATGTGGATGTGGACGATGAGCCGTTTCTGGCGCTCATCGAGGCCAACCGGCTCGACCAGCGCAAGCACCGCTACCAGACCCAGGCCGAGTTGGCCGAGTACTGCGCGCTCTCGGCCAATCCGGTGGGCCGGCTGGTGCTGGCGGTGTTCGGAGCGGCCACCCCCGAGCGCACCGCTCTCAGCGATGCGGTGTGTACCGGCTTGCAGATAGTGGAGCACCTCCAAGACATCGGCGAGGACTTCACCCAAAAGGGGCGCATCTACTTCCCGGCCGATGAGATGGCCCGCTTCGGCGTGGACGAGGGCGATCTCGGGGCGGCCCGGGCATCGGACCCGCTGCGCCGGCTGGTGGCCCACCAATGCGACACGGCCCGAGGACTGCTGATGCGGGGAGCACCGCTGGTGGCCTCCCTCAGCGGTTGGGCCAAGGTGACCGTGGCCGGCTATGTCGGCGGCGGACTGGCCGCCTTGGATGCCATCGCCAGGGCCGACTGCGACGTGCTGGCCAAGCTGCCGGTGCCGTCGAGGGCCCGCACTCTGGCCCACATGGCTCGCCTCGTGGCGCCCGGCCGGGCGACCGACGCCAAAGCGGTTCGCGCCGTGCAGGACGTGGCCGCTCGCTGGAGGCGAGAATCCTGGAGACAAGGGTGAGGGCAGCCGACGCCTATCAGCGGTGCGAGGAGATCACCCGGGCCGAGGCCCGCAACTTCTCCTATGGCATCCGCCTGCTGCCCAAGCCGAAGCGCCAGGCCATGTCGGCGCTGTACGCCATGGCCCGGCGCATCGACGATGTGGGCGACGGCCCACTGCCCCAAGACGAGAAGCTGGCCCGGCTGGCCGAGATGCGGGCCGACATCGACACCCTGGCAGACGGCGGGCTCCGCGACCCCGACGACCCGGTGCTGGTGGGCTTGCGCCACGCCATAGACCGCTTTCCCATCCCGGCTGCGGCGCTGGGTGAGATCGTCGCCGGTTGCGAGCAGGACGCTGTTGGGAAGGTGTACGCCACCATCGACGACACCGAGCAGTACTGCCGACTGGTGGCCGGATCGGTGGGCCGCCTGTCGCTCGGGGTCTTCGGCGCCAGCGGCGATCCAGAACAGGCCGCCAAGCTGGCCGATGTTCTGGGCATCGCCCTTCAGCTCACCAACATTCTGCGCGACATCGTGGAGGACCGGGGCATGGGACGGGTGTACCTGCCTACCGCCGACATCGAGCAATTCGGCTGCGCTCCCGACCTGACCGGCCCCGCCGACGCCGTGGGCGCTCTGGTGGCGTTTGAAGCCGAGCGGGCCGAGCGTCATTTCGCCGAGGGGCTGAAGCTGCTCGACATGCTGGACCACCGCAGCCGGGCCTGCACCGGGGCGATGGCCGGAATCTACCATCGGCTGCTGGCCCGCATTGCCGCTGCGCCCACAGAGGTGCTGGAGGGGCGGCTGTCGCTGCCCACCAGTGAGAAGGCATGGGTGGCTGTTCGCAGCCTGGCTGGAGCAACCACATGAATTCGTCCGTTGCCCTAACGCCGCGCACCAAGCCGCAGATAGCGGTGGTCGGAGGCGGGCTCGCCGGGCTTTCGGCGGCGGTGGCGGCCGCCGACGGCGGAGCGACGGTGACGCTCTATGAGCGGGCCCCCCGATTGGGCGGGGCCACCTGGTCGTTTGAGCGCAACGGTCGCTGGTTCGACAACGGCCAGCACGTGTTCATGCGGTGCTGCACCGAGTACCGGGCTCTGTTGGAGCGCCTGGGGGTGGCCGATCAGGTGGCCGAGCAGCGGCGCATGTCGGTTCCGGTGATGCGCCCCGGTCGCCGTCCGGCCCGCATATTCCGCACCGGCGCCCCGCCCCCCCTTCACCTGGCCCGGTCGCTGCTGGGCTACAGCCCGCTCTCGGTCGCCGATCGGCTGCGGGCGGTTCGCACCGCGCTGGCCCTGCGCCGCCTCGACCCCGAAGAACCGAGCACCGACGAGACGAGCTTTGGAGGATGGCTGCGATCTCGCGGCGAGTCTGATCGGGCCATCGCCGGAATGTGGGACCTCATCTGCCTGCCCACCGTGAACCTTCGGGCCGACGATGCCTCGCTTAGCCTGGCCGTCAAGGTGTTCCGCACCGGGCTGCTGGACAGCGCCGATGCCGGTGATCTGGGCTGGACCCGGGTGCCTCTGGCCGCTCTCCACGGGGATGCCGCCACCCGGGCGATCACCGCCCAAGGCGGCCGTATCCATCTCCAGGCCCATGTGGAAGCGGTGGGAGACGGCCCCTTCGTCGTCGTCGGCGGGCAGCGGGTTGAAGCCGACGCGGTGATCCTCGCCGTGCCCCACGATGCTGTCGACGGCTTGGTGCCCCCCGACACCGTGGCCGGGCAATCGGAGCTGGTCGATCTCGGGGTGTCGCCCATTGTCAACGTGCATTTCGTGTTCGACCGCCAGGTCATGGACGTACACTTCACCGCAGCCCTGGATTCACCGGTGCAATTCGTGTTCGACCGAACCGAGGCCGCCAACTGGGTCGGGAATGGTCCGGGGGCGCCGGTTAGCGCTGGCAGCGACGGCCAGCAAGTGGTGGCGGTGTCGCAGTCGGCGGCCTTCGATGAGGTCGGCGAGCGGCCGGCGGAGATGATCGAGCGCTACCGGTCGGCTCTGGCCGACTTGCTGCCCCTCTCGGCTGAGGCGGAGGTGGTCGACGCGGTGGTGACCCGGGAGCACCGAGCCACCTTTGCCGGTCGTCCCGGCACTCGGCGGCTTCGCCCCGGCCCGACCACCGCCATCGACGGGCTGTTCTTGGCTGGGGCGTGGACCGATACCGGCTGGCCGGCCACCATGGAGGGCGCTGTCCGCTCCGGCAAGCTGGCGGCCGGCCTCGCCCTGGACCGGGGCCGCACCGCAGTCGAGCCAGAAAGGATGAGCGCGTGAGCGGGGGAGTTCCGGTTCCGGGCATCCTCAAGCGGGCCGGGGAGTTGGTGTCCCCGGCCATCGCCGCCGCGCTGGGCGGGTTGGGCTCTGAGCTGCGAGAGCCCGCCGAATACCACTTCCAAAGTCCGGGCAAGGGAACCCGTCCGGCATTGGCCATCTTGTCGGCCGAAGCCGCGGGCGCTCCCTCGGAAACCGGAGTGCCCGGAGCGGTGGCCATTGAGCTGATCCACAACTTCTCGCTGATCCACGACGACATCATCGACAACGATGCCGAGCGCCGACACCGGCCCACGGTGTGGGCCAAGTTCGGCATCGGAGTCGGCGTGGTGGCGGGAGACGCCCTGCACAACTTGGCCTATGAGGCGTTGCTGCGCGATCCCACACCGCCCCGGGTCAAAGCGGCCAAGCATCTGACCAAAGCAGTTTCGGCGATGATTGCGGGACAGAGCATGGACATGGCCTTCGAGGAGAAGTCTCTGGTCACCTTGGATGAGTGCCTGGCCATGGAGCAGGGCAAGACCGGGGCGCTGTTGTCGTACGCGACTTCGGTCGGGGCGATTCTGGCCGAGGCCGACGACTCGGTGGTCGGTGGGCTGTCGGAGTTCGGCGCGCAGGTGGGGGTGGCGTTCCAGGCCGTGGACGATCTTCTGGGCATCTGGGGTGATCCCGAGCGCACCGGAAAGCCCGCCGGGGCCGACCTTCGGGAGCGCAAGAAGTCGGTGCCGGTGGTGATCGCCCTCAACAGCGCAACGCCGGCGGCCGACGAGTTGGCCGAGCTTTATTCACATCCCGAATGGGATGCCGGGGGCGTGGACGCGGCCCGGGTTTTGGTTGAGGCCGGGGGTGGCCGGGAGGGCACTAAGCTACTGGCCCGAACCCACTACGACCTGGCGGTGTCCGCCCTCGATTCTCTGGCCGCGCACCCCGAGGTGGTAGACGAAGTGATTGAAGAGCTGCGGTTGTTGGCCGATTTCATTGTGGGGAGGGACTTCTGATGGGCGTTGAGCAATCCTTGGCCAAGGCCACCGAACGGCTCCTCAGCCTTCAAGACACCCAGGGATGGTGGAAAGACGAACTCGAGACCAACGTGTCCATCGAGGCTGAGGACCTGTTTCTCCGGGAGTTCTTGGGCATCGCCGATCCCGAGGTCACCCGGCAGACGGCCAATTGGATCCGCCACAACCAGCGGGCCGACGGCACATGGTCTACCTTCTACCAGGGTCCGGCCGATCTCTCGGTGACGGTGGAGGCCTACTGGGCGCTGCGGTACGCGGGCGATCCCGTCGATGCCGACCACATGGCCAAGGCCGCCGCCTACATCCGCGATGAGGGAGGGTTGGAGCGCAGCCGGGTGTTCACCCGGATTTGGATGGCGCTGTTCGACCTGTGGCGATGGGAGGACCTGCCCGCTCTGCCTCCAGAGGTGATCTTTTTGCCCAAGCACGCTCCGCTGAACATCTATGACTTCGCCTGCTGGGCCCGCCAAACCCTGGTCGCTTTGACGGTGGTGGGTGCCCACCGCCCGGTGCGGTCTATGGGGCTGAGTCTCGACGAGATCCGCACCGGGGCCACCCCTCCGGAGCGGGAGCTCGCCCCGCCCGGGAGCCCAGCTCGGCGGTTCCAGCGCCTCGATCAGGTGCTGCATCTCTATGAGAACCGCCCCCAGCGGCGGGTGCGGGAGTGGGCGCTCAGCCGGGCTGAGCAGTGGATCATCGCCCGCCAGGAGTCCGACGGCTGCTGGGGCGGCATCCAGCCGCCGTGGGTGTACTCGCTTCTGGCCCTGTACGTGCGGGGCTATTCCCTGCACCACCCCATCTTGGCCCAGGGGCTGGCCGGGTTCGACGCCTGGACCATCGTCGAAGACGACATGCGCCGCCTGGAGTGCTGCCAGTCGCCGGTGTGGGATACCTGCCTGGCGCTGCTGGCCCTGGCCGACGCCGGTGTGGATGCCGAAGACCCGCAGATGGTGGCCGGGGCCCGCTGGCTCGTCGATCAGGAGGTTCAGATCGTCGGCGACTGGGCGGAGCAGCGCCCCCACCTGGCCCCGGGTGGGTGGGCGTTCGAGTTCGAGAACAACTACTACCCCGATCTGGACGACACGGCCGAGGTGGCCCTCGCCCTGCGCCGCATCCGCCATCCCGATGCCAAGCAGGTGCAGAAGGCGTTGGACCGGGCGGTGGTCTGGGCCCAGGGGATGCAGTGCTCCGATGGGGGGTGGGCGGCGTTCGACGCCGACAACTGCTCTTCGCTGGTGGCCGAGCTGCCGTTCTGCGATTTCGGAGAGGTCATCGATCCGCCGTCGGCCGACGTGACCGCCCATGTTGTGGAGATGCTCGCCGAGCTGGACGGCGACGAGATGGGCCTTCCCGTCGACCGGGATGCAATGGCCCGCGGCGTTCAGTGGCTCACCGCCGAACAAGAGGAGGACGGTTCCTGGTATGGGCGCTGGGGGGCCAACCACATCTACGGCACCGGGGCGGTGGTCCCGGCGTTGATCAGCGCCGGGGTGCCGGCCGATGACCACCGGGTGGTGCGAGCATGCCGTTGGCTGGAGTCGGTGCAGAACCACGACGGCGGTTGGGGCGAGGACATGCGCTCCTATGTGGACGACAACTGGCGGGGGCGGGGGGAGTCCACCCCGTCGCAGACGGCGTGGGCGCTGCTGGCGCTGATCGCGGCGGGCCGGGCCGATGAGGACGCGGCTCGCAGAGGAGTGGCGTGGCTGGTGGAGAACCAGCGCGACGACGGAGATTGGGACGAGCCCTGGTACACCGGCACCGGCTTCTCCGGCGACTTCTACATCCGCTACCACCTCTACCGCCTGGTGTTCCCGCTGATGGCCCTGGGCCGCTGGGTGCGAGCCATAACGGGTGAGGAGTGACCCTGGTGGTGTTTTGTCCGTTGGCCATGGAGGCCCGGGCCGCCCGGCGGGGTATCCGCCGGCACGGCGGTGGGGCGACGGTGTTGTGTACCGGCATGGGTCCCAAGCGCAGCCGCCGGGTCGAGCCGCAGAGCGGGCCGGTGGCGGTGGTGGGCATGGGCGGGGCCGTGGTTGACGGCATCGAACCGGGCGACGTGGTGGTGGCCACCGAGGTGTCGGCCGACGACGTGTCGCCGATTGGCCTGCCCCAGGCCGAAGCCGTGGCCAAGAGCCTGGAAGAAGCCGGGTTCACCGTACACGTCGGTCCGGTGGCCAGTGTGGCTGAGTTGGCGGTTGGTGCCCGCCGACAGGAGCTGGCTGAGCAGGGGGCGGTGGCGGTCGACATGGAGTCGGCCTGGCTGTTGGAGCATCATCGCGGGCGGGCGGCGGTGGTGCGGGCGGTGACCGACACTCCCAGCCATGAGCTGCGGTCTCTGGTCGCCCCTGCGAGGATCTATCTAGCATTGCGGACTATTCGCCGGTTGGCGCCGGTGCTGTCCAAGGAGGTTTGCTGACATGCCCATTCCTGTTCGCCAAGCGGTGAGGGTTGGCAGCTACGTGTTCAAGAACAAGCTGCGCCGCCGGGAGAAGTTCCCGCTGATTGTGGAGTTGGAGCCGCTGTTCGCCTGCAACCTGGAATGCCCCGGTTGCGGCAAGATCCAATATCCCACCGAGGTGCTGCGCAAGCGGGTCAGCGTGGACGAGGCGGTGGCGGCCATGGAGGAGTGCGGCGCCCCGATGGTGTCCATCGCCGGGGGTGAGCCGCTGCTTCACCCCCAGATCAACGAGATGGTGGACGAGCTCCTCAAGCGCAAGAAGTTCGTGTACCTGTGTACCAACGCGGTGCTGCTGCGGCGCAAGATCGAAAAGTTCAAGCCGTCGCCCTACTTCTCGTTCGTGGTCCATGTGGACGGGCTCCAAGAGCGCCACGACTTGGCCGTGGCCCGGGAGGGAGTGTTCGACGAGGTTGTGGAGGCCGTCAACGAGGCCAAGGCCAGGGGATTCCGGGTCACCACCAACAGCACGTTCTTCAGCACCGACAGCCCCGACAACGTTCGCAGCGTGCTGGATTTTTTGAACGACGACTTGGAAGTCGACTCCATGATGATCTCGCCGGGGTACGCCTACGAGAAGGCCCCCGACCAGGAGAACTTCCTGCCGGTGGAGCAGACCAAGAGCTTGTTCCGAGACGCCTTCTCCGAGGGCAGGCGCAAGAAGTGGAGGCTGAACCACACCCCGCTGTTCTTGGACTTCCTCGAGGGCAAGGTGGAGTACGAGTGTACCGCCTGGGGCATCCCCAGCTACTCGGTGTTCGGCTGGCAGCGGCCCTGCTATCTCATGGCCGACGGCTACACCGAGACCTACCAGGAGCTGATCGACACCACCGACTGGGACAGCTACGGCCGGGGCCGAGACCCCCGCTGCGAGAACTGCATGGCCCACTGCGGTTACGAGCCCACCGCCGTGTTCGCCACGATGAAGTCGTTGCGCGAGTCCATTCGGGCCGCGGTGGGGACGAACTAGCCCAGAGCCTCCTGGACTCGTCTTCGCAATTGAACGTTTACTTTTTGGCGTTCGAGGTGTTGGGCGACGATGAGGGGGCCTTGGGGAACGGGGTGGGCTTCTAGGAACGCCTCGACTTCGGTGGCCAGTTCAGGGGTGGATAGGGCGCTGATGCCGCCGAGCATTCGGGGGACGAGGGCTGATGGGATGCGTTGGTTGATGTCATCCCATTTTTCGGCGACAAACGCCCAGGCCCGGGGGCCGTGATTGCGGTTTTCCAGACAGCCCCGCAGCACGAAGCCGGCGTCTTGGCTGCGCACGGTGCCGTCGAGGGTGGCGACCAGGGTGCGGTCCATGAGCGCGGGGTCGTCGAAGCCGGTGAGCGCCATGAGGTAGCGCAATTCGAGTTGTGGGGTGGGGGCGTTCTCGTAGCGGCGGCGGATCTCCTGGTAGTCGGCTTCATCGCCGGTGGCGGCCACCACCGCGATGGCGGCTGCGGCCAGCGCAGGGTCGACGCCATCGGCGGCCATCAGCTCTCGGCACCGGGCGATGGCCTCGCCGTCGTTGCCGCATAGGGCCAGGGTGCGCGCCAGCACGCCCCGCAGCTCGCCGATGCGGTCGTTCTCACCGGGGGGCGGATCCCAGCCCACCCTGGCCCAGGCTGGGCCTGCCATTTCTTGGGCCCGGGCTTGGAGGCCAGGTCGTCCGTAGTCGGAAACCATGTGGTCGAGGGTGGCCAGCGTTCCTGCCAGCCGGCGCCACACCGCTAGGTCGTCTTCGGTGCTGGCGATGCGCTCGGCGAACGCCAGGTACTCGGCCACGCCTAGGCGGTTGGCCACCGTCAGAGCCCATTGGTCGTCCACCAGCACGTACCGCTGAAGTGGGTCTAGGTCGAGGGCGCCGTCGAGCAGCCGGTGCAGCAAGTCGCCCTCATAAGCCACTCGGTAGAAGCCGTCGGCACTGGGGTTTACCATCGTCCACGCGGGGCTTTCGGCATCGAGGGCGACCGGGTCTTCCAATACCAGCCGCTCGGTGCGCTCTCCGGCGCCGGTGCCCACTGCGGCCACCACCGGCACCTGCCAGCGGGCGTCGTCGGGCTGTCCGTCGTAGCGGAAGCGGCTTTGGCTGAGCGTGATCGTGCCGTCGTCGCCGGCGGTGGCAGTCACGACTGGGTGGCCGCCCTGGAATATCCACGAGTCCATCACGTCGCGGGCGGGCTCGCCGGTGGACTCGGCCAGCGCATCCCACAGGTCGTGGGTCTCGGTGTTGGCGTAGGAGTGGTGCCGGAGGTAGTGGCGGACCCCGTCGCGGAACTCGTCGGCCCCCAGGTACTGCTCCAGCATCCGCACCGCGGCGGCGCCCTTCTCGTAGGTGAGCAGGTCGTACATGCCCTCGGCGTCGGCGGGGGAGACCACCGGGTACTCGATGGCCCGGGTGGCGGCCAGGGCGTCCACATCGAACGCCGCGGTCCGGGAAAGCCCGAAGGCCAGCCACCGCTTCCAATCGGGGCGGTAGGCGTCCACCGCCAGCATCTCGCAGAAGGTGGCGAAGGCCTCTTTGAGCCAGATGCCGTTCCACCACTTCATGGTCACCAGGTTCCCGAACCACATGTGGGCCAGCTCGTGGGCGATCACGTCCACCGCGGTCTGGCGCTCCTGCTGGGTGGAGGAGTCGGGGTCAACCAGCAGCAGGATCTCCCGGAAGGTGACGCAGCCCATGTTCTCCATGGCCCCGAAGGCGAAGTCGGGGATGGCCACCAGGTCGAGCTTGTC
>JAPPMA010000066.1 GCA_028819295.1 bacterium | reverse complement strand
GGCGAAAGGACGGCCCTCGGCGGTGCCCTGCACTTCCACGAAACGACCCGATTCGGTCATGACCACGTTCATATCCACCTCGGCGGACGCGTCCTCCTCGTATGGAAGGTCGAGGCAGGGAACCCCGTCGACGATCCCAACCGACACTGCGGCGCAGGCCTCGAGCACCGGGTGTTCTGCAAGGTCCCCGGCCGCCAGTCGCCGGCTGAGGGCGTCGTGAAGGGCCACATAGGCGCCGGTTATCGCCGCAGTGCGGGTGCCGCCATCGGCTTGGAGCACATCGCAATCGCAGATCACCTGGCGCTCGCCGAGCAGGGCTGCGTCGGTCACCGCTCGCAGAGATCGGCCGATCAGCCGCTGGATTTCCTGGGTGCGGCCCGAGGGCCGGCCTTGAGCCGCCTCCCGTTTGACCCGCTCCGGCGATGAGCCCGGCAGCATGGAGTACTCCGCGGTCACCCAGCCCTTTCCCCGGCCCCTCATCCACCGGGGCACATTGGCGTCCACCGACGCCGTACACAGCACCCGGGTGCGCCCGAACGACACCAACACCGAGCCGTCGGCCATCTCGGTGAAGTCTCGGGCGATGCTCATGGGGCGCAGCTCGCCGGCCGCTCGTCCGTCGCCCCTCATGGCGCTGTTCTCGTCTTCGCTCTCATGCTCTGGCTCTCATGTCCAACCCTCATGTCCAAAACTCTCATGTCCAACCCTCATGCCCAAAACTCTCATGTCCAACCCTCATACCTCATAGGTGCGGTGCTGTTGCACCGCCTCGACCGGTTGGCCGAACGAGGCTGAAGCCTCGCGCACCGCAGCACCCGTATCCGCACCGGGGGCGAGATGAGTGAGCATCAGCCGCTCCACACCGGCGTCTGATGCCATGGCGCCTGCTTCCCGAGCGCTCAGATGGGGGCCTCCCAGCTCGCGGTCGGCTTCCAGGAAGGTGGCCTCGCACAGCGCCGTGTGGATGCCGGGGCCCAGACGGTCGAACGACCAGCCCGCGCCGGTGTCGGCCGAGAAAGCGAAGCTGCGGCCGCCGCTGTCGACCCTCGGCGCCAGCGTTTCCACCGGGTGATCGGTTCTTGAGAATCTCCACTGCTGGTCGCCGATCAGCGTCCGGTGGCCCGACGAGATCAGCCGCCAGTCCAGAGCGGGCGCGAGGTCGGGCTTGCCGAGCAGGGCGCAGGCCAGCGACCGGGTGCCCGCGGTTGCATACACCGGCAGCGGGCTGCGGTGTACATGGTGGCGAAGCGCTGAGAAGGCAAGGGCCAAGTCGGTCCAATGGTCGATGTGCTGATGGGTGATCACCACGGCATCCAGATCAGCCAGACCGCAGTGCCGTTGGAGGTTGGACAGCGTACCCGGACCGGCGTCAAGCCACACCTTGGCGCCGGTGGATTCCAGCAGGTAGCCGGTGCAGGCGATGCCGGGGGCGGAGTAGCTGCCCGAGCAGCCCAGCACTGTGAAGCTCAGCGCCATCGGAGACACGCTAGTGCCGGCATTCTGCGGAACAGGGTAGAAATGGAGCGGCCTCGACTTTGGCGGGTTGAGTCGAGGCCGCTCGGCTGGAGCTGTGCTCCAGCATGGTGGTGTGGTTTGGGTAAAAGTACTATAGCAGAGCGAAGGACGTATAGCACATCGTGGAAAAAAAATCTCGTCTGATCAAAAAATCCTCAATGGGCCTGAATCAGAAGTAGATGATCGACTCGGCTCGGGCGGTTACCTCTTCGATGGGGTCGGTCCACGCCCCGGTGGACAAGTACTTCCATCCGCCGTCAGCCGACACCACCACCACCGCTCCCTCATCGGCCCGCTCGGCCACCCGAGCGGCCCCGGCCAGCGCCGCGCCGGTGGAGATGCCGGCGAAGATGCCGGCCTCTTCGGCCACCCGCCGAGTCCACTCGACCGACTCTCGGGGCCGCACGATGCGCTTGCCGTCTAAAAGCTGGTCGCCGCCCCATTTCTCATAGATCGGGGGGATGAACCCGTCGTCCAGGCTGCGCAGGCCGTCCACCATCTCCCCCGCTGGTGGTTCCACGGCCAGCACCTGCACCGTGGGCTTGCGCTCTTTCAGATAGGCCCCCACTCCCATGAGGGTGCCGCTCGTGCCCAGGCCGGAGACGAAATGGGTGATCTGAGGACAGTCGGCGTAGATCTCCGGTCCGGTGGTGCTGTAATGGGCTCGGGGGTTGGCCTCGTTGCCGTACTGGTAGAGGAATGCCCACTCAGGGTTGTCGTCGGCCAGCTTCTGGGCCAGGCGGACCGCCCCGTTCGACCCCTCAGCCCCCGGCGACCAGATGATCTCGGCCCCGAACACCTCGAGGAGCTGGCGGCGTTCGGCCGACACGTTCTCGGGCATGACGATCTTGATGGGATACCCCCGGAGCCGGGCAATCATGGCCAGGGCTATCCCAGTGTTGCCCGACGAAGGCTCGATGATGGTGCGTCCGGGCGCCAGCGTGCCGTCGGCCTCGGCCTCGAGGATCATCTGGCGAGCCACCCGGTCTTTCACCGATCCGGCTGGGTTGACCCCCTCCAGCTTGACGTGGATGGCCACCGCCGGGTTTGGCGACAGCGCGGTGACGTCGACCATCGGGGTGTTGCCGATGAGATCGATCACCGATTTGTTCGCAGTCACAGACCCCAGATTACCCCTCGACCGCCACCGGCTCTTCAGCAATGGCCCCGTCGAGGATGCGGTAGCAGCGAAGGGCGGGCTCAGGATCCTTCAACGACACGATCACATAGAGCAGCGCTCCGAAGGGGTCGAACGCCGTGGCGTCTCGCACATCGGTGGGCGACGGATAGGCGGTGGTGTGGGTGTGAGAGTGCATCACCGCCACCAGCACCAGCCCCTCCTCGTCAGCAGTACGCTCCACTTGGAGATACTCGGCATCGTCAAGCCGGTAGATATGGCTCGACTCCGCCGCATTGCGTACCGGAAAGAACCGGGTGGCCCGCTCTCGGGCCGCCGGAGCAGCCAACAGCCCGCACGCCTCATTCGGCAGCCCCGAAATCGCATGGGCGATGACTTCCGAATAAACCTCCCCGCTCAACCGCAGCACCCGTTCACCCTACCTGGCCGAGTCTGCTGTTCAGCCGCCATCGGATTTCAGCCTCTCTTCGGGGGTGAGGGCTGAGGAGAAGCCTGATCAGGCTCCCTCAACGAGGGGGACGAACCTCACGGGGCAGAATCGCTCGGCGGTGGTCTCGTCGCCCATTCGGCGGATGAGGGTGAGATTTTGGGAGAAGGAGGGCGGCCCGACGGGGATGACCAGCCGGCCGCCGTCGGCGAGCTGGTCGATGAGCGCCGATGGGATGCTGGGGGCCGCGGCGGTGACCACCACCGCGTCGTAGGGTGCGCTGGGGGGATGGCCCTGGGATCCGTCGCCGCACACGACGGCGGCGTTGCCATAGCCCAGTTTGCCCAGTACTTTGGCCGCTGCGTCGGCCAGCTTGCGGTGGCGCTCCACCGTGATCACAGAGGCGCCCAACTCGGCCAACACTGCGGCCCCGTAGCCCGAGCCTGTTCCCACCTCCAGCACCCGGTCGTTGGGGCCGACCGACGCGGCCTCGGCCATGAGGGCCACGATGTAGGGCTGGGAGATGGTCTGGCCCGCGCCAATGGGCAGCGGGTGATCTTTGTAGGCGTCGCCAGCCAGCGCCCGGGACACGAAGCGGTGGCGGGGGACCGATCTCATGGCCACCAGAACTCGGGGATCAGACACCCCCCGCCTCTCGATCTGGCGACGCACCATGGCCAAACGCCGCTCTCGGTGCCGGTCGTCGGCCACCCTAGCCATGTCTAATGATGCTTCAAACGCCCCCATCCGGGGCGGAGAATGCCCCTATCCCCGAGACGACCCGGCCGCCGGGCGGGCGCTGGTCTCATCGAACACCGCGCGCAGAACGTCGGCATCGTGGGTGAAATCCCAGCCTCGCTCGGCTGTCGTATCCCATGGCGGTGCCGGGGCCCACCACGGCGGCAACCCCGATCCGCCGTCCGAGGTCTCTTCGGGAATGAAGGCCAGGCACCACTGCCATGAGCCCTTTTCGCCAACGCTGCTCTCGTCGGGATGGCCCCCAGGAGGAACCAGCGCATAGGTGAAGCCCGGACCGGGACCCGGCTGCTCGGCGTCGCGGAACCAAAGCCGGCGGGAGCGCGGCAGCCGAGCGGCAACAAACGGCAGAGCCAGCAGCACGAGGACGATGATCGAGGTAACCACCGTTGTCAGAGTCAAGTCGGGCATGTCGGGTGTCTCCATGGAGAGCAGATCACGGTCTGCTCAAGCAACACAGGCCCCATGAGCCCCACCCGCAACAGAACAGAATACCGACGCCGCCCGAAGACTTCAACTGTCCAGCAAAATCGCTCAGCCCGGTGAGCCTCAGACCATTACCACCGAGCGGAGCACCTCGCCCCGCTCCATCCGGTGGAACGCCTCTTCCACATTCTCCAGCGAAATGGTCTCTGACACGAACCGCTCCAGGTTCAGCCGCCCCTGGAGGTAGAGGTCAATCAGCATGGGAAAGTCCCGTGACGGCAGGCAGTCGCCATACCACGACGACTTGAGCACGCCCCCTCGGCCGAACACCTCGATCATCGGCAGTTCGATGCGCATCTCCGGGTTGGGCACCCCCACCAGCACCACCACCCCGGCCAAGTCCCGGGCGTAGAAAGCCTGCTCGTAAGTTTGGGGCAAGCCGATGGCCTCGATGGCCACGTCCACCCCGTGGCCACCGGTGAGTTCCCGAATGCGCTCCACTGGGTCTTCCCGGCTGGAGTTGACCGTGTGGGTGGCGCCGAACTCCCGGGCCCACTCCAGCTTGGTGTCGTCGATGTCTACCCCGATGATGGTGTGGGCTCCGGCCAGGCGGGATCCCTCGATGGCCGCATCACCAACGCCGCCGCACCCGAACACGGCCACCGAGTCGCCCCGGCCCACCCCGCCGGTGTTCATGGCCGCGCCCAGCCCGGCCATAACCCCGCAGCCGATCAGCCCGGCCACCTCGGGGCGGGCCTGGGGATTTACCTTGGTGGCCTGGCCCGCCGCCACCAGCGTCTTTTCGGCGAAAGCGCCGATGCCCAGGGCGGGCGACAGCTCCTGGCCGCCCAGCGTCATCTTCTGGACGGCGTTGTGGGTGGCGAAGCAGTACCACGGACGGCCCCGAAGACACGAGCGGCAGTTGCCGCACACGGCCCGCCAATTGAGGATCACGAAGTCGCCGGGGGCCACATTGGTCACGCCATCCCCCACCGACTCCACCACCCCGGCAGCCTCGTGGCCCAAAAGGAACGGGAACTCGTCGTTGATGGCCCCCTCCCGATAGTGCAGATCGGTGTGGCACACGCCGCAGGCCTGCACGGCCACCAGGGCCTCCCCGGGCCCGGGGTCGGGCACCTCGATGGTCTCGATACTGACCGGCACCCCCTTGGCCTTGGCGACTACGGCTCGAACCTGCTGGGCCATCTGCTGCTCCTCTCGCCCGGCCATCAGCCACTGGAGCCGAGGCCATCTGCCGCGAATCTACTACGCCTCGAGAAAACCAGGCATCCGAGAAGCGGCGGGGAGGCGACGCCAGCTCGTCAGGTGTCCAAAAAGCGGCTGACCGCGATGCCCGAGCCCACCGTGCCCACCAGCGCACCGAGCCCCACCATCTGGAATCCCAGTGCCCAGACCCGGGCCGGATCGACGGTGAATCCCCGCAGGAGCTCCAAAGAGACATCATCGTTGATCACGCTGAAGAAGTTGTTGGTGAGCCAGATGAGCGGAATGGCGATCACCCCGCCGATGAGCCCTTGGATGAGCCCCTCGAACATGAACGGCACCCGGATGAACCAGTTGGTGGCCCCCACCAGCTTCATCACCTCGATGTCCCGGCGGCGGGAGAACAACGCCATTCGGATGGTGTTCAAGATCAGCACCGCGGCGGCTACCAACAGCACGATGGCAATGATGATCACCCTCTGGCGCAGCCCGCTGGAGAGATCCTCGATAGCCCGGATGGTCTCGCTGGCGGTGACCACCTTGGCCACACCCGGCTGGGCGCGGAACACGGAGGCCAACTCGTCCACCCGCTCTGGGAGGGTGTCGGTGGGCTTAACCCTGAACGAGGCCGGCAGCCGCTCGGGGGTGATGACCTCCACCAGCTCCGGGGAGTCGCCCAACAGCTCCTGCACTTCGGCGTAGGCCTCGTCCTTGTCGATGTAGGTGAAATCGCTGACCTCCGAGGATTCTTCGAGTTGGTGGCGGATACCGGCCTCCAGCTCGGGGGCGATATCCGGCTCCATGAACACGATGAACTCCACCCCGTCCTTCCAGCGGACGGTGGCGTTGTCCACCGCGTCGCCGAACAGCAGCGCCGCGCCCAGCAGCGTTAGGGAGATGGTGACGGTGATGACGGTGGCCAGTGTGAGGGTGACGTTGCGGCGGAAGTTGCTGGCCGTCTCCCGCAGCACATAGTCCAGTTTGAGGCTCATCGGCTCACGCCCGCCGATCGCCCCCCGCCGCGGGAATCATTCCAGCCCATCGGTTATTCGTACACGCCCCGGGACTGGTCCCGGACGATCTGGCCCCGGTCCAGCTCCACAACCCGGCGGCGCATCTTGTCGACGATGCTGCGGTCGTGGGTGGCCATCACCACCGTGGTGCCGGTTCGGTTGATGCGGTCCAATAGCGTCATGATGCCCATCGATGTGTTCGGGTCGAGGTTTCCGGTGGGCTCATCGGCGAGCAGTATCAGCGGCCGGTTCACGAAGGCCCGGGCGATGGACACCCGCTGCTGCTCTCCGCCCGACAGCTCGTCGGGATAGTTGTGCATCTTCCTCGACAGGCCCACCAGCTCCAATATGGCGGGCACCTTCGACTTGATCACGCTGCGGGGGCTGCCGATCACCTCCAGGGCGAACGCCACGTTCTGGACCACGGTCTTGTTGGGCAGCAGCTTGAAGTCTTGGAAGACGCAGCCGATGTTGCGCCGCAAAAAGGGCACCTTCCAGCTCGGCAGCTTGCCGATGTCCCGTCCGGCCACGAACACCTGCCCCCGGTCGGGCTTCTCCTCCTTGTTGAGCAGGCGCATGAACGTGGACTTGCCCGAACCCGACGGACCCACCAAGAAGACGAACTCCCCCCGCTGCACCTCGCAGGTGGCGTTCTGAAGGGCGAGCACCTCGCCCTTGTACACCTTGGTGACGTTCTCCATTCTGATCATGCGCCGTACACTCCGAACTGCATCCCGGGCCCGAACCCCCCTTCGGTGGCCTGGAAAGCTCGACCAACGCTATCACCGGCACCAGACTCCGCACGCGCACCCTTGATCCCAGCAATTCCTGCGGCAAACCCTGCACAGCTCACGACATGCGCCTCCAGCGGAGATAGGCCTCGATCAGGTCGTCGAGATCGCCGGCCAGAACGGCTTCGACGTTGCCGATGGTCACACCGGTGCGGTCGTCTTTGACCTGCTGGTAGGGGTGCAGCACGTAGGAGCGGATCTGGCTGCCCCACTCCGTCTTCTGGTAGTCGCCGGCCAGCCCGGCGATCTCGGCCTCCCGCTCGGCTCGCTTCAGATCGGCGAGGCGGGCGGCCAGGATCTGCATGGCTCGGTCTTTGTTCTGGTGCTGGCTGCGCTCGTTCTGGCACGACACCACTGTGCCGGTGGGCAAATGGGTGATGCGCACCGCGGAGTCGGTCACGTTCACGTGCTGTCCGCCCGCCCCCGACGACCGGAAGGTGTCGATTCGCAGGTCTTTGTCGTCGATCTCCACTTCGTGGGACACCTCGTCGAAGAACGGGACCACCTTGAACTGGGCGAATGCGGTGTGGCGGCGGGCGTCGGAATCGAACGGCGATATCCGCACCAGCCGGTGCACCCCCCGCTCCGACTGGAGCAGTCCGTAGGCATTGCGCCCCGAGATGGTGAAGTCGGCCGAGGAGATGCCCGCGCCCTGGCCCTCCGACACCGAGTCCACCTTGAAGTCGAAGCCCCGGCGCTCGGCCCACCCCTGGTACATGGCCAGCAGCATCTCGGCCCAGTCCTGGGCATCGGTGCCCCCCGCACCGCTGTGCAGCTCGCACACCGCGTCGGAGTCGTCGTGCTCGCCGCCGAGCAGCGACCGCAGCTCCAGCTCATCGATTTTGGCGGACAGGGCGCCCAGCATGTCGGCGATCTCCGGGGCCTGCGACTCGTCGCCCTCCTCCACGGCCAGCTCGTGCAGGGTGTCGGCGTCTTCCAGCGCGGCCTCCAAACCGGCGAACAGCTCCACATCCTCGGCCAGCTCGGCCAGCTCCCGGGTCACCTTGCGGGCCCGGTCGGGATCGTCCCACAGGCCGGGGTCAGCGGCGGCCTTCTCCAGGTCGGGGCGGCGGGCGATCAGGTCATCGATGTGCAGATAGCGCCGGGCCTCGTCGAGTTTGGACCGGAGCAGGGCGAGATCGCCGGTGAAATCAGGCACGGAATGTCCCGGGAGCAGGCAGTCAACGCCCGCAGCACTGCTTGAACTTGCGGCCCGACCCGCACGGACAGGGGGCGTTGCGGGGGGTCTTCTCGAATTCCGACTTCACCACCGGCGCCTTCGACCTGGGGGTCGACTCCTGCACCACCTCGGAGGCGGTCGCCGCGCTGGCCAATGACGACTGCGTGGACGGGTCGGCCGGGCCCGACTCGGTGATGTTGCTGGTGCCGGTGTCATCGGCACGGGTCGGGGCCTCCACGTTGATCTCCACGTGCATGATGTAGGTGACGAAATCCCGGGCCACGCCGGCCATCATCTGGCCGAACATCTCAAAGCCCTCCCGCTGCCACTCGGTGAGGGGGTCTTTCTGGCCGAGTGCCCGCAGGTTGATGCCCTCTTTCAGGTAGTCCATCTCGTAGAGGTGCTCTCGCCAGCGCTGGTCGATGATGCGCAGCATGATCTGGCGCTCCACCTCGCGCATGGCCTCGGCGCCCACCTGCTCCTCTCGCTGCTCGTAGTGGGTCACCGCCTCGGCAACCAGCAGGTCGTAGAGATCGTCGGTGGAGACGGCCCCGCCCATCTGGTCGGGCCCCATCTGGGTGGGCCACAGCACCCGGATCTCGGTTTCCAGCTGCTCCAGATCCCAGTCGGCGGGGTCCTCGGTGGTACAGTGCCCGCCGATCACCGCGTCAACCGCCTCGCCCAGGTGCTCCAATGCCTCGGCCCGAAGATCGCTGCCCGACAGGATCTGGGCCCGCCGCTCGTAGATCACCTTGCGCTGCTCGTTGAGAACCTCGTCGTACTTGAGCACGTTCTTGCGGGCCTCGGCGTTCTTCTGCTCCACCGTGCCCTGGGCCCGCTCAATGGCCTTGGTGACCATCTTGGCCTCGATGGGCACGTCCTCGGGCAGGGCCTTGTCCATGACCCAGTTCATGGCCCCGGTGGCGAATATCCGCATGAGATCGTCTTCCAGCGACAGGTAGAACCGGCTCTCGCCGGGATCGCCCTGGCGCCCGGAGCGGCCCCGAAGCTGGTTGTCGATGCGGCGGCTGTCGTGGCGCTCGGTGCCCAGCACATAGAGACCGCCCAGCTCCCGAACCTTCTCGCCCTCGGCTTGGCACTCGGCCTCGTATTTGTCGAGGAGGTCGGCTGCCCTGGTCTGGCCCTCGGCGCTGGCGGGATCGAGGCCCTCGGCGGCCGCGTCCCGGCGGGCCAAAGCCTCGGGGTTGCCCCCCAGCACGATGTCCACGCCCCTTCCGGCCATATTGGTGGCCACCGTGATGGCGTGCAGCCGCCCGGCCTGGGCCACGATCTCGGCCTCCCGGAAGTGCTGTTTGGCGTTGAGCACCTCGTGGGGGATGCCCCGCTTGTTCATCACGTCGGACAGCTTCTCGGAGTTCTCCACCGACACGGTGCCCACCAGCACCGGCTGGCCCCGCTCGTAGCGCTCCACCAGATCTTCGACCAGGGCGTCGAACTTGCCATCCTCGCTCTTGTAGATGAGGTCGCCCTGGTCGGCTCGAACCACCGGCAGGTTGGTGGGGATCGGCACCACATGCAGGCCGTAGGTGCCGAACAGCTCGTTGGCCTCGCTCACCGCGGTGCCGGTCATGCCGGCCAGCTTGTCGTACAGCCTGAAGTAGTTCTGGAGGGTGATGGTGGCCAGCGTCTGGTTCTCCTCTTTGATCTTCACCCCCTCTTTGGCCTCCACCGCCTGGTGCAAGCCCTCCGACCAGCGGCGACCGTCGAGGATCCGCCCGGTGAACTCGTCGACGATCTTCACCTCGCCCCGCTGGATGATGTAGTCCTTGTCGCGGTGGTACAGCTCTTTGGCCCGCAGCGCGGCCTGGAGCTGATGGACCAGGTTGGCGCTGACCGAGTCGTAGAGGTTCTCCACCCCCAGCGCCCGCTCCACCGCATGCACGCCCTCCTCGGTGGGGGCCACGATGCGCTTCTCCTCGTCCACGTCGTAGTGGACGTCTCGCCGCAGACCCCGCACCACGCTGGCGAACTGGTAGTACGTCTTGGCGGCATCGGCCAGGCGCCCGCTGATGATGAGAGGGGTCCGGGCCTCGTCGATCAAGATTGAGTCGATCTCGTCCACGATGCAGTAGTTGTGGCCCCGCTGCACCCGGCGGTCGGCCGACATCGCCATGTTGTCGCGCAGATAGTCGAAGCCCATCTCGTTGTTGGTGCCGTAGGTGATGTCGCTGTCGTACTGCTCCCGCTTGAAATCCGAGCCCCGCTCTCCGGGCACCACCAGGCCCACGGTGAGACCCAGCCAGCGGTGGATGGCCCCCATCCAGTCGGCGTCGCGGGCGGCCAGGTAATCGTTCACGGTCACCACGTGGACGCCCTTGCCGGCCAAACCGTTCAGATACACCGGCAGCGTGGACACCAAGGTCTTGCCCTCGCCGGTTCGCATCTCGGCGGCCCAGCCGAAGTGGAGGGCTGCACCGCCCATTAGCTGCACGTCGTAGTGGCGCTGGCCGATCACCCGCCAGGCCGCCTCGCGCACCACCGCGAAGGCCTCGATGAGCAGATCGTGGAGGTCTTCGCCGTTCTCCAGGCGCTGGCGGAACTTCCCGGTGCGGGCTCGCAGCGCGTCGTCGGTCAGCGCCTTGGTCTCGGGTTCGAGCGCGTTGATGTCGGGCACCAGGCTTTCCAGTGCCTTGAGCTTCTTACCCTCGCCGGTGTTCAGGACCTTCTGAAACACGCTCATGCCAGCACCACTCTACCGCTGCGCTCGCGCAAATTAGTCAGCAGAGACAGCCTGAACCCCGGCCGGGCACAGATGGCAAAGGGCGCGGCGTGATGCCAATCGGCGTTGGAACCGAGCTAGTGGTGTGTCTTGGGTTTATTCGCGCGTGTCCTGCTGGGCATCGACGCCCCTCGCTGCGTTGCGCCTCCTTGCCGCACACTGGGAGTATGGCTGCGTCGGCGCGCCTTGCGAGGAACGCCGCTGCCGTCGCAATCCACGGCGCTAAACCCAAGACGCCCCAACTAGCTGGCTCGGCGCTCGCGGGAGTGGTGCTGGCGGTCGACGCGGCGGGTCTTGGTGCGGCGAAGCTGGCGCTCCAGCTTGGCGATGGCCCGGTCCAGAGCGGCGAACGGCGTCGGGCCGTTGACTCGGCTGCGGACGTGGTAGCCGTGTCCTTCCAGGGTTACCTCGCAGACATCGGGCTCGGCGATGCGGGGGTTCTTCTCCTCGCTGAACCGCACCGTGGCGTGATCGATGCCCGACAGGTAGCGGCTGAGCTTGCCCACCTTGGTCCGGGTGGCCTCCCCTAGTCTCTGCGACACCTGCATCCCGCTGCTGCTGATGGTCACGTCCATGGCGGCTCCCTTTCGACTGGGGCTGGGTTGTGGCTTCTCATGGTAGCCACACCGGGTGGCCGTCGTGCGGAGGGCAGCGGCGTGGCGCCGGCTACCACCGCGTCCACCCGCTCAGCCCCTCCGCCGACCAGGCACTTTGCCGCGGCTTGGAGGGTAGCCCCGGTGGTGATCACGTCGTCTGCCACCAGCACCGCTGACGGCGGAGAGCGGCGAGGTTCGAATGCCGGGGCACAGAAGCGCTGGCTGCGGCTGCGGCCGGTTTGGCCAGCGGCGTCGACTCGCTTCAACAAGGAGACAACGGGCAGGCCGATCTCTCGGCCCAGCGCCCGAGCCAGCAGCTCGGCCTGGTCGAATCCCCGGCACCGACGGCGCTGGGGAGACGTGGGCGCCCACGTCACCGCTTCAGCAGCCAGGCCCGGAGGCAGCGCGGCCGCCATGGCCGAGGCCAGCCATCTCACGCTCGACCGCTGGTTGCGGTACTTGAGCCGGGCCAACAGCTCCCGGCCCGGCCCCGCATAGGCAAATGCCGCCCACAACCCCGACAGGGGCTCAGGCGGGGCCATCTCCCCCACCGCCCGCATACTGGACGCACACCGCCGACACGGCGACGGCCCCGGCCCTCCACATCCGGCGCACACCCGAAGCAACAACATGGCCCCACGCTAGAGGCGACCAGTGACACAAAGACCGGCCGGCGCGGGCCGCTCCGCCCGGCTGGATCAGTACCGGTAGTGGTCGGCCTTGAACGGCCCGGCGGCCGACACCCCCATGTAGTCGGCCTGGGCCAAGGTCAGCGTGGTGAGCCGCACCCCGAGGGCGTCGAGGTGCAGCCGGGCCACCATCTCGTCCAGCTCCTTGGGCAGGGTGGTCACGTCGGCGCCGTAGGCCTCGGCGTTGGCGTGCAACTCCATCTGGGCCAGCACCTGGTTGGCGAAGCTGCACGACATCACGAAGCTGGGATGGCCGGTGGCGTTGCCCAGGTTCAGCAGGCGCCCCTCCGACAAGATGATCACCGAGTGGCCGTCGGGGAAGACGTACTCGTCCACCTGGGGCTTGATGTTGATGCGCCGCACGTCGGACAGGGCGTTGAGCCCGGCCATGTCGATCTCGTTGTCGAAGTGGCCGATGTTGCCCACCACCGCCTGGTGCTTCATCCGCCCCAGGTGCTCGGCGCCGATCACGTCTTTGCAGCCGGTGGCGGTGACGAACAGATCGGCCGTCTCCAGCACGTCTTCGAGCCGCTTCACCTCGAAGCCCTCCATGGCTGCTTGCAGCGCGCAGATGGGGTCCACCTCGGTGACCACCACCCGGGCGCCCTGGCCCCGCAGCGATTGGGCGCAGCCCTTGCCCACGTCGCCGTAGCCGCACACCACCGCGGTCTTGCCGCCGATCATCATGTCGGTTCCCCGGTTGATGCCGTCGATCAGCGAGTGCCGGCAGCCGTAGAGGTTGTCGAACTTGGATTTGGTCACCGAGTTGTTCACGTCGATGGCCGGGAACCGCAGCGTGCCGTCGGCCTTCATCCGGTAGAGCCGGTGGACCCCGGTGGTGGTCTCCTCCGACACGCCGCGGACCCCCTTGGCGATGGCGGTCCACAGCCCCGGATCGCCGGCCAGCGTGCGGCCCAGCAGTCGGCGGATCTCGGCCAGGTCCTCGGAGTCGGCCTCGTCGGGATCGCCGGCGGTGCCCGCCGCCTCGGCGTCGGCACCCATGTGAACCAACAAGGTGGCGTCGCCGCCATCGTCGAGGATGAGGCTCGGCCCCCCGCCGTCGGGCCAGCGCAACACCCGCTCGGTACACCACCAGTACTCCTCCAGGGTCTCGCCCTTCCAGGCGTAGACCGGAACCCCCTGAGGCTCTTCCGGCGTGCCGGCGGGACCGACGGCCACCGCGGCGGCCGCGGGATCCTGGGTGGAGAAGATGTTGCACGACGCCCACCGCACCCGGGCCCCCAACGCGGTGAGGGTCTCGATGAGCACCGCCGTCTGCACTGTCATGTGCAGCGACCCGGTGATGCGGGCCCCGGCCAGGGGCTGGTCGTCGAAGTGCTGGGCTCTCAGCGCCATGAGGCCGGGCATCTCGTGCTCGGCCAGGCGGATCTCCTTGCGCCCGGCTTCGGCCTGGGCCAGATCGGCCACCTTGAAGTCATTCTCTACAGCCACTGGGTTATTCCCTTGCTATTTCGGCGTGTTGGTTTCATCGGCTGCGGCCTGCCAAAGCCTGGCGGGCCGCCATTATGGCCGGCACTGGCCCGGGGTCGAGGCCCACCGCGGCGGCCATCTCCAGGGAGGTGACCGACCCCTGGTACATGAGGTCGAACACCTGGGCCACCGGGCCCTCCCCCGCTGCGGCCACCACGTGGACGGCGCCCACCACCTCGTCCATCAAGTCGATCAGCACTTCGAAACCCCGCATCACCTCGGGGTGCTCGTGATCGTGGCGCAACAGCACCAGGCTGAACACCTGGCGGGTGACATCGCCGTGCTGGCCCCATCCGGCGATCTCGTTGTGCAGCAGGTCGGGCACCCCCGCGCTGAACGCCGGGGCCTTGGCACTGGTGTTGATCATGTTCTTCCAGTGCCGGGCGGCCGCCGTTCCCAGACCTCCGCCGCCGTAGACCAGCGGCACTGTGCCCGCAAGCCGGCGAGCCAGAGCGGTCGCCGGCCCCCGGACGGCGTCCCTTCGGCTGCGAATCTGATCCACCGCGTGGCGCACCCACTGGGCGGCGCCGGGAAACAGCCCCATTTGGCCCAGGACCACCATCGGCACCACGGTAAGCACGCTCAACCCTGCCCGGGGGGGATACAGCATCGGGTCGACCTCGACCAGCGGGGCGCCCCAGGCGGTGGCCATCTCAGCCAGCCGGCCCCCGCCGGTCACCGCCACCACCCGGCCTCCGGCCTCCGCGGCCTGGGCTGCGGCCTGGACGATCTCCGGCGTGTCGCCGCTGGCCGACAGGGCGAACACCAAGGTCTGATCGTCAACATAGGACGGCGGCTGATAGCTCTTGACCACCACGATGGGCAGGGGCATGAACGGCCCCGCCGTCACCGCCAGCAAGTCGCCGGCGAAACCGCCCGGGCCCATTCCCAGCACCAGAACATTGGTGATCTCCGACCGGCGGGGCAGCCCGACCAACCCCTCACAGCGCTCGAGGGCGCCGAGCATCTGCTCGGGCATCCGGTTGACCGCCGGCCACATGCCCAGCGTGTCGGCCCGGCTGCTCACCGCCGCGCCCCTCCCAAGCACCGGGCCCGGCTGCTCACCGCCGCATCCTCCCCAGACGCCGCGCCAAGACGATCATGGCGAAAAGGTCAGGCCGATGGACTCCGCCTCGGCTTTGGCCATCAGCCGCTCGTGCTCTGAGCGGTCCACGGTCTCGGCCTCGTCGATCAACATGTTGGGGATGTCGTCTTCCACCAGATAGCGGCGGTGCAGGCGGGGGTTGTACAGCGCGTTCTCGTCGGGGAAGTAGAGCAGCGGCCCCTTGTCATCGGGGCAGGCCAGAATCTCAAGCAGTCGGGGGTCGAGCGCCATGGCCACAGTCTTGCCGATGCAAGCACTTCTGCCCTATCTGTGCTGGTTCGTCCGGGCCCGAAAAACCAGCCCGGTTCCGGCAACCTCGTAGTCCCCGGCGCCTGCGGGCAGCCATACCGCCCCTCCGCCGGCAATCTCGTGGCCCGCCACCCTGACCTCCCCCGAAGCGCACAGCGCGATCTCGGGGCCGCTCAGACCACAGATCACCGGCTGAGCCACCTCCAATCGGGTCAGGCAGAAATCGAGGACCGGAGGGCGGAACGTGTGGTTCGGACCCCCCGGCGTCAGCACGGTCGGCTCCTCGGCCCCGCAGTCTGCTGCTTCCAGCAGGGCGTCCACGTTCACGTGCTTGGCGGTCAGGCCACCGCGCAGCACGTTGTCGCTGTTGGCCATGATCTCCACCGCCGCCCCGTGCAGATACGAGTGCAGATTGCCAGGCCTCAAGTAGAGGGCTTGGCCCGCTTCAAGTTGGACGAGGTTCAGCAAAAGGGCGATCACAACGCCTATGTCGCCGGGATGCTGCTGCGCGATGCGGACGGCCCACCGCCTCTCCTCGGTATGCGGTCCCGGCCGGCGACAGGCCGCCGCCGCCTGGCGGGCCATCTCGGTCCCCGCTCGCCGGGGAAGCCGCAACAGCCACCGCAGCGCCTGCTGGGTGCGGCCCGCCCGCAGCGATTCCACCACCGGGGCGAGCCCCGGCACTGCCAGCGAGTCGAGCAGTGCCGCCGCGGTGCTCGGAGGGCGGAACCCGCACAGCGCGGTGAACGGCTCGAGGGCGCAGATCAGCTCGGGTTTGTGATTGCGATCCCGAAACGTCCGGTGATCGGCATCGACGGGGATGCCCTGCTGCTGCTCGGCGTCGAATCCCGCTTGCGCCTGACGGCGGTCGGGGTGGGCCTGGAGCGACAGCGGCTGGGCCACCGCCAGTATCTTGAGCAGGAACGGCAACTCGCCGCCGTGCTGTTCGGCGGTGTGGACGCCCAGCTCGCCCACCGGGTCGGCGGCGATCACCTGGTGCAGCGGCTCTTCCGCTCCGCCGCGCCGCAGCACCGCGGGCCCCCTCGGGTGCGCGCCCAGCCACAGCTCGGCCTGGGGCTCGCCGGTGGGCGCCACCCCCATGATGCGGGGCAGCGCCTCCCGCGAGCCCCAGGCATAGGACTGGATGGCCCCGCTCAGGATCCCCGGTGTGCTCACAGCCTCAACATAGAAGACACCGCCCTCACGCCAGCCAGATCAGGTTGACCACCGCCACCAGGTTGAAGCCGACATGGGCCCAGATGGCCGGCCCCAGCCGCTTGAAGCGCCGCACCAACAGCGCAGCGATGATCCCGAAGGCCACCAGAGCGGGGAATTGGAGGAGTTGGAGGTGTACCGCCCCGAACAGCGCCGACGAGCCCAGCACCCCCGCCACCGCCCCCCACTTCCTCTCGAACGCCCGCAGCACCAGGCCACGGAAGAACAGCTCCTCGAAGATCGGCGCTCCCACCACCACTCCCAGCATCACCAGGGCGATGTCGCCCCCGGTGGCCGCCCGGTCGGTGATCTCTCGGGCGGCCTCGCTCACGTCGAAGTCGAAGAACTGCTGGAACGGCGCGTAGATGAGCCACACCACCGCGATCTGGGCTAACACGCCCACCCCCAGCCCCACCGGTATGTCCGATGCCCTCATCGACAGGCCGAAGTCGCGCCGCACGCCGGTTCCCCGCAGGGTGCCGGCCACCACCGCGGTCAGGGCGAACCCGGCCCACAGCCCCATTTGACCCACGGGCAGCGTCCAGAGCGGCAGGGCCGGATCGCTGCGCTCCAGGCTCGTGGAGTCGCTCAGCCCGTACCGGCCCAGATACGAGCCGGTCCCGGTCTCGTCGCCGGCACCGAGGTCGAACGCCGCCAAAACGGCCACCAGCACCACCACTGCGGCCACCCACGACACCACGATGCCGACGACCACGTCGGGCAGACCCCATCGGATCTCCCGCTCCTTGCTATGCGTTGCCGCCGCCACCAGCCCGCAGCGTAATGGTGACATTGCCTCTGAGCCCCCGTAGAATCGCACAATGGCCTCGCCGCCCCCACCCCCGCCCCCCCCCCCCGGGCGGCGCCCCCCCCCGCGCGGGCCGGGCCAGCAGCCCACCACGCAGAGCCGGATGCCCCGCTGGTTGTGGTTCGTGGTGCTGGGGCTGTTGGGGGCCCTGTTGTTCTCCAACGTGTTCCGGGGCGACGACAACGGCGAGGAGATCTCGTTTCGGGAATTCGTGGAGGCGGCCGGGCTCAACCAGATCGAGGAGGCGGAGTACAACAACAACACCGGCGACATCAAGGGCATCAGGGTCGACGAGTCGAAGTTCCACACCACCGGGCCGAATCCGCTGGGAGAGCAGGTCGAGCAGGACTTGCGGACCAGCATCCCCACCTTCGAGTTCCACACCCCCCGCAGCAGCATCTGGGCCAGCATCCTGCCCCTGCTGATCCC
>JAPPMA010000020.1 GCA_028819295.1 bacterium | reverse complement strand
GCCGCCAGCACCTCGATCCGGGCGCGCTCGCCCGCACCTGAACGCCGTGCCATACTGAACACCTCCATCGGTCGGTCGCTGACATTGCTGACCGGCCATTCTGGCCGATCTGTCGCGACCACCGGTGGAGTTCACCGGGACTTGTCTTTGGAGAAACGGACGTCGCGATAGATCCTGAACATGGAGCCGCCGTGGGCTCGGGCCTCTGCGACAAAGTGCTTGCTGATCGAGTGCAGGTGCGGTTCGAAGTCCTCGATGAAGTCCAGCAGAGGCTGCTTGACATGCCGCTCGTACCGTTCCTTGTGCTCTGCGAACCACTCTCGGTTGTTGTTTGCCTGCAACTGAGTGAGGAAGTCAAACAACTCGTTATCGAAGTGGGATTGCATTTCAATCGCCCCCGTTCATAAAAGCCCGGATGAGCGGCAGAATCCGATCAGGTGCCTCTTCAGAGAGGAAATGGCCGCAGTCTGCGAACTCGTGCACCTTTGCGTCGACGAATTCTGACTTCCAGCGTTCGAGTTCCTTTGTCCGGAATGCGATGTCCTTGTTTCCCCACAAGATGAGCGTCGGTTTCTCGTTGAATGCTGAGCGCCCATCCCAGATGGTCCGGAGCCAGTCAGTGGCGCCCACGATGTACCCCGGCAGAGCGGCGTTTGCTTCCCTTTCGGCCGGTGAGGGCTGTGCTCGGCGATAGTGCTCCATCGCCTCTTCGCTCAACGAGTCTTTGTTCCCGACCGCCCGGGGCATGACCCCGTTGACGAAATAGTTGCGACGCTTGATCAGGTATTGACCCAGCGGGCCCGACATCATTTTGCTGAAGAACCAGAAATGGAGATCGCGGTTCACCGGCCAGCACCAAGTGTTGGCGATGACGAGCCGTTTGATCCGATCTGGAGACTGGCGGGCAAATTCGAGGCCGATCGGACCGCCTCAATCCGACATGAACAGCGTCACGTCACGCAGGTCCAACTCGTCGACAAGTGCCGCCAGCGCCTCCGCGTGAACCGCTGGATGATGGTGCTCCTTTTGGTGGCTGCGCGACGACAAACCGAATCCGATGTGATCGGGCGCCACACAGCGTAATTCCGCTCTCAGACCTCCGATCAGATGGCGGAACTCGAACGACCAAGCCGGATTACCATGCAGGAACACAATCGGCTCTCCAGAGCCCTCATCAACGTAATGCAGCACATGCCCACGCGGCGACGTAGTGAACCGACTCTCGAACGGGTACATCTCATCCGACACCCAGGCCGGCCGCGTACCCACAGCACCTGAAACCATGGAACGACGCTAATGGGACTTACAACGCACCAACGAGCCGCCAGTCAACTCACTAAGCGGAGGCCGTTTTCGCTCATGACTTAGCTCGTTTGCCCTTTCGGCTGGACATGAATTAGCAGGCCATTCAGTGCATTGCTGCACCGCCGCCTCAGGGGCGGACTTCGACGAATCCTGCGGCGGTGAAGTCGCCGTCGAATGCCAGGGCCTCCGTTATCCGCTCCCGGCGCATGATCTCGAAGCTGACCGCATCCACATAGGAGTAGGCCCGCTCATCGTGTCGGCGCAGCCATTCCCAGGCTCGCTCGTCGATGTGGGCATCCACCGGGGCTCGGGAAACACGGCCTGACTGGTCGATAGTGTCCAGAAATCGAACAGCCGCACCATGGTCGGCTCTGTACCTGAGCAGAGTCCACGTCTCGCCGAGCACCAGATTGGATGTGCGAACAGGCTCGTTGTCCCTGGTCCACAAAGCGGTGGCGTCGGGGTGCCTCCGGTCGCGGGGCAGCAGCAGGCCAACCCAAAATGAAGTGTCTGCGAACCTCACTGGAGATAGATGGCGGCGTCGATGTCGTCGATGGGATCGATGTCAACAGATCCGATCAGGGCATCCACTGGGTCAGCGCTCTCGGTGAGCGCATGCTCTAGGGACTGGCGCACGGCCAACCTGACCAGTTCGGACCGGGTCCTCCCGGATCGCGCTGCCTCCGCAGTGAGGGCGTGATCCAGATCGTCGTCCATATATAGCTGTATACGCCGCACAATGTGAATATACACCATCTTCCTGCAATTGACATCTGATCGGATCGAGGTGGCGTCAGGCCACCAGGCGGAAGCCGATTTTGCTCGTCGGTGACGAACGGCGACAGGGCGAAGCGGCTCATGTGGTGGCTTGGTCGATTAGGATTCGGCGCAGCACCTTGCCGACTTCGCTGCGGGGCAGCGCGTCGAGGGTGTTGAATGCAACCGGTACCTTGTAGGGGGCCAAGTGCTGGCGGCAGAGTTGCTCCAGGTCGCCGGGATCGGGTGCTCTGTCGCCATCGGCTGGGACTACGAAGGCGTGGGGCACCTCGCCCAGTCGTTCGTCGGGAACCCCGACCACGGAGGCGTCGGACACTGCGTCTGACAGCAGCAGCACCTCCTCCACTTCGGCGGGGAACACCTTCAGCCCGCCGCGGTTGACCATGTCGGACTCCCGACCCTCGATCCACAGGAAGCCCTCGTTGTCGAGGCGGGCGATGTCGCCGGTGCGGAAGAAGCCGTCGCCGTCGAGCCGGTCGCCCAGTCGGCCTTTCGGATCGAGGGAGCCGGTGTAGGCGGTGCGGACCCACAACTCGTCGTTCTCGCCGAATCGCAGCTCGACGCCGTCGTGTGGGCGGCCGACTGCCCCCAGCTTGTCGGAATGCTCCCGAAAGTCTCGGGCGGTCCACCCTGCGATCTCGCCGCCCACCTCGGTCTGGCCGTAGCCGTTGAGAACCATGACGCCGAACCGCTGATAGAAGCGGCGGGCCTGCAATGGCGAAAGCGGCGCCGTGATGGAGCGGACGATCTTCAGCGGATCGAGGCTCTCGATGCCTGGCTCGTCGTTGAGCATGGCGATGGCGGCAGGGGGGATAACGGTGGAGGCGATCTGGTATTGGCGCACGATTCGGGCGTACTCCGGGGCGTCGAACTTGGGCATCAGCAGCGGCGGGCTCCCGGTGCGGATCGCGAAAATCACGTTGTAGATCCCGGCCCACAGCGAGGTGGACACCGGGATCACGCTGGGCATGGCTGGCCGCTCCGTGGGTATTCGGCCCTTGCGGACCGTGGAGATGATCGTGTCCATCAATCGCATCACCGCGTCGGATCGCAGCTCGATGGGCTTGGGCCGTCCGGTGGTCCCCGAGGTGAACGACACGGCGGCGATGCCGGGATCATGGGAGGCCGCCTCGACATTCCGGCGCTCGGCCACCGACCAGCCCAGCCCACCGGCGGCGACAATACGGGTGATTGGCGCCTTCACCCGGTCGAGCTGCTCGGGCCGGGCGATCACCGCGGCGGGCTTCACCTCGTCGAGGATGTGGTGGATCTCAGCATCGGACAGGCGGGGGTTCACCGGCACGTACACGCAGTCGGCGGTCCAGGTTCCGAAAAAGGCGGCGACCACCTCGGCGCTCGGTGTCAGCAGGCAGGCAACCGGTGTGCGGGGAGCCACACCGGCGTCGGCCAGGGTGGCGGCCACCCGCTTGGCCGCGTCCACCAGATCGAAGTAGGAGGTGACCTCATCGCCTTCGGGTCGGGCGACAATCACCCCCGGAGTGCCAACACCGGCGGGAAGTTCGGGCTCCAGCAGAAGCTCTGCGAAGTTCATGGCGCTTCGACGATAACCACCTCCAAGCTGCCCTGACCAGAGCCGGCGCATCCGCCACCATCGAGTGTGTTACTCGCCGCGCCCCTCCCCGAGTCCATTGCTGCTTGTTCGAGTGGGGGGTGGTTGGGTTTACGCTTTGGGGATGGCGCAAGAGGGCCTCAGCCGGGCCGAGCTGATTGAGTGGTCAGGCCTGGCTGCTGAGCAGGTGGATTTGGCCATCGATGCCGGGTTGGTGATCCCCGACGATTCCGGTCGGTTCAAAGAGGACGCGGTCACGATGCTGCAAGCCGGAGCCGCCCTCGTGGCTGTCGGGGTGAGCGTGCCCGACTTGGCCACGCTGGCTGTTCGCCACGCCCGCAATGTGGAGGCGGTGGTGGATGAGGCGGTGGATCTGTTCTTGGATGCCATGGACACCGAAGAACTGACCAGCACCGACTTGGAGAATCTGACTCCGCTGGTTGAGGCGCTCGTGCCTCAAGTGGTGGCGCTGGTTGGCGAGCACTTTCGCAGGACCCTGCTGAGCAGGGCGGCGGCCCGGCTGGCGGAGCGGGTGAAATGAACCCCCTGGGTGAATTCGCCTCGTGGTCCGGCGACCACCGGGTGTTCTGGCGGGCCCCGGGCGCCGACGCCATGGCCGGGTTGGGAGCGGCCCGGGCCGTTGAGGTGGATGGCCGTTGGCGCTTTGAGGCCGCTGCTGCCGCTGCCGCTGAGTTGCTGGACGAGGGTGAGGTTGCTTTTGCCGGCTTCGGTTTCGCCGATCGGCCGGGAACGGGGGCGTGGGACGGATATCCGAGCGGGCGGTTGGTGGTGCCGGAACGGATTGTCCGGGGGCCGGCAGAAAGAGCAGGCCACACAGACGATGGCAGCGCCTTGCGGGTTGAAGACGGGACACGGGCCGCCTATCGGGACGCGGTGAAGCAGGCCGCCGATGCCATCGACGCCGGGGAGCTGGCCAAGGTGGTGGTGGCACGAGAGGTGGAGGCGGCGGGCAGAATCGACCCCGCGGTGGTGCTGTCCCGGCTGTCGGACCGCTTCGAGTCGTGTGCGATATTCGGTTTCGGCCGAGGGAGATCGTGCTTTGTGGGTGCGAGCCCCGAGGTGTTGGCAGAGCTCAACGGCGATGTGGTCACCACCTACGCAGTGGCCGGCACCGCGCCTCGAGGGGTTACACCGGCCGAAGACTCTGCCATCGCCGAGAGGTTGGCCACCGATCCCAAGGAGCAGGCCGAACATCACTACGTTGTGGAATACCTTCGCACCCGCTTGGCCCTGGCGGGAGTGAGCTTGGACCCCACCGGCGACACCGAGGTTCGAACCCTGCCCGGCATTCACCACCTGGCCACCACCGTTACTGGCCGGATCACCCCTGAACCCGGCATGGCCCTGCGGCTGGTGGGTGCCCTGCACCCCACACCGGCGGTGGGGGGCACGCCGACCACGTTCGCACAGCAGTGGATCGCCGAGCATGAGGGGCTCGACCGCGGGTGGTACGCCGGGCCAGTGGGCTGGATCGACCACCGGGGGTGCGGCTCGTTCTACGTGGCTCTGCGGTCGGCGCTGATCGGCCCCAGAGGAATGCGCCTATGTGCCGGGGCGGGCATCGTGGCCGGATCCGACCCCGAACAAGAGCTGATCGAGACCGACGTCAAGTTCGCTGCTGTGCTGGATGTTGTGACATGACCGACCTGGCCTACCGGGCCACCGGAAGGTTCTGGGCTGAGCTGGCAGCCTGCGGGGTGACCGACGTGGTGGTGTCGCCCGGATCCCGATCCACCCCCCTGGCAGTGACCGCCCGCAATCAGGAAGGTTTGCAGGTCACCGTGCAGCTCGACGAGCGGGTGGCGGGGTTCTGCGCCTTGGGCATGGCCAAAGCATCGGGCCAGCCGGTGGCGCTGGTGTGTACGTCGGGCACCGCGGCGGCCAACTATCTTCCCGCGGTGGTAGAGGCCCACCACAGCGGAGTGCCGCTGGTGGTGTGTACCGCCGACCGGCCCCCCGAGCTGAGAGATGCCGGGGCTGGCCAGACCATCGACCAGGTCAAGCTGTACGGGGGCCATGTGCGCTGGTACGCCGAGATGCCGTGCGACTTCGACGAGCCCGAGTACTTCGCCCGTCTGGCGATTCGGGCGGCCACCACAGCCGGTGCGGGGCCCGACCCTGGCCCGGTGCATCTCAATTGGCCTTTCCGCAAGCCGCTGGAACCGCAAGGCTCCATTCCCCGGATACGCGCTGCGAGGGGGCGGCCAGTAGTGTCTGTCCGTCCTCTTGTGGAGGCCGATGTGGGCGCGGTGAGCCGATTGGCGGGCCGCAGGGGGCTGATCGTTGCCGGTGTGTTGGACGTGGACGATGTCGGCACCGCAGCCATTACCGCCTTTGCCGAAGAGGCAGGCTGGCCCGTGATGGCCGATGCCGGATCGCAGCTCCGGGGCCGGGGGCCGTTGGTGCTGGATGGTGCGGAGTGGGTGCTGGGCCGCGCCGACTTGGCGCCCGATGTGCTGGTGAGCATCGGCGGACCACCCAGCAACCGGGCGGTCATCGACTTCGTGGCGGCGTGCGGGGCGGCCGACCGGCTGCTGGTGGATCCCCGACGACGGTGGGAGGATCCGTCGTTCGTCTGGACGGAAGCGCTGGCCTCCGATCCGGTGCCCCTTCTGGGCGCGGTCGCTGGGCAAATGGCCTCGGCTGACGATGCCTGGGCGGCGAGTTGGATCGAAGCGGCTGCCGACGCGTGGAAACGGGTGGAGGCGGCTCTGGGCGTTGATGATCTGCTGGAGCCGTTGCTGGCCGCCACCCTGCTGCGTGTACTGCCCCCAGAGGTGGCGCTTTATGCATCCAACAGCATGCCGGTGCGGGACGTGACATCGTTCTGGCCCTCCGCCGCCCTGCCCCGGCGGGTGCTGGTCAACCGGGGGGCCAACGGCATCGACGGGGTGATCTCATCGGCCTTGGGCGCAGCCTTGGCCATGGGCCAGCCGGTGGCTGCGCTGGTGGGCGATGTGGCCCTGCTGCACGACATCGGGGGGCTGCTGGCCGCATCGCTCTCCGATGCCGACCTCACCGTGGTGGTGCCCAACAACGACGGAGGGGGCATCTTCTCGCTGCTCCCGGTGGCCGACAGCGGTCCCGCAGTCCACTTCGAGGAGCTGTTCCACACTCCTCACGGGGTCGACCTCGGCGAAATGGCCAACGGGCTGGGCATCGCCTACCACCGGGTCGAGCAGGCCGAAGACCTGGCTGAGACCGTGGCCAACGCCACCGGGGTGACGGTGATCGAAGTGCCCATCGACCACGGAGCGGCCGTGAAGCAGCGCAAACGGCTTGCTGAGCTAGCCGAATGAACGGCAGGACCATCGTGGTCTTGCACGGCTTCGCCGGCTCGGCCGCAGCCATGGCCCCGCTCACCGGCCGCCTGCCCAGCCCGGTGCTCGCCCTCGACCTGCCGGGCCACGGTGCGGGGCCGATTTCCGATGATCTGGCCGATTACACCATGGCTGCTGCGGCGGAGGGGGTGGTTTCGGCCACGGCCGCCCTAAAGCCGTTCACGCTGGTGGGCTATTCGATGGGCGGCCGGGTGGCCCTCCATGTTGCATTGGCCCATCCCGACCGGGTGGCGGCGCTGGCCCTCATCGGCGCCCGAGCTGGAATCGACGATCCTGCCGAGCGGGCCGAGCGCATCGCCGACGACGAGGCGCTGGCCGACAGGATCGAGTCGAACGGCATCGAGTGGTTCGCCGATTTCTGGGCCGGCCAACCGCTGTTCGCCAGCCAGCGCCGTCGGCTGACCGCTGAGCAGCAGGCCGAGTTGCGAGCCCAGCGCGTGGCCTGCGATCCCCGAGGCCTGGCCCGCAGTCTGCGGGGCATGGGCGCGGGGGCCGCAGCCCCAGTCGGCCACCGCCTCTCGGAGCTGTCCATGCCCTGCGCTCTCATCGCCGGTGCCGAAGACGCCAAGTTCGCCGCTATCGCCCCCCAAATGGCTGCGGCCATTCCTCAAGCCTCTGTCCGCCTGATTCCCGACGCCGGCCACGCCTCTCATCTGGAGGCGCCCGATGCCACCGCCGCCGCGGTGATCCAATGCGGGTTGAGCTGACTCCGCTCGCCCTCAAGCTGCGCCATCCGGTGATGACTGGCCGCGGATTGATCACCCAAAGAGATGGCGTGTTGGTGCAGATATCCGAAGGGGGCGTCACAGGATGGGGAGAGGCCATGCCTCTGCCGGGCTGGCCTGGGGCCGACTTGTCGGCGACACGACGAGCATTGGAAAAATGGGCGGCCGAGCCCGACCAAGACGATCTGCCTGCCGAGCGTTTTGCCCACGGAGCAGCCGAGCTTGCCCTGCTCGACTTGAAGTCTAGGCACCGTGGCCAGGCCCAAGCTGAGGTACTAGCCGACGGAGGCCCAGTTGCCGACTCGGTGGAGCTCAACGCGCTGGTTCAAAGCGCAGAGGAAGCCGCGGCCGCAGTGGCCGATGGATACGGAGCAGTGAAGCTGAAGGTGGGTGCGCGCGATTTGGACGATGACGTAGCTGCGGTGGCCGCTGTGAGGGAGGCAGTTGGGGACTCTCCGCGACTGCGGCTGGATGCCAACGGTGCGTGGGATTTGGAGCAGGCGGTGGATGCGCTGGCCCGGTTCGAGGAATTCGATATCGAGTATGTGGAGGAGCCCACCCCGAGTCTGGAGGCCTTGACCCAGGTAGCCAGGCGCTCACCCATTTCGGTGGCTGTCGACGAGAGTCTGGAGCAGCCCGAGGCTCCCATTCCCGATGAGGTTTCAGTAGTGGTGGTAAAGCCCATGGCGCTGGGCGGCCCCCGCACCGCCTTCGCCGCCGCCTGCCGTTGGATTGAGCAGGGCCGCAGAGTCATTGTCACCAACTACTTCGACTCAGCCATTGGTCAGCACGCCGCCCTGAGTGTGGCCGCTGCCCTCCCCGGCCTCCCACAAGTCCACGGTGCCATAACCCCCGCCCTGTTCACCGGCGATGTTGCCGACCTGCCGCCAATTGCCGATGGCCGATGCTTTCTCCCTCCCCACGGCCCTGTTCCAGTTGGTCTCGCCCTCTGCCACTAATATTGCCCCAGCATGTCTTTTGGCCCGATGAGATCAGCTACGACGCCTCGATGATGGCCGGCGTCATCGGCCACCGGCAGGTGGCGGATGCCTACTTGGTCGAGTTGGCCTCATATTTTGGCGGATCGCTCGTGACACTGGACAAGGGACTGGTGGCTCTTCACGGCCCCAGCGTTGAGCTGATTCCGAACCAGACGGGTCGCTAAGGCCCGTAGACCACGGTGTCGGTATTGGCGTCGATGATGATGCGGCTGTCCAGAGGTTGGTTGAGGGTGATGTCGGCGGTCTGTTGAAGGCCGGAGCGCTGGCACTCCTCGGTGGCAACCAGGGCGTAGACGGTGATCTTGATTTGGGTGATGCCGTATTCGATCTCGGAGTCGCTGAACTCCTCGCACTCGGTGCCCCAGTAGCGCACGGTCAGGGTGTGGTCGTCATCGGCCACCTCCACGTTGTTGATGATGCGAACTTCCCGGGGCGGCCCTTGGGGGAGCTCCCCGGTCTTGGTGGTGCAGCCGGCGGCCAGCAGTGCCATCGCTAGGAGCGAGGCGACCAGTCTGATCCTCGGAGAGGCTCGGCCTTTGGCTTGCTCCACGTCTTGATCATGCCACCCGAAAGGGCGGGGCAATACCGTTGAGTCGTGGGACTCCGGCGATCGCAGCTTGTGGTGGTGTGGTTGATCGGTGCTGCGGGGGTCCTTCCCAACGCCGCCATTGCCCCGGCCATCCCCGACATCGCCGACGCCTTCGGCATCTCCGACCAGACCTCGGTGTTCATCTTGATGACCGCTCACGCCCCCGGCTTGTTCATGGCCTCGGTGATCGGGGTGGCCGCCGACCGCTTCGGGCGCCGCCGGACAATCGTGCCCTGCTTGCTGTTGTTCGGCTTGGGCGGGTTGGCCATTATGGCCTCCACCAACCTGGCCATGCTGTTGACCTTCCGGTTCATCCAAGGTCTGGGAACCTCGGGATTCCTGAGCCTGGCCATCGTCATCATCGGCGACAACTACGAGGGGGCGGAGCGCACCCGGATCATCGGCCAGAACGCACTGTCCATCACCTTGAGCGTGGCCCTGCTGCCTGCCGCCGGGGGTTTGCTCACCGAGCTGTTCGGTTGGCGAGGGCCGTTCGCCATGCATGCTGCCACCATTGTGCTGGCCTTCTTTGCCGCCACGCTGTTGCCACCGGATGAGCGGCGGACGCCCGAGACGCTGCGCAACCAGCTTCGCCAGGCCCGCCCCCACTTGGTGCAGCGAGAGGTTGGAGTGCTGCTGTTGGTGGCGCCGTTCACGTTCCTGGTGTTCTTCGCCATGGGAACCACCACCATGCCCATCCACCTGGAGAACGAGTTCAGCGCTTCGGCCTGGATCCGCGGCCTGATCCAGTCGCTGCCCGCGGTGTCGGCCGGATTGGTGGCGCTGAGCATGGGGCGCATCGCCAATCGCCACTCCACCTCGTCGATAGTGCGGGCCGGCTACGTCGGGGTAGTGATCTGCTTGGTCGGAATAGCGCTCTCGCCCTCACTGGCCGCGATCATCGCCCCCGTGCTGGTGCGGGGCGCCGCCGACCAGCTCGTGATAGTCCCCCTGCAAAGCCGGGCCGCCTCGCTAGCCCCAGAAGAGCACCGAGCCGTGATGGTGGCCGCCTGGGGGACTGCCGTCCGCATCGGCCAGGTCAGCGGCCCCGCTGCCGTGGCCGGTCTGCTCGCCGTCGGCGACACCCGCCTCGTCTTCTGGGCCGGCGCCGCCCTCTCCGCCGCCATGCTCATCGTCGTCACCCTGGCCCGCAACTACATGGACCGCGACCCCTGGTTCAAGTCAGAGCGCTGAATTCTGTAGACGATGCTAAGTGGTGTCTGTGTTCAAATTATCGAAGAGGGTAGGTGGTTCTCCGACAGTGGCTTCTAAGTTCGCCTTTGGATCGGCAGGATCGGCTCGTTCGAGGCGATCGATTGCAGTATCTTGGGTCTCCCTAGTGGGAAGGTCGACTTCGAGGAGGCTTCCTGCTTCTCGGCGTACCGTGACAACCGGCGTTAGTGCTCTTTCAACTATTTTTGCAGCAGCCTCACTGAATTGCTTTCGGTCGGCATCTCGCCAACGGTCGAAAACACCGAAAGTCGCACGAGTGAGCAATGTAGTTGCGTCCAAAGAGAGCGTGGTGGGAGTCTGAGCCTGGCCGATGTCGGCGAGAGCATGCGTGAGCACGCGGGCGGTCAGCTCACGCAGCCCCGCCGAGCGCAGTTCAGCGTCCTGACTGTCTTCGATCCCAGGGATCCACGGTATGAAGTAGAGAGGTTGAATGTCGTTCTCATCTTCATGCAGAAGAACAATTGCAGGTGCAGCAAACGCAGTTGCTGCTGGCTCGGGCAGGTCTGAAGGAATTGGACTGGACAGTGCTACACCTTGAGTTTCCATCGAAAGGCCGATGACCCCGGTCGGCGTTGCAGGGGCGTTCTCGGCTTCAAGCTCGAGAGCCAAGTTCTTGAGTGTTGTTGCAAGGTCATTCGCATCAGCAGAGGTTGTCGCATAAAGAACATGCCCCGGTCTCTCGTCAGGCTCTCCCAGAGAAGGACCTAGGTTTGAACTCGCAGCGATGAGCTTTAGGGCTTGGCGGCGGTTAGATGAGTTTGATGAGAATCCTCGTGCCTTCAACTCGATGAGAGACACTACATGGTCGCTCGTGTGCATTATCCAGAGATCTGGGCGGCATGGTGAGCGGTCAGCCGATCCGGTAATACTCTGAAGGGCAGCGACAAAGTGTGCATCGACAGGCATTATGACCGGTCGTCCAATGGAACTGAGGTAATAGCCAGCTTGCCGAAGAACTGGTCGGGTAAGGCTGTTCTCTGGAAGATCTTCAAGTGCCCATAGAAACGTATTGAGCTGAAAGACCTGATCCGACAGAAGCGTGTCTTCTGATATCATGCAGCCGCCGCCATGGAATCAGCCACGGTTTCCGTATAGAGCTTGCTTCCGAGCCAGACATCGATGTTTGGATTGAGGTAGCGCTGCACATTGGTTACTAGACGATGGATTGTGTTGCCGCAAGTTCCACTAGGCAGGACTCCAAGAAGTTGTCTACTCGTTGCTTCCATGAGAAACGGTTGCCAAAGATGTCGGTCAATCGCTGCTAAATGTACCTTTGTAGGACCTCTTCGTGTTGCGTAACCGCCGATACGGAACCTACTAGTTCGACGTTGAAGCCCCAGATCTACGAATCGGTTGAATGTCGCCTCGCTCAGCGGTTCATGAAAGCGAATCGTGACCGGTGCTCCATTTATGATAAATCCGTCTTCCCCGACTTCGGTCGTGTCTACCCAGAGATGAGTCTCAGCATTTTCGGTGACAGACCGGTATAGCTTGAGAACAAGCTCAATAGTTGCACGATGCTCTACAAATGAATCACTTCGATTAGTAGAACGGCCATCGTAATAGAAGACATGCCCCCCATGGCCCCCGCTGGGTATTTGAAGTTGCACCAGTGAATGTAGGGGGTCGTACAAGTCAATGAGTTGCTGAAGCTTTTCCTGAAGAATCCCCAATCGCTCAGTAAGAGCGACTTTTGATCGGCGACGTTCTATAAGCCCGAGCGCAGTGTCTTCATCATCGTTCGAGTCACTTTCCTCGTGATCCGCACTGCTGTCAGGGTCGTAGTAGTCAGTGGAAGTCTCATACCAGGCTTCATGCTCGAAGCCGAGTCTGACGTATCGGTGATCTGGCGTGTTTCGCTTTACGTATTGCCATAGCTCGAACAAGATCGGAGATGAGAGCCAAAGGCGGTCCAGCCACGGGTTTTGGTCGACGACCTGGCGGACCCACTTGTTGCTCTCGTCCGCAGCCATCGTTGTGTAAAACACTGGATGCCGATCTTGAAGCGATTCGAGCAGGCCTACGACCCTCCCACCGTGGTTGGCGTCCTCAATTCGGTAGAGAGTGTCGTCGAGGCGGTGTAAGCGGACACGGCCTGGGAACACGGAGGTCAGTTCTGGGACCGCATGATCATGCCGAGCTGTCTCGAGCATGTAGGACTTGATCAGCTTCCGCGAGAGTTTGCCTTCCTTGAGCTCATCTACCGTAGGCAGGGTGAAGCCCTCCAGGTGGTCGACGTACTCCTCTCGGGATTGGAGTCGAGGCAGGTACCCCAGGTCAGTAGCCATGACCTGCCAATCGTACGCACAACCGAGGACATAAACCTAGCCCCTCTGTCGGTGTCCGGCTCCTGATCCCAGCACCGTCAATCATCGGCGCTGTCTTGAAGCTGTTGCTTAAGCCTTGCTGACATTCACATATGAGGCGTCAGGGGGAGGAACCGTGTCGGTCTCGTGGCGCAAGTCAGCATGGCGGATGAGGCTGTTCTACTGTAACTGTATGCTTACGTTGCCCCAGCTTGAGAGGCATTTGTTTGCGGCGGCGGATATCTTGCGGGGGAAGATGGATGCGTCGGAGTTCAAGGAGTACATCCTTGGGGCTCTGTTCTTGAAGCGGGCTGGTCTAAAACTGACGGCGGGATTGAACGTTGACGGTTTGGGCATCACCCGGTACCCTCACTTATCTAGACCCCGGAACCGTCCCTGCTTCGGCAAACGGCCGGGGTTACGCCTTTGTGGGGGGAGTGAGGGCGACCGGGAGGTTGCGATGGCCGTCGTCAGGCAGCTACTTGGAGGCTACCGGGGCCGAGTGTGTTTTGGTGCGGCTAGCGCCCGACGGCGGGGCGGAAAGCGGTTACTACTTCGGCCAGGTAGTCGTGGGCGGCGGCGGGGTCGGAGGGGATGGGGAGGTGGGCTCGGAAGTCGGTGACGCCGGCTTCGGCGAGGGCGGGGACGCCGTCCATGGTGGCGGCTAGGTCGATGCCGTCGTCGGTGCGCACCACGGGCAGGGTGCCCACCACGCCGATGCCGGACGGGTCGCGGTCGTAGCCGGCCACCATGTCGCGCATCTGGGCGATGTTGGCGGCCATGTCGCCGCCCATGTCGTCGCCCCACGGGATCCAGCCGGCGCCGAAACGGGCCAGGCGGCGCATCGACCGTGCGTTGAGCGTGCCGCTCACCCACACGGGCACTCCGCCGGACTGCACCGGCTGAGGCTGCATGTAGATGCGGGAGAACTTGAGCCGGTCGTCGTTGAAATCGGCCGGGCACGAAGTCCACAGGGCTTGGCACACCGCCAGGGTGTGGTCGAGCTGGCGGCCCCGTTCGGCGAAATCCAAACCGGCGGCCTCGTACTCCTCGGCCTGCCAGCCCACGCCCACGCCCAGATCAACCCGGCCGCCGGTGAGCACGTCGAGCGTGGCCAGTTGCTTGGCCAGGATCACCGGGCGGCGCAGCGCGGCCAGAAGGATGTTGTTGGCCAGCCGGAGGTTGCTGGTGATGGCCCCCACCACGGTGAGGAGGGTGGTGGGCTCCAGCCAGTGGCCGTCGGGGCCGGTGGGCTGGCGGCCACCGGCCATGCCGCCCAGTTGGGGCTGTCCGTAGGCCTCTAGGTTCTCGCCGAAAACAACGTGGTCGCTGACCACCAGCTTGTCCACCCCGGTGGCATCGGCTGCTTGGGCCAACTCCAGTGCAGGCTGCCAACCCCCCGGCCCGGGGTCGGAGGCGGCGAAATTGCGGAGTTGGATCGAGAACAGCGCAGTCATGGCACCTTGCTTACGGAGAGTAGTGGGCGCCTCCTTTGTAGCATTGGAGAGCCACCGCCATGAGGAACAGGGTGGAAATCTCCGCCGGAGACTGCTAGGGCCTTCTCCTCGGGGGGAGTGGGGCCGAAGCGGCGCCACACCCATCCGGCGGCGGCGCCGACAACGATCATCAGCACCCCGATCAGCGCCATGTCCATCAACCGGCCGCTCAAATCTCCCAGCAGGGCCTCGTGAATCGACTGGGCTGCCCTCACGGTGTCGGTGTTGTCGATGAGCACGGCCAGCAGCGCCCGGGAGCCGTAGATCCCCACTCCCAGTATCCCGGCCATGGCCACGATGCCAGCGCCGATGCCCCACAACACCCGAGTGCGCGACGGCGAGATCAGCAGCGCTCCGATGCCGCACAGCAAAATCAAGGTGATGGTGGAGGACCGCCGGTCTTGGAGTTGGCCGAGGAACTCCCAGAACCGGTCACCCGGCTCAGCGCGCTGGAGCACGGTCACCACTCCGGCATCGGGCGGTGGCGTCACGCTGTCCAAAAAGGCCAGCTCTTCGTCGGCGACTATCTCGGCCAGCACCTGGTTGAAAATCGGCCCCAGATCGACTTCCACGCTCTGGACGGGCGGATTGGCCACCAGGGTTCCCCCCATTACGGCCAGCACATCTCCATGGGCCTGCCGCACCGCCCGCTCCAGCAGGCGGTTGTTGGCCTCGGCGGTGAGCAGCCTGCCTGCCACCGGCGGGATTTCCTGCTGAATGGCCTGTTGGGCGCCAGCCGAACCGGCGGGGGTGACCGGCAGATCGGCCATCTCGGTGGCCGCGGCGACGAAAGACGTCGCCACCACGTTTTGGACATCCTCGTCGTCGAAGATCCCGGCGAGCTCCTCCGTGAAGCGGTCTTCGTCGAACACCACCAGATTGGCGTAGGTGGTGAGCGCGGTGAACCCCGACCCGAACACCACGATCAACAGCAACAACACGGCTACGGCCTCGCGCACCGTTCGCGAGGTGACGCTGCGCCACGAGCGCACCAATTGCTGGAAATAGTCCTCCACCGTGCTCAGTCTGCCCGTTTTTCAACTCGTAGAGCGACAACGGGCGGCTGAACCGGCTGCCCGAAACGATCCGGCTATCCGAACAGCGGGCCGACCGAGGACACCTGGTACTTCTTGCCGTCCATCCCAGTGAGGCCCAGTTCGTTGATTGCCGCACCGAATGCCGCGATGTGGGGAGCGGTGAAGTGGGCGCCCAGCGCCTCTTCGCTCTCCCAGATTTCGAAGAAGCGGATCTTTCCCGGTGCCTCCACCGAGAAGCAGTATTCGATGTTGCCGTCCTCAGCCCGAGACGCAGCGGCCATCTCACTGGCGGCCACCATGAATGCGTCGGTGTTCTCAGGGGGCAGGGTGCCGGTGCCGGCTATGACGATCATGTGATCTCCTCAAAGTGGTCAAAAGCGATCACAGCGTAGCCATGCGGCGAGCGGCGCGCGCGATCAGCGATGTTGGCCAGAACCGCCCGCTGACAAGAGTCCACCCCATGTTCGTCACCTAGAGTGGCAGGCGGATGCTGCCGTTCGATCCGATCCGCGAAGCCCGGCGAAACTGGAAGGCCAATGATTGGCGCTCCATCGACGCCATGTCGGCGGCGACGTCGATCACCCGCGCCCACCAGCTGGTGATCGGATGGATCAACGAAGCCCTTGCCCCGTTCGACTTGACCTTCTCCCGATTCGAGGCACTGGCCCTGCTCCATTTCTCCCGACGCGGCTCGCTGCCACTGGGGAAGATGGGCAATCGGCTGATGGTGCATCCCACCAGCGTGACCAACGCCATCGACCGCCTGGAGCGCGACGGGCTGGTCCGGCGGGTTCCCCACGCCGACGATCGCCGAACCGTGCTGGCTGAGATCACCGAGGAAGGGCGTCGAGTGGTGGCCAAAGCGGCCGATGCGCTGGCCGACATCGAGTTCGGCTTGGGCGGGCTGTCGGCTGACACCCTGGGCGCATTGGACGAAGCCATCCGCGCCCTCCGAGAAGCCGCTGGCGATTTCGCCGAATAACACGGCTATGGCCGCCTTGGACATTCGCCCATTGACTGCCGACATCGGGGCCGAGATCCACGGGGTGGACCTGAGCGAAGAGCTCGATGAGGGCACCGTGGCCGATATTCGCCAAGCCCTGCTCGACTACCTGGTGGTGTTTTTTCGAGACCAGCCCATCACCCCTGATCAGCACCTTGCCTTTGCCCAGCGGTTCGGCCCCATCAACGTGGCCCCATTCGGCCCTAAGCTGGCTACCCATCCGGCGATCACGGTGCTCGATCAGGTCGCCCCGGTGGGCGGATTGGCCGCTCGCTGGCACAGCGATAACACCTACATGCCCAACCCGCCGCTGGGATCAATCCTCCGGGCGGTGGAGATGCCCGCCGTGGGGGGCGACACCTGCTTCGCGAACATGTATAAGGCCTACGATGCGCTGTCTGAGCCGATGCGGGCGCTGGTCGACGATCTGGAGGCGGCGCACGGCCTTACCTACACCCTTGCCAGGGCTATCGACGAAGGGCTGGCCAAAGAGCACCTCGACACCATGCAGGCCCAATACCCGGAGCTGATACGCCCGGTGGTGCGAGTGCATCCCGAGACCGGTCGGCGGGCCCTGTTCGTGAACAGCAACTTCACTTCCCGCCTCGTGGGGGCAACCGATGCCGAGAGCAGCGTGCTGCTGCCCTTCTTGTTGAACCACGTTCGCTCTCCCGAGTTCCAGTGCCGCTTTCGCTGGGAGGTCGACTCCGTTGCCTTCTGGGACAACCGCGCCGTACAGCACTTCGCCGTCCCCGACTACACCGAGCGCCGCGTCATGCACCGGGTCACGGTGGAGGAGTGGGACTAGATCCGCTCGAGCCGCTAAACCGTGAACGCGCCGTCGATGTCGAGCTTTTGGCCGCTGATGTAGTTGGCGGCGTCGGAGGCCAAGAAGCAGGCAGCCTCGGCGATGTCCGCGGCCTTGCCGAAGCGGCCGAGGGGGATGTTGGCGCGGGCCACCTCTAAAGCATGTTCGTCAAGGTCGCCGCTGGCCATCAGCCGGGCGGCCATGCCGTCTTCCAGCATCCCCGGCCCCACGCAGTTGGCTCGTATACCGAAACGGCCCTCTTCCACCGCCACCGCCCGCATCAGCGACTCCACCGCGCCCTTGGGAATCGACGACAAGGCGTCACGCTTCGGGAACACCGTGGTGGCCGCGGTGGTCACATACACGATGCTGCCGCCCTTGGCTCGCAGATGGGGGAGCACAGCCACAGTGAGGTTGAAGGCGCCCACCACGTCGGCGTCGATCTGACGGGCGAACAGGTCGGGGTCGGTCTGCGACAGGTACATCTGGGGTACGTGGGGACCGGCCGCGCTGATCACGGTGTGCAGTCCTCCGAGCCGATCCGCGGCCTCTTCGGCGAAGGACCGCGAATCATCGGGATCTTCCAAAGCCGGGCTTCCAATGTGGGCGTCCACACCCGCGGCCCTTGCCGAGGCGGCCACCGATTCCGCCGCTTCGACATTCGACCGGTAGGTGAACGCCACCGGGCTGCCCCGCTCGGCCAGCATCACAGAGACGGCCGCGCCGATCCCGCCGCTGCCCCCGGTGACCAGCGACCCACCGGCGCGGCCAGAGAAATCTTTCATGGCTCTCAACCCTAGTGGTGTGTCTTGGGTTTAGCGCCGTGGATTGCGACGGCAGCGGCGTTCC
>JAPPMA010000001.1 GCA_028819295.1 bacterium | reverse complement strand
ACACCCATCCCCCCACAATAACCGCCCCAACCAATTCAGCGACGGACCACTAGGGCACGGCAGCTAGAGGATTTGGGACAGGAAGAGTTGGGTGCGTTCTTCTTGGGGGTTGGTGAAGAAGTGCTCGGGTTCGCCGACTTCGACGATCTCGCCGTCGGCCATGAAGATGACCCGGTCAGCCGCTTCTCGAGCGAAGCCCATCTCGTGGGTGACCACGATCAGCGTCATTCCCGTCCTGGACAGCTCCAGGATCACCTCCAGCACCTCAGAGATCATCTCGGGGTCGAGGGCCGACGTGGGCTCGTCGAACAGCATGATCTTGGGCTGCATGGCCAGCGAGCGGGCGATGGCCACCCGCTGCTGCTGGCCGCCGGAGAGCTGGCCGGGGAACTTGCGGGCCTGCTCGGGAATCTTGACCCGCTCCAGAAGCTCCATGGCCCGGTCTTCGGCCTGCTTCTTGGGCATCTTCAGCACTTGGCGGGGCCCGAGGGTGATGTTGTCGATCACGGTGAGGTGGGGGAACAAGTTGAACTGTTGGAAGACCATGCCGGTCTCCCGGCGGATGAGGGCGATGTTGCGCACGTCGTCGGTGAGCTCAACTCCGTCCACAACGATGCGGCCCCGGTCGTGGTGCTCCAACCGATTGATGCAGCGGATGAGGGTGGACTTTCCCGATCCCGATGGGCCGATCACCACCACCACTTCACCCGTCCCTACCCTCATGTTGATGTTCGTGAGCGCCTGGAAGGACCCAAAAAACTTGTCCACGGACGACATTTCGACAATGAGATCGCGCCCGCCGATCTGGGTGGCGTCGCTGTTGACGTTGGATGTTGTAGTCATTGTGTCTGTCATCGTTCTCCGACTCCGAGGTGGCGCTCAAGGCGCTGGCTTTCTTTGGACATGGTGTAGCTGATGGCCCAGTAGGCGAAGGCCACGAAGACCAGGGTTTCCGCAATGGCAGTGGTCGTGAATTCCTGCTGGGAGTGGATCAGCTCGCGTGCCCGATAGAACTCCACCACGCTGATGAAGGCGAAGAGGGTGCTGTCCTTGTACAGGCTGATGAACTGGCCCACCATGGCGGGGATGACTGCCCTCAGGGCTTGGGGTAGCACGATGAGGCGCATAACCCCGGGGGGTTGGAGCCCTACGGCCTGACCGGCCTCGATCTGGCCTTTGGGCACGGCTTGCAGGCCACCGCGCACCACCTCGGCCAGATAGGCCGAGCTGAAGATGGTGAAGACAATGATCGTCCGGGTCGTCAGCGAGAGCGGCGTGTCGACGTTGAGGAAGAAGTCTATGAAGATCTTGGCGATGAACAGCAGAGCGATGAATGGGACTCCTCGAAAAATCTCGATGTAGCCCACGCAGAGCCAGCGAATGGCGGGAAGCGAGGAACGCCGCCCCACGGCCAGGAGCAAGGCCAGCGGAAACGACAGAATAATGGCCGCCCCGGAAGCCACCAGCGTGAGGTATAGGCCCGACCAGTCGTCCCAGCTCACGCTAGAGGTGTCGCCGATGAGCCAGTAGACCACCCTTACCGCAACGACTGTGGCGACTACCGCCACGATCTGGGCTGCTCGCTTGAGCCACAAGAGATCTCCGGCGGTTACCAGTCTCCCTCGGCCGAATATCGGCCAGGCCATCGTCGTTCCCAAGTACCGGGTGAGATCTCTCGCTCCGGCGAGTTGGAAGGCGGCGAGTGCGAACAGCGCACTCATCCACCACCACGCGTTCCCATTCGCACCCGAGACCACCTGGAAGGACACGATGGCCATGAACGCCGCCGCGTACCAACAGAGTCGCCGGGAGGAGCGGGGCAAGCGCATGGCCCCGGCACGCACCGCGAGCCCAATCGCGATGGTCGACAGGGTGAACAGAGTCGGCCAAATGGTTCGGGTGAACACCAGGATGACGGCGAGCAGCAAGAGGATGGACCAGTAGCGGCGCAGCAGATCGAGGGGAGTGGGGCGCTGGGCCACAACTCCGGTGTCCTCGGCCCGGTCTTGGCTTATGGCGGTGACTGTCCCCCAGGCCAGCCCCAGGGCCGATGCCACTATGTACATCTGGGCCACGAGCCGCCACTGCTCGTTGCGGGGGAACACGCCCATCATGAGGAGCGTGAGGTTCTTGCGCACAGCCTCCCACTGGCCGGTGAAGAATATGAAGCGTCCTCCATAGTAGAGGAGGATCGCTCCGACCACCGCGGCTATCACGGTGATCAGCGAGTTGTACCAGGTGTTGAACAGGTTCTTGCGCAGCCAAGTGCTGGGCGAGACTCGTAAATCGGGCGGCAGGCGGGATGGTTCGCCCTGCGGGCTTGTCTCAGGGGGAGGCACGGTAGCGGTCATAGGCTCATCGCTCTTTGAGCTGGATGGATCGGTTGTACATGTTCAACAGTGCCGACACGAGGAGGTTTATGGTCAGGTACACAATCATGATGATGAGGATGAGCTGGGGGGCGGGGAAGTTGATGCCCCATGCGGTGACGGCCACGAGGAAGAGGTCGGGATAGGCCACGGCGAGCCCCAATGAGGTGTTCTTGATGAGGTTGGCGCACTCGCTGATGTAGGGGGGAATGGCGATCCGCTGTGCTTGGGGAAGGACGACATGCCGGTATCGCTGGCTGGATTTCAGGGCCACCGACGTTGCCGCTTCAGTCTGGCCTTTGGGGACGGCCAGGATGGACCCGCGGATGATCTCGGCCACGAAGCTGGCCGTGTAGAGGCCCAGGCCCAGGGTCAGCGCCATGTAGCCCGAGTTGGTGCTGAAACCCCCGACCACTCGCCGCCCGTTCTCCGACACTGCGGGCCACGACCATGAGTAGGGGCCACCCAGAGCAGCGAAGCATGCCACCGCGATCACGGCGAAGACCCCTAACGACCACAGCACGCGGTGATGCGGAATACCGGTGGCGTCGCTGTACCGGGTCCTCCACACCCAAACTCCCACCGCGACCACGGCTGCGGCCAAAACCAGCAGCCAGAACAGGCCAACGTTGTCGTTTGAGCCCAGCGAGGGGATCGCCCATCGCTCGGCGCTGACAATGATCCAGTTGCTCTCGGAGCCCGGCCAGCGTCCCTGCCACGGAAAGCTCCCGCGGCTGACTGCCCAGGCTGGGAAGGGGCCGAAGGTGAACAGGGCGGCGCCGAAAAAGATGATGACGACCAGCGGCGGAATGTTGCGCAGGCTTTCCACGTAGAGGCTGGCCCCTTTGGCCACCAGCCAGTTGGAGGAGAGCCGGGCGATGCCCACGAACAGCCCCACAACGGTGGCGATGAAGATTCCAACAACTGATGCCACGATGGTGTTTTGCAGACCGATGAGCAGCCCTCTCCATACGGGGTCGCGCACGTCAAAGCCGTGGGCATCCCGCAGGGCGACCCCGTAGGGGGAGTCGAGGAAGCCGAAGCCCTTGGGCAGGCCGATTTCATCCATTCTCACTATGAGGTTGTGGAACATCCATCGGATGAGGGCCACGACGACGATCACAGCCAGAAGCTGTGCGGCCAACCGGAGAATTCGTACATCGCGCCAAAGCGCGGGGATGCCGGGTTCGGGGACTCTCGGATCACCGGTGGGGAGAACTCGCTTCGCCGTGCCGTCGTGAACGGCCCGTATGCCGATAGCAGCCATGCCCGGCGTTTGTCCGATGCGCACCGCATCGATCACAACAATGGCAACAATCGCCACGGGCACGGCGACGGTGAACAACCAGGCAAGGGCCAGCTCGGGGATATCGCTGTAGCCGTCGAGCAGCCGCAGCCCGAACTGCCACACGGAGATGACTCCAACCAATGCCAGAATCAGCAGGTCGGCCATTAGCGCCAGCACCCTGCGGCTAGGAGGCGCGGAGGGCACTGCGGTCAGATCAGCTTGTGTGCTGGCGAATTCAGCCGTGCTGTTCATAGCTGTGTGACCTTGAACTCTAGACGAGAGCAGCCCACCGGTCGGCGACCGGTGGGCTGCTCACCGTTCATTTTGCGCCCGTCACGAGACGAGCGGAGTTTTCCCTAGCGGTAGGGCGGAACGTACATGAGCCCGCCGTTGGACCAGAGGTCGTTCACGCTGCCGTCGAGAACTCCAAGCTGCGGATAGCTGTTGAAGATCTCCTCATAGTTGCCGACCTGCTCCACAACATGGACGGCGAAGTCGGTGGGGAGGCCGAGGCCGGGATCGAAGCCGTCGCGGCCCAGGAAGTTCAAGATGTTGGGATCGGTGCCGTCGTAGCTGCCGATATTGGAGGAGTCGAGTCCGAACTCCCAAGCCTGAACAGTGGCCATGGTGGCCCAGTTCACGACCTGCGCCCACTCGGTGTCGCCGTCGCGCACCACGGTGCCGAGAGGCTCCTTGGAGATGAGCTCGGCCATGACGTGCTGCTCGTCGCCGCCGCCTTGCTCAATCTCGTACTTGAACACGCCGAGCACGCTGCTGTCGGCAGTCATGGCCTCGCACTGGCCCTCCTCGTAGGCGGGGACCAGGGTGTCGAAGCCCTCGAAGGTGACCGGGTTGAAGGGGATGCCCCGGGCCGCGAACACCGCGGTGAGGTTCAGCTCGGTAGTGGTACCGGTGCTTACGCAGATATTGGCATCGGCGAGGTCGTCCAGCGTGGTGAAGCCGGTGGAGGCCGGCACCATGAGGCCCTGGCCGTCGTAGTAGGTGGTGAACAAGAAGTTGGCGCCCTCGGTACCGTCGCGGGTGGCGGTCCACGTGGTGTTGCGGTTCATCACCTCGAACTGGCCTGATGCCAGGGCGGTAAAGCGCTCGGCGCTGGTGACCGGCACGATCTCGACGGCATCGGCATCGCCGAAGACGGCGGCGGCCACCACCCGGCACATGTCGATGTCGAAGCCCTCGTACTCGCCATCCGCATTCAACAGCGCGAACCCGGGCACATCGTCGCGGGAGCCGCACAGCACATGGCCTCGGTCCAGCACGGCTTGGAGGGTTCCGCCGTCTTGCACGAGATCAACGGTGGCTTCCGGGGCCTCGGTGGCCACTGGCGCCTCAGTGGCGGCTGGCGCTTCGGTGGGTGCTGCCCCCCCGTCGTCATCGTCGTTGCCGCACGAGGCGGCGATCAGCGAGAAGGCCAGCACCAACCCCAGCAGGGCCAGCAAGCGTTGAACGGATTTATGCATGTCTTTGCTCCCAACGTTGGACTCAGGGATGCTCGAACGCTAGCGGCTGAAACCCAGCCTGGCTAGGCCCCTGTGAGTTTTGTAACAGATTCTTCAAGAATGATCCGGGTCAGCTTGCCGCGGCCAGGGCCGCCTCGCGCTGGCGGGTGGAGCGGTGAACCGGGTCGGTGTCGATCACCGGGATGACGTGCTTGCCGAAGTTCACGATGGTCTCGCGCACCACGTCTATGGGCAGCGTGGAGGTGAGCGGGCTGATCACGTACTGATCGGCGCCCACCCGCTGATACTGCCGGGAGACGTGGATGCAGTCCTCTGCGTTGCCCACGCACAGCGACCCGCCCTCGATGGCCGTCTTCACGTCGTCGTGGCTGGGCTCGGGGATGACCGCGGGCCACTCGGGGATCCCGTCGGGCTTGGGGAAGGTGTCCAGCCAGCGGTACACGAGGCACTGGTAGTAGTACATGTGGCTGCGGGTGGCCAGGTCGATGGCCATCTCCCGGTCGTCCAGGCAGATGCCGAACCCCACGCACATCACGTTGTCGTGGACGAAGTCGCCCACCGGGTTCTTGCAGCTTGCCACCTCGTTCTTGTAGATCTCGATCAGCGGGGCGATGTCGTCGGGGGTGCCGATGGTGAAGCACAGCACGCCGATGCCCAGCTTGCCGGCCTTCTCGAACGTGCCCGGGCTGCCACACGCCACCCACAGCGGGGGGTGGGGCTTGGTGACCGGCTTGGGGAAAATCTCCCGGGCCGGCATGGAGAAGCTTTCGCCCTCGTAGCCGTAGGCCCCCTCGCGCCACATGTGGGGGATCTGGGCGATGGCCTCGTCCCACAGGCCCCGGGTGATCTCGGTGTCGGCCAAACCGGTAGCCGGGTCGCGGGGCGAGCCCGGCATCCCGAACCCCATCACCTCGGTGGACGAGGAGCCCCGGCCGGTGCCCAGTTCGAAGCGCCCGTTGGACAGCACGTCGATCATGGCGGCCCGCTCCGCCGAGCGCACCGGGTGGTTAACCGGGGCGGTGATGTTGAAGATGGCCGAGCCCAGATGCACGTTCTCGGTGGTGGACGCCACCGCCGACAAGAACACCTCGGGGGCCGACATGTGGGAGTACTCCCGCAAGAAGTGGTGCTCTGAGGCCCAGATGTACTTGAACCCGTTGCGGTCGCAGAGCTGGGAGATCTCCAAGTTGTCGCGGATGCGCTCGGCCTCCCAATCGGGGTTGTCCTCGTAGCCGAAATCGGGCACGAAACACTGGGCAAAATATCCGAATTCCATCTTGGGCAACCCCCGGGTGTTGATCTGTCGGTCGGGACTGTACCGGCGTTCATCGCCGGGCTTCTATTCCGCCGGTCGTATGGGTTGAACCTGCTCGCGGGAATTGCGGAGGGGTAGGGTCGCCGCTCATGGCATGGACTCTGCGGCGCCCGGCGGCTCGCGCCGTGCTGCTCGACCAGCACGGGCGCGTCTTTCTGATGCGGGCCAGCGACCCCATCGACCCCCACAAGGCACCTTGGTGGGAGATTCCGGGCGGCGGACTCGACCCAGGAGAGGACTTTGCCGAATGTGCCCGCCGCGAGCTCTGGGAGGAGGCCGGGTTCGCCGACGCAGAGGTGGGGCCTTGCATCTGGACCCAGCATGTGGAGTTCGATTTCGCCGGCATCCACTTCGATTCTCATGAGCGCATCCATGTGGCCTGGTGCCCTGATGGGGGAGAGTGGGATCCTCAGCGACTCGAAGCGCTGGAGGCGGCGGCGTTCGAGGATGCGCGTTGGTGGACGTTGGAAGAGCTGCTGGATTCTGATGAGAAGGTGTTGCCGGAGAGGCTGCGGGAGTTCTTGCCTGATGTGGTGGCGGGGCGGCTGCCCGAGGTGCCGATTGACATAAGCCCCTAGGCCAGTGGATCCTCGCGGTTGGTGGCGCGGATGGCGTGGGAGAAGATTATGGCGGGGGCGAGGACGAGGGCGCCGACGAGGAGGCAGACGATGATGGCGGTGACCAGAGGGCTGCGGAAGCTGGTGGCGAAGCCGGTGAAGAACAGGACGGCCGCGGCCAGATACAGGAGGTAGCCCAGTCGTTGGCCGATCACGGTCACCTTGGCAATGCGCCGTCGGCGGGCAGCGAGATCGCCGGGGCTCACGGGAGCCATCCGGCGTCGTCCAAGAGCGCGACAATATCTGCTCGGACCCGCTCCAAAGAGAAGTGCTGCTGGGCGATGGCTTGATTCTGGTCCAACAGGTCGGTGTCGGGGCAGTTCAAGAACGCACGCACCTCCTCGAGGCGGCTGGGGGAGAACCAGCGGAACCCGAACTCGGCCAACTCCTCGGCCACCGGATAGCTGCCCACCACGCAGGGGCGCCGCCAGATGGCGGCCTCCACGGGAGGATTGCCGAATCCCTCCCAGGTGGAGGGGAACACCACCAGATCGGCGGCGGCATAGATGTCGGGGGTGCGGGCCACCGGCCGATGAACGACCGGACAGCGGGCATCGGCCAGAAGCTGATCCAAGGTGGCGTCGTATCCCTCCTCGGCCTGCCCCATCAGCCAATAGGCGCCTTCCAGCTCTTCGGCGATGGCGATGGCCGCGGGGATGTTCTTTCGGGGAATGGCCCTCACCGGGTGGGCTACCAGAAGGGTCTCGTCGTCCACCTTCAGTTTGGCCCGCATCGCCGCTCGGTCGCCCTCGGGGCGGTGGGTGTCGAATCCGTTGTAGATCACCGTTGCTCGGAGACCCCGCTGGGCGAACTGCTCGGCGGTGAGCCGGTTGATGACGACGTGGCGCCAACAGGGGTCGTGGGCGGGCAATTCGGTTACCGAGGCGAACCGCTCCCGCTGCCAGGGCGGGTCGTGGTGGTGAAGGATGGCGGGGTGACCGGCCAGCGTTCGGGCCACCGTGCGAGCAGCCGGGAGGTTGAGCGGGATGGTGCAGAGGTTCTCCACCACCGCCAAATCGATGTCGGCCACCGCCGCGGCAAACCGGTCGGGGTCGGGTCCGCCGGGTTGGTTGATGCCCAAACCCGGAACCAGCCGGTCTACCGGGCCCTCTGCGGCCACGGTCACCATCTCAAAGCCGATGTCGGTGAGCATCTCCTGCCACAGGCGGGCGACTACGGACACTCCGTCGCTCAAACCCAGTCGAAATGAGACGATCGCCCCCCGTGCCATTCCCACGAGGTAATCAGATTTGCCATGGGGCAGTCAGGTCAGGCTGATCCGCGAGACTCTGAGGGTATGTACGGGCCAGCCGAGTATGACCGCTCAGCGGTGCGGGAGGCGGCTCGGGCGGTTCTGGAGGCCCACTGGGTTCCCGAGGGGTACGCCGCTCCGAATCCTGCAACGTACCCTTGGCAGTGGCTGTGGGATTCCTGCTTCCACGCGGTGTGCTGGGCCGAGCTGGGCGACGATCGCGGCCTGATCGAGCTTCGAACCGCGCTGTCGGTGCAGGCCCCTGACGGATTCGTCCCCCACATGAACTATGGGCGCGATCCCGGTGCCGCGGCCGACCTGTGGGGCCGCGATGGCGCCTCGTCCATCACCCAGCCCCCCATGTACGGGCATGCCGTGGCCGAACTGGTGCGGCGGGGGGTGGACGTCGACGAGGAAACGGTGGTCCGGGCTGAGCGGGGCCTGCGGTTTCTGCTCGTCGATCGCCGCCGTCTTTCCAGCGGTCTCATAGCGCTGTGCCATCCGTGGGAGAGCGGCGCCGACGACAGCCCCCGCTGGGACGACTTCTGCCCCGGCGGATTCTCCCTGGAAGCTTGGCGGTCGATCAAGAACCAGCTAGTGATGTCGATAGAGCGCAGTCCGGCGGGCTCTCCGGTGGCCAATCCGGCGTTCGAGGCCGCATCGGCGGGATTCAACGCCTTGGCGGTGTTCAACGCCAGGGAGCTGGCCGCGGTGGCCGGAAGGTCGGGGGTGACCGACCGAGCTGACGAGTTGGCCGGATGCCTGGCCACCCGATGGGACGAGTCCCGTCGGAGTTGGGCGGATGCCGGAGCGTCGGAGCGGGGGTCGGGGCGGGCGCGCACACTGGACGGCCTGCTGCCGATGCTGGTTTCCGCAGAGCCCGACCGGATTGGGGCGGTGGCGGCCGACTTGGCCGACCCCTCCGCCTACGGCGGCGATTGCGGGCCGGCCGGCGTTCACCGAGAGGAGCCCGGCTTCGATCCCCGCGCCTATTGGCGAGGGCCGGCATGGCCCCAGCTCAGCTACCTGATGTGGGTGGGATTGCGCCGGCACGGCCGGGATGAGGCTGCCGGGGTGGTGGCCTCAGCCACCGTGAGGGGCGCGATGCAAAGCGGCTTCGCCGAGTACTGGAACCCCGACGACGGCGCCGGGGGTGGTGCCGTGCCGCAGTCGTGGACGGCTTTGGCCGCGCTGATGGCGTGAAGCCCGCCCTCGGCTCGGTACGAGGGCTCAGAGGCCGATGTTCTCCATATCGGTCTTCAGGAGCCACCGATTGCGGTCGAACACATAGCAGGAGATCCGGCGGCGGTAGCTTTCGCCCTCCCAGTCGGTCCGGCTGGGGGTGATCATGCCGATGTCGAGCTCCGACAGCTCGTAGACGAGGCCCACAAATGGCTCGAACTGCTCATAGCACTGCATGAGGCCCCAATTGTTGACCGCCTCCTCTCCGGGGTAGGGGGCGCCGGGCGGGGCGTCGTGGGCCACGATGGCGTACACCTGGGCGTTGTGAGGGCGGCTGCATCCGATGGCGGTGGTCAGCTGGGCGGGCAGGTCGTTGCGGTCCAGATACCGGTACTGGTTGAAGCACATCCCGACCAGAAGGTCGTAGGGCTCGGTGACAAGCCCCTCGAACCTGTCTCGCAGATCCTCCTCGGTGGGAAGCAGATCGGGTTCGGCCGTGGGCTCCACGAAGACCTCGTCGAGTCGGGACTGCTCGGGCTCCTCGTCGGCGCAGCCGGCCGCGGCCAGTGCCAGCACCAGCGCCGCGGCTGTCAGAATGCGGTTTGCTCCTGGCATCTCGTGGTTCTTCAATCAGCCTATCAATCAGTAGGAGGGGCAATCAGTAGGAGGGGAGTATCCGGTCGATGTGCCAGAACGCCATGAACAGCACGACCAAAAAGGGTAGAGCCGACAGAGCGTAGGCGGGCAGCTTCTTCCACCGCTGGCCCGCGAACAGGGCGAACAACCAGATGGCCAGAGCGGCCAAACCCCACACCACGGCCGGCGCCCATGCGTCGGCGTCACCGTCGAGGCCCTCGCCGAAGGAAGTGGTCTGCGGAGTCGGAGCATTAGCAGGTGCCGCGGGTGTTGGTGCAGGGGTTGGCGTTGCGGTTGGCGTTGCGTCATCGACAGGGGTTGGCGGCGGGGCCGCCGCGGCGTCTTCGGTGGCCACCGGGGTCGGCTCTGGCATCGCCCCATCGATCGCGGTCGGGGTCGGGGCGACCGTCTCGGTGGGGTCGGCTGTCTCGCCCGCATCCTCATCGGCTAGCTGCATGTCTGCTTGGCCCTCTTCCCCGATTTGGCGATAGGAGGGAACGGGCTCGCCCACCAACTCGGCTACCACGATGATTCGCTGGCGAGCGGAGCCCTTGGGGTGGCATGCGGTGAGGGTAAGGCGGTTGGGATGCTCGCTGAAGTCCTGGTCGAGCACTTCAATCGCGCTGGGGGCCACTATGAGGTGTCCGTGGCCGTCTCCCTGGGCCACCACCTGGTAGACGAATCTCCCCTGGATGGTCTCGACGAAGATCTGGTTGCCGGGCACCAGCTCGTCGATTTGCCCGAAGGGCGCCCCATAAGTGGTGCGGTGTCCGGCAATGGCCGCATTTCCGGCCTGGCCGGGCAGGGGAGTGTTGGGGTAATGGCCTGGGCCTTTGCGGAGGTCGCTTACCCGAACCCCCTCAACCACGGTTTTCGACACTTCGAGGCTGGGAATGTGGATCCGGGCGACAGCCGATCCCCAGTCGGGGTAGAGCAGCTCCAACCAGGCAGTATCGGGGGCGGGCTCAGGGGCGGGGGTGGATTGGGGTTCGGTTGCGGGGGTCGGGCTCGGTGTTGTCTGGACCGGGTCGGACTCATCCATGGCAAGGGGTTCGGCGGTCGGCTGGGGTGTGGGCGCGGGAGCGGCCGTGGGCTCGGGGGCGGCGAACACCGACGGGTTGGGGGCTGGGGGGCGCAGGTCGCCGGACTCCTCCAGCAGATCGGAGAACTGGCTGTCCAGATCTTGCTGGGCCCGGGCCTCGATGACGCCGGTGCCCCATAGCTGGAAGATCCCGAACAGCAGGATGATGAGCCCGATCGAGATGACCGTCTTGCCGAGCGCTCCCAAGACCCGCGCAATCCTCACAGCCGAAATTGTACGAGCGGGCTGCGGCGAACCCACAGCAGGCACTCATCGCAGCGGGGTGGATACGGTGGAGGCATGAAGGTTGCTCTTTGCGTGGGGGATTTCCTGGACCGGGCCGAGACGGTTTACGGCGACCGGGTCGGCATCGTCGACGAGCCGGATCAACCCGCCGAGGGCTGGGGAGGGCTGACCTACTCTCGGATGGCCGAGGCGGCCCGGGCTCAGGCGGCTGCATTGGACGAGCACGGGATCGGATTCGGCGAGCGGGTGGCCATCGTGTCGCACAACGCCGCTCGGCTGATGGTCTCGCTGTTCGGGGTGAGCGGGCACGGCCGGGTGTGCGTGCCCGTCAACTTCCGGCTCAACCACGAGGAGATCAGCTACATCGTGGAGCACTGCGGGGCATCGATGCTGCTCATAGACCCGGAGTTGGCCGACGCGCTGGCCGGCGTCGACTGCCGCCACCGCTATGTGCTGGGCGCTGAATCCGACGAAGCACTGTATCGGTTCGGCGTCGAGCCTGAGCCGTGGGCGCCGGACGAGGATGCCACCGCCACCATCAACTACACCTCCGGCACCACCGCCCGCCCCAAGGGCGTGCAGATGACCCACCGCTCGCTGTGGCTGAACGCCACCACGTTCGGCTGGGCCGCCGGGGTGAGCGACCGGGACGTGTACCTCCACACCCTGCCCATGTTCCACTGCAACGGGTGGGGCATGCCGTATGCCATCAGCGGCGCCGGCGCCCGCCACATCGTGCTGCGAAAGGTGGACGGCGCCGAGATCTTGCGCCGGATCGAGCACCACGGGGTGACCTACCTGTGCGGGGCGCCCGCGGTGGTGGCTGCGGTGCTGGATGCGGCCCAGAGCTGGGAGGGGGAGATCCCCGGATCGGGCCGGGTGCGGATGACGGTGGCCGGCGCACCCCCGCCCACCCGCACCATCGAGCGCATGGAGACCGAGCTGGGCTGGGAGTTCATGCAGCTCTACGGCCTCACCGAGACCGCGCCCTATCTCACCATCAACCGCCGTCGAGCCGAGTGGGACCACCTCAGCCCGGCCGAGCGGGCAGCAAAGCTGTCGCGCCAGGGCGTTCCGGCTCTGGGCATATCGCTGGCGGTGGACGACTCCGGCGAGGTGCTGGCCCGGGGCAACCACGTGCTGGCGGGATACTGGGAGCAGCCCGACGCCTCGGCCGAGGCCCTGGCCGGGGGGTGGTTCCACACCGGAGACGGCGGCCGCATCGACGAGGAGGGCTACCTGGCCCTGTCGGACCGCAAGAAGGACGTGATCATCTCCGGCGGCGAAAACGTGTCTTCCATCGAGGTGGAAGACGCCTTATTCGCCCATGAGGCAGTGGCCGAGGTGGCAGTCATCGGCGTGCCCGACCAGAAGTGGGGCGAGACGGTGAAGGCCCTGGTGGTGTTGGTGCCGGGGGAGTCGGCGACCGAGGCTGAGCTGATTCAGCACTGCCGAAGCCGCCTGGCCCACTACAAGTGCCCCACGACGGTGGAGTTCCGCGGCGAACTGGCCCGCACCGCCACCGGCAAACTCCAGAAATACCGCCTCCGCGAGCCCTACTGGTCTGATCGGGAGCGCAGGATCAACTGACCTTGGCGGGTCACGAGTCTGTGATCGTCCCCGTAGCTCGGCGGCTCTCTAGCTGGCTACCGTCCAGCCACATCACCACCATCTCCATCTCCTCGGACGTCTCTGCGAGATTGTCCTCGAAGGTTTCGACTTCGATGGTTTTGACGGTTTCGCCGGGACCGAATAGCAATCGGCTGTTCGCTTGTCGAAAGTCTGCGGTGTTGGCCGACCGGCTGATCGACCGGTAGTAAACAGTCAAAGCGCCGGCCGCGGAGCTGCGCGTGACCGTGAACACCATCGGTTCACCCTCGACGGCCGCAGCCTCCGAGACGGCCACTTTCAGCGGCCCCTCGTCGTCAGTCACGGTCACTGTTCCCGAACGCGGGTCGCGAACCCGGTAGTCCAGTCGGTCGCCACGGACAATCTCAGCGCTGACCTTTCCGTCACCCGTGGCTTCGACCTCGTTGTCAGTGGTCGGAATTGTCAGTGTTGCGCTCCTGCTGCCGCTCGGGATCGTCGCTTGGCGCAGCGCTTTCGACATCAGCACCCCTTCACCGTCGTACACCTTCACCGACACCGTTACGGCCACGTCAAACGGCGCCGCCTTGTCGGCTGCCAAAGCGAATTCAGCAGGACTCCCCTCGTTGACGGCGCCGTTAGCTGTGATCGACACGGCCGGCAAGAAATCGAGTCCTGGTGCGTCGTCGTCAAACACCGAGACCCGCGAGTAGTTGCTCGCACCGACGCGGTAGGCGGTGCCCGCCTCCAGCGTTACTGCTGCGGTGCCGTGCTCTGCGGTGTGGATGCTGTCGTCATCGGTCGCCAGGCTGATGGTGGCGCTGCCGCTCTCGGGGATGGCAAACGAACGCCGACCGGTTTCAATGCCATCGTTCATCTCTCCCAGGGTCGTCACCTCGATGGTCACCGTCAGCGGAGCGCTCGGCGCCGGCACCGCTGTCACCATGAACTCCGCGGCGTCTCCTTCGATGACGGCGTTTCGAAGCGCATTTACCTCGACAACCGGCCCTGCTGCGATCGCTGCATCGTTGTCGGAGACCAACACCGTCGCTGAAGCGCTCGATCCCACGACGTAACCGTCACCCCCCACGATGCTTGCAGTCACCGAACCGTCCGGCTCAGCGAGGAGGTCGTTGGCCGTCTCCACCTCCAGAAACGTTCGGCCCTTCGGCAACACGGTCAGAAATCCCGGCACCACTCCTGGCGCCGCTGCCCCGAAATCGCCTGATTCCGTCAGTTCCACGTTGATGCGCATATCACCCCACTCAACCGGCAGCGGGTCGGCGATTATCTCGAACCAGATCGACTCGCCCTCGATCACGCTGGAGCTGGGTGCGGCAATGGACACGGCGGCTAGATCATTGTCAGACACGGTGAGCGTCGCGCTCGCCTCGGCGCCCACAGAGTATTCTGCGTCAGGCACCAGCTTGAGCGAAACAGAACCGCCTTTTTCTGCAACCTGGTCGTCAATCGTGCCAACGGCATGCGATTTCACCATGACCGCGACACTCCCGGATCCGGCTGGAATGGTCACGGTCTTTGAACCCAACTCCCCGGCCGGCAAGAAGTCGCCTTGCTGGCTGACCGTCACCCGCACCGGAAGCGGTGACGCAGGCGCGGGATTAGCCGTAAGCGAGAAAATCGCCGTCTCGCCCTCGACTATTGGCTCGCCCGCAGCCACTGTCACCACGGGCACATCGTCGTCGGACACAACAACGCTTGCCGACGACTGCGTGCCGATCGTGTAGCCGTCGGCGGCAACCAGGGTTGCGCGGACCTCTCCGTCGGGTTCGTCAAGGTCGTCATCGTCGGTGCCCACCGCCAGTTCGCCCGTCGTTGCGCTCGCGGCAATCGTGACCGATCGCCTCCCGCTGCCGCCCGCATCCAGAATGTCGCCGGTTTCGGCAACACCTACAACAACCACCAGGTCTGCTGATGGGGCCGACGACGACACGACGGTGAACTTCGCGTCATCGCCTTCGGCCACAGTGCTGCCGCCAGTGATGGTGACGACCGGGATCGCAGGTTCTGGCTCATCGGGCGGGGAATCCTTTTTGTCGCTGATCGTGCCGATGCCCAACGCAGTTCCCGCTACCGCGCCTTCCACTTCGACGATCTCCACGAACATGGCTTCGTCGTCCTCGGCCAAGCTGTCGGCAAATGTCGCCACGCTGACAGTTTTTTCCGTTTCGCCAGGGGCGAATGTCACGTATTCGTTCGCGAACGCGAAATCACTCGTGGATGCAGACGCCTCGAGCGTGATGTACAGCAACCGAACCGGTGTTTTTGCCGGCTTGCTAAGCGACAGCAAGAACTCCAGCGCGTCGCCTTCTGAGGCATGGGCGTCGTCAAAGCCCACCACTGGGGGCGTGCCGTCGTCCAATGGATGCGGCACGTCGACGATAGTGAACGATGCCAGACTGTCGGTGCCAACAGCGCCGCCCCCGAGGCCGATCCCTGAGGTTGCCCCCAGGCTGCCCAGCCCGATGTCAAGTGTTTCCGCGGGGTCCTCCACCCAGTCGGCCTCGGCGGCCACTGTGATAGTTGCAGCCAGCAGAGACCGGCCTGTGAAAGTCACCGTGGGGCTCGTACCGTCGAGGTTCTGATAGCTGACCCCTGCTGCCTCGGCGCCGCTCAGCGTGTAGTCGGCGCCAAGCGAGGCGGTGCCGGCCAAGCTCAAGGGCACCGCCAACTTCTCGCCCGCTTGCAGGTACCGTCCCAGCGTCACCTTCACCTTCTTGGAGTTGTTCTCGCGTACACTGCCGTCAGCGCCGGATAGCGTCACTGCGGTGATGTCATCGTCGGCAACAAACACCGCTGCCGCCGGCAGCGCGGCGCTCTGCCCTCGTCCGTAGCCGGCGCCCGGCAGCACTCTCACAATTACATCGCCGCTCGGTTCGTCATTCCCGTCAGCGGCCGTCTCCACATTGAGAGACACTGACCCCGACGGCGGCACGGTCACCGTCATGACGCCCTCATTCCGTGCATCCACAAAATCGGCGTTTGGCGCATCAGACACCTTCACGCGCACCGATAAATCCGAATTCGGCGCCGGACTTGAAGACACGGTAAAGCTCGCCTGAGCGCCCTCGATTACGGACGAACCGCCAGACACCGTGATCACAGGCTGGTTGCTGTCGCGGCTGGCTAGCGGCAATCCCGCTTCCCTCGTGTGCCCGAACAGGTTCAGCTTCCAAGAGTTCAGCGTGTTGACATGGTTATTTTCTTTTTCGTCGACCACCCGCAGCCGCCATGTTCCCGAACCCGTCTCTCCCAGATGAACTGAGCTGCCGAACCTGAAAGGCCCGGATATACCGCATATGTCTCTGCGGTCGCAATCCAACTCATAGCGATAAGGATTTTTTATGCGGTCCATTGATTCTGAGAGCACCGAAGTTGTGCCCGAAGGAGAGACGAGTTCCACCCGCAGATCTCTGAACCACGGGGCGGCGAAATCAATTTCCGCTTCAACGTATTCTATGAAGTCAATGCTCGATTCCGCTTCGATTGTGTCCGTCAGCTCAGAACCGTCGTCGGGAATCACCGAAGAGGTCATTGATGAAGCCTGGCTCTCCTTGAGATATGCGGGCAGTGCGATCCAGTCAAGTGCGAGCTGCACCGCCGCCCCCGCATCAATAACGCCAAACCCGTAGCTGTGATGATAGCGATAGCGATCATCGGGGTCGGAATATCGCTTGCCTGACTCCTGCCACCCGGAACTCTGCGGATCGTTGTGCTGGGCTGTCTCTGCCAAGATGAGCTTCACATCGCGCCAAGTAAGCCCTGGATTCGCGGCGCGCACGAGGGCCGCAACTCCCGACACCATTGCCGTTACTGGACTCGAAGCCCCACCTCGGATGAATGCATACCTGTTGCCGTTTGCCGCCTCAAGGGAACCATCGGCGTATGCGCATGTCCAGAGGTTGGGGCCTCTGAGGCTGGTGTTGCCCCACGACCATCTCCGTCCGCTTCCGTCTACTGAACACGCCACGACGAGAGCCGGATGGTTGCGCACTTCGCTGAGAGTCGAATAGCCGATTTCAGGTACCCGTTCTGTCTTGCCTCCGCTAACCACGTTGACGGCGCCGAGTCCACCGAAACCGCGCTCGCTCAGCGCATCAAAGATTCTGTTCTCACCGGCACCGTAGTACCCGGGGGGGCCGTACCGCGATGCCGCCCGGCGCAAACTCTCACAGAGTCGCTCAAGGCCTTGAGGGCACGGGCCTGGCAGTTCGTGTATTTCGCGCCAAGTCTCACTGACCTTCCAAGGCCTCGAACGATTGGTCGAGCTGTAGCTGTGGTTGATTACCGCGGCCTGCATGGTTGCTGCATCGGAAGACAGAAGCACTCCGTTCAAACCGGCTGGATCGTTCTTGTCTATGTACCAGCGCTCGGCAAAGGAAGTAATGCCCTTCCAGATTATGTCGGCCCGTGGTGCAATTCCTCGCATTCCTACATCGTTGTCGCGCGCCGCAATTATGCTCGCCATCGCAGTGCCGTGTGAGTAGGGCGAACCAGGAGAGTACGCGCCTGTCAGCCCCAGGCTTCGCGACAGATCTACGTTGTCCGCGAGATCGCTGTGGGTGAAATCAGGTGGATAATCTACAACGAGAACCGTGATTCCTTCGCCAAGGGTCGTCTCCCAGGACTTTTCGGCGTTGACGCCCAGGCTGCCCGCCCCGGCCTGCTTGAGTAGCTGCTGACAGCCAGAGAACTCGTCTGGCCACAATGGTTCTCGCTGTCCACATCTGCCAACAACAATATTGTGGCGATTTTGTGCCGCCTCCTCCCAATAGTCCGACGCATCAACGGTGTAGAAGGCGTCTCGGTTCGCGGGTTGGATGGATCGTTGAATTTCAGCGTGTGGTTCATCTGCGAGGTGCGGATCAGAATGCCCACTGCTGGCCACCGCCACGGTGGGCAAAAAGGCCAAGCAGCCCAGCACCACCAACCTCCAGCACCTCATATCCGCCATCGAGGTGAGGTTACCCCCGCCCACCCCACGTCGCAGAGTCATCGAGTTGTGGACGGCCTAGTGGTGTGTCTTGGGTTTATTCGCGCGTGTCCTGCTAGGCATCGACGCCCCTCGCGGCGTTGCGCCTCCTTGCCGTACGC
>JAPPMA010000089.1 GCA_028819295.1 bacterium | reverse complement strand
CAACACCCATCCCCCCACAATAACCGCCCCAACCAATTCAGCGACGGACCACTAGCGAGTGCGGCGTTCTGCCGAAGTGGGGGGAGAAGGGGCTGGTGGATGGCGTTCCCAGCAGGGACTTTGCTGCCATGCGACAAAGATAGCCGCATAACTTGTAGATATTGCTCACAAAACCACGATTTGTCGCATAAATAGACGGTTTGTCTCATTGTGTTTGGTATCTGCAAGGCAGAGGGAAGGGCAGTTGACTCGAAGTGAATAGTTCAGGAGTTCGATTCTCCGTACGGGATTCGTACACTCTGCATAGTCCTAGGTAGAGACGCTGCAAGAGCGCAATATGTCATTGTATCCCCCAATCTATCCCCCATTTGTGCAGCGGCAGCACGGAACCCACCGGTAAAGAGGACAAGGGACTTGAGTCAGCGAAGGGGCATTGCGGTCGGGCAAGAACCCACCCCTTCGCCTCCTTGAAACAGTGAAGATGTGGGTGGGGCTGTCCAGCGTGTGGCTTGGCGTGACACTGGCCCCGCGCGTTGCGGGTGCCTTGCTTGGGACTCGTCGGCGTTGGCGGCCCGGCTCGGGACAGCCAGTAGAACTCTGCGGTGTCTCCACCTACAGTCGCGGGGTGCCTACCCTGCTGCACATCTCTGACCTTCACCGTACGGCGGATCCACGCGTCGGCAACGATGAATTGCTCACTGCGATGTCCAGCGATTCTGCCAGGTGGGAGTCGGAGGGCATCCCGCGACCGGATCTGCTTGTGGTGAGCGGCGACCTGGTTCAAGGAGTTGGGATGGCCGTTGACGATCCAGACTCCGACTTGGAGGCGCAGTACGCTGAGGCACGCGACCTGCTGGACGGCTTGGCGGCGGAATTCCTTGACTCCGACCGTACGCGTGTCGTGATCGTCCCGGGGAACCATGACGTTCACTGGGGGCGAGCCCGCAGTGCGATGACGCGCCTCTCCGATTGTCCGCCAGGAATCGCTCGTAAGGCCCTGAGACCCGACTCGATGGTGCGCTGGGACTGGGAGGACCAGCACGCATACCAGATCACGGACAACGGGTTGTACGACTCCCGCTTCGAACACTTCCGCCGGTTTAGAACCGACTTCTACTCGGGGCTGGAGTCTGGTCCCGCCGTCCATGAGAATGATCTCATCGCCGCAGAGTACGGCTCTCTGGGTTTGGTCGTTGTGGGATTCGCGTCGTGGTACGGGAATGATTGCTTCTGCCGCGTCGGCGAGATCGACCGATCGGCGCTGGCCGCGTCTCAGAGGCTGTTGACGGCCTCAACGGCCCCGATCGCGGTTGCGGTGTGGCACCACGGCCTAGACGGTGGGCCTCAGGCTCAGGACTATATGGACCGGCGCGCCATCCACAAGCTGATCGACTACGGCTTCAGCCTTGGTCTCCACGGACACCAGCACTACCCAGGGGCCGCACCATTCGAGTTGCGTCTGCCCAACCTGACGTCGATGGCTGTTATTGGCGCCGGGTCACTTGCGGTGGGCGACGACGAGCTCCCGGCTGGCGAACTCCGCCAGTTCAACATTGTTGTTGTGGACCCGGACAGTGAGTCCGTCAAGGTCCATGTGAGGGCGATGTCACCCGCAGGGGTTTTCTTGGGCTCACCTCGAGCTGATTTTGGGGGAGAGACATCCATCACGCTCAAGTTGGCGCACTCGCCTGTTCGCCCAGAGAGACCTACGGCCACTCTATTGTTGGACGAGGCGATGACAGCGACAAGACTCGGGGAATTCGAGAAGGCCCTCGAACTCGTGCCGAAGATTGTGAGCCCCGCTCATTCATCCCAAAAACGCAAAATCGAAGTCGAGGCCCTGGAAGGCCTCGGGAGACATGAAGCCCTACTCGACTTGATTCGTCCTCCGCAAAGCCCAGATGAGGCGATAAGGGCAATCTCACTGCTGGTCGATTCCAACCGGTTCGACGAAGCAGAGCTAGAGCTCAAACGGTCGTCAGGGTTGCTCAATCCCGCGATTGCGAACGATCTCGCCGCTCACATTGCTGGTTCAAGGATGCTGTTGTGAACCCAACTGAGAGAAGAATTGCGTTCAAGGTTGAGTTTTCTCGGATCCTCGAACTCCTCGCCGATCAGATATATCAGTCCCCGCTAGCTCTCCTGCGGGAGAACACACAAAACGCCTTCGATGCGGTGCGCATGAGGGAGGCCATCCCGAACGACCGCTTTGAACCGCAGATCGAGGTGACGGTCAGCGATGAGGCCGTCACAGTTGCTGACAACGGCATCGGGATGACCGCGGAGGAGGTTGAGACCCACTTCTGGTACGCGGGCAAGAGCGGCAAGAACACAGATGCCGCTCGAGCTGCTGGCGTGGTGGGCACGTTTGGCATCGGGGCCCTCGCGAACTTTGGTGTCGCTGAAGAACTCTCGGTTGAGACTGAGTCAGCAGTTTCCGGCGAACGCACTTTGTCGTCAGTACGGAAGACCGACCTGTCCACAGATACTGAGGGCATCTCCGTTACGCCCGCCGAACCCACGGGCACTCCAGGAACAGTGGTCCGGGCTCGACTGAATTCCCAGAGCGGCGTGTCCGTCCAAGATGCACGCCTGTATCTCAAAGACTTCGTCGAGTTCGTAGACATCCCGGTCTTATTCAACGGGGAGATTCTCAGCGGTTCGACCCATCGGAGGGTGCTCCCATCCGAGAGACACGCCTGGGTGGAACGGCTCGCGGATGTGTCCGTGGCGGGAATCCTCTCCGGTGACATAGAGGTCATCGGCATGGCTTCGGGAGAACTCCGCGTTGTTGTCGACAACATCAGGACAGCCACAGGACTCGGGAGACCTGGCGCGATCGTTCTGCTGCAAGACATCAACGCCCTTCGGACACTCCGCTCAGGGTTCGGACTGGCAACGGTGGGCATGCAGTCGCTGTACAGGTGGGGCGGAGTGGTTGACCTGCCCTTCCTCACGCCGACGGCAGGACGCGAGGCCTTGGACGCATCTTCGAATCAGCTGCTGCAACAACTGCTAGCGGCCATCGACAACCTGATCTCGCCGGTGGCCGCCGGTCATCCTGAATCCTTCTCAAACGAGCATGTCCTTCAGTGGATTGCAGCCACGGGGCAATATGGCCTCTGCGGCCCACTGGAGGTCGGCTTCCGCCCGAGCGGTGATCCCGAAACCCTCCAAACCGTGGTCCAGCGCAGTGGACTCCGGTACTACGGTGGGCACGACCCATCGGTGATCGCCACATACGCCAGCGAAGACGAGCCCCTCGTCGTTCTGTCGCGCCGCTCACCGCGGCGTGATTGCGAACAAGGCTACCTAGCGATGCAGGGCATCAAAGAAGTCGACATCACGCCCAAAGTGAAGGCGGAACTGGCCCCAGCCGAGCAGAGCTTCTCCCACTCAGCACTGGCAATCCGCGTCGCCAGGATACTCGAAGAAGACTATTTCCTAGCTGCTGAGATTCGATTCGGCTCGATCTCCGGAGAACTGCCCATTCTTGTGACAGATACCGGTACTCCGGTAGTCATATTCCTGGACCCAGACTCCACCACGGTCGCCCCTCTTCTCACCCTGTACCGCGACGACTACACCGCGTTCGGCGCCTTTGTGAAGGACTTCGTGCGCTCAGCGATATTCCCCCGGATATCGAAGCTGGTACCAAGCAGCACTCGGGAGGGGGCGGAAGCCTTCTTGAGGCACCTCCGCTCCAACCGAGAGTGGTTTGAGTACGAAATGGGCGACAAGGAGGATCTCGAAGAAATCCTCGAGGACTTGAAGGCGGGGCGGCTGACCCTCGCCGAAGCGACGCGACAATTGGTGGACAGCAATCGGTCGGTTGTGGAAGTTAGCCCTGATGGAACAGTGCCACTGTCGTCAATTGTTGGCGGCGTAGAGGACCAGACCGAAGATGACGACCTCCCCGACCCCCTAGCTGCCAGACCAGCGATCGATCGCCGAGAGGAAGAAACGACAGCGCTCATCCTCACAAGCGATGAAGCAGACCTCAACGGCTACACATGCTTTCTGTCACTTAGCTCGAGAGTCCAACGCGAGAAGGGAGAATTCTTCCTACAGCCACACGCGACAGAAATAGTGTGGGGCGGCAGGAAGGTGGTCTTTGTCTTCCAGCACCACTCCGGCCGATTCGGCCTGTATTACGACATTCTCTGCCCAGGTCTCATCGCTGAGACGGCAGGAGGCGGACCGAGAGTCACATCCACCATCCTGACCAAGGACCGGACCTTCATCCCAATCCCCACCGACATCGCCGATGCCTTCCTGCCAAAGGCGGGAGAAGTCACGCGGCTGGAGGTCAGATGCGACATCCTCTACATCGACGAAATGGATGTGCCTACAGTCCCACCTTCCACATAATCCCAGGTCAACTGGGCAACTGATGGCGAGGTTCAGCTTGCGGCCGGCGGTCGCTGCGCTTGCGACCGGTTGCGACCGGTGCGGCATCGCATAGTGGCGGCCATGGAAACCAATGTTGTTGATCGCCATGAGATTTTGTTGACCCGGCGGCAGGTGGAGGCGCGGTGCTGTTTGTCTGCCAGTTCGATCTGCCGGTTCATGCGTGCTGGGCTGTTCCCTGAGCCGATCCGCGTCGGCAGGCGCGCCGTTCGGTGGCACGCTTCGGAGATCGACGTGTGGCTAGCCGCGAGGCCCCGAGCCACCGGCGACCGCCCCTCGGCAAGGGCGACCGAAAGCTCTTGTCGTGTCCAATCGCAAGTGCCGCACCAGCCAGCCGCGGGCTAGGCTGGGGCTGGAGGGAAGCGAATGTCGGCAGCAGAAAGACAGTCGGAAACGGTCGTGAGGCACTCATCGGCGCAACACAAGCGCTTGGCGACGAATGCCAGCGGGAGCGGTGTCGGTGCCGGGTCCGAGAACGCCCCGGGAATGGGCGAGTTGGTCGCCAAGGCGGGGGACTCGCTGTCGTGCGAGTTGTCGGCATGGCTCGCCGACGCCGAGGGCAGGGAGCTTTCCTCTGAGAGGCTGGGCGAGGTGATCTGCGACTGGGAGGCCGAGCACGGAAAGATCACCGCCGAGGAGCTGGAGGCGGCGCGAGCCCAGCTCTTTGGATGACGGTCTTCGTATTGGACGCCGGTGAGCTGATCGGACTCGAGAACAACAGCCGGGCCGCGTGGGCGAGACTCCGCGCCGCTGGCAGCAGTTCCGATCAACTCTTTGTCCCCACCGGGGTGATAGGCCAAGTCTGGCGCGGCACTCCCCAACAGGCGCGGCTCAACCAGGCGCTCAAGCAATGCAGGCCAATTCCTCTGGAGGAGAACATGGCGCGACTTGCTGGCTATCTGTGCGGGCGCACCGGCACCACCGATGTGGTAGACGCCATAGTCGCTGTTGTCGCGCACAGCGCTTTGAGATACGACGAAGCAACGGTCCTGACATCAGATCCCGAAGACATCGGCGCGCTGCTCGCAGTCATGAACTCTGCGGCGAGGGTCGTGCCAGTCTGACCCAACATCGGGCAGCTTGCAGGGACATTGGCGCTCAGACAAGCCGCAGAGCCATCTACGAACAGCTTGCGCTCGGTGCCTTCAAGGCAAATCCAAGCAGCGAGCCTGAGCCATTCGGAACGCTCGAGACCAGTGGTTCCCTGCGTGAACTTGGTTGCGACCGGTTGCGACCGGTGAGGCCTCGGATGATGGGACGATGACGAATAACGCTGTAGTCAAAGCAACCGAGCCCGGCACGCAGCCGTTGACAGCAGGCGGGCTTTTGATGCCGCCGGAGATCGTGCCGATGAACAGGCTGGGCTGGTGCGAGCGTGTGCCGCCTTTGCCCGCGGCCTTTGGGCTGCCCGCTGCGCGCCAGCCTTGCGCGGGGTCGGAACAGCCTCTGGTGGAAGTACGCAACATCGACGTGCTCGACGCCTACGAGCTTCTGGGTATTCTGCCGGCCCGACGAATGATGGTGCGCTCTGATGTGGCCAAGCGGTTGCTGTTGGCCGAGCGGCTCCTGCCGTCGGGGTTCGGGTTGGTGGTACTGGACGCATGGCGGTCTCCCATTGAGCAGCAGGCGCTGGTATGCCACTACGGGACAGGCGCCGCCGACAGCGGGTTTGTCGCCCCCGTGTCCGGCGACGGGTGCCGCCCGCCGCACACCACCGGCGGCGCTGTCGATCTCACCTTGTCGTGGCTAGACCAGCCCCTGGCCTTGGGCACCGACTACGACTCGTTCGAAGCAGACGCCGCCACCCACGAATTCGAACAACACGGCGCGGACCTTCGAGTCCGGCCGTTGCGCCGCGGCTTCGCCTATGCGATGTCGGCCGCGGGTTTCGTCCCTTACGAAAAGGAGTGGCGGCGCTGGTCTCACGGCGACGACGTGTGGGCACATGCCACGGGACACCTGGCTCTGTACGACGTCGTGGAGCACCCGCCCGTCAACCGATCACGCGGCATTGGGATCGCCTTGGACTAGCCCTGGCCATTCATGACAGTGGTGGCGAGGGCTATTGGAGGCTGTTTGTGCGAGGTTTGGAAGACAACCCTCAATGGCGGGGTGGTTTCTGGCGTAGCGCAAGGCGGCAGGTTTAGCTGTCATCGGGGCCGCTACGCTGGGGTTGTGGGCACGGCAGGTTCTTCGCTCTCGGTTCCCTGTGCGGGCTCCTATTTGGGCCGGGGGATCTACGACGTTGCCGAGGTGGCGCGTCTCATCAGGCGCACCAGAGGCCGGGTCGAGGGGTGGACCAGAGCAGGTGCGGACAAGGTGCCGCTGTTGTCGGGGGAGCTGGACGGCCTGTTCAGCTTCTGGGACTTGCTCAGCCTCCGCGTGGTCGGTGAGCTTGTGGAGCGGGGGGTCCCGCGAAGCGAGATCGCCAGAGGCGCCGAGTATCTGGCTTCGGAGCTTGGAACCCACAGGCCGTTCGCCCATGAGGGACTGGCCACGGTTGGTCGGGGGTTCTTCGCCGACATCGGGAGCTGGGTAGATGTGGGAATGGGCGGCCAGCAGGCCTTCCAAATCGTGGTCGAACCGCTGCTTGAACCGATCACGTTCAATAATTCGGGTATGGCCGCCATCTGGAGGCCGCACACAAGAGTGTGGGTGAATCCCGAAGTGCAGGCAGGAGCCCCCTGCGTCGACGGCACTCGGATTCCCACCGGCACACTCGCCGACCTGCAACGCGCCGGGCTGGGCATCGAGGAATTGTCGGACGACTACCAACTCTCATCCGAGCAAGTACAAGCCGCCATCGCATATGAGGCCAGCCTGACGGCGTGAGCCCCCAATCGGCAACGCCCAGGCAGCGTCCCTCGATACGACTCATTTTCGATGAGAACCTGCCCTGGAGAGTGGCCGCGGCATTGGAAATGCTCCAGTTCAAAACCACCTATGTAGGGAACAAGCATCACTCCGATGTCCCGAGCCGGGGTTCCTCAGATGAGGCGGTACTCTCCTATGCACAGAAAGCGAACCAGGTGATCGTGACTTCCAACCACGACATGATCTTGCTGTGCGCCGAACACCAGCAATCAGTCATCTGGATTGACCCGAGAGGCCGCCAATTCCGACGCGAAGACCTGGTGCTGCTGGCGTTCAAGAACATCTCCGACTGGAATGACAGGCTGAAACACGCAAACAGCCCAGTGTGCCTCCGGGCCATGCGAACGAAAACAGTCACGCTCAACCTGGAAGAGGCACACAGGCTCGCACACCAGCGAATGCGCCGAATATCTGCCGCCCGTAGTCGAAAGAAGTCCCAGAAACCCTTCGGCCCACTCCTGTCACCCGAGGAGAATCCAAAATGATGTCTGACAAGCTCAGGCAACCACGTCCTGCCCCGTCTCCCTGCCCGACGCCAGCCAGTCGCCAATGAACCCAACCGAAGCGGCAGACTCACAAACTCTTCTGGTGCGGAGCGCAGCAGGGCCGCTATGCGGGTTATGGGTGTGCTGCTAGTGCGATCAAGCCGCTCAGTGTTTTGGTGTCTTCGGTTCCGACCAGGTAGGTGATGCCGCGGTGGAGGTGGAGGCGGAATTGTTTGGCCATGTTGTCGGGGGTTTGGGGGATGCCGTCGGCTTCGCATCGGGCCTGGATGATGGCTGTGTACAGGTCGGCTGAGGGCCCGCCGAAGGTGGACCAGGACATCTCGACGTTTGACAGCGTGCCGATGTGTTGGTCGGCGGGTATGGAGGGCTCGGCCAGGGATGTGCACAGCGCCCAGCGGCAGAGCACGTTCCAGTTCTTGATCCCGGTTCGCCGTTTGAGGGTCATGAGCTGGGTTTTGGCTCGTTCGTCTACTCGGACGGCGTCGACGATTGAGTTCCTACTCATCGAAGTAGCCCATCATGACGGTGGTGGAGGCGTCGGCCTCGTCGAAGTCCAGGCTTTGCGCGACGCCGATGTGCGGTCGAAGGAGTTGGAGGTGGTCGCCGACTATCTCCTCGTCGGTGGATAGCAGGACCACTTGGCGCGAGGCCTTGGGAAAGTAGCGTCGGATCAGGTTCTTTCTGTGCGACCGGTCAAGCCTGCCCACTGGGGTGTCGATAACTGTCGGCAGCGCCATGCCGGTGCTTCGCGACAGGCCCCACAGAACAGCGGTTGCCATCATTTGGCGCTCACCGGCGCTCAGCCTTCGGGCATCGACTGGTTCCTGTTGAGGGTTGAGGAGGGTGATGGCCAGGTCGTCGGGGTTGATGTCGACCCGAGACACGAGTTTCTGTTTGCGGAGCAGCGTTGCCAGTGCGGTGTTGATTTCGTCGGTGATCCTGCCCAGGTGCTTGCCGATCATGTGCTGGGCGAACTCTGCGAGCACTTCGTCAGCGGCTGCGACCTCGCGGGCTACTCGAGCGGTGTTGTTGTCTTTGGCGCCCGCGTCAAGCATCTCGTGGGCCACGGCGTTGAGTTCCCGCTGGGCTTGGTCGGCGCGCCGCTCAGCACCGCCCAGAGCGAGCCGCGCTTTCTCTACTGACTTTTCGGCAGCACGGAGTTCGGCTTCGGCGGTGGCGACCTGCTGGACGCTTGGCGCGATGCTGTCAGTGTCGGGCACTGCCGATAGCACGCCTTCTAGGTGTTCGATTTCGGAATTGAGGTCCTCGAGTTGTTTCGCCAAGCGCTTCGCGCTCTTTTGCAGCTCTACCGAGCGGAGATTCAGCAGGCTGCGTGCTACGTCAGCGCATTCGAGTGACGGCGAGAAGGCGGGCTCGGCAGGTTGCGCTACTGACTCCAGGTCGGTTCGAAGCACATCGCGTGCCAATCGCGTTTCCTTTTGGCCGAATCCGAGGGCTGCGGCAAGCAGCCCTGTGATCCGGTCGTCCCGTATGGACATCTCTGAGCGCATCTGCTGTGCCAGGTGGGACGCCTCGCGCTGCTCTCCGGCGGATGCAACCTGTTTGAGCAGATTCGGCACAAGGGTCAAGGGCAGATCGCTGGCTGCGAGTTGGATCAGCTCTCGTTCTGCGGCGATGGCGCTTGCATTGGCTTCGGCTAGGCGGCGATGGATGTCGTCGCGCTGGGCTAGACGGTTAGTTCCAAGGGGTGGGGTCCGTTTGGCGTGTGTTGAGGGTGTCCAAGCTTGGGGTGTGAATCAACGCCTTGGACTTGGAGGACTTCGGCATGAACCCGCGCTTGGACACCCTCGCGACTGCACTGTATGTGAGGATTGATGATCTGTTGGCCGAGAATCCCGGGTGGGCGCCCCAGCGGCCCGCGGTGGGCATCAAGCCCGAGCTGGCCGATGCGGGGCTGGTCGCCTTGGCGGTGGTCTCGGCTCTGTTGGGGTTCGACAGCGAGTCGCGGTTCGTGTGCTACGCCAAGGCGCACCTGCGGCCGTGGTTCCCGTATTTGCCCAACCGCGACGGCTGCAACAAGCGGCTGCGCCGCAGCGGCGAGATGATCGCCCGCGTGGTCGAGCGCCTCGCCTGCGAGTGCCCGTGTTGGAGCGACGACGTGTGGCTGGCCGATTCCACCCCGATCGGGTGCGGCCGCTCCCGGCAGACCCGAAGGCGCTCCGAGCTGGCGGGATGGGCCCAATACGGGTACAGCGCGTCGCGTTCGCGGTGGTTCTGGGGCCTGCGGCTCCACCTGCTCACCACACCAGCGGGACTGCCGGCGGCGTTCGCGCCCGCCGGCGCCAAAGCCGACGAACGCGAGATCTGCGCAGACATGATCGCCAGCGCCGGGCTGGCACGCCCGGGACAGACCCTCATCGCCGGCAAGGGCTACCGCTCCGCCCAGTTCGAGGCCCGGCTCGCCCAAGCCGGCATCACCGTGATCCGGCCCGCCACCAAAAAAGAACCCAGCCGCCCCGGCGCCCGGTTCCCGCGGCCGCTGCGCCAAATCATCGAATCAGTGAACAACACCCCCAAAACCCAGCTCAGCCTCGAACGCCACCGCGGCCGCACCCGCGCAGGCGTCGCCGTGCGCATCCTCACCCGCATCCTGGCCCCAACCGCCGCCATCTGGCACAACCAGACCACACACCAACCCGGCCCAGCACGCTCACTCACCACCTACGACCACTAACCCCTTGGAACTAACCATCTAGGTGCGCCTGGATCTCACCGGTGGTGAGCCCCTTGGCATACAGCGAGATCACGTTGCCCGACAGGCCGTCCAAGCGGCGCTGGTGCTCAGGCACCGTGACGGGCTCGAACGTGCCCGCCCTGTCGCGGGGCACCCGCAGATCGATCTCGCCGATCTCGGCGGCGGCCCGCTTGGGCGACGAGCCGTTGCGCGAGTTCCCCGACCCGCGGCCCTCCGGAGCGTGGCGCTCATAGCCCAGGTGGTCGGCCATCTCGACCTCCAGCCCGGTCTGGAGAACCTGGCGCACCAGCCCGGTCAACAGGCCGCCGTCGCCGGTCAGCTCCACGCCCTCGGCGCGGGCACGCTCGACCAACAGCCCGGCTCAGTCCTGCACCGCCGCCCCACCGGCGACCTCGCTGCTCGCCGGCGCAGCCGGCACATTCTGATCAGTCGCAGACATGACCCTTCCCGGCCCGCAGCGCCCGGCCGCGGACCCTCAGATCACGCCCGATACACAAAATTCCCGGGTGTCATTGTTGTGGTTGCCGGGGCCCTCGGCCTGGGGGTTACGGTCCGGTCCTGCGCTCGGCGGTGACTCCACAAGATTTTGGCTTTGTGCCTGTTGTCAGATGTGTCGCGTCGAGTGTGGGGCCGGCAGGAGCGCTCCTGTCTTGAAGGGAGCCTGATTTTCTCGACTCGGTTGTGACGAAGCGCCCCTGCCGATCCCGGACCACCGGAGCATCACTTCCAGCAGGAGCACATCATGTCATTTCCAGTCGGGGGCATCGATCCCCACCAGGACACATTCACCGTCGGTATCGTCGACGAACACGGCGTCGAGATCTGCCACGAGACCTTCGACAACGCCGCGGCCGGCTATGGCGCGGCGATCGGTCTGCTCGCCGCCCACGGCGCCAATCGGGTCGGCGTGGAGGGGTCGGCGAAGTGGGGGGCGCATGTCGCGATCGCGCTGGTCGCTGCGGGGTTCGACGCCCGCGAGGTCCCGGCTTCGCGGTCCGCGGCCCAGCGCCGCTCGCGGCGACTGGACAAGACCGACGCCGTCGACGCGGTCGCCTCGGCACGGGCGCTGTTGGCCGAGCCGACGCTCGGGCCCGTGCAGGCGCTGGAGGTCTATGACCCCCTCGTCGCCGAGATCGAGGCCGTGCTCGAGCACCGCAGAGCCCTGGTAGCAGCCAGAACACTGATGCTGCACCACGTGGCCGACCAGATCTCCAAGCTCCCCACCGAGGTCCGCGACCAGCTCACCTCCAACGGCAAGATCGAAGGCCGGCTGCGCCGCCTCGCTGACATCGACCCCGACACTGCCACGACCCCCGCCGGCGCATACCGCCTCGGATGGCTCCAGGCGTTCATCGACCACGACCGCGCCGCACGCCGGCAGATCCGCCGTCTCGAGCGGCTCATCGACGAGCTGTTGGACCGCCACGGCACCACCCTGCGCGACGAACCGGGCATCGGCACGATGTCCGCCGCGACCCTGCTGTGCGAAGTCGGCGACCCCCACCGGTTCGACCGCGAGTCCAAGTTCGCCCGCTGGTGCGGCACCGGAGCAGTCGCCCTGTCATCGGGCGAAGGCACCGGCGATCCCGTCAAACACCGGCTCGACTTCCGGGGCAACCGCCGCATCAACTCAGTGCTCCACATAGCCTCTGTCACCCAGCAGCGCCACCAGCCCGAAGCCACCGCCTATCTCGCCCGCAAAGCCGCCGAGGGCAAAACCCGACGCGAAGCCCGCCGAGCCCACAAAAGACAACTCGCCAACCGAGTCATCCGCCGAATGTGGCGCGACGAAAACACCCGAAAACAACCCCTCAAACTCGCCGCTTGACAAGGGAGCGTCTAACAGACCCCCGCGAAGTAGGCCGAGGCGAGGACCGAAGCCGTTTCTGCCCCAGATCAGGGGCACTCATACGCTCCTCGCAGATCAGCGAAGGCTCAGTAAATCCCCACCTGGTTTGTCGATCAGAGCGGGCAGACTGTTTGCCAGGTAGACATGGCGTCGAAGAAGCAGCAGAAGCGAAAGCAGAAGGCCCGTAGGCAGGGAACTCGGCCTCTTTACGACGACATAGTGGGCCTACCCACAGGTCACATCGCCCGACGGGGACGATTGATCCACATGAAGAATGACGCCACTCCCGAGGAAAATGCTGAGTTCCGGGATGCGCTACTTGCCACCAAACCGGACCTCGAGGCGCAAGTCTCTGAGAATCGACAGCGGTTGCTTGAGATCTTGCAGGCCGTCGGCCCGGCCGACCTAGTGGCTCGGGCGTCGCTGATATACCTCAATTTTGATCCGAACACCTATCGAGAGTGGGAAGACGATCGTTTGCCGAGTCACATCGAGTACCTGGCACTCCAGGCCCTGGCGGTCGGCATGGATTCCCCGCCTACGGTCCAGCCGGAAGAGGCATCGCATCTGACTCTTGACGCCATTGCCCTTGTCCGGTCGCTCTTTTCTGACACCACCATGCTCCTGATGTTCGGCAGTCTCGAAAGGGGCGACGACCCACGCGAGCCGATTACCTACTATCAGCTCAAGGTGCGCATGAACTCCTTGAGAGTGCGTGGCACCGGCTATCCCGAGCACCTCGAACGGGTGATGACTGGATGCTTTGCGCCCCTTGATGATCTCTGTGAACGGGTCCTCGGATTCACGGCCGGGAATGCGTTGACCATCCACTCCGGCGTAGCGGAACTGATCGCACGCCGAGTAAGCGAGCGAGCCGCCCAGGCGCCGGAGCACTACGCAGAATTGAACCGCGAGCTCAAGCGCGCCAGGAGGTCCGGCTCCAGCGAGTTTTTCCCTGACCAGGTTCTGAAGCTCCCGCCGAACGAGGCGAAGGACTACATCGCAGTCATGGTGCAGGCATGGATCTTCGCGGATGCCCGGTCGCTGGCTGTGTTCACAGCACAGGAAGTTTCCGACTTGACCGGTCTCCCTCACGAGGTAGTGAAGTCATTCTTGGAGGTCTTTGCTTGCGAGCCGACAGTATTCGAATCAAGGCACCATGAATTGCCATCTGGCGCACATCCGTTGACGACCATGCCCGTGTTGAAGGTTGCGGATGGATACCTGATACCGGTTCCGCACACAATGCTGGACGCAATTCGGCCGAGGATGGAGGATCTGCTCAGCAAGGATAGGAGTGCTTGGGGCAAGTACATCCGGCACAGGGGTAGGTTCGTCGAGGACGAAGCCACGAGGATCCTGGCCGAGTCGGTCCCGGGCTCTCGTTCCTGGACCGAGCTTGAGTGGCGTTCGGGAGCCAAACAGGGAGAGCTTGACGGGCTGGTGGACTGGGGCGACATGGCGTTGCGGGTGCAATGCAAGGCTGGCCGCATCACTGCTCCCGCCAGAAGGGGTGCTCCAAAGCGCATGCTCGAAGAACTGGGCGAGCTCGTTGGCGAAGCAGCTGAGCAGCACGCTCGGCTCGCCCATACGCTAGAACAAGACCCCTTTTCGGGGGTGGGATTCGCCGATGATGTCGTTCGGGCGCTATCCCGGCCTCTGCAAATTGAGGTGATCGTCACCTTGGACGAAGTGACTACTTGGGCTACTCAGGCACATGGGCTGCAAGGGCTTGAAATCCTGCCAACCGACCGGTCGGTCCCGTGGATACTGTCGCTGACCGATCTCATGGCTGTAGCAGATCTGCTCGAAGGCGCATCGTTGGCCCACTACTTGGTTCGTCGCCAGCGTCTTGAACGAGACGGCCGAATTGAGACCCATGATGAATTAGACTGGGTGGGCAGCTACATTGCCGAGGGACTCTATTTAGACTCATTCTTCGAGGGCGAGGACGCGCTCACAGGACTCACGCTGTTGAGTCATACAGAAGATATCGATGCCTGGTATTTCACACGGCAAGGAATCCGCACGAGGAACCCTGCGCCAAAGCCCAGCCAGACGATCCCCAGGTCACTGAACCTGCTTCTGCGCCGTCTAGCGAGGGAAAGGCCAAGAAATTGGCTGATTGCGTCTATTGCTCTCCTAGAAGGCGACGATGAGTCGAGGAACTTGTGGGCCGACGGTGTCGAGAGGATTCGGTCGAGAGTTGACTCACAGGGGTGGTCGAACACGACCCAACTGTTCGATGGCCGCCTCGGAATCACCCTCTGTGCTGACCATCGCTACCATCCAGCGACCGTTCGCCGTGAAGCACGCGAGTACTCGCAGCAGAAAGCATCTGAGCACGCAATCCCAAACTGGATCGTGATTGGCGAAGGCCAAGATCAAAAGCTCTTCGTCTTGCTGCAAGCCAAGCAAAGCGCGTCAGAAATACTCGAGCTCTTTCTGACCCCTCCAGTACAGCCGGGCCAGTAACCGGCTCTACGCGACGAAACTGGGACCAGAGTGATTTGAGGGTCCGTATCCGTGCGTGGACGACTCCAGGTCGAAGTCCTAGTTCCAGCAGCCTACCGTCACCGAGGTCCTACAACCGGTCAAGATAGTCCGCCCACTGGTCCATCAGCTTGCGGCGCTTATCGTAGGCATCGCCACGGATATAGGCCTGTTGCACCGAATCGCCCAGACTATGCGCCAACGCAGCCTCAGCCACCGCCCAGGGCGCGTCTGTCTCCTCCAACGCCCACGTCCTGAAACTGGCCCGGAAGCCGTGAACAGTGGCCCGGTCGGACAACCCGACATCGCGAAGGATCTTCGTCAGCGTCATATCCGACAACGGCCTGCCCGGCTTGAGCGGCGACGGGAACACCAGATCGCTGCCGTCATGACAGGCTTTGGCCCGGTCCAGCACGTCCATGGCGGCTTCGCTGAGTGGCACCCGATGCTCGGAAGCAGCCTTCATCCTCTCAGCCGGTATCTTCCACTCGCAGGTCTCGAAGTCGATCTCGTCCCATGTCGCGTTGCGGGCCTCGCCCGAGCGGGCCGCGGTCAACACCACAAACCGCAGACACAGCTTGGCCGACGGCGACGCCCCGGATTCCTCCACCACTGCGAGGGCTTCTGCGACTTTGGAATAGGGCAGGGACCGGAAGTGGGACTTCACGCTGGGCATTGGCGGCAGAGCACCTTCGATTACCTCGCCAGCCATGTTGAACTGCACGTAACCGTGGGCCATCGCCCAACGCAGGATGGTGCGGATGCGCTGGCGCGTCTTTCTGGCCACCTCTGGCCGGGTGGTCCATATCGGAGTAAGAACGCGAAGAACGTCGGACTGGTTGACGCGATCCACCCTCATGTTTCCGATCTCGGGAAAAGCGTGCTTTTCCAGCGACGCCCACCAATTTGCAGCATGCCGGTCGCTTCGCCACCGCGGCCGGTGTGCTTCATGCACTGACTTCGCTGCCTCTCGGAACGTCGGCACACGGGCTCGGCGCTTCTCGGCGAGAATGTCACGTCCCCCAGCTACCGCGGCGCGGTGCTCAAGGGTCTTCCTGCGAGCGTCGGCCAGGCTCACCTCTGGCCAGCCTCCTAAGCCGATTTCCCGGCGGCGCCTGTCCACAGTGAGACGCAAGACCCAGCATTTGGCCCCGGATTCGTACACCCTCAGAAACAGCCCCTGCCCGTCTTGGTGCTTTCCCGGACCGGCGTTCTTGACTTCGGCGGCTGCGAGCAACGGCATCCTATCCCCAATCTATCCCCCACTTTCTGGGGGATAGCTCGAAAACTGCTGACAACAGCATACCATCACCAATCGACAAAAACAGTCGATAAGCTGGGGAAATACGGAACAAATGGAACCAGCTGACAACAACCGAGAACCCCCAGAAGCACTCCCCTGCTGAATCGACCGCTCTCCGGACTCGCCGCCAGTCGGCGAGCCTGCTTTGGCCAAGAGCCCCTCTCTGCGGCTAAGGCCCCGCAATGAACTCCTGGGTGCCTAGCCGAATCGCGGCCATGGGGGCGATGGGGGCTATCTCAGCAACCGTACGGAGGCCAATACGGCGGCGAAGTCTGCTAGAACAACCTAGGCACGAACCCGCGTGGTGTCCTTGTTGAGAAAGGCGCTAGTCGCCCTGCCTGGGTCAGAGTTTGCAGCCTTTTCGGGCTGGCTTGGGTGGCGCCGCCGAGAAGACGATGCCATATTCTCTTCCGACGACCACGAGATCGCCATTTCGATCAAGGCCATGCCCGAGTCCATGATTAAGCATGATTAAGGAGGTGCGGGGCATCGTCCTCGTCGTCTCTGAAGATACTGGGATAGTCGCCCAGGAGCCTCCAATGGACTGGGTTGACGAGTCCTCTCGCAAGGTGTTCGCGATGGTCGGCGAGGAGTACGACGAACTGTGCGACCGCCTGTTCGCTGGCGACCCGGCGTTCAGCTACGGGACCACTGACGACTTCAAGCTGTAGCCGCCGCCGTTGTCTTGCAGATAATCGACGACCATCTGGCCTTGATGGCTCTGGAGGGCCGTCGCATACTCGAATGGGGCGACGAAGTGCCCTTCGTGCCGTGGCTCTCCCATGCCCGCCTCGTTAGGGCGCTGATGAACAGCACGGTTGCTGGGAGCCTGTCGGGGGAGGCATTCGAGGGTGCGGTTACGCCCGTTATCGGCCGATGGCGGTATGACCGAAGGTCAACCGCTGGGAGTCGCTGGTCCTTGCAGACTCTCATAGCCGTGGCAACGGTGCTGGGGATAACGGCTGCCGACGTGACAGCCGAAGTCGTGCTTCGACCGGGTCAGGACATGATGAAAGCGATGGCCTCAAACCTTACTGCTTTCATTAGGGATCTCCGGGAAGGCGAAGCGTGACACCATCGTGAACGGACTGGATGTGAAACCCGGGGAGGTTCACAGAGTTGGTGCTAGCTAGGAGAGTGTGCTGCCGTCTACTTCGAGTGCTCTGAGGGCGATCCACAATTGAACTCGATCATTGAACTGGGACAGATCATGGCCGGTGAGCCGTTCGATTTGGGCCAACCGATAGCGCAAGGAGTTTCGGTGCAGGTGGAGTTTGCGAGAAGCATCTGAAGCTGAGGCCGAGACATCGAGATAAACGGACAATGTCCTGAGTAGGTCAGACCCCTTTTCGCGATCGTGATTGATTATCGGCTCGAGAAGGTTCTCTGCCATTTCGCTGATCGGCAGCTCGCGGTTGACTAGGAGGAGCGTTGAGAGATTGAGCGGTTCGCACTCGCTGACGCCAGGGCCGTGTGTGAGCGCCTCTTTAGACTCGAAGTAGCTGAGGCGGAACCCGTTGGCACCTGTGTGCGACCCTCCGATGCCTATCCGGACGTCGGGGTCGATTGCGGCCAGCCTCTCTCGGGTGGCTTGGGCGAATTGATGGACTGGCTTGTCGGACGGAAGGACCGATATGAGCTCGTCTCCTACCAGGGCGCTGACCGTGGGACCCTGGTCGCTGCTGATGAGGTCCTGAGGCCCCCAAGGCAGAGTACGGATCCGCTGGTCGGGTCTGAGTAGGGCCGCAGCTACGACAGTTGTCGGTCTTTCGAGGTTGACCCCGAATGCTTCAAGCCGTCTGACCGCATCGCGATCCGGTATTCGCTGCCCGAGGAGATCGGATACGACCTGGCCGACGAGCTCTCTGCGTCCGGTCAACTCTGCTTGGCGACGGGAGAATTCCAGAGCGATGAGGGTCGTCGCATAGGGAATGGCATGGAGGTCGAACGTCGGGTCGGCAGCACGAACACAGAGGAATGCCACGAGGTCGCCTGCCACCTCGATCGGAGCGACGGTGAGTTCGCTTGACTTCTCTTCCTTCCCCTGTCGGCGCACGTGCAGGATTTCTTCAATCGGCCAGAAGGCTGAATGGGGCTCGCTGGCTAGTACTCGGCCATGGGAATCGATGACCGCCGCCGGCCCGCTGACTAGTCGATGAAGATGTCGGATCATCATGGGCAGCCCGTCGCCTCGAAGAAGTACCGAGGACAGGTCTTCGTGTATCGCAAGGCCCTGGCGAAGCAACTCGTACCGTTCAGCGATGACCGCTTCTGCGACCACACGTGAGATCTCAGTGAACGGAGTCTCATAGGGGACCTCAATGAGCGGCATCGCGCGGCGGCTTGCAGCCACCAGCATTTGGGGAGGAACAAATGGATGGCTCATGCCTGTGCCGAACCCGATGGCCGCAGCATCGGCGTCGGCGAGACGCTCGACGAACGACTCGTACCGGTCGTGTGGCCCCTCAAGCAAGCCCACACCAGTGGTCA
>JAPPMA010000049.1:81813-106997 GCA_028819295.1 bacterium | reverse complement strand
GGGCGTCGATGCCTAGCAGGACACGCGCGAATAAACCCAAGACACACCACTAGCCCGCCGTCGGGCGGGGAAAGCGCGGCGGGGGCTCAGCCGATAACCAGGGTCAGCTTTTCCCAGCCCCTCACTGTGGAGGTGTGGGCCTGCTCGGATCGGTCGAGGTCCACCGACCAATCTGGGAAGCGCTTGAGCATCTCCTCGAGCGCCACCCGGCCCTCCAGACGGGCCAGCGCCGCCCCCAGGCAGAAGTGGATGCCGTAGCCGAACGACAAGTGGTGGCCGATGCGACGATTGACATCGAAGACGTCGGCGGTGTCGCCCCACTTTCGGTGGTCGCGGTTGGCCGACCCGTTCAGCAGCAATATCGCGCTGCCCTCGGGCACGGTCGTCCCGCAATACTCCACATCCTCGCCCACATAGCGGGCCTGAACCGGCGACGGGGCCTCAAAGCGCAGCGACTCCTCGATGGTGTTGTGGATGAGTCCAGGATCGGCAACCACTTGGCGGCGCTGGTCGGGATTAATGCCCATCAGAAGCAATGTCCAGCCGATCAGTTTGGCGGAGGTCTCATTGCCAGCCCCCGACAAAAGGCCCGTATAGCTGAGGATCTCCTCTCGGGTGAGACGGCGCACAACCCCGTGATGGTCCTCGAATTCGGCGTGGATGAGCTGCGTCATCACATCGTCTGAGGGATTCTCCATCCGCCAGTCGATGTAATCGCCGAAGTTCCCCTCAGCGGCGGTATCGGCCATGTTGCCCACAGCCTTGTCAGAGGCCTGGCCGATGCCCATCTCGCCGGATTCGAGCCGCAACCCGGATGTGACCAGGTCGTGGAGTGCCTGCTGGTCGGACTCGGGAACGCCGAGCAGCATCCCGATAACCCGCATGGGCAGCTGCGAGCCCAAGCACTCGATCACATCGAAGCTCTCGGCGCCTTCGAGAGCGTCGAGTGCTTCGGCGCAGAACTTGCGCGCCTGCGGTTCGATGGCCGTCATCTGCTTGGGGGTGAAGACTCTGGCCAAGAGGCTCCGGTACACCGTGTGGCGGGGCGGATCGTCGAACAGGATCATTCCGGGAGGCATCTCCACCCCGGACTTGATTAACTCCAGAAGAGTCCCGCGCCCTGAGAGCAGGCGCTTGTGGTCTTTGAGTCCAGCCTCCACATCTTCCCAGCGGCTCAGCGCCCAAAAATCGTAGTTCTCGTTGTAGTACAACGGGCACTCGTCACGCATCCGCCTCCACAGCGGATGCGGATTGCAGTCGATCTCGAAATCGTAGGGATCGTAATAGAGGTCGGTGGCGTCTGTTGCCGTCATGCTCCTGCTCCTAACGGGGCTCAGTTGAGATAATCCTCAAGCGGCTCTATAGCGCTTTCGCGCCCTGAGGGTACCATGCCGATTGACAACGAGCATCCCGTTCCAGAACAAGAGAATCCATCGGCGAAGCGCCGATGGCAGACCTGATGGAAATCGAACTGCTGCTCGCCCGCTACGCTTTCGCCATGACCACGGCCGACATCGGCAGCCCGATGGAGGTGGTCGCCCTCTATGGCGCATACTGTTCAATCGGCCGCCAGAAGGCTCTGGCCGAGGGGGCATCAACCCGGTGAGCAAACCCATCAGCTTGACCATCATTTTCAGGGGTAGGCGTCACACCACAAGCTACGTGGAGGGTGACACGGTGCTGGGGTCGGCCCGGAGAGCCGGGCTCAGCCCACCGTTCTCCTGCGAGGCGGGCAACTGCGCAACCTGCATGGCCTTCCTCAGAGAGGGAAGCGCCACCATGCGAACCAACAGGGCGCTGGAGCCCGACGAGGTGGAAGAGGGGTTCATCCTCACCTGCCAGTCGATCCCCGACGGCGACTTGATCGTGGACTATGACAGTCTGTGAGCAAAAAGCGACCTGCTTTTAAAAAGACTCCCCTAGGGTTGCAAAGACATCCTTTTGACTGCCCAACTCAGGCGTTCAGCAACTCCTCTTCGATGCGCTCGGCCATAACTTGGGTGGCCCACTCGATCTTGGCGGGGAGGTGCTCGGTGGGGAACAAGCCCTCGGAGGGGCGGTAGTCTTTGAGCACCTGCTTGGCGATGGTGTCTTTGTGGACCTCGGTGGGGCCGTCGGCCACCCCGAAGGTGGGGGCCATCATCCACATGTTGGCCAGCGGCGTCTCGTTGGACATGCCCAGCGAGCCGTGGATCTGCATGGAGCGGAAGACCACGTCCATCAGCACCCGGGGGGTGGCCACCTTCACCCCAGCGATGTACAGGCGGGCCTTGGAGGTGTCGGACTTGTCGATCTGCCAGGCGGCGTGCAGCACCTGCAAGCGGAACTGCTCGATCTGGATCCACGAGTCGGCGATCATGTGCTGCACCGCCTGCTTCTCGGCCAACAGCGACCCCTTGGTCTCCCGGCTGAGGGCCCGCTCGCACATCATGTCGAACGCCTTCTTCGCCGTGCCCACCGAGCGCATGGCGTGGTGTACCCGGCCCCCGCCCAGGCGGGTCTGGGCGATCTTGAACCCGGCCCCCTCCTCGCCCATGAGGTTCTCGATCGGAACCCGGCACTCGTTGAACCGCAGGTAGCTGTGGGAGCGGTGATCCCGGCGCTCGCCGCCCACCCCGACGTTGCGAACCAACTCCAGGCCGGGGGCGTCGTGGGGCACCAGCATCATGGACGATCCCCGGTATACCGACACATCGGGGTTGGTGATGAGCATGACGATGAGGAACTCAGCCCGCGGGTAGTTGGAGGCGAACCACTTCTCTCCGTTGATCACCCACTCGTCGCCGTCGCGATGAGCGGTGCAGGTGAAGTGATTGGGATCGGACCCGCCCTGGGGCTCGGTCATGGAGTAGCAGGTGGAGATCTCCCCGGCCAAGAGCGGCTTGAGGTACTTCTCCTTCTGCTCGTCGTTGGCGTAATGGGCCAGAATCTCGGCATTGCCCGAATCAGGCGCCTGGCTGCCGAACGCGGAGGGGCCGAAGGTGGAGCGGCCCAAGATCTCGTTCATCAGCGCCAGCTGCACCTGGCCGAACCCCATGCCCCCCATCTCGGGCTTGAGGTGGCAGGCCCACAGCCCTCGGTCCTTCACCTTCTGCTGGATGCGGCGCAGTTGCGACTGCACCTCATCGTCAGACTTGTCAAACGGCGACCGCCCCCGGAAGTAGTGATCCAGCGGCTCGATCTCCGTGTGCATCAGCTCGGTGAGCCAATCCAGGTGATCTTTAAACTCAGGGTCAGTAGAAAAATCCCAGGCCATCCAACGACCCTACCGGCCCGACATCACATCCCGAACAGTTCAAGGGCCGAGCGCCGCTACCGGCACTAGAGCGATGCCGTCTTCTTCTCGTGCGATACGCAGGGCGGTGTGCTCGCCGGGCGCGTTCACCCCGAACACTGCCGCCAACTTGGAAGGCGGTCGCTTGCCGGCTTCCTGCGTGCGCTGGGCGAGCAGTTTCAAGGCCCGCTTGGCCTTGTCGAGGGTGATGTCGTTGCATGTCAGCTTGATCTCGACGGCCACCCACCTTCCATCCCGATCTTCCACGACTGCGTCCACCTCGAAGCCGCTCTCTGCGTAGAAGCGCACCTCGGCATCGTTGGCATCTGCGTAGGCCCGCAAGTCGCGCATAACGAGCGCCTCAAAGACGCCGCCCATGAAATCAGACTCCTCCACCAGACGATGGGGACCGACCCGCAGCACGGCGGCAGCGGCCGACGGGTCGGCCAGGAAGCGCTTGGGCGTGGCCCGCATGGCCTGTTTGGATACGGGCTGGAAGCCCCACGGCCAGCAGTCCTCGCGCAGGAAGACTCTCTCGAAGGCATCCAAAAATGCTGGGAGCGTCTTGCGGTTCAGCGGGGATATCGGTTCGCCAGCGGCTGTGTCACGAGCCAGCGCGCTAACCGAAGCGGCGGTGCCAATGTTGCGGGCAAGAGATCGCAACACCAGCCGGGCAGTTTCGGTGCTGCGGTAGGCGGGCGTGTCAGCGGTACGCCGGATATCGATGCCGCACATGGCGTCCACATAGCTTTCTACGTACCGCAGAGCCTGCTTCAACGGCATCCGCAGTGAAGCCGGCCAACCCCCTCGGCAGATCGCCTCGGCCAACTCCAGCCGCGACAATGCCAAATCGGCAACCGTGTCCACTGGCTCCCCGCGCAGCAGTGCGCCCAACGACACCGCACCATTGGATGTGCCGCTCTCGTAAGAAGAGAACGTCCGTAAGCGCAATGGTGCGAGCCTGCCTGCACCCGAATGGCGTATCGGGTTGTCGGGCAGCGTCGATGATCCTGTCAGGATGAACTGACCGGGTGCGCCCCCGCGCCGGTCGCACTCCCGCCGCACTGCGTTCCACAACGCCGGGGCCACCTGCCACTCGTCGACCAGCAGTGGTGGGGCCTGGTCCAGCAAGCTTCGCAATGCACCCGGCGACCCGTCGGCCACCTCCACTTCGTCCATCGCCAACATCGACGACGACGCCTGACTGCCCGTTGTGGTCTTGCCGCACCCCCGCGGACCCTCGATGACGACCGCCGGGGAATATCGCAAGGTATCCCGCAGCTTGCCGTCGAGCAGCCGCGGCAAGTACGACCCGGCATCCATCAGACTCATACCAACAGCATAGCCCAATATATTGGTTACTGATTACCCAATATATTGGGTGTTAGCTGCCGTCAGCGGATGGGGGCGAGGTGGATGGGAAAGGTTTCTCGGATACGGGCGTCGGCTTCGGGGGTGAGGAGGGTGGGTTTGGAGCCGGTGAGTACTCCGGTGACGTAGTCGTGGGCTACGTCGTCCATCAGCCAGGTACCAGCATCGACGTGTACAGCTATCACTGCTAACCCGAACACGCCGAAGCCTGATTCGCCCTGGGTTTCGCGCTGGCTCCAAGGATTGGAGCAAGTATGGGACCTATGGATTCAGGGACAGGGCCGGCGCCGACTTCGAGGCGTTATTCGGCTGGGCAGAAGCAGCATGCGGTGCGGATGGTGTTCGCGCTGCGCGAGGAGTTGGGCGGTTCGGCTGGGATGATCGCCAGGGTGGCCCGTCAGTTGGGCTGCGGGGTGGGGTCGTTGCGCCGCTGGGCGGCTCAGGCCGAGGTCGGCGCCGGCGCCGGGGCGGGGGTGACCACCTCGGAGAGCGCGGAGCTGAAGCGGTTGCGCCAGGAGAACCGGGAGCTTCGCAGCGCGAACGGGATTTTGCAGAGGGCCGCGGTTTTTTTCGGGGCGGAGCCCGACCGCCGACAGCGGTGACCGTGCGCTTCGTCGACGCGAACCGCTCAGAGTTCGGGGTCGAGCCCGTCTGCGCTGCGCTGCGGGCGGCCCCCTCGGCTTGCTGGTCGGCCAAGCGGCGCCCGCCGTCGGCCCGGTCCAAGCGCGACGCTGAGATGATGCCGGTGCTGTTGGGGCTGTGGCAGGCCAACTACTCGGTCTACGGGGCGCGCAGGCTCTGGGTGGCGGCCCGGCGCGCCGGTCACGACATCGGACGCGACCAAACCGCCCGGCTCACGCGCCAGCTGGGGATCCGGGGCGTGAGGCGGGAAAAGCGGTTGCGCGCCACCCGGCCCGGCCCTGCCGCGCCCCGCCCAGAGGACTCGGTCGAACGGGACTTCGCCGCCGACGCCCCGAACCGGCTGCGGGCCGCCGGCTTGACCTGTGTCCCCACCTGGCCCGGCGTGGCCTACGCGTGCTTTGCCGTCGACGCCTTCAGCCGCCGCACCGTCGGCTGGAGAGTCGCATCCAACATGCGCACCCAGATGGTGCTCGACGCCCTGGAGATGGCCCGCTGGAGCCGGGGCGCCCGCCTCCAAGGCCTCGTCGCCCACACCGACGCCGGCAGCCAGCTCACCAGCATCCGCCACGCAGAGCGCCCCGACGAGACCGGCGCAGCCCCCTCCATCGGATCGGCCGGCGACTCATACGACAACACCCTCGCCGAAACAGTCAACGCCCTCCACAAGACCGAGCAGACCAGACGCCCCAACCAAGGACCATGGCGAACCATCGACGACGCCCAGCCCGCCACCTTGGGCTGGGCGCACTGATAGAACACCTCCCGAACCCACAGCTACCTCCACGACCTCCCACCCGACCAGCCCGAAGCCGCCCATGCCGCAAAGAACACCCACCGCCGAAAAACAGAAAACCACAACAAACAGCCCGCGCGAAACCCAGGGTGAACCACCCAATTGCGGGTCTATTTCCTTGCGAACCACATACCTGACTAGCCAAACGGCTTTGGCCAAGGGAGCGGCTTGGATCTTCCCCTGTGGGACCTGATCAAGCGCCTATCCGCAGCGCCGACGTGTCTCGGCATCTGCAAGAATCATGTCCACCCGCGCGGAGAACAGGGCCTCCGCCGAGTGGTCATGCTTGTCGAGGGCAGCGCCGGATGCGGGTGCGTCATCCAGTGTGTCATGGGCGATCTCGTGGGCTTCGAATTCCTCTTGCCAGTGTTGCTCGGCAAATGCCTGGTTGACGGCGGCTTGGTGGCACTCCTCAGCAGAATGGCCCGAGCATGACAAAGCGAGCAGCCCCGCCGCCAACACGGCGGCGGGGCTGAGTGCCCGCGTTTTTGTCACGCTGTGCGCGCGTTGCCAGTGAGCGGGAACCTGTCCCGGCCCCACACGATCCACGCGAACCAGCTTCCCCACGCGACGGCCAGGGCTGCGGCGGGCACCGCAGCCTGGAGGGCCACCGAGTAGTCGTACACGCTGACGGGAATCACCACAGCGGCGATGGTGGCCAGCGAAGTAGCGCAGATGGCTGCGAACTCGCGTCGGCTGCGGACGAATACGCCCACCAGCGGTGAGTCCTGCTTGGTGCTACGAACTTCGCTTCGGTACTTGCTGATCGCTGCTCTGATCCTGCTCATCGGCTCGCTCCTCCTATAAGGGTGGCGGCTATTGCGACTGCTGCGAGCGCTAGGGCGATGGCCTTCTTGGGAAGGCCGATGGCAAGCAAACCAAGCATATGGTTCCTCCTTTTGTACGGCGCGTGAGCGCTGCGTTCTTGGCAAGAAGGAAAATTAGCTCAATGTCAAGAGAAAGTCAAGGAGTGGGTGGCCCCCTCCGACAAGGAGGTCTGCTTTCTGCCAAGAACGCAAGCGCAGCCGAATCGGAGGGAGCCATGCTCAGACCTCCGGATATTGCGGCTGCAACGTTCTTGGCAATGCCAGTTTAGCTTTTGGCTAGCAGGTATGTAGTTCCCATTTCCCTTAGCCGTATAGCTCTATACGGCTTATGAAAGTACCTGCGCACACCCTTTGTCCGACGTGGCCGTGTCTCAACGCGTGGTGATCTGGACGGTGTTCCCAGGCCAGGCGGAGTGGGGCGATACGACTCGGTCGCCGGGAACTACCTCGACAGCCTTGCCAGGGCTGCAGGCAACGGCGAGCTCACTGCATCCTCGGCGAACGACGAAGTCGCGGTATGCCACTTCCATATGCAATGGGACCTCATAATCGTCGGCCCACCGCAACGGGGGCAGGAGCTCGAACACCGGCAGTCCCGATTCGTGAGGCGGGTCAAGGGCCACGATCGAATCCAGCAGGATCGACTCCGTTGTTTCTCCCAACTCGGCGACCACGTGATCGTAAACGGCGAGGTGCATGTACCAATCCCCTGAAACGACGCCAACATAAACACCTTCAGCGAAGGAGAGATCCTGCATGAGTTCGACATCGGAATAGAAACCGGCAATGCCCACGACCGGGCCTTCTATCGGAACCTCTCCATCGTCCAAGTCAATGATGATCGCCCCGTAGACCCCATCGACAGTGTCATTGAGCGCGGGCTGGGACCGCACAAGATACTGAATGCCGTTGGGCAGCACCCCCGAGATTCCTGCATCCCGCGAGGCGGGGCTGAGGTCTCCACCGGCGCATCCGACAACAAGAAGACAAATGCCGAAGATCAGGAATGAAGTGGCTCTCTCGTCCCGTGCCCCCACTAGTCGAAAGGCTATCGGCTCTCATCTTCGGCCGGTCCTGGTCAGCGGATGGGGGCGAGGTGGATGGGGAAGGGGTCCACCCAGTCGTCGGGGTCCAAATAATCGCCGCTGCTACACCCCGTTGCCCTCGTCCCTTCATTAAATCCACAGGGGGTCCACTGGCGATCCACAGTGCAGCCCGGGTAAGCAAGTCGTTCGTGGCTCGTAAATCGACGAAATCCACCTGATCAGGGGGAATACCGAAGTGGAACCGCTGAAGGCAGCAAAGCACTGGACCACATTCGATCCCTATGGCCTGGCCGAGTTTGCCAAAGGCTTGAGTGAGGCAGAACTGCGAAGCACTGCTTGCAGCTTGGACTTCACAGACGAGGCGATCGCGGGCGTGGCCCATCCTTCGGCAATTCGGTTGTCAATCCCCTCAGTCATGGTCGTATCGAACCTATTGGTCGGTCGGTTTCGAGAAGTGCCGGTCAACGTGCGCATCCCCGAATCCAGGGGTCTGAACCTCCAACTCGCCCGAGGCGGCTTCTTCTTTGCGCTCGCAAACCGCCCTCAAGTGAATTGGGCGAGCGGGCCCCCCGAAGCATGGAACCGTACTGCCAGAGCCTGGATGCATCCGTTCAATCCCAGCGACTCCGAAATGAGGCGCGCCGCGCTCGTAGAAGTAAAGGATCCGGAACACGAGTCGTGGGTCGTGCGAGCCGCCTTCCAGCGATATCTGCTGTCTGTAATGCATCCCCACAAACGAGCCGCCCGTCATCTGCGCAACGACTTGCGTCAAATTGCGGGCCGATGGCTCAGCAGCCGGCTTCACGTTAGGCCGGGCTCAGATATGGTCCTGACACTCCGCGATTGCCTAGCAGTCTTCTATCAAATCATCGTCAACGTCCCCGATCACGCCAGCCTGCGCGCTAGACCAACCGGCTGTTCTCTAGGTCAGGTCCACGCGACGCTGGGCGGAGGGCGCGAGAGCCACAACCGAATTCACTTCACCGTCCTCGACAACGGCATCGGGCTGCCTCACCGTGTGAGGGTCCTCTATACGGATCGGCAGCGCAGCGCCGAGGAGGCGCTACAGGACGCTGTGATGGGACGACTGCCGCGTCCCCCAGGCGGGCGAGGCGTCGGCCTTGACCTAGTACGCCGGATTGCCCGCCAGTACACCGAAGGTCTGCGTGGTGTAGGAGGAGCTAGCAGGATTCGGATAGTCACGAATGGTGACGCTGACGGTTCAGCCGCTTGCTTGGATTGGAGTCCCGACTCTGAGACCCCAAGTGTCTACAGCGTGGAAAACCTTCCAGTTCGCGGCACACTTGTCTGGGTGACACTAGGACTCGCGCACCGCATACCCGAAGAGGACTCTCACCAACTCGAACTAACTTTCGCCGAACCCACACCTGTGTAACGCCACAATGGTCTCATCCATGGAACCTCAATCCATGCCGGCAAGAGGTACGGATGTCGGAGAGAGTGCTCCGATAGCCACTTCAGCCTGCTACTACCTGCGCGTAGACATCGACGATGTTGCGGAAACTTTTACTCAAGACAATAGCCAGCTAGTTGAGACATCTTCTACAGATTTAGAGCTAACGTTTGTAGATCTCTACTCTCGACTCCGAACGGAATACTCACCGGGTGAAGCCCAGATTGAGGAGTTGACAGGTGCAGTTCAGAGCCACCTACATTTGTGTTCAAGGACCGACCTACTTATCTTCCGATGGCCCTGGCTAGTAGGTCCGGTCGAAGAAATCCACGCCGATCAAATCGACACCTGGATACATAGACTAATAGGCCATATTGGAGGAGAGCCAGTTCTCGGCTCACGTATTCGAGTAGGCGTCATCCAGCACCAAGTTGCTAATCGACCGGTCCTACGTTGGGGACGATGGACTCCTGAAGAGTCTGAAGTTGATGGGATAATTCATCGTGTACGTGCCGTTGAGACTGAAGCAATGCTTCGTCGACAGAACGCTGTATGGGAACCCAAGAATTACCACTACCGACTACCCAACGGCGAACACTCCGACATGTTCATCCGCGTGGCCGATGCAATCAACGAACCACAAGATGCCTATGTGATGGCGTGCTGGCTATCAGAGCAATTGCGCGATCGCATTGGGGTGATAGCAGATACTGGAGGATTAACTCCACTCATTGTCCAACTTGAGAGTTTCTTGACACGATTCAACTGGGCGATAGGGCCAACCGCCATCCTCGAGGCATACCCTGCTGGTCGGCCCTTAGTGCGGCAAGCCATCGAGAGCGCCCATAATGAGAATACTCCTCGCATTATGGCAGTGCTTTCGGTAAGTTCAACAGGCACTCTTCAACGAAACCTAGTGGATGAGCTAAATCGTATCTCCCTAGATGTCGACGCAACACCTTCGCTCGACTATGTCCTCAACGTCATCGTGGATCGCACGGCCATAGGCGATAATCTCACCGGACTGATTTCTGATGACTCTACGAGTGCAGAATCATGGTGGACAATTGGCCGGGATGCACATATGGAATCTTCGGGCATCTGTAGCCTATGTTCGGATCCGGAGAAGGCACCTCTCGTGGCCGTCGACCCAAGGACTTACGGTGCCATGGCTTTGCCGGTCCCGCATCTAGTCATGCCAGATACGGAACACGCTAAAGCCGCACAACTGTTCTGGGAGCGTGCTTCCGATCGCGGTGGACTAGCGATCGAGGTCAACCCACATCCCAACAGCAGAGGTGCACGCGCCAAGCGCAGTGCATTACCTGTTCGTCCCCTCTTTGAGGTGATTTGTCAACCAAGTGAACTGAGACAATTGATCGATCAACAATGTTCGCGGCGGGCTTTGGACGAACGTATTGGAAGTACGAGTCTCGTCGTAGTAGCGTCACATGACGTTGAACAAGTGGAGATCTCCCCTCCCCTTGGGGCTACCGAATTTAGCCTCGAAGAAAGCTTACGCGAAGTCCTGAATGGCATCGGAGTAGACTCAACTACCCCAATTGTCACGGCAAATAGGGATACCAGTAGATCAGACCTTGCATCACAAGTAGCTGAACTCGGCGAAGGTGACGCAATTTTGATCTTCGCATGGGGTTCGGTGACTGGATTGACACTACGGGACCTCAAACTCTCAGTCGCCGATGCCCTTTTGGGTGTTGGCCTAGACATCCCAGTGAATGGTCTAGTATTTCATGCCAGACTAAGCCACCCGAAAGAGTGGACAGCGCAAGAGAACCAGTTTTATCCCGGTGCCCTAGAAAATCTATGGAACAGTTGCTTCCCGTGGACTTCCCCAATTGCAGAAGAAAATCGGCTACTGAATCGATCGGATGTCGAGGGTAGAGAGATTTCCGGCTTAGCCACTTCATTTCTAACCAACCGAAGACAATTCCTTGAGATGTACGAAACCTACGCAGATCAAGAGGATGACTGGTCTCCGCGTTTAGAGCTGGCAAACGACGAAGCTAATCCAAAGTATATATTTTGGGGGATGTCTAGCGGTTTGCATCAGCAATCGGTTAGAGGCCAATCACTTTACGGTAAGGAGTTGGATTGTCTGACTGCCTACGCAGCTATTGGTTCTGCCATTAGCTACACCAGATTTACACAGCAGACTAGAGCGGCTCCACGGTGGGTCATGTTCGACATGGGTCGAATCGTCAGATCTTATTTTGACGCTGTCATCATCTGTTCGATGATCCGGTGGATGCTACCCGGAGAATTATGGTGGGCTGAACGCGACGAGAAAGAGGAAGTTCGTGCCTCCGTGCAGTTCCTGCTCAACCAAGCTGCTGATTATGGCGAGCAGGTGTTGTTGGTTCCCGAACTACTGCTCGCGTGCGCGCAGGGCAAGATCCCGCAGCATGCCCACAAAGATGTTCGAGATCGTGCTGAACAACTTCTTCAAGAATGGCCCACAGATGAACGCTTTGACTTGGCTCGCGGAGCATTGGAAGTCGGCTTGAAATTGACGGCCAGCGAGTAGATCAAAACTGTTCCTTGATATCCGGCTCTACGCGTTGAAGCGGGGATGTCGGGTTCTGATTTGGGTCTGTCAGTTTTTTTGTGTAACCGGGCGTGATGGTTTTCGTTTGATGTGGTCGGCGATCCTGTCGCCGTGGTGGACGGTCGGGGTGTTCAGTGTGGTCTTCCAGCCGTTGGTCTTGCCACATCCCCGCAGACCTTCGATGACTACCGCCGGCGAGTAGCGAAGGGCGTCCTTTAGCTTGTCGTCGAGAAGTCGTGGTACGTAATCGCCTGGGCCAGTCAAAGTCACCAGGCATTCATACCCAATATCTTGGGTGGTCATTACCCAATATATCGGGTGGTGATGGCTGAGCGCATCGAAGAGGAGCTCTTGAACGCCTGAGCCCAGGCTGCTCGGCTAGATCCCAGTTGTGGGAGAAGCTGATTGCTGGCGGGGAGGTTGAACGAGTCATACCTTCCGTTGAATTGGCCAGCCGGCTGATGGCTGATGCCTCCGCGCATGTCATCCTCGCTTCAAGGGGAGTCAAGGATGACCCTTCAGGAACACTCCAGCTCTCCTACGATGCCGCCCGCAAGACGGCGGCCGCTCTGCTCGCGATTCAGGGCCTACGCTCAACCACTCGAGGCGGGCACATCGCCGTGATGGATGCCGTGCTATCCCACCCATTATTCTGGCTCTCTCGCACGCATCGAGCGCCTCAAGGCGTGATTATCTCTGACCGGTTTTCGTTCAGCGGATGGGGGCGAGGTGGATGGGGAAGGTCTCTCGGATGAGGGCGTCGGCTTCGGGGGTGAGGTGATCGGGTTTGGGGCGGTTGAGCACTTCGGTCACGTAGTCGTGGGCCACGTCGTCCATCAGGCGGGCGCCGGCGTCCACCCAGTCGTCGGGGCTGAGGCGGTTGCCGATCAGGGGGTACACATACTCGGTCTGCATGAGCGACAGGGTTTGGGAGTGGCCGAGGAAATGGCCCTCGCCCCGTACCACATCGGCGATCACCTGGGTCGACAGGGAGTCGGGGGTGATCTCGATGCCCCGCACCGTGCGGTTGATGGAGCCCAGCATGTCGTTGTCGATCACCAGCGCCTCCAGCGAACAGGCCATGATGCTGGCCAGCATCCCGGCCGACTCGTTGATCATGTTGGCCCCGGCGTTGGCCGCCAGGGTGATGGCGTTGGCCTTCTCGTGGCCGGCCTGGTTGTCGGGAAGCTTGGAGTCGGCCATGCCGGCGGCCACCCCCGACGGCAAGCCCAGATAGTTCACAACTTGGGCGGCGGCGGCGTTGATGATCGCCTCCTCGCCGCTGCCCCCGCTCATAGCCCCGGTACGCAGGTCGGACACGAACGGCCACATGCCCATCACACAGGGATGGCCCGGCACCACCAGGTTCACCGCGCAAAGCCCGGCCAAGCACTCCGCCAGCGCTTGGACCAGTGAGCCGGCCAGAGCCGCCGGCGAGGTGGCGCCGGCCTGGCCGGCCGACAGCAGGTTTATGGGCATGCCCCGGCGGGCCTGCTCAAGCAGGCTCAGCGCGGCATCTTCGGCGAAGCGCAGCGGGGGCACCACGAAGGTGTTGTTGGCGATGCAGAAGGGGCGGCGGGCGAACTCCCCTTCGGCGCCCAGCGCCATGTCGAACAGGTCAACGCACTCGTGAACATGGTCGGGATGGAACATGGACGTGCCCAGCGGCTTGGTGGTGCCGACCATGCTGGCGTAGGCGGTGTTGATGTCCACCTCCCGGGCGGTCTCCATGTCTCGGGCCACCAGCGTGCGCACGAACACGTGGATGTTGTCGAGCGTGTCCACCACTCGAGCCGCATCGTAGAGGTCGGCCAGAGAACTGGGGCGAAAGCGCTTGGCGTCGTGGTCGAGCATCATCACCGCCGCCCCGCTGGTGCAGAAATGCACCCGGTTGCCGCCGATCTCCACCCCCCGATCGGGATCAAACCCGTGCAGGGTGAACTCCTTGCAGGCGCCTTCAATCACCCGGTGGACAAGGTCGGGGGGGAACCGGAGCCGCTCGTCGTCGTCCATTCGGCCCCCATTGGCGGTGACCGCCTCGATGATCTCGGGGGTGGCCTGGCCCATGCCCAGGTCGGCCAACAGGCCGAGGGCCGCCTCGAACATGTCGTCGCACTGGCCATCCGACAGCGGTCGGTAAGCGCCGCCGATCATCCCCGGCCACACCGCCCGGGCCTCCGCGGCCGGGGGGGCCTCCCTCATGGCCACTCGAGCCGCCCGGCCTCCTGCACGTCGCGCCATATCAAGCCCTCGGTTTCTCGTTGTCTGGATCGTAGGCCGGGCCGTCGAGCACCATCGCCGGTCGGCGGTCGCTCATGAGCTGCACCTCGAAGCGGGTACCCGGTGCTTTGTACTGGGGTTTCACGTAGGCAAAGGCCAGGCCGCGCCCGGTGGTGTGGCCCCAGGTTCCCGATGTGGTCAGGCCGATGAGCTCGTCGCCGTCGTACACCGGCTCGTTGCCCCGGCAGTCGTTGTCGGTGGTGTCCACCTCGCAGTACACGAGGATCATCTCGATGTCGTCGCCCATAGCCAGCCGCTCTTCGGCGGCCTCCTTGCCCTGGAACTCGCCCGACCAGTCCACGAACCGGCCCAGATCGGCCTCCACCGGGGTGATCTCGGTGGTGAGCTCAAAGCCCATCGCCTTGTAGGCCTTCTCGATGCGCATGGTGTTCATGGCGTAGGTGCCGTAGTGGACCATGCCCAACGGCTCCCCCGACTCCACCAGGGCATCGTAGAGCTCGGCGGTGTGCTCCTGGGAGTGGTGCAGCTCCCAGCCCAACTCGCCCACATACGACACCCGCAGGGCCAGACACGGCACCCCGGCCACCTCGATCTCCTGGCCGGTGAGCCAGCGGAACCCGGGCGCATCCAGCTCGGCGTCGGTGAGGGGGGCCAGAATCTGGCGGGACAGAGGCCCGGACACGGCCAGGATGCCCATGTCGTCGGTTCTGTCAGTGACGGTCACGTCCTCGCCGGGTTGCACATGGTGGGCCAGCCAGTCCCGGTCGTGGAACTGCCCGACAATGGCGGAGTTCAGGTAGAAGCGGTCGGGGGCCAGCCGGGTTATGGTCATCTCTGTCTCGATGCCGCCCAACTCTGTCAAGAAGTGGGTGAGCCGCATCCCGCCGTCTTTGGCCGGCATCCGGTTGGCGGTCAGGCGGTCGAGAAGGGCTTCAGCGTCGGCTCCGGTTACCTCGAACTTGGAAAAGGCGGTGAGATCGGCGATGCCGGCCCGCTCCCGGGTGGCCCGGCACTCGGCGCCCACGATGTCGAAGGCGTTGGAGTGCCGGAAGGTGTGGGCCTCGGGCTCGCCGAAGTACTGGGGGCGCTCCCAGCCGAATATCTCCATCCACTGGGCCTGCCGGGCATCGAGCCGGTCGTAGATGGGATCGGTCTTCTGCGGGCGGCCCGCGAAACGCTGCTCGCCGGGCAGGCGGGTGGCGTACATCTCGTGGAACTCGTCGATGGCCTTCTCGATGGCGTACCGCCCGGTCGGCCCGCAGTGATCGCCGAAGCGGCGGGGGTCCATCTCGGCCACGTTGATCTCGGTCTGGCCATGCACCATCCACTGGGCCAGGTACTTGCCCGCCCCCGGACCCTGGGTGATCCCGATGGAGGCGCCCGCGCACAGCCAGTAGTTGCGCAGGCCGGGGGCCGGCCCCATGAGGTAGCCGGAGTCGGGAGTGTGGGTGATCGGCCCGCTGACCACGGTTTTTATCCCTGCGTCCGCAAAAGCGGGAATCCGCTTGCCAGCCTCGATCAGCCAGGGCATGAGCTGGTCGAGGTCGGGCGGCGTCAGGTAGAAGTGCTTGTCCCAGTCGATTCCGTCAATGCCGTAGGTTTGGGCGTTCTCCCGCTCGTAGGGGCCGACCAGCAGCGAGTCGATCTCCCGCCGATAGTAGGCCGACGCCCGGGGATCGCGGATCACCGGCGGGTCGAAGTCGCCCAGATCCTTCATCTCCGCCATCGGCTCGGTGATGAGGTACTGGTGGATCACCGACACGATGGGCACGTCGAGGCCGACCATGGCACCGAGCTGGGGGGCGTAGCACCCGGCCGCGTTCACCACGTGCTCAGCCACGATACGGTGGGTCTCGCCGCCCACTTCGCAGACCAGCTCCCAGCGGTGGTCGGGGAGCTGCGTCATATCGGTCACCAGCGTGTTCCGGTAGACCTCGCCGCCCAACTGCCGGGCCCCTTTGACCATGGCCTGGGTCACGCTGGACGGGTCGGTCCAGCCGTCGTTGGGAGTCCAGCACCCCATCAGCACATCGGACACGTCCATGAACGGCCAGTGGTCGAGGATCTCCTTGGGCTCGATCAGGTGGTTCTCCACCCCCACCAGATCGAGCATCCCGCTCACGTAGCGGAACCAGTCCACCTGATGGCGGTCGAGGGCCAAGCGGATGGCACCGGTGCCGTGCCAGCCGCTGGCCAGCCCGGTCTCGGCTTCGATGCTGGCGTAGAGGTCGGGGGCCACCGCGTGGCACTTGGCCAGATTCAGGCTGCCGATGAAGTGGGGAATGAGGCCGGCGGCGTGCCAGGTGGAGCCTGAGCACAGCTCCCCCTTCTCCACCAACACGGTGTCGGTCCAGCCCTCGTGGGCCAGGTAGTAGAAGAGGCCCGCGCCCATGGCCCCGCCGCCGATGATCACAACCTGGACTTCATCGCGCACCGCTGGTCGCTCCTTGCCTTAGAGACGAACCCGCTCTTTGCGGGGATCGTAGAACGAACGTATGGATGCGGTGGCGGCGATGGGCACCCCGGCCACCTCGATCTCGAAGCGTCCCGACTCCACCCAGTCTTTGGTGACGCCGTCGGCGCATTCCACATAGCCCAGAGCCAGCGCCCGCTTCTCGGTGTAGCTCCACATCCCGCTGCTGGTGCGACCCACCATCTGACCATCGCGGCAGATGGGCTCATCGTGGTACAAGAGCCAGTCGGGGTCCTCCAGCCGGAACTTGATGAGCCGTTTGGTGCGCGGCCCCTCCCGCTGAGCGGCCAGCGCGTCGCGGCCCCGGAACCCGCCCGCCTTGTCCCAGGCCACTGCGAACCCCAGTCCGGCCTCCAGCGGCGTGTCCTCGTCGGTGATGTCGTGGCCCCAATGGCAGTAGGCCGCCTCCATGCGCAGCGTGTTCATGGCGTGGTAGCCGGCATGTCGCAATCCCAAGGACGAACCCGCGCCCACCACGGCATCGTGCAGGGCCACAGCTTGTTCGTTGGGCACATAGAGCTCCCAGCCCAGCTCGCCCACATAGGTCATGCGCAGCGCCAAAGCCTCCGCCCCCGCCACGCATAGATCCTGGGCGGCGCCGAAGGGGAAGCCGTCGTTGCCGAGATCAGCGTCGCAGAGTTGGCTGAGCACGGCCCGGGAGTTGGGCCCCATCACGCCGAGCACCGCATAGTGGCCGGTCACGTCTTCGATGGCCACGTCCCTGCCCCGAGCAGCCCGCCGCAGCCAAGCCCAATCGCGGGTGGCGGTAGCCGCTGAGGTGACCACCAAATATGAGTTCTCGCCCCGGCGGGTAACGGTGAGATCGGCCTCGATACCGCCGCAGTCGTTTAGCCACTGGGTGTACACCGCCCGCCCCACCGGTACGTCCACCTCGTTGGCGCACACCCAGTTGAGCAGGGCCACGGCGTCGGGGCCCTCCACCGTGAACTTGGCGAACGAGGTCTGGTCGAACAGGCCCACCGCGTTGCGGACCGCATCGCATTCGGCCTCGCTGGCCTCGAACCAGTTCTGCGGCCCCCAGCTGTAGCGGTATTCCCGCTCTTGGCCCGCAGCGGCGTACCAATTGGGACGCTCCCACCCCCCGGCTTCGCCGAATACCGCTCCGGCGGCGTCGATGCGCTCGTGCAGCGGCGAGCGGCGGATGTTGCGGGCGGTCTCGTACTGGCGGAACGGCCAGTGCATGGCATAGAGCAGCCCCAGGCTCTCGGGGATGCGGGCATCCAGGTAGGCAGGATCGCACTGGAACCCGAACGAGCGGCGGATGTCCACCACCGAGAGGTCCATGGGCGGATGGTCGTCGACGATCCAGTCGGCCAGCACCCAGCCCACCCCGCCGGCCGACTGGATGCCCACCGAGTTGAACCCCGCGGCCACGAAGCAGCGGTCCACCTCGGGCGACTCGCCCAGGTAGTACACCCCGTCGGGCGTGAAGGCCTCGGGCCCGTTGAAGAACAGCTGCAAGCCCGCCTCCCCCAGCACCGGCATGCGGTGGATGGCCCGCTCGAAGATCGGGCCGACGTGTTCCCAATCCTCGGGAAGGGTCTTGAACTGGAGGTCTCGGGGGATGCCGTCGAGGTTCCAGACCTTGCCCCGGGGCTCGAAGAAGCCGGCCATGACCTTGCCGGTCTCCTCTTTGAAGTAGGTGTAGTTGGACGGGTCGCGCACCGTGGGCATATTGGGATACGCACCCTCGACGGGCTCGGTGACGATATAGAAGTGCTCGCAGGCCTGCACCGGCACGCTCACCCCGGCGGTGGCGGCCAGCTGGCGGGTCCAGATGCCGGCGGCCAGCACCACGGTCTCGGCCTCCACCCGGCCGGCCTCGGTGTCCACCCCCACCGCCCGGCCGTCTTCCACCACCACCCCGGTAACCGCGGTGCCCTGAGCGATCCGGGCGCCTGCGGCCCGGGCCCCCTTGGCCAGCGCCATGGTGGTGTCCACCGGAGAGGTCACGCCGTCTCGGGGGATGAACAGCGCCCCTACCAGGTCGTCGATATTCAGCAGCGGGCACAGCTCGAGGGCCTCATCAAGTTCAACCTCGCGGATGTCCACCCCTACGGTCCGGGCCATGGACATGCCCCGCAGCAGCTCCTCCCACCGCTCCTCATCGGCGGCCACCGATATGGATCCCGGCGCCCGGTAGCCGGTGGCCTGGCCGGTTTCAGCCTCTAGTTCTTCAAACAACTGCGCCGAGTAGGTGGCCAAGCGGGTAAGGCTGTGGCTGGATTTGAGCTGGCTGACCAATCCCGCCGCATGCCAGGTGGTGCCGCTGGTTAGCTGGCCCTGCTCGATGAGCAATACATCGGTGACCCCCCGACGGGTGAGGTGGTACGCGACGGAGCAACCGACGATCCCGCCGCCGACAATTACTACCTGAGCCCGGTCGCCAAGCTCAGCCATCCCACCCCATTAGGCAGCTCCAGTGATGCAAGGTTTATGTTTGCCGTCAATTGCACCCCCTGAACCACACATCCAGAGGCTGCTCCCGCTTTACAGAATTGCCAGCGGGTTCACCGGCGAGCCGGTGCCGTAGCGTAGCACCAGCGGAGCGCAAGCGTATTGGAATTCCCAGCGGCCCAATTAGGCACATTTGTCGGCCACCGCCTCGAAGTCGGCGTAGTCGATGATGGGCATGCCCATACACGGCAACAGGATGTGGTGGACGTGCAAGGCTATCGGGCAGGGCATCGGGTTGGGCATCCCCGGGTCGTTTGGGGGGTGCGCTGGAAATCCCAGGCCAGACAGGACGCGTCGAGCACGCCCCAGGTCACGGTGCCTTCGCGCCAGTAGTCGTCCGAAGCAGCAGCTCGTCGCTCATGGGCGGGGGCTGTTGACCCGGCCGAAGGTGTAGGCATCGGGCCAGCCCCGTTCCGCAAGGTTGGCCTCCTGACGGGCGATGGCCGCGGGTATGTCTACCGGTTGCCAGTCGTCCACCAGCGACTCGCCCATCAGATCGCGCACCGGCCGGTTCAGCTCCACCAGCAGTTGCAGGCTGAAGGCGATGCGGCCGGTGAGCACATCGGGGTCTCCGGTGAGCAGGGCCAAAGCGGCCTCGGCCATGGTCTCCAGAGGCTCGTACATCGTCTCGTCTATCCAACCGGCCTCAACCAGCGCCGGGGTGGCTATGGCGGCCTGGGGGGTCAGGGCGTTCACCGACACTCCTTGGCCCTCGCATTCGCTGGCGGCCGACACGGTCAGCTTGTTCAGCGCCGCCTTGGGCGCCCCGTACACAAAACCGGCCTTTGAGGGCTTGTTGACGGGGAACGGTGGCCCCGGTGGCAACTCGGCGGAGAAGGTGGTGAGGTTCAAGATCGACCCGCTGCCCCGGTCCCGCATGCCGCCCACCACCGCCTTCATCAACTCCCAGGGGGCCCAGAGGTTCACTTGCAGACTCAGCTCGAGCTGCTTGGGGCTGACCTCCTCGAACGGCCGGTAGCCGTTCATCGCCGCGTTGTTCACCAGCAAGTCGATGGGGCCGAATGCCTCCACTGTTCTCGGTACCAACTCGGTGCGGGCGCCGCTGGGGTCGCTGAGGTCGGACGGGAGCACCAGGCATTCTCCGCCGAACGCCTCGATGCGGTCTTTGGTGGCAGCCAAGCCCTGTTCATCACGGGCGGTGATGGCCACGCATGCGCCCTCAGCAGCCAGGCGCAGCGCGATGGCCGTGCCTGTGCCCCCCTTGCTGGCCCCGGTGACCAGCGCAACCTTGCCCTCACAAGCCCGTTGTGCCATAGCCTTGCCTTCCGGTAAGAAATTATGGGCGAGCCTACGCCGACGAATTGAGCCGAGGACTACTGGCAACGTGACCAACAACCAACACCAACAACACCGAGCCCTCTCCCTGCTGCACACGTCGGACTGCCACTTGGGAACCTCCCCCGCTCGACGACAGGAGGCCGCCTTTGCCGCGGCCATGGATCTGGCCATCTCCGAGGAAGTGGACGCGGTGATCGTCTCCGGCGACCTGTTCGACCACAACCGGGTGGGCGACGACGTGCTGGCCTGGGCCGCCGATCAGCTTGCTCGGTTGTCGTGTCCGACGGTGATGATCGCCGGCAACCACGACGCCCATCCAGAATCATCGGTACTCCACCGTTTCGGCCCCCACATACAAGACCTCCCGATCACCATTCTCGACTCCCTCGAAGGCACCACCACTCACCTCCCCGAGCTGGACCTAACCGTGTGGGGCAAGTCGATGGACGACCACCACCCCGGCTTCCACCCCCTCGACGGACTGCCGGCCCGCCCGGAAAAGGGCTGGTGCGTGGCCATGGGCCACGGCCTGGTCATGCCCGACGAGACGCCGACGCATCGCTCGTCTCCCATCTACCCCAGCCATCTCGACGCCCTCGACTGGGACTACGTCGCCCTCGGCCACATCCACCGCCACATGGTGATCCGGGAATCACCCTCAGTGGTCGCCTACTCCGGCGCCACTGCGGAATCACTGGAAGGCGACCCCGCCGTGCTGCTAGTTACCCTCGATCCCGACTCCGGAGTCTCGTTGACCCTGCGCGAGTTGACGCCCAGTCCCGTCGCTCAGGGCTTGCCGACACCGGGGACTTCCGCGTCGGTGGCGTAGATGGCGCCGGTCTTGGCCGCGGTCACCACTTCTTTCTTCCAGTCGTCAGCGGCGCAAATGAGGAGGGTGCGGCGGTCGTCGCCGCCGAGCACGCAGGCCACCGGGACTTTGGGGGCCATGTCGTAGGAGTCGGTCACCTCGCCGCCGGGCAGCACCCGGAACACCCGACGGCCCAGGGGATCAGCCACCCACACCGCCCCCTCGGCGTCGAGGCAGATGCCGTCGGGCGGGGCTGCCGGCAGCTTGTCGGACTCGGGCACCAACTCGGCATAGACCCGGCGGTTGGACAGGGTGCCATCGGCGGCCACATCGAAGGCGGTGAGGCGGGAGGCCGCGCTCTCGGCCACGATCAGCGTGGTCTCGTCGGGGGTCAGGATGTGGCCGTTGGGGGCCTCCATCTCTGGCGCGCCCACGCTCACCGATCCGTCGGGGGTCACCCTGAAGGTCTGGGCGGTGAACCGCTCACCCCCCTGGTGGATCCTCTGGCCCATGTCGCCGATGTAGGCGGTGCCGTCGGAGCGCACGATCATGTCGTTGATGTCGCCGATGGCCAGCGACGACAGGTCGGCGTGCTCCACCATGGAGCCGTCGGGCTCTTGGCGCAGCAGCTTCTGGGTGGTCATGGCCACCACCAGCAGCCGGCCGTCGGGCAGCCAGCCCAACCCCGACGGGTCGTCCCAGTCGACCACCGCCACCGTCTCGGAGTTGCCGCCCAGGTCGGTGCGGACCACCCGGTGGGCATGCATGTCGGAGAACCACAGCGCGCCGTCGCGCCAACGGGGACCCTCGGAGAAGTTGAGCCCGTCGATGATCGTGCGCATCTGGTGCCTCCTCATCGCCTTGCTTGCGAACGAGATGGCACAATAGCCCCATGAGCATGACTTCGGCCCCAGTGGTGGACGCTGCGGAGCCTCCAAGCCCCACAGCCGGAAACCAAGTACCCCTCACCCCCGGCATCGACACCGAAGAGTCCTATGAGACCATCCAGGTGTCCCGTATCGGCGGGTCGCTGGGCGCGGTCATCTCCGGCGTGGACCCCCGCGACGACCTAACCGATCAGCAGTTCGCCGAGATCCACGAGGCATTGCTCCGCCACGAGGTGATCTTCTTCCGCAACGTGCCCATGAGCGCCGAGGCCCAGCTGGAGTTGGCCTCCCGCTGGGGCCAGCCCAGCATCTACCCGCTCCAAGCCCTGATGGGGGTGACCGAGCCGCAATTGTCGGTGATCCGCGACGATGCCGACAGCCTGCCCACCACCGACAACTGGCACACCGACGTGACCTGGATCGAGGTGCCCCCCAAGATTGCCCTGCTCCAAGCCCTGGTGGTGCCCCCCTACGGCGGCGACACCATGTGGTGCAGCATCACCTCGGCCTACGACGCTCTGTCGGAACCGATGCGGGCCATGATCGACGGTTTGGAGCTCCACCACTCCAACTACCCGCAGTACTGCACCAACATGGCGGAAAAGTCGGGAAGCTGGGACTTGGTGCCCCTGCTGCGGGAGGCCTACCCCGGCGTGAACCACCCGCTGGTGCGCACCCATCCCGAGACCGGGCGCCGGGCGCTGTATGTGGCCACCAATTTCCAGCAGTACGTGGTGGGCCTGAATGAGGCCGAGAGCGCGGCCCTGCTCGACTTCCTGATGCACCACATCAACCAGCCCCGCTTCCACTGCCGGTGGTCGTGGACCGAGGGCGATCTGGCCATTTGGGACGAGCGGTCCACCAATCACCGGGGCGTGTCCGACCACTACCCCGAAGTTCGTGAGATTCGCCGCTGCACCGTGGACGGCGACCGCCCCTACTTCGACCCGTCGGTGCCCCACCAACCCAAGGGCATCATGATGCCCAGAGCCGCCTACCAGCCCCAGTAGTCACCGAAACTCCTCCTCATTTAGCCATGCAACCCCGGAGAGCTCGTTCCATCCCCTCACATTGGCCAAGATTCTGTCGACCTGATCTCCCCTTCTTCTCCTACGCCAGAGGAATGGCACACCGACCTTGTCCGTGCGCAAATGCGTCAGGATCTTTCGGGGTCTCATGACGTAGTAGCCACTGTTCGGAGCCTCTACACCCTGGAATCTACCCAGACGCAACCGGAAACTGAGGTCCATCATAAAGCCGCCAATCCCAGGGCGATATCTGCCGAACCCTCTTGAACTCCGATGGTTGTCCGAGATGACGGTGATTTCCCGCTTGCCCAGTCTGAGCTTGCGGTATGAGCCAGTGACCACGCTGAGCATGTACTCGTCGAACTCGTCGAGGGCGTCCTGAGACCCGCTGTCACAGGCGTCGCAGCCGCAACCAGGGGTCGCAAGGAGAAGAACGGCAGGATCGCCGACCCCGAGGGAGACACCAGCATCATCAATGCCTTCCAGTCGTTCCATGGCCACAACAAGCGGGAGTGCCCCCGGGGCTCGCGGCCTGGCGCGGTAGGCGCGGTTCGGTTCAAGCCTAGGCGGCTCCTCCCACGCAACGTTGGTCTCTTCCTCGATCTCAGCTAGCCCCGCATCGGCTAAGGCCGCAAGCCAAGCGTCTGCTCGGGCAGCCAAAATCTGCCACTTGTACGGGTTGGTCACACGGGAGTATTCCTCGTCAAGGGGCAGGCGATCAGGGTGGGGATTCGGCCATCCAGCCAGACCTCGTCCGGTTTCGACGAATGCGGCATCAACGGCACCGACAAGCTCTTCGACTGGACTCACCGCACCATCTTGGCCCCACCTATGGTGCCGATGACGTCACAACACCGCTGCCACGCCTCATCGTCGTGACAGGCCAGTGCCACCCAGTCGTCGTCGCCCCCGGCTCGGTACACGCCGTGGGAGGCGAGGGTCTCAGAGCGGTTGCCATTGGCCTGGGGGTCGGCACCAGCAGCGGCCGCTCCCACGTACACGTCGCCGACCAGATAGGCCGCCACCACGTGAATCACATCCCGGCTGCGGTCCCGCAACACTCCGTCTGCCAACCTCGGACCGGTCAGGGCGTCGGGGTTGCCCAGCACCTCCACAAATCCGTTCCACTGGCAGGGAGCGCCGATCGCGGTGCGCACCCAGCCGTCTCGGGCCGGAAAGATCCAGTAGTTGCCGTTTCGTGCCTGTGGACGGACTCATCGAATGCGGGGCTCGATTCGGGTTTGCTCCTTGATGCCCCGGGCCTTCTCGGGGGTGTCCTCCTCGGCGCCGGCCAGGCTCAAGTAGGCCACTCCGCTGTTCACGGCGTTGGCCAGCGTGGTGTTCTGCGCCGTCCACAATCCCCTCAGGGTGGCTTCGACAGCCAACCGCTCGGGAGCCGACGCGATGGCGTCAGCGCACCAGCGGGCCGCATCCATCAGCTCGGCCGGCGACACCACCTCCTGCACCAGCCCGATCTGGAAGGCCCGCTGGGCCGACATGCGCTCGTGGCGGCTGAGCAGCGACATCCGCATGACCTCGCCGAGCGGCATCCGCTGGAGCATGAACATGGGCTCGTTCACCGCGGGCATGCCGTGGCTCACGTGGGGGTCGAAGAAGGTGGCGTTGTCGGAGGCGATGATGAACTCCACCTCGCCCAGCAGGTAGAACGCGCCCCCCGCGGCCATGCCGTTGACCGCGGCGATCACCGGGCGCCAGTAGTCATTGGTTTTGGGGCCCACGTTGGAGATCGGGTCGTCCACCATGAACGGGGAGGCGGGCTGCTTCCACCGCCCGGTTATGTCCACCCCGGTGGTGAACGCCCGCTCGCCCGCCCCGGTGAGGATCACGCAGCGCACGTCGTCGTTGTAGCGGAGATGGGCCCACAGCGCCCTGATCTCATCGCAGGAGGTGTCGTCCATGGCGTTGAGCCGCTCGGGCCGGTTCAGCGTGACCACCGCCACCCCGTCGGCTTCCTCGTACAGCAGGTTCTGGTACTCAGGCACGGCCCGAAGCGTAGTCTCGCCGATGCGACCC
>JAPPMA010000049.1:54192-81713 GCA_028819295.1 bacterium | reverse complement strand
CAGCAGGTTCTGGTACTCAGGCACGGCCCGAAGCGTAGTCTCGCCGATGCGACCCCATTCCAGGCCACCGCTAGCCTCTGCGCCATGGACATCGGAAGAGTCGGATGCGACCCCATTCCAGGCCACCGCTAGCCTCTGCGCCATGGACATCGGAAGAGTCGGATTGTGGCAGGGCGTGTTGGACCAGCGGCCTTCGAGCCAGGTGCGGGAGATCGTGGCCGAGTTGGAGGAGATGGGCTGGCCCACGGTGTGGATACCCGAGGCGGTGGGGCGAGACCCGTTCGTGTCGGCGTCGGTGATGCTGGGAGCCACCACCACGCTGAAGGTGGCCACCGGGATCGTGCAGATCCATGCCCGCCACCCCATGACCACCGCGGCAGCCCAGAAGACGGTGGCCGAGGCATTCGACAACCGATTCCTGCTGGGCATCGGCGTGAGCCACGGTCCGTTCATTGAAGGCATCCGCAAGCTGGACTACTCCAGGCCCTACTCCTACATGGTGGAGTACCTCGACGCCATGGAGGGGGCCATGTACATGGCCGCCGGCCCCGAGGGGAATCCGCCGATGGTGCTGGCCGCCCTCGGCCCCAAGATGCTGGCCCTGGCCGCCGAGCGCGCCGCCGGCGCCCACCCCTACTTCGTGCCCCCCGAGCACACCGCCGCCGCCCGTGAGATCATGGGCCCCGACGCCCTGCTGGCCCCCGAGCAGAAGGTGTGCCTGGAGACCGACCCCGACGCCGCCCGGGCGCTGGCCCGCGAGAACATGGCGATGTATTTGGAGCTTCCCAACTATGTGAACAACCTCTTGCGGCTCGGCTTCACCGAGGAAGACGTGGCCGGGCAGTCCGACCGCTTGGTGGACGCCATCGTGGCCTGGGGCGGCATCGATGCCATCCGGGCCCGCATCCAGGCCCATCACGACGCCGGGGCGAACCATGTGGCCGTGCAGGTGCTCGCTCCCAGGGGCGAGCTGCCCACAGCCCAATGGCGAACCCTGGCCGATGCCCTTCTATAGTTCACCGGCGAAGCCCCTTCGAATGGGCGAGGGGCTAAACAGCACGGGGGATTCCACATCATGAGCAGGCTTTGCGAAGGACGGGTTGCGGTCATCACCGGGGCGGGACGGGGCATCGGTCGGGAGTACGCGCTGATGCTGGCCGAGCACGGGGCCAAGGTGGTGGTGAACGACTTGGGGGCCGACCCCGACGGCCGCGGCGGCGACGCCGGGCCCGCCGGCGAGGTGGTCGAGGAGATCCGGGCCATGGGGGGCGAAGCGGTGGTGAACGGCGCCGATGTCAGCGACTTCGACGCCGCCCGGGCCATGATCCACCAGGCCATCGACACCTTCGGCACATTGGACATCCTCATCAACAACGCCGGCATCCTGCGCGACCGCATGGTGTTCTCCATGAGCGAGTCCGACTGGGACGCGGTGGTGCAGGTACACCTCAAGGGAACCTTCGCCCCGGTTCACCATGCGGCGGCCTGGTGGCGGGAGCAGACCAAAGCCGGGCGCAGCTTCGACGCCCGGATCATCAACACCGCATCGCCATCGGGCATCTTCGGCAACGTGGGCCAGACCAACTACGGCGCGGCCAAGGCGGGCATCGCCGCCTTCACGGTGATCTCGGCCATGGAGCTTGTGCGCTACGGGATCACGGTTAACTGCATCGCCCCCAGCGCTTTGACCCGGCTCACCGCTCCGCTGATGGGCGGAGGCGAGATCTCCGAGGAAATCCAGGAGACGATGTCGCCCCGTTGGATCGCCCCCATCGTCACCTGGCTGTGCAGCCCCGAGGCGGCCAACGTTACCGGGCGAGTCTGGGTGGTGGGCAACGGCCGGCTGGGCATCGCCGAGGGCTGGGCGCTCGGCCCCAACGTGCCCCTCGAATCCCAAGACCCCACCGATCTCCACCCGGTAGTGGCCGATCTGATGGCCAAGGCCGAGCTGAACGCCGACATGACCGGCAACCCCGCTAGTGGCCCCGGGCGACCCAGCCACGAAATCTGAGGCCACCACCACCCCACCGACGGCAGAGGTGGGGCGGATGGTGCCCGGCTCAGGACACCCTCCTCACCGGGCTAGGCGGGGCCTCTTACCGGGTCGCGGCCTGGAGCTGGGCGCCGAAGGCGGCCATCGTCTCTGCGGTGTTGGCGAGGAACAGGAACGACGGCACGATCAGCCGGTGGGCGCCCAACTCGGCCACCTCCTGCACCAGCGCGGCGGGGTCGTCCATGGGAGTGTTGGGCAGCCCCACGGTGATCTCGATGCTCTCGGGATCTCGGCCAGCAGCCGCCGCCTCTTGGCGCATTACGTCGATCAGCTCAGCGATGGACACCCCCTCCCTCGGCCCGGGCCAGAAACCGTCGCCCAGCCGTCCGGCCCGGCGGGCGGCGGCTTTGGAGTGGCCGCCGATCACGATGGGCACCCGGCCGTTGACCGGCTTGGGGTTCACACTGACCCCGGAAAACGATGCGTGATCGCTCTCGAACGACGCGCTGTCGGCGTCCCAGAGGGCACGCATGGCCCCGATGTAGTCGTCGGTGCGCTGTCCCCGGCGCTCCCAGGGGATGCCCAGCGCCGCGAATTCCTCCTTGAGCCAGCCCACGCCCACTCCGAGGCTGACCCGGCCCCCCGACATGGAGTCGAGCGTGCCCAGCGACTTGGCCAACACCACCGGGTTGCGCTGGGGCAGGATCAAGATGCCGGTGCCTAACCGCAGAGTGGTGGTGGCCGTGGCCACCCACGTCAGCCAGATCAGCGGATCAGGCAGCGGCGTGTCGGGGGTCATCGACATCCGGCCGGAGGGGTCGTAGGGATACTCCGAGGCGTAGCTGTCCGGGTACACCACATGCTCCACCGTCCATACCGAGTCGAACCCGGCCGCCTCCGCGGCCTGTCCGAATTCCACCGCGCCCCCCGCAGTGGTCCAGTGGAGGATGTTTGCGAAACCGATGCCGAACTTCATGGCCCGCCAGCGTAGGGGAAGCGCTAGCTGACGGAAGAAGCTATGGCGCCCAGACCTTTTGGGGGGAGGCGGGCATGTCGAGGTGGCGGATGCCGAGGTGCGACAGGGCGTCCACCACCGCGTTCTGCACTGCGGGGGTGGCGCCCACGGTTCCCGACTCGCCGATGCCCTTGGCCCCCAGCGGGTTCAGCAGGGTGCCGGCATCGTCCACCGCCACCATAGAGAGCGTGGTCACATGGCCTTGGCCGAAGGGAGTGGCCCCGGTGCGGGCCAGCACCGTGCCGTCGGGCCGCAGCTCCAGCCTTCCAGTCTCGGTGCATACGGGGCCTATGGGCGAGGTGACCTCCACATAGGTGGACACCCCGATGCCCATCAGCCGGTGGTCGCCCCGCTCCCGGCGGGCGGCTTGTTCGGCTCGCAGCCCGTCGTAGCCGGCCGCTTCCAGCGCAGCCTCTAGCGAGGCCCGGTAATCCCCGGAGTCATAGGACGCGCCGGTGGGTGTGGTGAGGGGAAAGGCTTCGGGGGTGCGGTAGTTGCGGCGGCGCAGTTCGGCGGGATCCATGTCGATTTCGGCCGCGAACAGATCCACGGCCCGCTCAATGGCCGCAGTGGCCTCCGGTCTTACTTGCTACTGCTGAAGCGACCGGCGCCAGGCCTGGGCTTCTCGGCCCATTGGGGTGGACGGCGCTCGGTCGGTGAACGGCCACAGCTCCTCGGCGATTCGCCGCCAGTTGGCGGTGGCCCCGAGTTGGGCGAACAGCGAGATGAGCCCGAGGTTGATGCGCTGGAGCACCACCAGCGAGGGCGGCACGTTGAGAACCTTCTTCAGCTCGGCATGCTCACCGGTGGCGCTGAAGATGGCTCTGACTCCCGCAGCGGCATACTCCTGCGTGAAGGTCCGTGTCTCGTCGGCGAGCACGAACTCGTAGAAGTGGGTGAAGAATGCCTCCACCAGATCATCGCTGAAAGGGGCGTCGGCCGGCAGCAGTCCTGCCGCCACCTGTTCGGCGCGGAATCGGGGGATGTCGCGGTCGATCACCATGGCGGTCAGCATCCGCTCGAACTGAGCGGTCTCTTCTGGGGTGAACCGCTTGACCAGGCCGAAGTCCAAGAAGGCAACCGAGCCGTCGGCGCCGAACAGGTAGTTGCCCGGATGGGGGTCGCCGTTGAACGCCCACAAGCGGTATATCGACCCGAACGAGAATCGGTAGATGGTCTCAGCCACCCGGTTGCGCTGCTCCTGGGGCCAGTTGAGCACCTCTTCAAATGTCGCGCCGACGGCCAATTCAGTGGTGAGCACCCGGGCCGAGCTGAAGTCGTCGTACACCTCGGGAATGGCAATGTAGGGATGGCCGCGGTAGTGATCGGCGAATAGGCGCTGGTTGGACGCCTCGTGCTCGTAGTCCAACTCCTCGGTGAGCCGCTGGCGCAGCTCTTCGGTGATGGGGGCGGGGTCGAGGCCGGGAAACAGCACCGAGAGCGCCCGGAACACCGTCTTCGCCGAGCCCAGGTCGGCGGCGATGGCCTCAGCCACGCCGGGATACTGCACCTTGACCGCACAGGCCCGGCCGTCGGGGGTGATGGCCCGGTGGACTTGGCCGATGGACGCCGCCGCGATGGGCACCGGATCCCACTGCTCGAAGAGCTCGCTGGGCGGGGCGCCCAGCTCGTCGGCAACGACCGACCCGGCCAGGGTCGGGCTCATGGGCGGGGCGTTGGCCTGGAGCTGGGCCAGGGACGACCGGGTGGACTCGGGCAGGCCGACGTCCAGGTAGCTGGCCATCTGGCCGATCTTCATAAGAGCGCCCTTCATGTCGCCCAGCACTTCCACCACATCGGCTGCGGTGCGAAGCTCCCGTTCGGCATCGAGGGTCTCAGTCCGCTCGGCGTCGGCGAACACTTGACGGGCCCGGGCCATCGCCCACCGTCCGCCGCTGCGGGCCCCCAAACCGGCCATCTTGGCCGTGCGCCCCAGCCGTCCTCGCCGGGGCACCGCTCCCCGACCGTGCCCTTCTGCCACGCCATCGAAAATACCGGCCCAAACCCCGCAACAGGTGGTCCGAGTGCAAGGCTATTGCGCTGTTGTTTTCGGCGAATTCGCGGGGCACGACTGCGGCTGGGCGTGTATCGTGAAATGGAACAGTTCCACTATGCGGCACAAGGGCTGCCATCAGCTTGGCGCGCCGAATCATCGCCGACCGACTACGGAGTCCCCGTCATGCGAATCCTCTTTGCCGACAGCTTGGCCGAGAGCTCTGTCGAACGGCTGCGGGCTGGGGGCGACGAGTGCGTGATCGACCCCTCGCTCACCGCTGAGAGTCTGCCGGAGCGCATTGCCGGGTTCGACGTGCTGGTGGTGCGCAGCACCAGGGTGACCCCAGCCACCCTGGAGGCAGCCGACCTTCTCGGGTTGGTGGTGCGGGCCGGGGCGGGAACCAACACCATCGCCACAGACCGGGCCGCCGAACTGGGAATCTTCGTGTGCAACGTGCCCGGACGGAACGCCATCGCGGTGGCCGAGCTGGCCATCGGGCTGATGTTCGCCATCGACCGCCACATCGCCCCTGCCACCGCCGATCTCCGGGCCGGCGATTGGAACAAACGGGCCTACAGCAAGGCCCGAGGGCTGTTCGGCGCCACCCTGGGCATCATCGGCATGGGGGCGATCGGCATCGAAGTGGCCCAGCGCGCCAGTGCCTGCGGGCTGCGTGTCATCACCGAGTCCCGTGCCAATCGTCCCCGAGAGGTGCGACGCCGAATGGTCGACCTCGGCGTGGAGGAAGTGGCCGACCGGGCCGCGCTCTTGGCCGCCAGCGACATCGTTTCGCTGCATGTGCCCGGCGGGCGGGAGACCGTCGGAATGGTGGACACCGAGTTTTTGGCGGCGATGAAACCCGATGGGGTGCTCATCAACACCAGTCGCGGCGAAGTGGTGGACGAGGCCGCGCTCTTGGCCGCGTTAGACGCCACCGGGCTGCGAGCCGGCCTCGACGTTTTCGCCGATGAGCCGTCGAGCAGTGTCGGACAGATCGGCTCAGAGCTGGCCCGCCACCCGAAGGTGACCGCCACCCACCACATCGGGGCTTCCACCGAACAGGCCCAGATGGCGGTGGCCGAGGGCACCGCGGAGGTGATCGAGGCCTATCGCAACGGCGCCATTTTGGATTGCGTCAACTTGGAGCAGGTGCCCAACCGCACCGCCACGCTGAGCGTTCGACACCACGACCGGGTGGGGGTGCTGGCCTGTGTGTTGCAAGAGCTGAGCCGCCGGCATCTGAACGTCGCCAACATGCAGAACCGGATCTTCTCCGGCTCGCAGGCGGCCGTGGCCGTCATCGAGGTGGCAGGCGCCATCGACGACGAGTTGCTGCACATCCTCGGTGCAATCGACCATGTGATCTGCGTCTCGGTTCTCGACACCCATACTGCGACAGGCCGTTGACTGGCATCCCCCCCGCTGATGTCGGCCCAGAGCCAAGCGATCCGCTGGTCGCGCCCTTCGCGGGCTGGCTGGTGCGTCCCGAATGGGCCGAACGGGTGATCAGCCGGGCTTACGACAACCTCTCACCCCAGCAGCGCCGGACCCTGGTTGCCGCCAATCCGTACAGCTACATGAGCGTCACCCGAAGCAGCGAGGATCTCCTCGACGGCGCCAACGTCTCCCACGACCGCCTGATAGCCGAGGGGGCGGCGGCTCTGGCCCGGCTGCTCGATGCCGATGCCTTCACCCCGACGGGACGACCGGCTCTTTATCTGTACCGCCTGACCCACGAGCAGGGGGTGCAGACCGGAGTGGTGTGTACCGTGCCGGTGCGGGGGTTTGCCGACGGCCGCATTCGCATCCACGAGAAGGTCCACGACGATCGCGCCGATCTGCTCACCGCCCATCTCACCGGGGTGGGCGCCACCTCCAGCCCGGTGGCCATGGCGGTTCGAGCCCCCAGAGCCCTGTACCGCGAACTGCACGAGATCACCACGACCGTGCCTGCCTACCTGGAGTTCGGCTCCTCCGCCGTGCGCCACCAGATCTGGACGGTTCCCGAAAACCACACTGATTCTCTGACCGCCGCTCTCAGCCAAAACGTGCTGTATGTGACCGATGGCCATCATCGCTCGGCCGCCGCGGTGCGGGCGCTGGACGCCGAACCGGGCGATCCGGCCCTGGCTCGGACAATGGCAGTGGTGTTTCCCGACGACCAGCTCCACATACAGGCCTTTCACCGGCTGGCCGTCGACCAGCACGAGCGCAGTGCCCAAGACTGCCTCGCCGCTCTGACAGGTGCAGCCAAGGTGACCTCGGTATCCTCGTCGATGCAGGCCCATCCGCTCAAAAGGGGGCTCGCCGGCCTCTATCTGGGGGGCTCGTGGCATCAGATGGAGTTGCCCCCCGCCGTCGGCAACGGTGCAGTGAACGGGCTGGATGTGGAGCGATTGCGCCGATCCATCCTCAACCCTGTGCTGGGCGCCGACGAACTCGGCCAGCCGGGAGCAGTGCAGTATCTGCCCGCCTCGCTGGGCTTCGACGAACTGGCCCACCGTTGCGATGCCGAGAACCGGGTGGGGTTCGCGCTGTTCCCCCTCACTGTGCGCGAGCTGATGTCGGTGGCCGACGAGGGCGGTCTGATGCCCCCAAAGTCGAGTTTTTTTGCCCCCAAGCCCCGCTCCGGCGCGTTCTTGCGGGTGTTGGGCCGAGGCACCACAGCCCACCTTCCCGCCTCCTAGCCGCACAAATGCGGTTGCCGCAGCCTCCTGGGAAGGCAGACGCGGTTGCCGCTGCGTTGATCTCGCCGGCAACTTCTGCTGTTGAACCCGGCGACTACCCAACCGGAATCCGCCGGGAGTCAGGCGGTGGCGCAGGCGGCTGCTTGTTGATGAGGTGGGTGGCCGCCGACTCGAAGTAGTCCAACATGGCGGTGCGGATGCCGTCGGATATTTCGGCTTCAGCCAGCGATGCCCGCATGTGGTCCATCCAGGCATCCCGCTCGGCGACGCCGATCTCGAACGGGGCGTGGCGCATTCGCAGCCGGGGATGGCCCCGCTCGGCGCTGTAGAGGGGCGGCCCGCCCCAGTATTGGGCCAAGAACCCGGCCAGATGATCCCGTGAGGGACCCAGGTCGGCGGGATAGAGCGGGCGCAGCACCGGATCGTCGGCCACACCGTCGTAAAAGCGGTCGACAAGCTGGTCGAAGAACGCCTGACCGCCAACTGCGTCGTACACCGACTGGGCCACAAGCGTAGCGTATTGTGATATGTCTGCTGTCATCTTCCTCAGGCACGCAAAATCCGACTGGCATGCAGGAGCCTCCAACGACATCGAGCGGCCGCTGAACCAGCGGGGGCGCCAGGCCGCCGCGGCCGTGGGCCGCTTCTTGGCCGAGTCCGGCCATGTGCCCGATCTGGTGCTGTGCTCACCCGCCACCCGGACCCGCCAAACCCTCGAGCTGGCCATGGAAGCAGGGGGCTGGACCAGTCCAACGGAGACCGCCGACGAGCTTTATTACGGATCGGTCAACCACATGATCGCTTTGGCCTGCCAGCGGCGGGCGCCCGTCACCATGCTGGTCGGGCACGAACCGACAACGTCGACCGCCATCGGGCGATTGACCGGCGCCGATGTGCGGATGCCCACCGCCGCCCTTGCCCGGGTCAGCCTCAATCCCGACAACACCGGCCAACTCGACTGGCTGATCCCCCCGCGCCTGCTGACCGACCGCTAGTCGTCTTCGCCTTCAGTCAGCTCCGCCACAGCCTCGGCCTCCACTAGTTCAGCCGCAGCCACTGATCGGGGATAAGCCTCCACCGAATCGGCCGATTCAATTTGCTTGGTCCCAGAAACCACTCCCCAGTCCTCAAACTTGCGAGCCCGGGGCAGCACCCTTCCCTCAAGCGAGCCGACGCTCTTGTTGTAGGCCTCTACCGCCCGCTTCAATCCCTTACCCACACCGTCGACATGACCGGCGTACGTCTTCAGACTGGCGTATAGGTCCGCGGCCCCGTCGGCGATCTTCTGGGCATTCTCCTGGAGGTCCTGTTGCTGCCAAGCCACAGCCACCGTGCGCAAGAACGCCAGCAGCAAGCCGGGCGTCGCGATCAGCACCCGGTGCTTTTGCCAGGCCTCCTCCCACAGCGCGGGTTTCACATCCATGGCCGTGTCCAGAATTGGATCGGCGGGAACGAACATAACCACGAAATCGGGCGATCCCTGCACCGCGTCGGCATAGTCACGGTTTCCCAGGGTCTTGACGTGACCCATGAGTGAATTGGCGTGACTGTCCAGGAGACTGTCCCGCTCCCTCTCATCGTCAGTGTGGTGAGCATCCAGATAGGACGTCAAAGGAGTCTTGGCGTCGATCACCACTTCAAGGCCGCCGGGAATGTGAACCACCGCATCGGGCCGACCCCGACCTTCGCTCAAGGAAATGGTGTCTTGCTCGACAAAGTCGATGCGCTCTGTCATCCCCGACAATTCCAAGATGTTACGGAGTTGCTGCTCTCCCCATTGGCCCCGCATCTGCGGAGACCGCAAAGCCTCGCTGAGGCTGGTGGTGGTGTCACGAAGCAGCCCCACTTGGGTTCGCAGGCCCCCGTATGCCTCCTTACGGTCTTTCTCCATCTCTGTGACCTGCTTCTCGAACTTGGCCAAGTTCTCCTTGACCGGTTTGACCAGCTCGTCTATGGCCTGCTGGCGCTGCTTGAGATCGGCCTCACCGAGCTTTTTCTGGTTCTCGAACTGCTCCTTCGCCTGCTTGAGGAATGCCTCACTGTTGGCCTTGGACACATCGGCGGCTATGCCCTTGAACTGGTTTTCCAGTTCCTCACGGGCTTTGGCCAATTCCTCGGCTCGGGCCTCGTGATCGGCCTTGACGGCGGAGAGCTCCCGAAGGGCAGCTTCCCGCTCACCGCGCACCTCATCTCTCTCAGTCCGAGCCGTGTCGCGCTCACTCAGTGCCTCACTGAGCTGCTGATCCCGTTCAGCCAGTTGGACTTCTAGTTGAGCCGCCCGCGTCCTCTGGTCGCCGGCTCCGGCCCCGACCCCGGCCCTAGCAAGTCGCCATTGCTGTACGGCAATGGACAGGCCAACCGCAAGAACCACTACAACAACTACGAGAACAATCTCCATAGGCCCGCATCCTAGAAACCCCCGGTGACAGTTTCCGGCACGGGCCTCAACCAGCGGATTCGCATAGCCTGCACAGCGGTAGCGCGGGAGGCTTTCCATGGCACAGATGAACGAGCTCGACCCGAGCTCCCAAGGCTTCAGCGATCCGCTGCAATGTTCTAGCAGTCGGGCTAATCGACCCCCGCTCTATCCGACTGATGTCGCCTTGGTCGACTCCGCACTTCTCGGCCAGCTCGACTTGAGTCATTCCGAGTCGTTCTCGCAACTCCACAACCTGCATGGCGATGTCGTAAGCCTGCTCGAAGACCTCCCGCTGAGTCTCAGCTCCCTTGCCAAGCCTTGCGCGGCGCCCAGCGGTCACATCGCTGCAAGTCGGGGACATCTCTCTACCTCCATTCAGCATCATATGGGGTTTTACCCATATCGGCTATAGCCCGTTATCACCGAACATCCGTTCAACTTCTGACCGGGTGTGGCGGAGCTGAAATGCCTCTCCCGCACAACCTCCTTCCGGCAACCCGTTCGCTTGCAGAGCGAAAAGGAAGCCCATTTCCACCCACCCCGGGCAGCTGACACCCCCGTCCGTCACCTGGAATGGGCCTAAGCCGCTGGATTAATCCATTCCAACTCGGTGAAGCGGGCGAAGTCGGAATCGGCCGAGACGATGGAGAGGCCGTGCTCAATGCAGAGTGCAGCCAGTACGGCATCGGGAATGCGGTTGGCGCTGAGATGCAGTTCGCGCACTAGCCGACCCAGGATTTCTCGATGTCCGGGACCGGGCTGGGGTACCCAAGAATTCCTAGCGTCCAGCCACGATTCGACGATGGCCCACGCGTCGCTGGGGACCATGGGATCGGCCATGGCCCGGGGATTGGTGACGATTCGCAGAAAGCCGGTTAGAGACTGCCACGGCAGCGCCACCCGTCTCGGTCCATTCAGCGCCCCTTCCAGCCACTCCTTTGATGGCGAATGGAACGGGCTGGCGTCATCAACGGCGTAGAGCAAGATATTGGCGTCGACCAGCAACGTTGCTCACCGGGCCTGCGAGCCCTCGAGAAGATCGATGGCATCAGCCACGCTGGTTACGTCAATCCGCAACCCCAGAGAGCGGGTCTGCTGCACAAACGGTTCATGCTCGGCCTCGACCAGCAAACCACGTCGAACCAGGTGATTGACTGCCTCCGAGACCCCCATGCCCGTCTCCTGCCTCAGCTTCTCCAACGCCTTGGCAGCATCCTCCTCGAACTCCACCGTGGTCCTCATGCACGGACTATAACACTTGAGTGGACAAAAAGGCGCATGCATATGCGAAGCCTTGGCTCGCATAGGCCAGGCCTCACTGCCCCTACTCGATTGTCTCCGTGGTCATCGATTCGGTTCCTGCCTTTTCGGTTTCATAACTGTAATTATCTGAAATTACCTCATATTCGTCATCTATTGAATTGCAACAGGTTTCCCTGGCAGGTTGGCGAGTCATGGGCTAGGAGAGTCGGTATAGCGTCATGGCGATGCAAACCGTCACGACAACCGTTGCCGGGCTGGGGATGCGGGAATTCGCCGGGGGGTCGGGGGATCCGCTGGTGATGCTGCACCACTCGTTTGGGAACCCCGGGTGGATGCCGATCCACGAGGCTCTGGCCGAGCACTACACCGTGCATGCGCTTGACTTGCCAGGCTATGGCGGTGATGAGGGGTCGGAGCGGCCCGACTGGGCCCGCCATCCCCGCGACTTGGCTCTGCTGGTGGGGCAGTGGCTGCGAGCCAAAGACCTCGGGCCGGTGGAGCTGGTGGGGTGCGGGTTCGGAGGGTGGGTGGCGGCCGAACTGGCCACCATGGCCCCGGAGCTGCTCAAGCAGCTCATCTTGGTGGGGGCGGCGGGGCTGCTGCCCGAACAAGGCCGCATCTATGACCAGTTCTTGGTGTCGCACTCCAACTATGTGCAGGCCGCCTTCTCCCGGTTGGAGGCCTACGACGCCATCTTCTCAAGCAACGGCGACAACCCCGACGAGCTTCCCATGAGCGACGACACCCTGCTGGTTTGGGACATGAACCGAGAGATGACCACCCGGGTGGCGTGGAAGCCCTACATGTACAACCGCCGACTGCGGCCCCTGCTGGGCGGAGTGAACGTGCCCGCTCTGGTGGTGTGGGGTGACAAAGACGAGGTCGTCCCCATGGAGTGCGCCCACGCCTACGTCGACGCCCTGCCCGACGCCCGCCTGGAGATCGTCCCCGACTGCGGCCACGCCGTCGATCTCGAAGCCCCCGAATCGCTCGCCGCCATCATCACAAGCGACACCGCCACATCAGGGGGTGCTGCACAAATCACCGGAGGAGCCGACTGATGTTCCTGTCGTATTTCACCGAGCAGCCCATGAGCGCCTACCCCGCCGATGAGGGCCTGAAGGAGGGCTTCACCTCGGTGATGTTCTCCAACAAGTACTACGACCCGGCCGAGGGCAGTCGCCTGTTCAACGAGCGCATCGAGGAGTACAAACTGGCCGATCAGGTGGGCTTCGACGGGATCATGGTGAACGAGCACCACAACGCCCCGTTCTGCATGCAGGCCCGCATCACCGTGATGTCGAGCATCCTGGCCGCCATCACCGAGCGGGCCAAGATCGTGCAGCTCGGCAACCCCCTGCCCACCTACGACAGCCCGCTCATGTTCGCCGAGGAGATCGCCATGATCGACATGATCTCCAAGGGCCGTCTCGTGGCGGGCATCGTGCGGGGCGCGGGGCAGGAGTCGGTGTGCCTCAACGCCAACCCGGCCTACAACCGGGAGCGGTTCAACGAGGCCCACGACCTGCTGGTGAAGACCATGACCGACGACGGACCGTTCTCCTGGGAGGGCGAGCACTTCCAGTACCGGGTGGTCAACCCCTGGGCCCGGGTGCTGCAAAAGCCCCACCCCCGCATCTGGGTTCCGGGCGTGTTCAGCGCCGAGACCATCCGCTGGGCGGCCGAGCACCGCTACCCCTACATCTCGCTCAACACCCCCCTGCACCTCACCGGAGAGCTGTGGCAGATCTACGACCAGGCTGCCCGAGCCTGCGGCTATGAGCCGGGACCGGAGAACCGGGGCTATCTGCTGCGGGTCCATGTGCAAGAAGACGGCGACAAGGCCCGGGAGAACGCCCGTGAGTTCATGTGGATGCAGGGCGAGTTCACCGGCATTGGCCACCCCTACTGGGTGAGCCCGTCGGGCTACGGGTCGTCGGCTCGCCGGTTGGACTACGCCAAGATGGCCAACTCCGAGGTGAGGGGCTCACGAGCCGCTCCGTTCGAGAAGCAGCTGGCCGCCCGCGAGATCGTGGCCGGCACCCCCGATGAAGTGATCGCCGAGCTGCGGGTGGTGCTGGAGACCTGCCGCCCGTCGATCCTCATGCTGTGGGGCAACGACGGCGGCGTCACCCACGACGACTCTCGGCGGTGCATCGAGCTGATGGGCACCGAGGTGCTGCCCGCGCTGCGGGACATGGGCGACGAACTGGGCCTGCACGACCCGTTCGAGCTGGACTCCCCCATCAGCCTGGCCCTTACGCCACCCGACGAGCTGAACCCGGTTGAATCCGACGACGCCCGTCCCGAAGACACCTCCGACAGCACAGCGCTGAAGATGTTCCGGTGATGTCTTTCAGAGAGGCACACCGATGACCGAGCCTCAACCCCAGGTGTCCTACATCCACGCCGAGGACATGGACTTCGCCGAGGTCAAGTCCCAGCAGCACGCCGACGGACGCCGGGTGTCGGTGTGGCTGAAGCTAATGGAGCTAACCCAGGAACGGGCGGTGTTCCACACCCGCTACGACCCCGGCCTGGTGCTGGAGCGCCACGGCCACAACAGCGACCACTTCATCTTCGTCATCGAAGGGGAGGTCACCTTCGACGAGGAGGTGTGCCGGCCCGGAACCCTCATCAAGCTCCCCCACCTGGCCACCTTCGGGCCCATCAAGGTGGGCGATGAGGGTGCAGAGATCCTGGAGATCTACTTCGGAGATTCCCGCCCCGCCCCCGCCGACAAAGCCGAGCACGCCGCCATCCTCAAAGAACGAGGAATAACCGAACTCCCCCACCCCCCACTAGACCTGCCCGACTGGTTCGGCCCGAGGAACGACTAAGGCGCTTTGTCGCAACTAACCGATACACTGCTCACTCATGGAATGGGAAGCCAAAGACCGCTTGCGCTACAAGCCGCACACCCGAATCACTCTGAAGGACCACCCAACGCTTGATGAGAAATGGCTCCAACAGCGGATTGCTGAAGACCCTTCGCTTCTGGGTTTGGGAGAACTCATCGTCAGAGACATTGAGCGGCAACAGCCGCGCTCTGGTCGACTTGACCTGCTGCTGGCCGACCCTGATGGCACGACCCGTTATGAAGTGGAGCTTCAGCTAGGCGCAACAGACGAAACTCACATTATCCGCACCATCGAGTACTGGGACTCCGAACGACGCCGCTATCCGCAGTATGAACATATCGCCGTCCTTGTGGCCGAGGACATCACAAGCAGGTTCTTCAACGTCATCAGCCTTTTCAACGGCTTCATACCCATCATTGCCATTCAGCTGAGCGCACTCCAGATTGCCGACGACGAGATGACACTTGCTTTCACAAGAATCCTTGACCACGCAACTCTGGGTACTGACGAAGAGGACGCTGGGGAACCAACTGACCGGGCATACTGGATCGGACGGTCTTCGTCAGAGATGCTCTCTCTCGTTGATGGAATTCACGAGCTGGTTAGTGAGCTAGACCCTGGCATTGATCTTGGATACCGGAAGCACTACATCGGCTTACACAAGGGTGGAATTGCCACAAACTATGTGAAGATGATTCCTCGCAAGAAACAGGTGAATCTTGCCTTGCCTACCATTCCACGATCTGAGGAAGTTACCAACCTGATCGAAGAGTCTGGTCTCAACACATTGGATTCCTCGACTAGAACTGTATACAGGCCGATCATTCGACCAGAAGACCTCTCAGAACATAGAGAGTTGCTCAGAAATCTCATTGAGATAGCTCAGAAGAGCTATCGAACGTAGTCACAGGAGAAGGTGCGAACCCCCGGCGCGTTCATCGTGCCCAGAGGGTGCAGATCGGGGCAGCAATGATGCGGTCGTCGAGCTTGAACGGCCGTGGGCCAGTGTGCAGCACCACTCCGGCGACGAACCGGTCGCCTAGTTGGTCCCGCAACCAGGCAAGGTGTCGGGCATCTCTGGCGTTGGGGGCGCTCGTCGCTTTAATCTCGATGCCGACAATTCTTCTGGCATCGAGTTCGGCAACCACGTCGACTTCACGTTCTCCACGTTCTAGGCGTAGGTGGTATAGGCGGGGCCTGTTCGCGGCTGTTTCCACCTCAGCTCGGAGTTGAGCAGTGACGAAGATGTCGAGCAGCCGCCCGAGCAGGCCGCCGTCGCTTCGCACTGCCGCTTGGTCGATCTGGAGCGCCGAGGCCCACAGTCCCGAGTCAACCACGCTCCGCTTCGAAGCCAGTGTCAGCCGCTTGAGCCTGTTGGACGTCCACGCTGGCAACTCATCGACAACCAGAAGGTTCTCGAAGAGACGCTTGTAGGCGGCGGCTGTCTTGGAGTTGACGTCTGCGGCGTCATAGATCGTCTTGTCGGTGGCAACACCGCCGGCATTCAAGGCATAGGCTTCAAAGAACCTGCGCAAGCGGACGGGGTCGGGACTCGGCCCAATAGTCTCAGGATCACGGGTGAACATCTGGCCCAGATAGCTCTGCATCCATCGGGAGCGGAGTTGGGGCGATCGAGCAATCACTGCTTCGGGGAAGCCGCCTCGCAGGGCGAGGTCGGCATAGCCGAGGATGTCGGGTGGGTCGGGCGGCACGAGCAAGTCGTCGCCGTCTGCTACTCGATCCAAGAAGGGCTTTGTGGCCCGACCAAGCTGCTCGGCAACAGTAAGAGGATGCATCACTATTCGTATTACCCGACCAGTGCCTGGCCAAGTCTGACCTTGCAGATCTGCGTACACCGACCCGGTGAGCAAAAATCGGCCGGGTCGCCGTTCGCTGTCCACAGCCCGCTTGACTGCTCCGAGAACAGCGGGCACTTCCTGCCATTCGTCTAGCAGTATCGGCTCTGGCAAACCTTGCAGTGCCGCATCAGGGTCGGCCTCAAAGATGGCCGCCTCGTTTGGCCTGTCCAACCGAACCACGCTGGCGGCATACCTCTTGGCGGTTGTGGATTTCCCGACAGCTCGCGGCCCTACCAGCATCACTGCTGGAAACTCCCCCAAGATTTCCGCTAGAAGTGGGTCGACCATCCGGGGGTGGTAGCTGCTAGTAGGGGGCATTGGAAACACGCTACCAGCTTGCAGATGAAACTTATCCTAATTTTCACAATCTTCTAATACTAAGATTTCGACCGATTCAATACTAATTTTCAGATGATTGTAGTACCAATTTCCGCAACTTTGGATGGCTAGGGAACTGGGATCCCGAACAGCTTGGCCGGGTTGTCGGTCAGGATCTTGCGCTTGCGCTCGTCGCTGAGGTCGCCGCGCTCCACCAGCAGCTTCACCGAATGGGGGAAGTCGCTGAGGTCGTGGCGCCACTGGGCGGCTCGCCCCCGTGGCCGTCGGAGTCGATCACGTAGTACCCGTACTTGCCCATCCCACCATCGTCGCGCCTTCAGCCCAGTAAGGCCAGCGAGTCCAACTCTGGCTAGTTCAGCCCCAGCACTACTGCCAGGGCAGTGTCCACGCCCCACTGCTCCTCAGGGGTGAGCCGGCCCACAAGATCGCCCAATCGACCCGCGTCCACTGCTCCGATCTGCTCGACCAGGACCTTGGTGGCTGATCCTTCCACATGGACTTCGGGGCGAAAGGACGCGGGCCGGGCGCGCGTCGATGTCGGCGCAACCATAACCACCGAGCGAGGCAGCAGGGCATCCGACTGCACGATCACGCCGAACCTTTCCCCCTGCTGTTCATGGCCAACTCCTCTGAGAAGACGAAGTCGGAAGACATCACCTCTCTGCACGCATGCTCTCCATCAGCTCCGCGACGGCGAGCATCTCGGCCCGATCGATTTCGTCGGCCTCCAGTGCTTTGGCCTCAGCCGCTAGAGAATCCATGTCGTACAGACGGTCCGCCGCCTCAACCAGGGCACCCCGGATCGCTTCCGATTGAGATAGACCAGTCGAGGTGAGCCGATTCAGAGCGCCGACCGCCTCATCGTCGAGTCGAACCGATACAGCATGAGTCATGGGCAGAGTGTATCACAATTCGCGATACACAACCTGTCGATATGCGAATTCCCTGTCTAACCCCCCGGCATCGTGGCACTTGGGCATCACAACTGCTAGAAGTCAACCCGTGAGGTTCGAGTAGTGAAGGCAGTGGTGATCTTTGAGAGCCGCACGGGGAATACCCAGCGGGCGGCGGAGATGATCGGCGGGGAGCTGCGCCAGGCCGGATACGAGGTGTCGGTGCGTCCGGTACACGGGATCAAGCTCACCGAGATCGCCGAGGCCGACCTGTTGGCCGTGGGCACCTGGGTGGACGGGCTGGTGCTGTTCGGCCACCGCCCCGGCGGCACGGCCAAGCTGATGACGTTGCCGTCACTGCACCACAAGCCGGTGGCCGCCTTCGCCACCTACAAGTGGTATCCGGGCAACTGCATCGACCAAATTGCCGATCTGCTGGCCTACAAAGGCGCTGATGTGGTCCACCAACGGGCGTTCAACAAGGCGCAGCTCGACATGCTGGTTCCGGAGTTTGTCGACAACGTGCTGACCGCAGTGGGGGCGGCGGAACCGGCCGGAGCCACCGCATGACGATGACGGCCGAGTCTCCCACTGAATCCTCTGCTGGCACCGAGATGCCCCGCATCATCAGCGTTGACGACCACGTGGTGGAGCCTCCCGAGCTGTGGTCGAGCCGGCTGCCGGCCAAGTACCGCGACATCGGCCCCCGCATCGAGTACCTGCCCCAGGGCGAGGTGGTGCTCGACGGCGGCACCTACCGGGAGCGCCCCGGCACCGAAGGCCGCAACGTGGCCTGGTGGCTCTACGAAGACCACACCTACTCCATCAAGCGGCTCATCGCCGCGGCCGGCTACCCCTACGACAAGGTGTCCACCGAGGGCATCACCTACGACGAGATGCGCCCCGGCTGCTGGCAGCCGATGGCCCGGGTGGCCGACATGGAGATGAACCACACCGACGCCTCGCTGTGCTTCCCCAACTATCCCCGGTTCTGCGGGCAACTCTTCAACGAGCGTCAGGACAAAGAACTCTCGCTGCTGTGCGTGAAGGCCTACAACGACTGGATGGTCGAGGAATGGTGCGGCGACTCAGGAGGGCGGCTTGTCCCGCTGTGCTTGGTGCCGCTGTGGGACGCTGATCTGGCCGCCGCTGAGATCTACCGCAACGCCGAGCGGGGGGTGCGGGCGGTGGCGTTCAGCGAACTGCCCACCTGGCTGGGCCTGCCCAGTATCCACTCGGGCTACTGGGATCCATTCTTCGCCGCCTGCGCCGAGACCGGCACGGTGGTGTGCATGCACATCGGTTCGGGCACCCGCACCGTTTCGCCCGCCGACGACGCTCCCGACGCGGTGACCGCCTCGCTGATCTTCTGCAACAGCGCGGCCTCATTGGTCGACTTCCTCTACTCGGGCGTGCTGCACCGCTATCCCGACCTCAAGCTGATGTACGCCGAGGCCCAGATCGGCTGGATCCCCTACGCCTTGGAGCGGGCCGACGACGTCTGGGTGACCCACGCCGGGTGGAGCGGAGCCAAGAACAACATCCCCGAGCCGCCGTCGTTCTACTACTACCGCCAGGTGTACGGCTGCTTCTTCAAAGACAGCGTGGGCATGGACATGCCCGACCGGGTGGGCATCGACAACATCACCTTCGAAACCGACTACCCCCACACCGACGGCACCTGGCCCAACACCAAAGAGGTGGCCACCCGCCTGTTCGGCCACCTCGACGCCGAGTCGGTGTACAAGATCGCCCGCGGCAACGCCATCAAGCTGCTCGGCCTGGACTTCGACTGAATCCGGTTCAGGCCGGTGCCCGGCCTAGACCGCGGCCAGGGCCTGCCAGATGCGCTCGGGGGTGGTGGGCATCTCGATGTGGGCCACCCCCAGGTGCGACACGGCGTCGACCACCGCGTTGTGGATGGCGGGGGTCGAGCCGATGGTGCCCGACTCGCCGATGCCCTTGGCCCCCAGCGGATTCAGCGGGCTGGCCGTCTCGGTGTTGCTCACCTCGAAGCTGGGCAGCTCGGCTGCTGAGGGCATGAGGTAGTCGGCCAGGTTGGCGGTGCGGGGGTTGGCGTCCTCGTCGTACTGCACCCACTCGAACAGGGCCTGGGCGGCGCCCTGGGCCACGCCCCCGTGCTGCTGGCCGGCCACCAGCAACGGGTTCAGGATGGTGCCGCAGTCGTCCACCGCCACATGGCGCAACAGCTCCACGCCGCCAGTCTCGGTGTCCACCTCCACCACGGCAACGTGCGCCCCGAACGGGAAGCTGGCCCCGCCCTGGTCGAAGTCGAGCTCGTGGGTGATCGCCCCGCCCTCTGCTGCCGAGGCCAGATCGGCCCAAGACGCCGACTGAGCGGGCACACCGGCCACATGCAGGCCGCCCTCGCCGACCACGATGTCGTCCACGTTGGCCTCTAGCTGCTGTGCGGCCAACTCTTTGGCCTGGGCCAGCACTTCTTCGCTGGCCTTGTACACCGCGCTGCCCGCGATCTGAAGCGAGCGTGACCCCATGGTGCCCGCGCCCCGGGGAATCTCGTCGGTGTCCGACTGGATGAGCTTGATGCTCTCCATGGGCACGCCCAACAGATCGCTGACGATCATCGAAAAGGCGGTCTCATGGCCTTGGCCGTGGGCGCTGGTGCCCACACGCACCTCCGCGGTGCCATCGCTGAGCACGTCCACCCGGCCGTACTCGGTGTGCAGGCCAAGCGGCGCGGTGATCTCCACATACGAAGAAACCCCGACGCCCAGCAGCTTGGAGTCACCCGAATCCCGCCGGGCGGTCTGCTCGGCCCGCAGATCGGCGTAGCCCGAGGCCTCGAGAGCGGCATCCAGGGCCTTCTCGTACTCTCCGGAGTCGTAGTTGGCGCCGGTGACGGTGGCGTAGGGGAACTGGTCGGCGCCGATGAAGTTGCGCCGCCGGATCTCCGCCGGGTCGATGCCCAGCTCGTCGGCGCCCACGTCCAGCACCCGCTCCAGAATCTGGGTGGCCTCGGGGCGGCCCGCCCCCCGGTAGGCGGCAGTCTGCGTGGTGTTGGTGGCCACCGCGTCGCCCACGAACCTGATCTTGGGAATCTGGTACACCCCCTGTGACATGGTCTGGGTGAGCATGGGCAAGAAGCTGCCGATGGCCGGATAGGCCCCGGAGTCGGCCAAACAGTGCAGGTTCAGGCCGGTGATGCGGCCATCGCTGTCGAACCCCATCTTGGCGGTGAGGATGTGGCCCCGGCCATGGGCCAGCGACACCATGTCTTCGGAGCGCGACTCGGTCCACTTCACCGGGCGGCCCAGCTCCAAGGCGGCCTTGGCCGCCACCAGGTACTCGGGATACAGGCCGGTCTTGGCCCCGAAACCGCCGCCCACCGCTGGGGCGATCAGCCGCACATTGTCGCCGTCGAGGCCGAAGAGGCCGGCGAACCCGTCCTTGAGGCCGATGGGGGCCTGGCTGGGAAAGGTCACGGTCATGCCGCCTTCGGGGGTGCCGGGCTCCACCAGGATGCCGTTGGGCTCCATGGGCACCGCGGCCAGCCGCTGGCTCTCCATCCTCACCTCGGCCACATGGGCCGCCTCGGCCAAGCCGTCGTCCTCGCCCAGTTCGGTGTGGAAGGCCAGGTTGCCGCCCTCGTTCTGGGGCCAGAGCACCTCGGCCCCCTCGGCCATGGCCTTCTCGGGGTCGGCGTTGGCCGGCCGCGGTTCGTAGTCCACGAACACCGCTTCAGCGGCGTCCATGCCCTGCTCACGGGTCTCGGTGACCACTGCGGCCACGATGTCGCCCACAAACAGCACCCGGTCGGCGGCGATCTGCGGTCGCTCGAACACCGGGAGCATGGGGAACCCGGCGGTGGCCGGCAGCCCGATGTTCTCGCCGGTGTACACCGCCAGCACGCCGTCCATCGCCTCGGCCCCGCTGGTGTCAACCGTTTCGATGGCAGCGTGGGCCATCGGCGAGCGCACGAAGGTGACGTAGGCGGTGCCCTCGGGAGTGAAGTCGTCGTAATAGCGCTCCGCGCCGGTCAGCAGACCGGGATCCTCGCGGCGGACAACAGAATTTCCCAGAATCGAACCAGAACTCGACACGGTTTTCCCCTTTTTTTGCGATCGGGATTCGGAAGGATGTTAGAACCACCCAGCGGAATTGAGCCAGCTTTACGACCCGGCCCTTTATGAATACGTGCCGGGAGCCCTGTGCTTCTTACTTCTTGGATCCTCCACAAACCCGAGGGCTCTCCTTCCAAGGCGACGTCATCCGGCGGCGTCCAAATGGCGGAGGCGGCCGCGGATGAGCTGTCTGGCCAGGTAGACGGCCACTGCGAAGGCGGTGATGGCCAGCACCCAGCGGATGCCGATGGCGCTGGCAATTCGGCCTTGCACCAGGATGCTCGTCGGCGCGGCCAGACCGAAGAGCATCATCCACAGGCTCATCACCCGACCCCGGTAGGCATCGTCGCACAAGCTCTGGAGCGAGCTGGTGAGGGTGGGCATGGTCACCATGAAGGCCAAGCCCACTCCGCCCATGGCCACCACCCCCAGCGCGAAGGTGGGCACCACCGCCAAGCCCAAGGTGAACAGGGCCACCGAGCCGATTCCGATGGCGGTGAGGCGCACGCTGGTGGTCCAGTACAGCCGATAGTCCCGATACCCCAGCGCCTGCACCGACCCCGGCACCCGCCGATCAGGGCCCTCGATCACCTGCTCTTTCTACTCCGCGACCTCCACGGGGCAGACATCAGCCGGACAGGGCACCAGCAGCAGCCACCGTGTCGGAGGCTTTGCACATGCCTGTGTGCAGCAATCCCTGCCTCTACTGTACAAATAGTATGTTTCCTTTATATTCGATATATTGGGTTGCAATCTGAAGTGACGGTGGCTAGGGTTCGGACATGAGCATTGAGGTGATCGCTCAGATGGCGACAATGGCGTTGGCCGTGCTCGCCATCATCTGGCATCAGCAGCGATCCACCGACAAGCTCCGCGACGACTTCGGCCAAGCCACCGACAAGCTCCAGACGGAGTTGGTAGCGAACGGCCAGCGGCTAGCCCGCATCGAAGGGTTTCTGGGTATCGGCATGCCGACGGGAGTCGCCGACAAAGCCGCTGGTGCCGAGGCAACACATCCATCCACCCCCCGCTGAACCAACACTCCACTTTTTGGCCAAACTAGTGGCGTGTCCCCAAGTCGTTCAGGAGCGGCAACTCTCATGACGAGGCGACGGGTTGCCATCGTGGGAGCCGGATGGACCGGAGCGGTGGCCGGTCGCCTGCTTACCGACGCTGGATTCGCGGTGGAGGTGATGGAGAAGACCGGCGTGGTGGGCGGGCACTCCCGGGCCGAGACCATGAACGGGGTGGTGTACGAGCCCAACGGCGCCCACATCTTCCACACCTCCAACGCGGCGGTGAACGAGTTTGTGAACGCCCACGGCCTCACCCGGCCCTACGACCACAAGGTGCTCACCGAGGTGTACTTGTCGCCCGACGACGACGACCACGAAAGCCACCTGCTGTCGTGGCCCCCACAGGTGGCGGAGCTGAGGGAGTTGCCGATCTGGCCAACGGTGGAGCGGGAGCTGGCCTCGCTTCCATCTGAGCCCACCGGCGACAACTTCGAGGACTACGTGGTGTCGATGATGGGCCGCTCCCTCTACGACCTCTTCATCAGGGACTACACCGCCAAGCAGTGGGGGCGCCCGGCCACCGAGCTGTCGGCCCGATTCGCCCCCAAGCGGGTGGAGCTGCGCAAAGACGGCCACCGGGGGCTGTTCCGAGACCGCTGGCAGTACTTCCCCCCCAACGGCGTCAATGAGGTGATCGAGTCGGTGCTGTCCCCCGTGGCGGTCACACTGAACACCGAGGTCACCGCCGACGACGCCGGCCGCCTCGGCCAGGACTACGACGCGGTGATCGTCACCGCCGCGCTGGACGACTTCGCCCGCTGCCCCGGCGAACTGGAGTGGCGGGGCATCGAAATGGTGTCCCACTACCACCCGACCGACGAACCCGGCGGTGTTGTTACCCCGGCCTATGTCACCAATCGCCCGTCAATGCGGGTGCCCCACACCCGCACGGTGGAGACCAAGCACGCCACCGGACAGCGGATCGGGGGCACGGTGGTGAGCGAGGAGATGCCCGGCGCTCCCCGGCGGCATTATCCGGTGCTGACCGCCGACGGGGCCAACGAGCGCCGCAACGCCGAGTTGGCCGACAAGATCGCCGGCTGCTTCGACATCCCGGTGTACTTCGCCGGGCGGCTGGCCACCTACCGCTACATAAACCAGGACGAGGCCATCGCCGATGCCATGGCGGTGGCCGACCGAGTCGCGGCCGACCTCGCGGAGTAGCCGCTAATGGATGGGCAGGGCTGGCGCTTTTGGATTGACCGGGGGGGCACGTTCACCGACGTGGTGGCCCAGCGGCCCGACGGGGAGATCGTTACCGTCAAGCTGCTGTCGGAGAGCCCCCGCTACCAAGACGCAGCCGTCGAGGCCATCCGGGCGCTACTGGGGGTGAGTCCCGGCGAGTCCATCCCGTCGGCCCAGGTGGCCGAGGTGAAGATGGGCACCACGGTAGCCACCAACGCCTTGCTGGAACGCCAGGGCGAGCCCACCGTCCTGGTCACCACCAAGGGGTTCGCCGACGCCCTTCGCATCGGCTACCAGACCCGGCCCGACCTGTTCGCCCTCGACATCGCGCTGCCCGACATGGTGTACAGCCAGGTAATCACTGTGAATGAGCGGGTGCGGGCCGACGGCGCCGTGGAGCACCCCCTCGATGAAGGCGATGCCCGCCGACAGCTGGCCGCAGCCCACCGGGATGGAATGCGATCGGCCGCCATCGTGCTGTTGCACGGCTACCGCTATACCGATCACGAGGCCCGCCTGGCGGAGATCGCCACCGAAGTGGGCTTTGAGCATGTCTCGGCCAGCCACATAGTTAACCCACTAATCCGCCTCGTGCCCCGGGGCGACACCACGGTGGCCGACGCCTACCTCACCCCGGTGCTGCACCACCACATCCAAACCGTGCAGGACCAGCTCGACACATCGCTCCTGTTCATGCAGTCCAACGGCGGCCTGGCCCACCCGCATCACTTCCGGGGCAAGGATGCGCTGTTGTCCGGTCCGGCTGGCGGGGTCGTGGGCATGGCCCGCACCGGGGAGGCCGCCGGGCACGGTCGGCTGATCGGCTTCGACATGGGCGGCACATCCACCGATGTGTCGCACTACGACGGCCGCTTCGAGCGCACCACCGACGCCGTCGTCGCCGGGGTTCGAGTCAGGGCGCCCATGATCCTGATCCATACCGTGGCCGCCGGTGGAGGGTCGATCCTGTCGTTCGACGGCAGCCGCTTCCGAGTGGGTCCCGATTCCGCCGGGGCCGAGCCCGGCCCGGCCTGCTACGGCAACGGAGGTCCGCCCACCGTGACCGACGCCAATGTCGTCCTAAGCCGCCTGCACCCCGACCACTTCCCGGCGGTGTTCGGCTCCGACGGCAACCAGCCCCTCGATGCCGCCGCGGCCCAGACCGCCTTCGCCGAGCTGGCTTCGGCCATCACCGACGCCACCGGACAGCCGTGGACACCAGAGAGGGCCGCGGAGGGGTTCTTGGATGTGGCGGTCCAGAACATGGCCAACGCCATCAAGACCATCTCGGTGCAGCAGGGTCACGACGTGAGCGCCTACACGCTGGCCTGTTTCGGCGGGGCCGGGGGCCAGCACGCCTGCCGAGTGGCCGATGAGCTGGGCATGTCCACCGTGCTGGTCCATCCCCAAGCCGGGGTGCTCTCGGCGTTGGGCATCGGATTGGCCGACGTGCGCTCGGTCACTGAGCGGGCGGTGGGCCTACCGCTCACCGAAGAGTTGCTGGCGACGACCGCCCGCGACATCGGCGAATTGGCCGCCTCGGCCTACACCGAGGTGGCCGCCGACTCCGACCACTCGCAGATCCACATCGAGGCCGCCTTCTTCTTGCGCTACGAGGGGTCCGACACCGCGCTGGAAGTCGCCGCCGACGACTACGGCCCGGTGACCACCGCCTTCGAGGAGCTCCACCGCACCCGCTTCGGATTCGCCTCTCCGGAGACGCCGATCGTGCTGGAGTCGATCCAGGTGGAAGCCATCGGCCGCAGCAGCCTCTCTGAGACCCTGGCCGGCCAGCCTGGCGCGGCCTCGACTAGCCCTTCAGCCCAACCTCGTCCTCAGGCGCGGCACAAAGCTAGCTTCGAGGGACAGACCGTCGACACCCCCTTCTACCACCGGGCCGATCTGGGCCCCGGCACTGCCCTCGACAGCCCCGCGGTCATCGTCGACCCCAATTCCACCACGGTGGTGGAGCCGGGCTGGGCGGCGGCCACCGCGCCGGGCGGCGAGCTGGTGTTGAACCGGGTCGTGCCCCGCCCGGAGGCGGCGGTGGGCGCCCACGCCGACCCGGTGATGCTGGAGATCTTCAACAACCTGTTCATGAATGTGGCCGAGCAGATGGGCGTGGCGTTGGAGAACACCGCCGCTTCGGTGAACATCAAGGAGCGGCTGGACTTCTCCTGCGCCATTTTCGACCCCAACGGGGAGCTGATCGCCAACGCCCCCCACATGCCGGTGCATCTGGGATCGATGGACATGGCGGTCAAAGCCATCATCGCCCGCCATCCCGACATGGCCCCCGGCGACGCCTTCATCACCAACGCCCCCTACAACGGCGGCACCCACTTGCCCGATGTGACCGTGGTCATGCCGGTGTTCGATGCCGACGGGGTCGAGGTCCTGTTCTTCACCGCCTCCCGAGGTCACCATGCCGACATCGGCGGGAGTGTTCCCGGATCAGCCCCAGCCCACGCATCCAATATCGCCGAGGAGGGAGTGCTGTTCGACGGCGAGGTGCTGGCCCGAGCCGGGCGGTTCCAAGAAGCGGAGATCCGAGCCTTGCTCAGCGGGGCCGAGTGGCCGGCCCGCAGCCCCGAGGTCAACATCACCGATATCAAGGCCCAATTGGCCGCCTGCCAAAAAGGCGCCGTGGCGCTGGGAGAGGTGATCGACCGCTTTAGCCTGGCAACGGTCCACGCCTACATGAGCCATGTGAGAGCCAACGCCGCCGAATCAGTCCGCCGCCTGATCGACCGCCTGGAAGACACGGCATTCACGGCAAGCTTCGACGACGGCGCCCAAGTGTCGGTGGCCTTTCGGGTCGATCACGATCGCCGGACGCTGACCGTCGATTTCACCGGCACCAGCGGCCAGCACCCGGGCAATTTCAATGCCCCCCAACCGGTGTGCCGGGCTGCGGTGCTCTATGTGCTGCGCTGTCTGGTGGACGACAACATCCCGCTCAACAGCGGCTGTTTGGAGCCGGTGGATCTGATCATGCCCGCACCCAGCATGATCAACCCGGTGGCACCGGCCGCGGTGTTCGCCGGCAACGTGGAGACCTCCCAGCTCATCGTGGACACCCTGTTCGGCGCGGTGGGCTCGGTGGCCGCCTCACAGGGGACTATGAACAACGTGGTGTGGGGCAACCAGCGCCACCAGTACTACGAAACGGTGTGCGGCGGGGCGGGGGCCACCGCTCAGCGCGACGGCTGCGACGCCGTCCACACCGGCATGACCAACGCCCGGCTCACCGATCCCGAAGTACTGGAGCAGCGCCACCCGGTGGTGGTGGAGGAATTCTCCATCCGCAGGGGCAGCGGCGGCGCGGGCCGGAACCGGGGCGGCGACGGAGTGGTGCGGCGCACCCGGTTCGAGGAGCCCATGAGCCTGAACGTGCTGTCGTCCCGGCGGGAAGTCGCCCCCTACGGAATCGAGGGCGGCCGGTCCGGCGAAGTGGGCGTCAACCGCGTGCTGCGAGCCGACGGCACCGTGGAGAACCAACCTGGAGTGTTCCGAACCGAGGTGCAGCCTGGGGACCGGTTCGAGGTCTCCACCCCCGGCGGCGGCGGCTACGGCCCACCCAAATAGCCCCGCCCAAGATGCAGTATCTAATCATATATTATAGTTTATTTCCATATTTTTTATTAATTTGAGTTGCAAGTTGAAAAAGCAGCAGTTAGGGTGAGGGTATGAGCGTGGAGGTCATCACCCAAGTTGTGACACTGGTGCTGGCCGTGCTCGCCATCATCTGGCACCAACAGCGAACCACCGACAAGCTGCGCGACGAATTGATCCACACAAGCGACAAGCTGCGCGACGAAACCAACAACGC
>JAPPMA010000049.1:0-54092 GCA_028819295.1 bacterium | reverse complement strand
CATCAACAAGCTGCGCGACGAAACCAACAACGCCATCAACAAGCTGCGCGACGAAACCAACAACGCCATCAACAAGCTGCGCGACGAATTGACCCAGGCCATAAGCAGCCTGCGCGACGAAGTAATTGGAAATGGGCTGCGGATTGCCCGTATCGAGGGTTTCCTCGGAATCGGCACGCCTTCCGACGCCGCCGCTTCCAAGCCATCGCCCCCCGAGCCCACTGACATCCCGCCTTCGACCGAAACCGACCCAGCCATCGAAACGACAGCCGGCGCCTAACCGCCGCGGCGTATTGGCAGAAGTGGACATGATTGCCGGATGTGACGGTATGGGTGTGCTAACCCTGTTTCTGGCTTGCCCTGCCGCTGCGCAGGTGTGAGTCTTGGGCCATGGCGGTGGAAATGGAATGGCTGGTGGACCAACCCTCCCAATCCAACCCGGTGATGGTGGTGGCCCTGGAGGGGCTGTTCGACGCCGCTGATGCGGCCACCACCGCGGTGCGGCTGATGAAAGAGAACGCCAACAGCGTCGAACCGCTGGCCCACATCGACCCCGAGGGATTCTTCAACTTCCAGGATCGCCGCCCCGAGGTCCGCTTGGATGACAATGGCAGGCGGGTCATCGACTGGCCGTCAACCCGGGTGGACGCCGTGGAGCGCTTCGGCGCCAAACACCCGCTGGTAGTCGTAGACGGGGTGGAGCCCCACCTGCGGTGGCGGACCTTCGCCGACTATCTGGTGGAGGTGGCCACCGAGAGCCAGGCCGGGCTGGTGGTCACCCTGGGGGCGATGGTGGGTCTGGCCCCCCACACCCGGCCACTGGGGGTGGTGGGCAGTTCCACCAACGCCGAGTTGGCCCGCATGTTCGGCTTGGGCCGCCCCAGCTATGAGGGCCCCACTGGCCTGGTGGGGGCGCTCCACGATGCCCTGGACCAAGCCCGCGTCCCCGTCATCTCCCTGCGGGTATCTGTGCCCCATTATGTGCCCGGGCCGCCCAATCCCGAGGCCACCCGGTCGCTGCTCAAGCGATTCGAGCTGATCACCGGCATCATCACCGATCACGAAGAGCTAGACGAGGCCGCCGCGGCCTGGAGAGAGCGGGTTGATGCCGCGGTGGCCGGCGATGACGACCTCAATAACTACGTCGCCCAGCTTGAACGCCAAATCGACGAGGCCGACGACCTCCTCCCCACCGGCGACGACCTCGCCACCCAGTTCGAAGCCTTTCTCCGCGACCCCTGGAAATAGGGTCTACGCCACAGTCAAGCGGGCGACGGCTTCATCGATGACGGTGGTGGCCAGTTTTTGGAGGGACTCGTCGTCGAGGGTGGAGACGGGATGGGGCACGGTGACCGCGGGGTAGGAGGCCATGCCCACGGTGGGGGCGAAGGATTCGACCACCGGCGCAAACGGCTCGGTGATCAGCAGCATTGAGGGAATGCCCCGAGACTCCATGTGAACGGCGTCGTGCAGACTGCACGCCGTGCAGGCCCCTCAATCGCCCAAGCCGGAGATGATCAGGTGGGAGCGGGCGGCCAGCATCTCGGCGTCGTCGGCGTCGATGGGCTTGCCCGCCGCTGATTTGGAGTGGACCACGATGTCGGCCACCGGCAGGCGATCCCGCAGTCCTTCGGCCAGGTAGGTGAGCAGCTCCTTGGCGTTGTTCTTGGCGTTGTCGATCACCCCTATGACCACCGGCTCAGCGGGCATCTGTCGGGGCGCCATGGCCACCTCAGCCCCGTGGGCTTCCTCGTACACGGGCGACAGCACGGTTACCGACGACATGGGACCTCCTCTGCTAAGCCAAGGGTAGCCCGTCGCCGGGCGCGGCCACCTTTCGAGTGACCGCCACCGAGTGAACCGTCGGCGCCCAATTGGGGATGTAGGCCGACCATCCCGCCCCCGCGCTGCCCGCGGTGACCAGGAAGATGTCGTGGGAACCCCGCACCGTGTTGAGCTTGCCGTCGGCATCGGGGGTCATGTCGTTTTGGGCGGTGAACTCCCGCAGAACGCCACCAGCAGCCAAGTGCTCGGGAGTCACCCTGCTGTGCTGGGCCAGAAAGTCCCGCACCTGCTGCTTGGTCCAGCCGGCCTCAGCCAGTATCTGGCGGTGCTCATGGCCGATCACCAGCAGCACCTGGTGCTTCTTCGCCACGGCGTAAGTGGCCGGGTTGGTCATGGCGGCCGCCAGCGTCAACAGGATGCCCTCGGGGTCGCCGTTGAGGTGGTTGGCCACCTGGTGCGGGCTCTCGGAGGGGAACATGGTCACCGTGGTGTCGTCCTCCCCGTAGCCCAGCTCCACCCGCAGCGGCGGCCAACCCTCGGGCGGGGGCTCCTCGGCCACCAGCATGGTGTACTTGCCGGGGTGGCCCAGCGACGACCCGTCGAGGGTGTCCGACCGGGCCCCCAGCACGTTCACAGCCACCAGCCGCAGGGCCCGTCCCACCGTGGCGTTGGCCCGACAGCCCGGACCCAGCGCGTTGCGGCCGGTGTTGAACCCCAGCTCAGCCACCAGCGGACCGCTCACCACCGCGCAGAGCGCGGCCCCGCCGGTGCTGGTCACCACCGTGTGGCATCCGAACCGGGGGTCGAACATGGCCGACAACCCGGCCAAAACAACGGGAAAATACTCAGAGCGACAGCCGGCCATCACCGCATTGATGGCGGCCTTCTCCGCGGTGACCTCTCGCGACCGCTCCGGCACGTTGCCCACGATGTCGTCCGCCCCCACCCCGGCATGGTCGAGCATGGCCTGCACCCGCTCCGGGGTGGGCGGAACCACCGGCAGCCCGTCGGTCCACCCCCGGTCGAAGAACTCCTCCTGGACGTCCCCCGCGTCGAGCATCAACTCCTGAGCCATGCCGAGACGCTAGTAGGGTTCCCCGCCGTGACCGGAAGACTGACAGGCAAGAGAACCATCGTGACCGGCGCGGGCTCGGGCATCGGCAAGGCCGCGGCCCAGTTGTTCGCCGCCGAGGGGGCCCGGGTGATGTGCGCCGACATCGACGGCGATGCCGCTGCGGCCACCGCGGCCGAGATCGGGGACCAGGCCATCAGCCTGCGGGTTGACGTGACCCGGCCCGACGACTGCCAAGCCATGACCGAGCAGGCTGCATCCGCCTTCGGCGGCCTCGACGCGGTGTACTCCAATGCCGGCGTGGACGGGCCCGGCCGGGCCGGCGATCTGAGCTTGGAGGAGTGGAACCGGGTGATCGGGGTGAACCTCACCGGCAAATGGCTGGCGGTCAAGTTCGCCATACCCCACCTCGTCGAAGCCGGTGGAGGCTCGCTGGTGCTCCAGGCCAGCGTCGGCGGGGTGATCGGCGTGCCGGGCATCGCCGCTTACGCCGCGGCCAAGGCCGGGGTGATCGGCCTCGTCCGCCAGATGGCGGTGGACTACGGCCCCGACAAGATCCGGGTCAACGCCATCTGCCCCGGAACAGTGCCCACCCCCCTGGTGCGGGCCACCTACGAGAAGCGGGGCGGATTCTCGGCCACCGCCCAAGTGTCGCCCGACGCCACCGTCGATGAGATGATCGAAGCCGCCGTGGTGCGCCATCCCATCGGCCGCCTCGGCACCACCACCGACATCGCCCAACTCGCCCTGCACCTGGCCTCCGACGAGTCGTCGTGGACCACCGGCACCGCCATCGTCATCGACGGCGGCATGTCAGTGGCCTAGCTCCCAACGGCGTCCGGCAGGAATTGGCCATGCCAACGGTCCGAGACGCAATCCGGGCAGTAGAAGCAGACGGATGGCAGCTCATTCAGACGAAGGGAAGCCACCGACAGTTCAAGCACTCTGTGAAGCCTGGCCGTGTAACCATCGCCGGCAAACTCAGTGACGACCTGCCTCCGGGCACTTGGGGCAGTATTCTGAAGCAGTCTGGTCTCAAGGAATGACGCTGTCGATGAAATTCACAATTGTGATCGAAGAGGCCCCGAACAACTTTGCTGCCTATGTGCCCGATCTGCCGGGTTGTGTTGCGACGGCAGGCACAAAGGAGGGGTTGCTGGGAGAGATCCAAAGGGCCATCGAGTTTCACCTCGAAGGCCTAGAGGAAGACGGCGAGCCGATTCCTGAGCCTCGAGCCACTTCAGATGTGGTGGAAATAGCGGCAAGGGCCTAGCCGACTTCGGCGAAGAACTTCTTCCAGGTGTCGAGGCTCTCGGGGAGTTCCGACGGTCCCACCGTGCCGAAATAGCGCTTGCGATCCGACTCCGACAGGCCGCCGTCCACCAGCGCGGCCATGTCCATGTAATAGATCATGGCCACCTTCCGCTCCACGAAGCGCCACTGCCCGTCTTCCACCCGGTACTCGTCGAAATAGCGCAGGCCGGTCATCAGCGTGCGCCCGTCGAGAGCCAGTTCGGCGTGGGCGTTGACCATGCCGGTGGCGCTGCCGGGCCGGTCGGGGTCGAACTCGATGACTTGGCTGTGGGGGTAGTGGTAGGTGGCCCCGAACGCGGCCATGCGCTCGGTGTAGAAGTCGATCACCGCCTGTCGTCCCTGGTTGGCCACCATGCCGTCGGCCAAAGCGAACTTGGCGTCAGAGGTGAACATGTCGGCCAAGGCACCCACATCCCGGTCGTCCACCGCCATGCCGTAGCGGGCCACCAACTCTCGGATTTCCTCCCGAGCCTCCAGTTGGGCAATGCGCTCGGCCAAGCCCTCAGATGCGCCAGTCATACCGTTTCCTCTCCGTTCGCGAAGTTCTGCTGCCCCAGTCTGGTTTGCTGATACCAGCCAGCGAAAACTACCGTCGCCCTCCGTTGGCCAGCAACGCCCGGTCAACTTAGGGGGGCCATGCTTCTAGCCTTTGGCAACTTCACAGCCGATCCAAGCGTCAACCTTCAGCTCTTGATCGGCGGATTGGCCCTCGGTGCCATCTACGCCGTGGTGGCTCTCGGCTTCGTGCTCGTCTACAAGAGCACCGACGTGCTGAACCTGGCCCACGGCGAGTTTCTGATGCTCGGGGCATATTTCGCGCTGACGTTCCTGATATCCGAAAACCTCAACTTCTTCCTGGGCGTGTTCGTGCTGCTGCTGGTGATGCTGGCATTCGGCCTATTGGTCCACTACGGGATCATGCGGCGAATGGTGGGCCAGGGCTTCTTTGCCATCGTGCTGATCACGTTGGGCATCGCAACGATCATCCGCGCCCTCCTCCTGATCTTCTACGGCCCCACGGAGCGGGCCCGCCTCGACTTGCTGCCCCAGGGCAGCTTCGAGATCGGCGGCGCCACGGTGAGATATGTCGACATCATCATCTTCGGCGTGGTGGCGGCGTGCGTGCTGCTGTTCTTCGTGTTCTTCAAGTACACCCGCCTTGGCCTGCACATGCGGGCGGTGGCCGACGACATCGAGGCCGCCGCAGCCATGGGCATCGACCCCGACAAGGTGTACGCCATGACCTGGGCCGCGGCCATGGTCATGGCCGGAGTGGGGGGGCTGCTGTTCGGCCACGTCACCGGGGCCATCGACCGCAGCATCGAGGCCATAGGTCTGCGGGCCTTCCCCGCCGCGGTGGTAGGCGGGCTCACATCGCTGGGCGGCTCCATCGTGGGCGGTCTGGTGGTGGGAGTGATCGAGCAGTTCGCCAACGGGCATCTGGGCACCAAGTGGCGTGAGCCGGTGGCCTTCTCGGTGATGTTCGTTGTGCTATTGGTGCGGCCGACCGGGCTGTGGGGTCGAAAGGACCTGGAGCGGGTATGACGGCTGTCGAAAACCCCGCCCCCCGGCAAGAAGAGGCCCAAACCTACCGCCCTTCCACCCTCCAGCGGTTCCTTCCCTTCATCATCGCCGCGGCGGTGCCGTTCATCCTGGGATCGACCACCGGCGACTTGAACTTCTGGTGGAAGGCGTCGATCACCGTCGTCGTGCTAGCCGTCGTCGCCCGCCTGGCCTGGAAGTGGACGCCCCGGGGCGAGCTCACCCACCGCGAGGACATGCGCTTGTGGCGGACCCCCAGCGACCGGTCGTGGGCGGCGTTGACCATGTTCGGTCTGCTGGTGCTGCCCTTCATCTTGGCCTCCGACTTCACCCCGCCCATGGGCTTCCCCTGGGCCACCTGGTTCGCGGTGGTCAACCTGGTGCTGATCTTCGCCATGGGCGCCGCGGCCTTCAACCTGCTGGTGGGCTACTCCGGCCAGATCAGCCTGGCCCACGTGGCGTTTCTGGCCTTGGGCAGCATCGTCGGCGGCATCGTCGGGGTGCAGTGGAGCGGCGGAAACATGTGGTACGCCCTGCCGGCTGCGGCCGTGGCGGGGGCGGTGGTGGGCGCGATCTCCGGTCTGCCCGCCCTGCGGCTCAAGCACCTCTACCTGCTGCTGGCCACCTTCGGCTTCCACTTCGTGATGATGCTGGTGTGGCGGGAGTACCTCCAGGAGTACTTCGGCTTCGTCGGCATCCGCTTCAAGGGCGAGAACTCCCCGCGGATCGCCTCGTGGCTGCACTGGCTGCCCGGCATCGACCCCGACCAGAACGGCGAGTTCGTCATCACCGGACAGTTCCGGTGGTATTGGGTGCTCATGCCCATCACGGTGCTGTCGATTCTGTTCATGGTGAACGTGGTTCGGACTCGGGAGGGGCGGGCTTTCGCCGCGGTGCGCGACCGGGACGTGTCCGCCTCGCTGCTGGGCATCAACGTGGCCCGGTCCAAGCTTTTCGCCTTCGCTTTGTCTTCTGCGATTGTGTCCATGTCGGGAGTGCTGGCCTCGTTCTACATCGGCTCTCGGGGCGAAGACAGCTTCAACGTCCAAACGGTGTTGAACTACGCCATCATCATCGTGGTCGGCGGCTTCTCCAGCATCCAGGGGGCCATATTCGGCTCGGCGTTCTTCTGGTTCCTGCCCGAGTGGTTCAAGTGGGCCCGGGAGGAACTCTGGTTCGTGAGGGACATCGACTTCCTCAGCGACTATCCCAGCGAGATCGACTTGGCCATCAAGGGGTTCTTGGTGGTGGTCATCTTGATGTTCAAGCCTGATGGCTTGGCCGGCCTTTGGCGGGACTTCAAGAGCTGGTTTAGCCGCGCACTGGCCAGGAGCAATCCATGAACGCCAACGGGCTCGACCTGAGAATCGAAGGCCTGACGGTGATCTACGGGGGCGTCACCGCGCTCGACGCTGTGAGCATCACCGTTCCCTCGGGTGGGTTCGTCACGGTGTTGGGGGCCAACGGTGCTGGCAAGACCACCTTGGTTCGGTCGATTACCGGCCTGCTCTACCTCCACAAGGGCCGGGTGCGCCGGGGAAGCATCGTGTTGGGCGGCGAGTCGATCCTGGGCAAGAAGAGCCCCGATATCGTTTCCGCGGGCGTGGCCCAAGTACCCGAGGGCCGCAAGCTGTTCCCCAACCTGACGGTGAAGGAGAACCTGCTGTGCGGGGCGGCTAGCCGCAGCGATATCTCCGGCATCGACGAGTCGCTGGAACAGAACCTGGAGCTGTTCCCCCAGTTGCGTCCGCTACTCAGCCAGACCGCCGGGCTGCTGTCGGGCGGAGAGCAGCAAATGGTGGCGGTGGGCCGGGCCCTGATGTCGCAGCCATCCCTGCTGATCTGCGATGAGCTGTCGTTGGGGCTGGCCCCCAAGATCGTCCACCGGCTTTTCGAACTGCTCACCGAGATCAACGAGTCCCGGGGCACTTCGATTCTGGTGATTGAGCAGAACGCCAGCCTGGCGTTGCAGCACGCAGCCGATGCCTACGTGCTCGAACTGGGCCGGGTGCTTATCGAGGGAACCGCCGACGAACTCCGAGGCAATCCCATGGTGCAGGAGCTGTATCTCGGAGGAGGGGGCGAGGCCCACACCTCCTATGCCGCCATCGAACGGCCCGGCCACAGCAGACCCTTGGAACACGGCCAAAGACCACCGGCAGCTGAGTCATGAGCGACGCCATCTTGACCTTCGACGACGTGACCGTGCAGTTCGGCGGGGTCCGGGCCTGCGACTCCATCAGCGGCCGAGTGGAGCGGGGGTCGTTGTTCGCCCTCATCGGCCCCAACGGCGCGGGCAAAACCACGCTGGTCAACACTATATCCGGGGTGTACAAGCCGCTTCCCGGCGCCCAAGTGCAATTCCATCCCCAGGGCGAGCCCACGGAAGATCTGCTGGCCTACCGCCCCTTCCAAATTGCCCGATTGGGCGTAGCCCGAACCTTTCAGAATTTGGGGCTGTTCATGGGCGAGAACGTGCTCACCAACCTGCTGCTGGGCCGCTACATCCACGAGCACACCCGGCTCATCGAGGGCGGCCTGTTCACCCGGCGGGCGGTCAAACGGGAGCTGGCCGCTCGCCAAGCCATAGAGCGGGTGGTCGACCTGCTGGACTTGGGCGCGTTCCGGCGCGATTCAGTAGGCGACTTGCCCTACGGCGTGCAGAAGCGGATCGAGTTCGGCCGGGTGTTGGCCATGGAGCCCGAGCTGTTGATGCTCGATGAGCCCATGGCCGGCATGAGCGTGGACGAGAAGCAGGACATGATCCGCTACATCTACGCGGCCCAAGATGAACTCGACATGACGGTGTTCCTCATCGAACACGACATGGGGGTGGTCATGTCGATCGCCGACCATGTGATGGTGCTGGACTTCGGCCAGAAGATCGCCGAGGGAACCCCAGCGGAGATGCAGCAAGACGAGCGGGTGATCGCCGCGTACCTCGGCACTGAGATGGTCGAGAACTGAGATTGCCCCAGATTTAGTTCCTGCCACCTGATTTGAATTAGGGTCGCCTGCTGTAATGCCTATTGTTGGATGTTCAACTGTTGGACTGCCAAGTAGGGCCACCTGAACGGTGGCACCAGAGACAAGAGGGGAATACCTATGACTCGACGCTGGCTGAAGCTTGTCGCAGCCTTGTTCGCGTTCGCACTGATCGCGGCGGCCTGTGGCAACGACGACGATGACGGTGGTGCGGCTCCGGTCGCCACAATGGCACCGTCCGTGACTCCTACCGCTGCTGCCACTGCGGCGCCGGCCCCGACTGAAGCCCCCGATATGGGAGTGCCCGACAATCCGGACGACGGCGTGACCTCCAGCTCGATCAAGGTCGGCTGGATGGGCGACCTCACCGGGCCGACCGCATCGTCCCAGCAGTTCAACAGCCACGGCAGCGAGGCCTACTTCGAGTGCGCCAACCGCGATGGCGGCGCTTTGGACCGCATGTTCGAGTACCTGCCCGAGGACGACCAGTTCAACGCCGGCAATGCGGCCATCAACTTCACCAAGCTCACCGAGGACGACAAGGTTCTTGCCCTGGTCGGCTTGGGCGGGTCGCACATCAGCACCCAGCTCCAGCCCGATATCGAGACTCTGAACTTGCCGGTGATCGGCCCCCCGCAGACCATCGACATCCAGCTTGAGGGCGACCAGTACTTCAACAACCTGGCCCACTACGGCGACCAGGCCGACCTGGCCGCCGGCCAGATCGCGGCCGATGTCGGCGGCATGGAGAACGCGGTGGTCATGGGCATCAGCCTCGAGGTGCCCTCCGGCACCGAGTTCGCCGCCTATGTGGAGCAATCGGTTGAGCGCCAAGGCGGCACCTACGTCAACACCTTGTACGTGGCGCCGGGCGCCACCGAGGTGACCGCTCAGATGGTGGAGCTGCAATCAGGCATCGAAGACCAGGGCGTGAACTACGTCACCCTCCACGGCTCGCCGGGCGCCGGCCTCGTGGTCATGCAGGGCATGGCCGACGTGGGAATCACCGACGTCCCCATCATCGGCATCCACGGCATCGCGGCCAACTCGATCTGGACCGAGGGCCCGGCTGAGGTCAGCGACCAGACCTTCGGCATGCACTCATTCCTCACCGCCAACAACAACATCGAGGCCTCGGCCATGATGGAGGAATGCGCTTCGCTGGCCGGTTACGACGGCGAGCACCTCAACTTGAACTTCGCTCACGGATTCCTCAACGGCTACGTGTTCCACCAAGCCGTGGAGCGGGCCGCTGAGACCGGCGAGCTGAGCCGTGAGAGCCTCACCGAGGCGCTCAAGGGCAGCTTCGACACCATGGGCATAACCTGCCCGATCGACTGGACTTCCCACCCGCACCACAGCCAGTGCGGCGCGGCGTTCTCGCTCGATCCCGCTTCCGGCGGCATGGTGCCGGCCAATCCGTTCAGCTTCTACGCCGACAACTTCGACGGCGAGTACGGCATCGAGATCGGCTAATCGAACAAGGGGCGCCCCTGCGTTGTCGGACACCAGCATGATCGCCGAGGACTTCGCCGATTATCTGGCCGACAACGTGGGGGCCGACCCCTACCCAATCTTCCGCCGGATGCGGGAGGCAGCCCCGGTGGTGTGGGCTGAACCGCTCCAGGCCTGGGTGCTGACCCGCTGGGACGACATCACTGCCATGCTGGAGGACGGCGAGAGCTACGGCCCGCTGATGAACCGGCCGGGCACCTCCAGCATCTTCGGACGGGCCATCTTGCAGATGTCGGGCGACGAGCACCGCCGCAAGGACGCCATCTTGGCCAAGCGCCTGCGCGGCCCCCGCTATCTCGGCTCCACCATCGAGGAGATCGTCTCGGGGTTGGTCAGCGAGTACGGCGAGCAGCTACCGGTGGCCCCGGAGGTGGCCGACTTGCGCACCGGGCTCACCGAGCCGGTTCCGCTGGGCGCCATCGCCGAGCTGATGGACATGGGCGAGGCCAGCAACTTCCGCACCTGGTACAACGACATCGTCGCCGCGGGCACCTCGAACTTCGCCCAAGACCCGGTGGTGCATGCCAAGGGAGAAGCGGCCCGTGACGAGCTCTACGACTTCGTCACCCCCAGCATCGCCGAGCGTCGCACCTGCCCCGGCGACGAGCTGCTGTCCGACCTGTGCTCCATGGAATACGAAGGCGAGCGGCTCTCCGACGACGAGGTCCGCAGCTTCACCGCGTTCTTGCTATCAGCCGGCATCGAGACCACCGACCGGGCGCTGGCCAACCTGGTCAAGCACCTCATCTTGCAACCAGGGCAATGGCAGCGCCTGAGGGACGACCCGTCGCTGGCCAGCTCAGCGGCCACCGAAATACTCCGCTTCCGCCCCCCGGTGCAGGCCATCGTCCGCATGGCCAAGCAGGACATGGAGGTCAGCGGCACCGTGATCCCCGCCGAGAGCAAGCTAATGGGCTTCATCGCCAGCGCAAACCACGACCCCGACCGCTTCGACAACCCCGAGGTGTTCGACGTGGGCCGCTTCGAGGGGGCCGAGCGCCCCAACTACACGCCGATCGGCCCGGTCCGGGCCTTCGGCGCCGGTCCCCACACCTGCACCGGGTCGCTGCTGGCCAAACTGGAGATGGAGCGCACCCTGGAGTACTTGGTCGACCGGTTCGACCACTTCGAATTCGCCGGCGACGCGCCCCCCGACACCGGCATCGTATTGCGCTCCCCTGAGACCCTCGACGTGGTCCTCCACCCCACCGCCTGAACCGGCGCAATCCACGGCGCTAAACCCAAGACACACCCCTAGGAGACGAACTCAGCAGGTTCAGCCTCGAAGCGCTGTTGGCAGCCGGCAGCGCAGAAGTAGTAGTCGATGCCGTCGTGGGCGGTGTGGTAGCGGGCCTCGGCCACCAATACGGACATGCCGCACACCGGATCGATGCCCTCTTCGGGACGATCTTGGGACGCGCCAGCCGAGTCCACCGCGAGGCGGCCCTCGGCCCGGCGGGCCACCAGATCAGCCATGACCGCGGCGGCGATCTCCCGGTTGGGGATGCGACCCAGGTCCAAGCCGGCCGGGGCGCTGATGCGGGCCAGATCGTCGTCGCCGAATCCCTGGGTGCGGAGGTAGTCGCGCATCGCCTCGGCCCGTTTGGCCGACGCCACCAATCCGATGTAGCCGGCATCGGTGCCGAGCGCGGCCGCCAGGGCCATGTCGTCGTAGTGCCCCTGGGTGGCCGCCACCACCGCGGTAGCCCGGTCGATGGTCAGGCCGCTCAAGTCAAGGCTGGTGCGCACGAGCTCCGGGTGCTCGTGGTCGTCGGGCTGGCCGCCGTCGTCGATGATCACCGCATCCCAGCCGATGGCGGTAGCCACTGCGGCGATGGCGTCCACCGCCGGAGAGCGTCCGATCACCACCACTTGGGGAGCAGGCAGATTCGGCTCCAGGTAGATCTCCATCGCTCCCTCCGAATCACACGACATGGCAATCGAGCGCAGCCCGTCGCTGTCGCTGTCGGGCTGACCAGGGACAGGACTGCGATTGCGGTCGCGGCCGTTCGTCGGACCCAGGCACAGCAGCCGAGGCTCGCCATGGTCCAAGCAGGCCAACGCCTCGACGATCACGGTGGGCTCGGCGCAGGCTCCGCCCAGCCAGCCCCGCACCGTGCCGTCAGCCAGGATCACCGCCTGCGACCCCTGCTGGCCTGACGACGGCGCTCGGCGCCAGATCACCGAGGCCAGCACGAACGGCCACCGCTGGGCCCGAAGCTCCACCGCCCGAGCCAAGACGTCAACGTTCACAGCATCATCCTGCAAGATGACAGGGCATCGGTCATCGCCGTCCTAACCCACGAGCACCTAGCGCCTAGCTGGCCTCGTCGATGGCCGCCCACACCCGGTCGGGCAACACCGGCATGTCGATGTTGCGGACGCCCAGGTGGGCCAGCGCATCGATCACCGCGTTCACAAAGGCAGCGGGCGACCCCACGGTGGCCGACTCGCCGACGCCCTTGGCCCCGATGGGGTGGTGGGGCGAGGGCACCTCGGTGGCCAGCAGCTCGAAGCGAGGGGTCTCCCAGGCGGTGGGCACCAGGTAGTCCATGAAGTTGGCCCCTATGCAATTGCCGTCGTCGTCGAAGGTGATCCACTGCATAGCCGACATGGCGAACCCCTCGGTGAGGCCGCCGCAAATCTGGCCTTCCACAATCATCGGGTTGATCCGCACCCCGCAGTCGTCCAGCGCCACCATGCGCTGCACCTGCCACACCCCGGTGTCGGGGTCCACCTCCACCACCACGATGTAGCTGCCGTAGGGATAGGTGAGGTTGGGCGGGTCGTAGTAGGTGACGTCTTCCAGTCCGTACTCCATGCCCTCGGGCAGGTTGGTGTAGGCGGCCAGGGCCACGTCTTGGATGGTGACCGAGCGGTCGGGGCTGCCCGCCACCGAGAACACCCCGGAGGCCAGCTCGATGTCCTCATCGGCTGCTTCCAAAAGGTGGGCGGCGATTTTCTTGGACTTGTCGGCCAGCTTGCGGGCCACCACCGCGGTGGCCGCCCCGCCCACCGGGGTGGAGCGCGACGCATAGGTGCCCAGCCCGTAGGGGGTGTGATCGGTGTCGCCGTGCTCCACCTTGATGTCGTTGGCCGGAATGCCCAGCACCTCGGCCACGATCTGGGCGAACGTGGTCTCGTGGCCCTGGCCCTGGGTCTTCACCCCCAGCTTCAAGATGGCCTTGCCCGTTGGGTGTACCCGCAGCTCGGCCGAGTCGATCATCTTCAGCCCGGCGATGTCATAGGTGCGCGACGGCCCCGCCCCCACCGCCTCGGTGAAGTGGGCGATGCCGATGCCGATCAGCCGCCCCTCGGCCCGGGCCTCAGCCTGCTCCCGGCGCAGGTCCTCGTAGCCCACCTCGTCGAGGGCGGTGCGCAGGGCGGTGGGATAGTCGCCGGAGTCGTACACGAAGCCGGTGGCCGTCTCATACGGGAACTGCTCGGGCTGGATGAAGTTGCGCAGCCTCATCTCGGCCGGGTCGATGCCCACCTCGTAGGCCGCGTTCTGCACCAGCCGCTCGATGAGATAGGAGGCCTCGGTGATCCGGAACGAGCACCGGTAGGCCACCCCGCCGGGGGCCTTGTTGGTGAACGCCCCCTTGCAGTCGATGTGGGCGGCACCGAAGTCGTAGCTGCCGGTGACCACGTGGAACAGCCCGGCCCGGAACTGGGTGGGCTGGGCGTCGGAGTAGAACGCCCCCTGGTCCGACAGCATGTTCACCCGCAGGCCCAAAATGCGGCCCTCGTCGGTGACGGCCAGCTCGCCCTTCATGTAGTAGTCGCGGGCGAAGCCGGTGGAGATGAGGTTCTCGGTGCGGCTCTCCACCCACTTCACCGGCTGGCCTATGAGCAGCGATGCTGCGGTGGCCACCACATAGCCGGGATAGATGGGCACCTTGTTGCCGAAGCCGCCGCCGATGTCGGGGCTCACGATGCGGATGTTCTGCTCGGGCAGCCCGGCCACCATGGCGAACAGAGTGCGGTGGGCGTGGGGGGCCTGCGAGGTCATGTAGATGGTGGCCTGGCCGGTCACCGAGTTCACGTCGGCCACGATGCCGCATGTCTCCAGCGGGGCGGGGTGCGAGCGGGGATAGTGGGTCTCCAGGGTGACCACCCGGTCGGCCTGGGCGAAGGCCTCTTCGGTGGCGCCCTGGTCGCCGGTTTCCCAGGTGTAGGCCAGGTTGTCGGTCTGGCCCTCCTTCTCGTCTCGGATCAGCGCCGCCCCCTCCTCCAGGGACTGCTGGGGCGTGGTGATGGGGGGCAGCTCCTCGTAGTCCACCTCGATGTGTTCGAGGGCGTCGGTGGCGATGTAGGGGTCGGTGGCGATCACCGCGGCCACCTCTTGGCCCTGGTAGCGCACCTTGTCGGTAGCCAGCACCGCCTGGGTGTCGCCCGACAGGGTGGGCATCCAGGCCAAACCGTGCTGGTCCATCAGATCGCCGGTTACCACGGCCAGCACCCCGTCGAGGGCGGTGGCCGCCGAGGAGTCGATGCCGTTGATGCGGGCGTGGGCCAGCGGCGAGCGCAGGATGGCCATGTGCAGCGTGCTGGGCAGGTCGATGTCGTCGAGAAAGTTGCCCTGGCCCTCGATGAGCCGGGCGTCCTCCTTGCGCTGGACGCTGTGGCCGATGCCGCCGATCTCAGCCGGAGTGGTTGGTGCAGCCATGATTGCTCCTCAGCTTCCGTTGGACGACTCGGCCACCCGTGCGGCCGCCGTCCGGATGGCCTTGACGATGTTGATGTAGCCGGTACACCGGCACAGGTTTCCCGAGATGGCCCAGCGCACCTCGTCATCCGAGGGGTCGGCGTTCTCGGCGATGAGCGAGGCGCCCACCAGCATCATGCCGGGGGTGCAGAACCCGCACTGGAGGCCGTGGTCGTCGGTGAACGCCTGCTGGACGGGGTGCAGCCCGTCGGCGGTCTTGAGGCCCTCCACGGTGGTGACCTCAGAGCCGTCGGCCTGTGCGGCCAGCACGGTGCAGGCCTTGACCGGCTTCCCGTCCATCAGCACGGTGCAGGCGCCGCAGCTCGTGGTGTCGCAGCCCACATGGGTGCCGGTCAAACCGACCGTGCGACGGATGTGGTCCACCAGCAGCGTGCGGGGCTCCACGTCGCTGGCGTGGTCGGAACCGTTGATGGTGACAGTGATTTCCATTGTCAGCTCCCTTCGGCCTGCTGGGCGGCGGCGGCCAGCCCCCGCTTGGTGTAGGTGCGGACCACCTGGCGCTTCCAGGCGGCGCTGCCCCGGACATCGTCGCGGGGCTCGGCGGCTGCCGCGGCCAACTCGGCGGCCTCGGCGAACAGCTCCTCTGAGGGCTGCTGGCCCACCAGCAGTGCCTCGGCGTCGGCCACCTTGGTGTTGATGGGGTTGACCGAGGTGAGGGCCAGCCCGGCCGCGGAGATGGCCCCGGAGTCATCCAGCTCCAGGTGGGAGGCCACGGCCACGGTGGCGTAGTCGCCGACCTTGCGCTCCAGCTTGAGGTAGGCCCCACCGGAGCGGCCCGACGGAACCGGAATGCGGAGCCCCACCACCAGCTCGTCCTCGCCCAACGTGGAGGTGAACGCCCCGTCGATGAAGCCGGCGATGGGGATCGACCGCTCCCCGTTGGGCCCCTGGGCCACCACGTCGGCCCCGGTGGCCAAAAGCACCGAGTTCCAGTCGCCCTCCGGGTCGCAGTGGGCCACCGAGCCGCACATGGTCCCCCGGTTGCGGACCAGGGGATCGGCCACCCACGGGGCAGCAGCGGCAATGGCTCCGAAGGTGGCATCCGAGGCCACCACTTCGGCATGGCGAGCCAGCGCCCCCACTTGGAGATGGCCGTTTGCCCGCTCAATGGCGCCGAGGCCGGCGATGCGGTTGATGTCGATGAGCGTGTCGGGAAACGCCACCCGCATCTTCATCATGGGGATCAGGCTTTGGCCCCCCGCAAGGAACCGGCCGCCCTCCCCCGCGTCGGCCTTGGCCTCAACGGCCTCGCCGACAGACTGGGCCACGACTAAGTCGAATCGTGCAGGAAACACCAGTCCTCCTCCCCTGGACTTCAGTTGTTCCCGCCACCCTACCCCTCAGGTCAAACGCCCCGCTGAGGAAGTGAGTGCGTTGGCTCCAGGTTTACCCCAATCGACGGTCCAGGCGGTCGCGGAAGGCTCGGGCGCCGACCACCACGGCTCCGTGGCGGCGCACTTGGAGAGCAAGCTCGCGGTCGGAGGTGACCACCGTGGCCGACGACGGATCGTCCATTGCCGCCACCTCATCGGCAATGCGCTCATCGGCCGCATTCGGACCGCGACGAGAGGCATAGGCCAGCTCAACGAGGCCATGACGGCCAGCAGGCAGGCTGGGAACCGGCCGGCCGTCGGCCACAACCAAAGCGGGCACGCCAGCGTCGCCCAAGTCTTCGACAAGGCGGATCAGCGCGCCGTCCCGATCAGCCCACCAGCCGTCGGGACGACACCCGATCACGTTCATAGCATCAACCACAATCACTGTGGTCGACCCGCCTTAGGCCAGACTGGCGTCCAGGCACTCCACCGACGGGGCGAAGTAGTAGCTGCCCGAAGCCGGGTTCGAGAAGTCGGTGAGCATGTCGCGCACCTGACCGTTGCGGCCGTACATCGCATCCATGCGCTCCCGGAACGGCGCCTGGGTCTTGCAGAAGGCCATGAAGTACAGGCCCACGGTGCCGTCGTGGAAGGCATACGGCGTGGACCGGCGGGCGATCTCGTCTCGCTTCGGCTTGGAGGCATCGGCGGTGTCGCCGTCGCGCAGCTCCACGTGGGAGAGGTGCGAGTGCGGGGCCTGCTCGTCGAGGCGGGTGGAGTCGGACTTGGTCCGGCCGAAGTTCACCTCTTGGGTGGGCACATCCAGCTTCTCCCAGGCCACCAGGTCGTGGACCCAGCGCTGGGCGATGATGAAGCTGCCCCCCGCACCGGCCTCGCCGTCACCGATGATGGCCACCGCGGGCTGATCCTCATCCTCCGGGTTGCCGGTTCCGTCGATGAAACCGGTCATGTCCAGGCTCTCGCCGTAGATGAAGGTGGGGGTCTCCCGGGCCACGCTCATGCCCGAGGCGATCAGGGCCATGCGGGCGTCCCACTGGGCCTTCCACACCAAGTCCTTCTCGTCGTGGGTCATCCACAGGAGCAATTCCTCCTGGGTGCCCTTGGCCTCGCGGCCGCTGCCGTCGATGGACTCCACCGTGTGATAGGGCTGGAAGTCGTCGGGAACGTCGTCGGTGAGGTCGGCCAAAAGCGTGGGGCCGAGCCCGATCACCAGATTGATCCCCAAGGCATCGCAGTTGCTGCGGCAGTCGGAGATGGCCGACTTGATGCCCCCCAAGTCCGCCCCGTCGCCGCGGCTGAGGTGGACGTACCACTGGTATTTGCCCATATCGTTGAAAATTGCCGGCTGGCAGGTCGCCATTGCGCATCTCCTCCCTGAAAACGTTGGCTGCTAACGAAGTCTGGCACTATTGCCAGGCAGATTCACCTTGAAGGGCAAAAATCCAGTACTCATCTTGGCCAAGGAGCAACCCGCAGTGACCGTAACCAAAGACCCCATAGGCGCCGATGCCGCCACCGAGAAGGTGGTGGCCTGGCTGGAGGACAATCTGGGGGGCACGGTCACCCACATCGACCGACAAGCCCGTTGGCGACCGGTGTGGTTTGCCGATGTTGATCGCAACGGCGAGCGGCTGGAGCTGTGCGTGCGGGGCGACCGCACCGACATGCCGCTGGTCTTCCCGCTCGACCACGAAATGCGCCTGCAATCCCTGCTCGGCGAGCACGGCATTCCGGTGGCCCACGTGTACGGGTGGATCGACGAGCCGGCGGCCTACGTCATGGACCGGGTTCCGGGCGAGAACCACTTCGAGAACTGCACCGACGCCGAGCGCGACGCAGTGGTGGACGACTACCTGCACATCCTGGCCCGGATGCACGCCCTCGACATCGGGCCCTTCGTCGACGGGGGCATCATGCGAGCCGACCGACCCGAGGAGTCGGGCCTGCTGGGTTTGAGGCGCTACGAGCAGTTGTACCGCAGCCAGAAGACGCTCCCCGACCCGTTCCTGGAGTTCAGCTTGGGCTGGCTGCACCGCAATCCCCCGTTCTCCCGGGGCCGGGAGTCGGTCATCGTGTGGGACACCGGGCAGTTCCACCATCAAGACGGCCGGGTGCTGGCCATTTTGGACGTGGAGATCGGCCACATCGGCGACCCGATGATGGATTTGGCCGCGTGGCGCCAGCGCGACACGGTGCTCGGGTTCGGCAACTTCGCCAAGCTGTACGACCGCTACGGCGAGCTGGCCGGCGAGCCGGTGGACTTGGACGCCATCCAGCGCCACCACTTCATGTTCACCCTGTCCAACCAGCTCCCGTTCAGCGCCGCGCTGCGACAGCCGGCCCCCGAATCCGACCTGATGACCAACCTCCAGTGGTGCTGCGAGACCAACCTGTTCGCCACCGAGGCCCTGGCCGAGATCCTCGGCGTGGAGCTGCCGGAAGTGGAGATGCCCGAGCCCCGGGAGTCCCGAGCCGAGGTGGTGCTCAACCACCTGGTGCGAAACCTGCGCACGGTGCAGATCGAGGACGAGTACCTGCGCTACAAGCTGCGGACCATGTTCCGCATGGCCCGCCACGCCGCCCGCATCGACGAGATCGGCGACGCCGTCTCCAACGCCGACCTCGACGACCTCCACGAGCTGCTGGGCCACCGCCCGGAGTCATGGCTGGCGGGCGAGGCCGAGCTCGAGCAATTCGTGCTGGCCAACGCCGACGCCCACCGCTGCGACGAGGCCCTGGTCACCCTGTTCCACAAGCGCAACCTGCGGGCTCAGATGCTCCTCGGCCCCGCCGGCTCAGCCATGGCCCGCCACCTGAAGATTCAGACCTTCAGCGACTGACGCCGAGCGAGCTTCAGAGGCAAGAAATCCAATAGTGGGACGAAGAGTAGGATTGCCCGATATGGCCAACTCTGGAGGAGCACGCAACTCGTTTGAGGGGATAAGCCAAGAGGTTGGGGCGAAACTGGCTGAAAGACGCAACGAGCTGGGGCGCTCTTTGCGCCAAGTCTCAACCGACGCCGAGGTTTCGACGAGCCACTTGAGCGACATTGAGAGCGGCGTGTGCGGAGTCTCGCTTCCGGTATTGCTGAGGATCGTGCGGGCCCTGGATCTTACGATCACTGAGCTTCTTCCCCGGATAGGGGGTCACCATGTGCGCCGAGGCAGCATCACCGACGTTTCAGAAGGTGTCTCCGAGGTGTTGTCCCATCAGAATCTGGATCTGGACATCTCCTTCTTGCACCTCGAAAAGGGAGACGTTCATGAAATCGAAAACTCGGCGCGCGCTGATGTGTTGATTCATGTTCTCAGTGGCTCGGTTGTTTGCGATGCTGACGGGACGGAAGTTCCATTGACCGATGGTGATACTCTTGACACCGAGCAGGTGTCTCATCACCAGCTTTCTGCTGGCTCGCGATCACGGCTTTTGGTCGCTCAGGGAGACCCGAATCGCTAGTGAGGCTGCTTGTTGCTGAACTGGTGTTCAGACCAGGTTTCCGTAGCGGTGCATTGTGCGACTGACGGTTTGCTCTCGCAGATAGTGCAGGAGTTCGACGCGCCCTTCGCTGGTCACCGGGCTGTCGGCAAGATGGATCCCTGCTGCATTGGCGGCTGTGCGAATTACCGATGCAACTGGCCCGATCATCCTGACCCGCTCCACGTTGATTTCCGGCAACCGCCTGGCAAATTCCTCCGCTGATTCGTCTGCACCAAGAGAGATCACGGCTTCGACTCCGCATTGTCGGGCCGCGGCGACGACCCGGGCCAGAACCGCCTCTTGCGGCCCAGATGCTTGTTCGGCGCGAACCGCTATACGAGGCAGCGGCCTATAGCGGAAGACGTTCGACTCGCAAAACAGCCCTGTCGGGTCGTGCTGCTGGGAGAATTCGTCACGCCAGGCTGCCTCATCACTAGCACGCGCAACCGAGAGCCATTGCTCGCTTCCAGGCTCAACTCCTACTGGATGCCAGGTGCCGAATTGAGCAGCGTAGTTCGGCCCCCCAGCCTTGGCTCCAGGGCCAACTGTTGATCGCTTCCAGCCCCCGAATGGCTGGCGTCTGACAATGGCTCCGGTGATGGAACGGTTGACATAGGCGTTGCCCACTTCCACACGGTCCAGCCAAGAGGCGGCCTCTTCTTCGTCCAAGCTGCTGATGCCGCCGGTCAATCCGTATTGGGACGAGTTCTGGATGGCGATCGCCTCCTCGAGGTCCGTTGCAGCCATCAATCCCAGCACTGGGCCGAAGCACTCCGTTTGGTGGAACCAGGACTCGGGCTGCACCCCGACTCGGATTCCCGGCGACCATATCGCCTCATTCATCCGACGGGGCTCGACGAGCCAATGCTCCCCCTCGTCTAGCTGGGTGAGGGCTCTCAGGAGCTTGCCAGTGGGTTCTTGGATGGTTGGACCCATATCGGTTGCCAGATTGGTGGACGGGCCGACAGCCAGGCTGGTCACGGCGTCGACAAGCTGGCGGCGGAATCGCGGCGATCCGTAGACATCGCCCACGCAGATCGCGAGGCTGGCCGCCGAGCACTTCTGGCCGCTGTGGCCGAAGGCCGATTGCACAAGGTGTTCGACTGCGAGGTCGATGTCGGCGTTGGGTGTGATGATCAGTGCGTTTTTGCCGGATGTCTCCGCAAAGAGCCTCAGGTCGGGACGCCATGATCGGAACAGTTCTGCGGTCTCGTAGGCGCCGGTGAGGATTACTCCATTGATTCCGGGGTGGGTGATCAGGTGGTGGCCCAACTCGTTGTCTGGCACCCTCATGAACTTCAACGCGGTTTCCGGCACGCCGCCAGCCCAGAAGCACTCGGCCAACACCTCGGCGCAACGGGGGGTCTCCGGGGCTGGTTTGAGCACTGCCGCGTTGCCTGCTGCGAGGGCCGCGGCGACCCCGCCTGCCGGTATGGCCACTGGGAAGTTCCAGGGCGGGATGACCGCGACGGTCCCAAGCGGCTCAAACCGGGCCTCCGTCGGCGCATCCAGGTCCAATGCGAGGTCGCCATAGTATCGGGCGAAGTCGACGGCCTCGGAGACCTCGGGATCGGCCTCGGCAAACGTCTTACCCGCCTCGCCAACCATCGCAGCGATCAAGTCGCCGCGTCGGCGTGAGATCTCCTGGCCCACGGCATGCAATATCATGCGCCGTTCGGCTGTTGATCGCCCGGCCCATTCGACTTGTCCGGCCTGGGTATGAGCAATGGCGGCGTCAATGGACTCTGGGGCGCAGATGGCGGGCCGGTTGGGTCTGCTCTCGGCACGAAGCACGGTCTGCGCTGCCCATGATCGGTTGGGAGCAAGCGCGGGATCGGTGTCCGGCTCATTGGAGAAGAGTCCGGGCTTCGCGTCGGCGGGTCGAGGATTGGGCGATCCGCCGCGGCTCTGAGTCCGCCGGGGTGTCTCGCTCACTGACCAGCGGTGAGCCACCGCACGGCGGAACTGCTTTGCCTGGTACACAAAGGATTCGCTGCCTGGTGTGATGGTGAAGAGATGGTGGATGAAGTTCTCTTCGGCCGCGTTCTCCTCAAGCCGTCTGAACAGGTAGCTGATTGCCACGTCGAAGTCCTTCTTCGCAACCAGGGGCGTGTAGAGCAAGAGCCCCCCACTATCGCCTCGGACGATTCGAGCCTGGGAAGGGGCCATGCCCTCGAGCATCTCGAAGTTCAGATGGTCGTCTACTCCGCGCTGTTGGGAGAGCAGCCGGGCGAAGGCCAAGTCGAAGAGATTATGGCTCGCGACGCCGAGGCGGACAGCAGACATGTGCTCTGGGGTGAGGAGCCAGTCGAGGCACCGCTTGAAGTTCGCGTCGGTCTCGTGCTTTGTGTTGTAGGGGGCCTGCTCCCAGCCGCGCATGGCCGACTCGACTTGTTCCATGGCCAAGTTGGCCCCTTTGACAAGGCGTATCTTGATCTTCCCGCCAGGCACACCGTCGACGATCCGGTCGTGACGATCTGCGGCCCAGTCCGCGAGCTGTCGCAGGGCAGAGAACGAGTCGGGAAGATAGGCCTGCAAGACGATGCCTGCGTCCAAGGAGTGGCATTCCGGTTCGTCCAGCAGTTCCATGAATGCCTCTGTTGTCAGTGCGAGGTCGTGGTATTCCTCCATGTCCAGATTCACAAAGGAAGGGGGTTCAGCGGCCGACGCCGCTTCTAACAGCGGTCGGAGAGCCTGCTTCACGCGATCCAGGCATCCCCGGTGATCCCAGTGGTTGAGTCGGCCCACAATGGACGAGACCTTCACGGATACGTAATCGACGTTGGGCTGTCGCAGCAGATGCAGGGCTTGGTTCTGGCGGCGCTTCGCCTCGGCGTCGCCGAGCACGGCCTCGCCGAGAAGGTTCAAGTTGATGCTGAATCCTTCGCCAGCACGGAGAGCCAGGTGTTCGGCCATGGCATCCGGTTCGGTGTCGACGATCAGATGCCCGATGAGTTGGCGCATCCGAGCCGAGGCCATGGGCATCACCAGCCCCGGAAGCGCGGGGGCGAGCCGCGCGCCGACGCGCAGCAGCATCTTGTCGAAACCCGACAGGAAGCCGGGGAGCTGCTTCCCATTGACGAGGGCCTTGAGCTGTCCGGCTGCGGCGCGGTGATCTTCAGGCCTGATGACGCGATCTACGAATCTCATGGCGAACGCCACTCCGTCCTCGTCGGTTACCACGCCGGCCAATCGCTGAGCCGTCTGCCTCTCCGGGCGATATTCAGCTCCTCCAGCCGCCATAAGCCATTCCGCCACCTGATCTACTGAGCGGTCGGCCAGATCCAGCAAAGGGTCTTCCGCACTCGCGGCTGGTTCAGGGGGGTCCATAGCGTTCATTGCAGAGCCGATCAGACTTCGAGAAGTCCTCTGTCGCTGTTGTTGCAGCGCCTCGCGCCGTCGGCTTCGATCACCACGATGTCTTCGAGGCGCATCCCCCATTGGCCGGGGAAGTAGATGCCCGGCTCGATGCTGAAGGCATGGCCGATTTCGATGGGGTCGTTGTTCAGCTCGGTGACGTACGGGGGTTCGTGGACTTCGACACCGATGCCGTGGCCCGTCCGGTGTATGAAATTGTCGCCGAATCCCGCGCCGGCGATGATGCTGCGGGCGGCGAGGTCCACCTCGGCGAGGGAGCGGCTGGGCTGGGCTTCCAGCACTGCTGCCTCTTGGGCGGCAGCGAGAATCGTGTACACAAAGCGGACCTCGTCGGGGATCGGCCCCGTGTGGACGCAGCGAGTGGTGTCACTGCAATAGCCGTTGAAGCGGCCGCCGAAATCGAACAGCACGATCTCGTCTGCTTGGACGACGCGCGAGCCGGGGTGGTGATGGGGGCTGGCCGAGTTCGGGCCTGACGCGACGATGATGAACTCGACGGTGTCATGGCCGGCGTCAAGGAGGCGGCTGGAGATGTCGGCTGCTATCTCGGCTTCGGTTCGTCCGACGAGGGGGACTTCACCGCCTTGGATTTGGACCATCACCTTGTCAGCCAGCGATCCTGCTTCAGCCAGGGCGTCGCGCTCCGCGGCGCTCTTGAGCTCCCTCAGCCCCCCGATTGCCTCGCCGATGGGAATCAGGGCCACCCCGGGGACACGGCGCTGGAGGCCGATGACATGCATGGCCCACAGGTCGTCGGAGACAACCACCGAGCCAGAGCCGGGTATCGCTTGGGCGATCACCTCAACGGGGTCGGTGGTGTCGCCCCAGCTCTCGATGGAGTAGACCGCCGGCCTGGGCCGCACACGAGCAGCCTCCAATGCGGGAACGATCAAGGCGGGCTTCGAGCCCGGTGGAGACAGCCGCCCCGCAAACGCGGTGATCCGCTCGAGAGGCATGGCCTCATATCCGGTCAGATAGGTGAGATCCGATCCCCCTCCCAGCAGGATCCCATCAGCGCCTGCGGCAGCGATGCGCTCTCGGGTTCTGCTCCATCGCTGGAGGAGGACTTCGTTGGGAGTGTCAGTGGGCATAGGTATCTCCTAGTGGTCTATGAAGCGGACAACGGCTACCGGACACGGCGCCGTCCCAGGTGGTCTATCGAGACCGCGGCAAGGATCAGAACCCCTTGCACTACCTGTTTGTAGGTCGGATCGACGCCCAGCAGGTTGAAGGCGTTGCCGATGGTCTGGAGGAGCATCACGCCGACGACTGTCCGCCATACTGCGCCCTCCCCTCCGAAAATGCTCGTCCCGCCGACGACGACGGCCGTTATGGCTGACAGCTCGAGCCCTATTCCGATGTCGGCCTGGGCGGAGCCGGTGCGGCTGGATGTGAGGACACCGGCCAGAGCGGCGCATGTGCCCGAGGCGACGTAGGCGAAAGTCTGCACTGCGCCAACTCGTATTCCCACGAGCCGAGCGGCCTCAGGATTGCCTCCGATGGCGTACAAAGCCCTTCCCAGGGTCGTTCGCGCCAGTGTTATTCCCAAGATGACGGCCACGGCGGCGAATACCCAGACAGTCAGCTTGGCGTCCAAGAAGGTCTCAGTTCCCAGTGTCTTGTAGTCCCGGTCGGCAACGGAAACGATCAGGCCGCTGGTTGTGAGCAGGGCGATGCCGCGGAAGATGATGCTGGTTGAGAGCGTGCCTATGAACGAGTTGATGCCGGTTGTCCTCATCACCAGCGAGTTGAAAAGGCCGAGCAGGGCACCCACCCCTACGCCTGCTGCAACGCCGAACCATGGGTCGATGGCCGCGACTTTGGCGGCCACTACTGCGGCCAGAGCGAACACCGACCCTGTGGACAGGTCGAAGATCCCCGCGATTATGCAGAGGGTAACCCCGACAGCGATGAGGCCCAACGGGGCTGCCTGATCGAGGAGGTTGAGCCAGTTCCGCTTGGTGAGAAAGCGGTCGCTTTGCGAAGCGACGGCAATGATGAGAATGGCGTAGGCGACGACGATGCCGTAGCGGCTGAGGCCCTTAGTCACCCAGTGCATGATTCTCGAATTCGGCTGTCTTTGAGTTGTCGGCGCCGAAAGCCGTTGCCAGCAATTTCGTCTTGTCAGCTTCTTCGCCTTTGAACTCCCCGACAAGGCGGCCCTCTCGGAACACATAGATTCGGTGGGCCACAGCCAAGGCCTCATCGAAATCAGATGTGACGAGCAACACGCTCATGCCCTCTCCAGCCAGATCTGAGATCACATTGTGGATCTGGGTGGTCGAGACGATGTCCACCCCGCGGGTGGGCTCGTCGATTAGAAAGAGCCGCGGCGGTCTGACCAGCCATCGGGCTATCAGGGTCTTTTGCTGGTTTCCTCCCGACAGCGTGGTGATGGGCTGGCTGAGCGACTGGGCTTGGACATCGACGCGGCGGGCGGCATCAGCGCTGCGGTCGCGAAGAAGGCCTCTGAGGAGCCAGCCGAACCGGCTGGTCCTCTGCATGTGCGCGATCGTGATGTTGGCGTCGACTCCCAGCGCATGGAACAACCCGTCGACCTGACGCGACTCCGAGATGAACGCCAACCCGGCCCGCTTGGCTGAGCGAGGGCTGCGAAAGCGCCGAGGAGCTCCGTCAAGCAGCATCGAGCCCCCGGTTGGCTGATCTGCGCCGTAAACGGTTCGAAGGAACTCTGTGCGACCCGATCCCACCAGCCCGACGATTGCGACGATCTCTTTTTCGTTGACCGTCAAGCTGATGTCCTCGAACCCCTGACCCGTCAGGCCTTTGGTCTCCAGCCTCTGTGTGCTCCCAGCGGGCGGTTTGTCCTGACGGGAGGCGAAGTGCTCGACACCCGGAGAGCCAACCATCTGCTCCACGAGATCGCCCCCGGTGAGGCCGTCCGCCGGTGCGGTCATGACCACGCTACCGTCGCGCATCACCGTCACGACATCGCTTACCCGGAGCACTTCCGCAAGGAAGTGAGTCACCAGCACAACAGCCACGCCATCGGCCGCGAGGCCTTTCAAAATCTCATACAGGCGCTCGGCTTCTGGCACTGACAGGCTGGACCTCGGTTCATCGAAGACAACCAGGCGGGCTTTGCGGGCGATTGCCCGCAATATCTCGGCTTTCTGGCGGTCTGACTGGGACAGCGTCCCGAGCACTGCTTGCGGGTCGAGCTCGAAACCGGAGTCTTCGATCAGACTGCGGGCTCGAAGCACCATCTCGTGAGGGTTGAAAAAGCCGCCACGCGAGGGAAGCCGACCGAGCAGCAGATTCTCCGCAACGGTGAGCGGCGGTACCAGCGACAGCTCTTGGGCCACCATGGTCACTCCGGCTTCCAGAGCTGCCCGCGGCGAGCCGAAAACCGCAGGCACTCCTTCCAATTCGATGTGCCCGCGGTCGGGGTTGAGAGCCCCGCAGAGCATCTTGGCCAACGTGGACTTTCCGGCGCCGTTTTGGCCCACAAGACCGTGGATCTGCCCCCGATAGAAGGCGACGTCGGCGGAGTCCACGCCACGGACTCCGCCGAACGTCTTTGTCAGCCCGACCGCTGAGAGGAAAGCCGGGGAGGGAAAACGGCTCTCCTCGCCCCGCCGTGTCGGGTTGACGATTCCCTCTTCTATGTGTCCCACTGTCCTTCAAAGTCGCCAATCACGTCTGCTGTTCCCTTCACGTTGGGAACAAGCGTGGTCGTGTCGAACGAACTTGGCGGATTGCCGCCAGTCACTGCTTCCACCGCCAAATCGAAGGCTGTGCGGCCCGCATCCCGCTCGGCATCCAAGAACACAGCATGCCAGCGGCCTTCGCGCACCGCATCCACAGCCTGGCGCGGGCTTCCGTTCCCTATGAGCTTGACGCTGACCCCGGCATCGCCGGCCGCCTGCTCGGCGCCGAGAATCGCTTGCGCCGAGCCGACCATCACATGGACGACGCTGTGAGCGACGAACACGTCTTGGGCAGCGCTGAGGCCGGTGTCGGGCAGATACCCGCCTTCCACACTGGCGACCAATTCGACGCCCGCAGCGGCCTCGATCGTCGAGTGGAACGCATCTGTCCGGGCCACGTCCAAGGGCAGTGCTCGGAACCCTTCCAGATAGACGACGTTGCAGGGGTCGACGCCCGCGCATGCCTCAATCGCCATCTCCGCCAAGATCACCCCGTTGTCGACGGGCGCGGCCCCGACAAAGATAAGGCCATCAACCTGGGGTTCGATGGTGCTGTAGTCGGTTCCGATTGGGGTGAATTCTCCCACAACGGGGATCCCAGCCTCCAGCGCCTCTTCGATAACCGGCACGACGGCGTTGCCGTCGTTGGCCTGGACGATGAACGCATCCCAGTCGCCCGCGGTAATGGCATCTTGGATTTGGGAGATCTGCGTATTGGCGTCGAAAACCGGGTCGAAGAACTCCACCTCCGCGCCGATTTCAGCGGCGCCTTCCTGTATGCCGGCCCAAGTGGCCTGGGCGAATCCGTTGGCGGCGGCGAAACCGAAGAACGCAACGCGCAACGGCTCGTCCGGTTCCGGTTCGGGCTCGACAGCGGACTCGGGCTCAGATGTCGGCTCGGGCTCCGAGACCGGTTCTGGCTCTGAGGTTGGCTCGGGCTCGGCAGTGGGCTCGGCTTGTGACGGCTGCTCATCGGTCGGAGCCGAGGAGTCGTCGTCGTTGCCGCAAGCAGCGGCTACGAGGCCCAGTGCCAGCAGAAGCGCCACCAGCCGGAGAAACATTTTGGTCATTTTGTCTTCCTCCTTTGGATAGACACCCTTGTTGGGAACATTGGGACGATTCGCACGCACCAGGCTGCCGCCATCTCACTCATGCGAATCTTGATTTGGCTCCGTTTCGAGGCCATAGATCTGGCGACCCACATAGGGGCTGATCAACCCGTCGGCGACGTCGGCTCTCACGGCGTCGCGATCCCTTGCGGCAGGTTCGCCGAAACCCCCGCCGCCGCCTGTCTTCGTGCGCACAACATCGCCCTTGGAGAGGCGCACATTGGCGCACTTCAAGAGGTGGCGTTCGTCAGGGCCGCCGGGATTGAGCACGACGTCGGGCGGCTGGGCTGTCCATCCGCCCGCCAATCCCCAGGCTGGGGTGCAGCTGCGCTCAAACCAGGTGGACATCGATGCGTCCTCGAGGATCTCGAACTCCCGCTCGACCCCGACCCCTCCCCGGAATTCGCCGTGGCCGCATGAGTCTGAGCGGTACCCGTAGTGGCGAAGCCGCAGCGGGTATTTCGTCTCGAGCACCTCGATGGGCATGTCCTTCAGGGAGCCGTTCACGTTGTTGATCAGGCCGTCCTCGCCATCAGAACCGTCCCAGGCGCCCCAACCGCCGACAGTGGGCTCAACATGCAGCCAGGGCTGTTTGGATTCCGGGTTGATTCCACTGAGAAAGATCACCATGGAGTCTCCGTAGCTGGCTGCTGCTGCCCGCTCGGGCACCGCCTCAGAGAGGGCCTTGACCACCAGGTCGATCAAAAGGCCCAGCGGCGTGAAGTACCACTCCACTGGGTGGGGCTCGATGGCGCCGACCACGGACCCATCCCGAACCTCCACCTTCAGCGGTCGAAACGATCCCCCGTTGGCCGGTCTGTGCGGATCGACCAGCAGTTTGTAGGCCACGCGGGCGGCTGCGACCGCCTGGGTCGCGCCGCAATTGACGGGGCCGGTGCAGGCATCGTCGCTCTCGCTCAAGTCGATCACCATCTCCTCGCCGTCGATGACCACCTCAACCTTGACGGCAACCTCGACCGGATTGATCCCATCGCTGTCGATCGTCCCCTGAGCCCGGTACACGCCGTCGGGGATGGCAGCGATGAATGCCCGTTCCAGCCTCTCGGCTTGAGCGAAGATCTCGTCTCGGGCGTCCAGCACAGTCTGCGGGCCGAAACGCCGGAAAATCTCCGGCAATCGTTTGGCACCGGTATGGCAGCAGGCGATCTGGGCGCCTAAGTCGCCGATCGCTCCGTGGTAGAACCGGCTGTTCCTGCCGATCGCCTCGGTAAGCGGCGCTATCTGCACACCGCCCTCGACGATCTTGACTGGGGCGAGTCGTAGCCCTTCTTGGAAGACGTCGGTAGAGTCGATTGTTCCCCCCGGGTCCTTTGATCCGACATCCAGCCAATGCGCCCGCGAGGCCGCGAACCCAAGCAACTCGAAGCTGTCGAAGATCGGCTCCATGACCGTCATGTCGTGCAAATGAGTCCCAGTCACATATGGATCGTTCATGATCCAGACGTCTCCAGGCGCCCACACTTCTCGGCCGTACCTCTCTTCGATCGCTATCGTGCAGGCCTCCAGGTTCCCCAAGAAGATCGGGAGTCCCGCCGATTGGCCCAGAACCCTGTGGTGGGCGTCCAGCAGGGCCACCGAGCAGTCCTTCATCTCATAGATGATCGGGGTGTACGCCGAGCGGATCAGGGTCGCATTCATCTCGTCGGCAACTGCGATCAACGCGTTGCGGATGATTTCAACGGTGACGGGGTTGACTGGAGAGCTCATGGTTGTGTGCTTTCTTCGGGGTCTTCGTCGACTCGAGCGGCCAATAGAACGCCGTACCCATCGACTTCCAAACGCCAGCCGGGTGGGATGACGGTGGTGGCGGTGGCTTCGGAGATAATGAGAGGGCCGTGCATCCGGGAACGAGGCGCCAACTCTGCCCGACGGACCAAAGGCGTGTCGTGGATCGTCGCCCCAAAGCGAACGGGGCGCGACTCGGAGTCCGAGCCGGATGGGCTCTGCTCCAGCGGTGACGGCTCAGCCCGGCCCAGGTCCCCGAACCCGGTGGTGCGGGCAATGACGAACTCGATGGGCGCCGACGAGTTCGAATGCCCGAACCTGCTCTGATGAGCGGAGTCGAACGCTGTCTTCATGCGCGTCCGCCAGTCGGAGTGGGAGAGTTGCTCGAGACTCCCCGCTGGGATGGTCAAGGTGTATTCCTGGCCGATGTAGCGGGCGTCGATCGCGTGGTGAAGCACCACCGATTCCGTGTCGACTCCTTCGGACTCGATCTGTGACCTGAGTTCCTCGCCCATCTCAGCGAAGGCGGACTTGAGCGCTTCTAGGTCCGCAGTGGCATGGGGGAAGGGAAAGCCGCGGGCCGAGTCGCGCCGGAGCTGCGTCTCAAGCATTCCCCAGGCCGAGAAGGCGCCAGGAAAGCGCGGCACCAACATCTGGTCGATTCCGAGTTCCTCAGCCAAGAAAGCGGCGTGCATCGGCCCCGCTCCGCCGAAGGCAACCAGCGAGTAGTCGCGCGGCTCGATCCCCTTCTCAACCGTGAGGGTCCTTATCGCTTGGGCCATTTTGGCGTTGACCACATCGAGGATCCCTTGAGCCGTGCTCTGAGCGTCCAACCCCAGATGCGCCCCGAGATCGGCCAACGCGCTGTGCGCCGCGCCCACATCGAGCGCGAACTCGCCGCCGGCGAATTCCGACGGATCGACCCGGCCCAAGGCAACATTTGCGTCGGTCACGGTGGGTTCTGTGCCACCCCGGCTGTAGCAGGCCGGGCCAGGTGACGCTCCCGCGCTCCTCGGGCCCACTCGGAGCCCGCCGGCTTCCAGGTAGGCAACAGAACCTCCCCCTGCTCCAATTGTGTGGATGTTCACCACCGGCATCAGCAGGGGAAAGCCCTCCAATGAGGCCTCGGTGGAAACGTCGGCTGACCCGTCCACGATCAGGCTCACATCGAACGACGTGCCCCCCATGTCAACGCAGATCAGATTCTTCTGACCGGTCAAACGAGCCAGCGAGACACCGCCCATGGCACCGCCTACCGGACCCGACAAAAGCGTCTGAATCGTGTGGTCATGCGCCGACCGAGCGGTGATTATCCCCCCTGAAGACTGCATGACGTGCAATGGCACGCTCATCCCATCTGTCTCCAGACCGGCTGACAGCTCCTCCAAATAGGTGCGAACTATCGGAGCGGTATAGGCATCGAGCACCGTTGTGGAGGTGCGCTCGTACTCCCTCCACTCCCTGGCCAGACGATGAGAAAGGCTGATCGACACGTCATCGCCCAGTTCTCGGCGCAGCACCTCGAAGACCTGTAGCTCGTGGTCGGGTCTCTCGTAGCTGAACAGGAGCGCCACCGCTACAGAGGAGTAGCCCCCGTCGCGGAATTTACGGGCTGCGGCCACGACGTCCTCTGGGCAGAGCGGCGCCACCTCGCGGCCCGACGGATCGAGCCGGCCCCGCACTTCGACCGTGTCAGAGCGGGTGACCAGCGGCTGGGGCTTGCGGTATCGAACTTGATACAACTCGGTCCTGTTGCCGCGTGCGATCTGGTAGACATCGCCCGCGCCTGCACTGGCAATCAGGAGAACCCTTTCGCCTCGCCGCTGCAAAAAGGCGTTGAGGCCCTGCGTCGTCCCATGGACAGCGAAAGACACCTCTGCGAGGTCCTGCACGACATTTCCCATCGCGCGGCGGACACCGACGGAGAGCTCGCCCGGCGTCGTCGACGCCTTCCCCGCGCTGTATTGGCCAGTGCTCTCGTCGTAGGCAACAGCGTCGGTGAACGTGCCGCCGATGTCCATCGCCACCCGAAATCCGCTCACGACTGCTCTCCCCCGCTGCCGCCCCCAGAGAGAGCGAGCTCGAACAGGCCACCGGGACTGCTGGCCTCAACCGGCACCAGCAGCAACGCGTCAAGCTCGTCGTTGTTCGCACTGCGAGCCGGATGCTCCAACCAAGCCTGATAGGCCCCCGCGTCCGCCCATGTTCCTACAACCAGAAGCTCGTCAGCCCCCTGCCAGATCTCAACACGGTGACAACCGTCCACCAGCAGCGCCCGATCGATAATGCCCTCACGCCTGAACAATTCGATGACGGCACCAGACAGCCCAGGACGAGGCCTCAGCTTCAACACCGTGCGTGTCGCGCCGCCTCTGCCTGCTTCACGATCCATGCGCATCCGCCCCCCAACTCGGCTATCCGGTATTAGTACATCTACATTTACTACACTCTCACTTGAGTTGCAAGTGATGTACTAATACCGGAAACCGGGCTGGGCATGATGCCGTTGAGAACCGAGTTTGGGGAGCAGTCGCGAATAGAGTCACACCGTGGTCGAGGTTGAACTGCAAGCAGTCGGGCGCAATCTGGCCGCGATTCGCTCTGCACGCGGGCTGACGCTTCGACGCCTCGCCGACCTCACCGGCTACACCACGTCGTATCTGTCCCAGATTGAGCGCGGCGAGTCGGTTCCGTCTTTATCTGGGCTGGCCAGCGTGGCTGCTGCACTTGGCGTCGAGATGGGGACGCTGTTCCAAGATGCCTCAGGTCCCAGGCTTCATGTGTCAAGAGCCTCAGAACCCCTGGCCCTGCGCACCGGACTCTCCGACAGCAACGATCCAGCGCACCGCTACACAGTATTGGGCGCCCACGGAAACGAAGGCGCCTACACCGCGCTCATCCACCACCTGCCGCCTTCCGAGCCCCCGCTGCGGTTCCGCCACTTCGGCGAGCGATTCGGTTTGGTCCTCGCAGGCTCAGTCCGCCTCACCTTGAACGGAGAGCCCCACGAACTAGGCGTCGGGGAATACCTCCACTACGGATCGCACGAAGAGCACACCATCGAAGTCACCAGCGAGACAGACGCCGCCATGCTGTGGATAGTCAGCCCGGCAATCTTCTAGTGGCTGATCAAATCAAGTCATCCGGAAGGGGCGTAGAGAACTCGTGCGACCAGCCCTTGACTCCCATAGCGCAGCCATCCATGTCTGGGCTCTCTGCTGCTTGTCGGGCTCGGAGGCATCACGGGCATAAACCAGCACGTTGGTGTCGACAAAGACCGACATCAGTGCACCATCATCTTTGATGCACCTCATCACGGGCGGGATACCGCTGTCCAGGCGCCCTCAAGGTCAAAGGACCTCTGCTCAGATATGACTGCTGGGCACGCTGGTAGGCCTCAGGCTCGGTCATCTGCTCGCGCAAGAGGTCGCCCACAAACCGCGACAGGCTTGTGTCGCGTCTGGCAGCTTCGATGCGCGCCCACCGGGCGGTCTCATCATCAAGGCTGATCGTCACATTTCTCACGAGTTCACGATATCACTGGTTTCGTGATCGACCTGCCCTCAAAGCCGACTGAAACGGCCGATTTATCCAAGCTGGCCTCCAACTCCCCTTCAAGAGGGTCCGCCGGACCTGTCGGCCAGCCTCGTGGCCACTACCGCCCAAATCACCTCCACTGCTGCGGATTTGCAAAATAGTGTACTGCGAGTTTGCCAATTGAAAAGCTGCGAATTTGTAAAATAGTGTACCGCGAGTTTGCTAAGTAGGAATACAATGGCGGAATGGAGACCGTTCCCCGACATATTCAACCTGAGATCGAAGCAGCGCTGGAGTGGTCGCGGGTGGTGATGATCCACGGTGCAAGGCAGACCGGCAAGACGACGCTGGCCAGGGGGATCGCCGAGGCAAGAGGTGGTACCTATGTATCGCTCGACGACGATGAGGAACGAGAGAGCGTGCTGCTTGACCCGGTGGCCTTCTTGTCCAGCCAGCGCTATCCCCTGACCATAGACGAGTTCCAACTCGGTGGGAATCGGGTCATCGTCGCCGTGAAGCGGCTAGTGGACGAGGACAGAACCCCGGGCCGGTTCATTCTCACCGGGTCCACCAACTTCCTCACCGTACCCACCATCAGCGAGTCGCTCGCTGGGCGAGTTCGGATATTTCGACTGTGGCCGCTGTCCGAAGCCGAGTTGGCCGGGGTTGTCCCCACAGAGATCGATCACTGGTTCGAGGGCAGCCCCAAGCCAGCCCCCGCCAGCGACCTCGGTCGAGCGGACTATTTCGCCCGGGCCTGTCGAGGGGGTTATCCCGAAGTCGTGGATTTGGACCCAGGTCAAAGGCGGCGCTGGTATGGCGACTACATCGAAACGGTCGTCCAACGTGACATTCTGGCGCTCGCCGATATCCGCAGGGCAGCCTCGCTGCCACGCTTGTTGCGCTGGGTAGCCACCTTCACTAGCAGCGAGATCAACCAGACCGACGCCGCCAAAGAGTTGGAAGTGAGCCGGTCGGTGATCGCCTCATATCTGGAATGGCTCCAAACCGTTTTCTTGCTTCACGAACTGCCGGCTTGGTCTCGAAATCTCTCATCCCGAACGACTTCGCGGCCCAAGGTCCACATCACCGACGCCGGACTGGCCGCCAATCTGCTCGAAGTCGAGCCTGGGGCGCTGGCCTCGCCCACCGCCCCATCATCGGGACCGCTTTTGGAGACATTTGCCGTTGACGAGATCGCCCGCCAGCTTGCAGCCTCATCCCGAAAGCGCGTTCTCTACCACTGGCGCAACTACCAAGACCGCAACTACCGGGGTCGAGAGGTGGACCTGGTGATCGAAGCCGCCAACGGAGATGTTGTAGCTGTGGAAATCAAAGCCACCTCCTCACCCTCCCTCCAACACACTCACCACCTTCGCTGGCTACGAGACAAAATCGATGCCGTAGTTCCCGGTGCCTTCAAGGCTGGCATCCTGCTGCACACCGGACCACACACCCTCGCCTTGGGCAACCGCCTCCACATGCGCCCCATCAGCTGCTTATGGTCGGAACAAACCGGCTGATCCTTGAACGCGAGCTCAGGTCCGGGCACGCCCCAGCACGGCGGCGGCGCCGATGAGGCCGCCGTCGGCCCCTAGGGGGCTGGGGATGATGCGGGCGCCCTGCGAGTGGACCAAGCGGCAGATGCGGTCGATCTCGGCTTGGGCGGCGTCGAAGAAGTCGTCGCCGTAGCCCAGCGCCACCGAGCCGCCGACCACGGCCAGGCGCAGGTCCAGCAGGTTGGCCACCGAGCCCACCCCCCGGCCCACCAGCGTGCCCACTCGCCGGCGCATCTCCAGCGGCGCATCAGCGGGGGCGACGCCATCCAAAAGATCGGCGATGGCGGTGCCCGACGCTTGGCCCTCCAGCAGGCCCACCGCACCGGCGGCATCAGCCCGACCACCCTCGGCCACGAAGATGTGGCCGATATGGCCGGCGTTGCCGTCCGCGCCGTCGAGCAGCCGCCCGTTGAGCACGATGCCACCCCCTATGCCGGTTGACACCACCATGGCCAGGTAATTGTCCTCTCCGACGGCCCCGCCCACCCATCCTTCGGCCAGAGCCAGAGCCTTGGCGTCGTTGTCCACCACCACGGGTATCCCGAGGGCCTCAGACAGCCGATCTCGAAGGGGAAAGTCCCGCCAGATAGCGATATTGAGCGGAGACAGCAGTCGATGGTTGTCCCGAGACGGCCCGCCGCTGCCCACTCCGCACACGCTGACCGACTGACCGTGCTCTTCCAGAACCTCCCGGGCCAACTCCACAATCAGGGTGAACAGCGCCTCTTCGTCAGCAGCCTGAGACGGCCCTCGCCGCTGGCCCAGCACCTGCCCATCGGGGGCTACCACGCCGACGGCCACCTTGGTGCCGCCGATGTCCACGGCCAGCACCGGACCGCCAAGCACTATTTCCACGAGCTGAGACTATCTTCGCCCGAGGCCCCTTCCGCTTTCTCTCCCGCGGGCACACAAACCGGATCAGCAGCACCGCGGCCACCAGCCCGACGACCTGGCATCACGATGAACATGGGCTACGCGAACTGCGCCACGTCAACATCCTCGGCCACACCGACCCCCGCCAAGTGGATTTAGTTTCGGAAGGATAAAATGACAGTCATATGAAACTAAGCATATTTCAGATGACTAGTACGATAACATTCCGAAATGACCTTGTATTCGGAAGGATATTCGGGATTTTCCGTTACAACCGACTGGAATGGGCGACCGGTTCAGGCATGGGTCCCGGCACCTCTTCGGCAGCGCCCTTTTGACCTGTCGATCTCGGCAGCACGAGCCAGCGAGCGAGCCTGTGCCGCCCTGCGGCTCGCCGATGCTCGACTTCCAGATCACTGGGAACCCTTAGCCCGGCTCCTTCTGCGCAATGAAGGGGTTGCCTCCTCTGGTATCGAAGGCCTGCGCGAGCCCATAGAGGCCGTCCTGGTAGCAGGGCGAACCGGCGCGGGCGGTGCCGCGGGCTGGGTGGCCGACAACCTTGTGGTCATTCAGTGGGCGCTGGACACCACCCACGAGCCACTGACCATCGATACTCTGCACCGCTGGCATCGAAGGCTCATGCAACACGGAACGCTGCCTCCTGATTTGGTCGGAGCTTTCCGACCGGCATTGGGATGGGTTAGAGGCAATTCACCCTTGGACGCGGCCTACGTTCCACCGCCTCCGTCTGAAATTCCAGGGCTGATGGACGACTTGACCGCCTTCGCCAACGACGCCCCCGAAGACCTCGACCCGGTGACCCATGCCGCAATGATCCACGCACAATTCGAAGCCATCCATCCCTACGGAGACGGCAACGGTCGCCTAGGCCGGGTGTTGGTCAATCGAACGCTGCGTCGACGAGGGGCGACTGATCGATCCACCGCCCCCATCAGCATGGCCATTGCTCACGACCCTGGCGGCTACCTCTCTGGCCTCCGCCTCTTCGAACTCGGCAAGCTCGACCCCTGGGTCAAGTGGTTTGCTGAAAAAGCAGAGAAGGCCGCATCTACAACCCACCAGATCATCGACCAAACCAGTGCTCTCTTGGCTCGGTGGGAAGGGGCAATCACTGATCTGCGGATTGACCACTCCGCCCGAATCCTTCTCCCCCATCTGCCCGCCTACCCACTGCTGAGCGCCGGGGACGCCGCCGAACTGCTCGGTACGAGCGAGCGCACCGCAAGGACCACCCTGGCCGCTCTCACCTCCCGCGGCATCCTCTCCCCCATCGATGTCCCAACCCCCACCCCCGGACGGAACCGCCACTGGTTCACCGCCCCCGACCTGCTGCGCCTCTGGGGCGCATGATGCAAGGGGAATAGTCCAAAAAAATTTCCAATTTTGTGCTTGGAATAGCTAGCAGGGGCGGTAGGATGGGCTCGTATGACTCCGAATATTCTAAAGAAGGCGGTTGCCGCAGTTGGGGCTTTGAAGTCCCGCCTCGCAGCCCACAAACAACCCCATTTGGCGAACGTCCCGATGACAGACGATCTGGAGAGGCAGATCTCCCACTTCTACGGAAAGCACTGAGAGCGGCTGGCGGAAAGCTCCCATAGGATAGGGGGCATGTCCAAAAGCAGACGGTGGCAACGACCTGCCCTGCTGGCGGCCGCTGTCTTGCTTGCGATTGGAGCGGTCGGCCCTTCGGCCGGCGGCCAAGCCCCCGATGAGCGGGATGCGGTGATAGCCCGCCAGGGTGCCCTCATCGCTGAGCAACAGGCCCTGATCGCGGCCCAAGAGTCGCTGTTGAACACCTACCGCTGCCTGTTCGATATCGACACCCAGCTTGTTCCCAACGGCTGCCCCGAACAAGCCCGGCCCACCCCGACTGCCACTCCCTCTCCGACGCCAACCCCGACGCCCTCGCCAACCCCGACGACAACCCCCTCGCCGACACCAACTCCGACGGCAACCCCCACCCCGACGCCGGCGCCGTTGGCAGATCCGACCATCCCCGAGGGCACGACCGAGGAACAGTGGGAACAGCTCCGCCAGTGCAATGCCGACGGCAGCTACCAGTACGCGAACCCCAACGGCGCCAACTTCGGCGCCTACGAGTTCAGACAATCCAGCTGGGACGACCTCGCCCGGCAGCACTACCCCCACCTCGTGGGCGTGACTCCCAACAAAGCGGCCCCTGTCGACCAAGACCGCATGGCCTACGCGCTCTACGAAGTGCGGGGCTGGGCGCCTTGGCCAAGCTGCGGACCGTCATCGCCCCAGCCCGAAGACACCGCGTCGGCGGATCCGGCAGATTTCCCCCCGATCCCGGCAGGCACCACCCAAGCGCAGTGGGACCACCTCATCCAGTGCGAGTCGGGAGGCAATTACCGGGCCTACAACCCGGCCGGCCCGTATCTCGGCGCCTTCCAATTCCACCAAGGCACCTGGAACGGGGTGGCCAGCCGAAATTATCCCCGGCTCGCCGGAGTCGACCCCAGGGACGCCCTTCCTGTTGACCAACACCGCATGGCCTACGCGCTCTACGAGGAATCAGGGTGGGGACCGTGGCCCGCCTGCACCGCGGCCTTCAGGTCACCGTGATCGGGAACAGGCCCAGAGCCCCGTCGCCCTCGGGGTCGCTGCGGGCGAACTCCACATTCAGGCCCTCCAAACCCCGGGTGAACGCTCCGGGGCGGAATCGCGGCTCGTAGAAGGGCTCCAGCCTCATGTCGGGCAGCCGCCGGGTGAGCTCCTCGAACATCACCTTGAGCTGCAACCGGGCCATCGACGCTCCCAGGCAGAAGTGGGTGCCGAACCCGAAGGAGAGGTGGTGGCGGGCGTCGCGGCGCACGTCCAGCTCGTCGGGGTTCTCGAACGCCTCGGGATCACGGTTGGCCGAGGCGTACATCAACAGCACCTGATCGCCCTCGCTCAGGGTCTCGCCGTGCATCTCGTGGGCGGCGGTCACCGTGCGGCGCATGTTCAGAATCGGCGACACATAGCGGATGAACTCCTCCACCGCGGTCTCGCCGATCACCTCGGGCTCGTCGATGAGGATCTGGCGCTGGTCGGGGTTCTCAATCAGCGCCAGGCAGGTGGTGCCGATCACCGTGCGGGTGGTCTCGGCGCCCCCGTCGAGCACCAGGAGCACCTCGTGCATGATGTCTTCGTCGCTCAGCGGCTTGCCGTCGAGCTCCTTGTGGCACCACATGGAGATCAGGTCGTCTCGGGGATCGGCCTTGCGCTTCTGCACCAGCTCGTAGGTGACGCCCGCCCACTCCTCGATGGCGCGGTCGCCCTGCACGGTGTGGAATGCGGGGCCGCCGCCGCCCTGCATGGTGGCCTCCGACCAGTGCATGACCCGGGGCCACATCTCAGGGGGATAGCCCAAACGCTCGCCGATCATGTACGCCGGCAGCGGGGCGGCCAGGTCGCACACCACGTCGCACCAGCCCCTAGGGGCCACCCGGTCGATCAGCTCGGTGACCACGGCGCGGATCTTGTCCTCCTGCTTGCGCACCGCCCGGGGGGTGAACTCCCGGGCCACCAGCATCCGCTGGCGCTGGTGGTCGGGGTCGTCCATGTTGATCATGGAGTCCGACATCTCGATCTTGGGGCGGCTGCCCGAGGCCGAGCTGTACAGGTCGGTGTTCTTCTCCACCTCCAGCAGGTCGGCGTGGCGGGATATCCCCCAGATCTCGTTCTCGGCGTCCCAGTACACCGGGTGGTTCTCCCGCAGCCAGGCATACGCCGGGTACGGGTCGTGGGCGTACATGTACCCGTCCAGCAGATCAACGGGCTCCATCACCGGGGCTGTCGACATGAGCGGGCAGGTTAGCGGACTGCTGACAGCCCGCCTATCGGGGCACCCTGCTCAGTCGGCGTCCAAGTTCTGGGCGGCGAACTCCCAGTTGATGAGGTGGTCTGCAAACGCCTCCACGTAGGCGGCTCGGGCGTTCTGGTAGTCGAGGTAGTAGGCGTGCTCCCACACGTCCAACACCAACAGGGCCCGGCGGCCGTGCAGCAGGGGCAGATCGGCATTGGCGGTCTGCATGATGTCGAGGCCGTCGTCGTCGGCCACCAGCCACGTCCAGCCCGAGCCGAACAGCCCGACAGCCGCGTCGGCGAACCGGCGGCGGAACTCGTCGGTCGAGCCGAACGCCGCGTCGATGGCCTCCCGCATCGGCCCCGATGGGGCGCCGCCGCCGTCGGGGCTCATCGAATGCCAGTAGAAGGTGTGGTTCCAGATCTGGGCGGCGTTGTTGAAGATGGCGCCCTCGGCGCCCAAGGCCACCTCTTCCAACTCGGCGCCCTCCCACTGGCCGCCCTCGGTCAAGCGGTTCAGGTTGGCCACGTATCCGGCGTGGTGGCGCCCGTAGTGGAAGCCCACCGTCTCCGCGCTCACATAGGGTTCGAGCGCGCTCTGGCTGTACGGGAGGGGGGGAAGCTCAAATGCCATAACCAGACAACACGGTACCGGCCCAGAAATCGGGATTGATAGCCGTATGCAACCGAAACGGGGCTTGTTGCTATGGCAGGCAGACGTCGGGGAGCGGGTGGCGGAACAGGCGGGCCGCGTTCTCGTGGGTGAGCTTGCGGATCACGTCGTCGCTCAGGTGGCCCAGCTTCGACTCCAACGTGTCCTGGCATCCGGGCCAGGTGGAGTCGGCGTGGGGATAGTCGGTTTCCACCATGGTGTGGTCGAGGTTCATCGCGATCACCGCGTCGATGGACGACGGGTCGTTGATGGTGCAGTAGTAGAAGTTGCGCATCAGCACCTCGTGGGGGCCGATGTCGGCGCCGCCGGGCCACACCCCCCGGCCATGGCCGGAAATCTCGATCTGGTGCTTGAGCCGGTCGTACATGATGGGCACCCAGCCGCAGCCGCCCTCCGACATGGCGATCTTGATGTCGGGGTAGCGCACGGGTATGCCCGACCACACCCAGTCGGCCGCGGCCGCATAGGCGTGCATCTGGAACATGGTGGCCCCCACGCCAATGGGCGGGCCGCCAGGATCTGTGGGCATGACATGGCCCGACGACGCCACATGCAGGCAGATCACCGTGTCGGTCTCCTCGCACGCCTTCCACAGCGGATCCCACCAGTCGCTGTGGATGGACGGCAGGCCGATGTTGTGGGGTATCTCGGGCAGCGTGACGGCCACGAACCCCCGCTCGGCGTTGCGGCGGACCTCGGCGGCGGCCAGTTCGGCGTCTTTGAGCCAGGTGATGCCCATGGGGATGATGCGCTCGGGATAAGAGCCCCACCACTCCTCGTGTACCCAGTCGTTGAACGCCCGGGTCACCGCCAAGCCAAGTTCGGGGTCGGAGCAGTCCGAATACACCCGGCCGCAGAATCCGGTGATCTGGCTGGGGAAGCAGATCGAAGCCCAGATGCCGCCCAGGTCCATGTCGTGGATGCGGGCCTTGATGTCCCAGGAGCCCCGGCGCATGTCGGAGAAGCGGGCCGGCTCTATGGTGAAGTCATTGCGGTCGGCCCGGCCCACCAGGGCGTTCAATCCGAGTTGGGCGTAGATCTGCCCGTCGAATTCCCAGTGCTGGCCTCCATCATCGCCCTCGACCACCTTCGGCGCCCGGTCGGCGAAGCGGGCTGGCACCCGACCCTCGAACAGCCAGGGCGGCTCCACGAGGTGGTCGTCAACCGAGATGAGCGTGTACCGGATGCGCTGGGGCTCAGGATCGGGAAGCAGCAGATCACTGGGCTTCTCGTGGACATCGACGATGGTCATGGCAGAAGCCTAAGGTCTTGGAGACAGCCGGCGCTACAAGCCGCTTCCCCAAAGCTGGAATCAGCGCCGGCGGCTTCGGCTCAGTCCAGGCCGGCCGCCCGAAACGCCCGGCTGAGCAGCGGTGGGATCTCCCCTCCCGCAGCCTCTTCCATATCCTCCTCTTCTGCTTCCTCTATAGGGGGAAGTCGGAGGACACCGGAAGAGCCCGGCGAGCCCGAAGCAGCGTCGTCGATCAGCACCAGTTCGGGCTCCGCAGCCGGTGAACGCGAATCCGACAGCGTCCACCCCAGCGGAACGACCACCGCGTCAGCATGGGCCCGGCACAGCGGCACGCCAGCAACGGCGGTGTGCTCCTGAATGTCCACGACATGAGCCGCCAGATCCCGGGCATTGATCAACAGGATTGCCGAGGCACGTGCCCCACACGATACACGCGCGCAGAAATTTCCCGGCATGGAAAAGAAATTACCCTCGCAGAAGCCAGAAATAACGGATACTCAAACCTAACCCCAAGAGTCGGCGACGAAAGCGGCCTCGACCACGACTAGAACAGGTGCGAACACGACTCAGCGAGCGCTGACGCAAGAGCCTTGTGGGAGCGGTCCAAGCTAAGCAGTCCAAGCATTTGGTTCCTCCGTGATGTAGGTGGTGGATATTTGCCTTTATCCACCGTGTTCAAACCCCGATCAGCGACGCCAGAGCGCCACCGGCGCAGCCGCCGAATCCGCTTCACTACGGGGGAATCAAGGGTTCGCAGGAAACAGATTGGGCATCAGCGCTGGGGCCTAGAAGACGGTGCAGCGGCCGGTCGACCTGCCGCATTCCCGTGGCAGCCGGGGATGGGACACAATCGCGAAACCCGATGCCCTTGCGAATTCAGCCAGCCGGGATGATTGTTGTTTCTCCAGGTCAGTGCGTTGATCGCCCGACCCGTGCTGGCTTCGACCAAACAGAATTCATAGCAGTGGTTGACAAGAACCTTGAGTCCCAACAAAAGATGAAGGCAATTATTCGCCGTGTTGAGCGTCTCCCGCTTTGGCGGTCTTTTGCTGTTTTCGGCTCGCTTGACGTGTTGGCTGTCGGCTAGGAATTGCGGGCGATGAAGCCCCCCTCACCGGTTGCGCCGTCTCCTTTGCGGGCTGTAGATAGGTGAGGAGATGAGGTCTGAATCTGTGTACCGCCGGTCTGTTGACATCATGGTCCGCCAACTGGAGTTGTGCCGGGCCGCGCCGGGCCGTCCGGCGATGGTGCTGTCCGATGATGCCACTGATCCCGCTCTGCTCGACGCCACAATCCATGCACTGAACCAGATCGGTGCCCTCCCCACATCGGTCTTTGTCGACGACCTGCCTCCTGACGGACCGAGCGCCGATCCGACGATGCCAGACATCGTCGTCAACCTTCTCAATGGCTATTCGGACGCGGTGGACTCCTTGGTCCCCTCGAACGCCCGGGTGCTGTCGGTGGTCGCCCACAGCACCGGTGAGCTGCGGGGAATCGTGCCCCATGTTGGATTGGGCCGCCGGGTAAAGCGGGGCATGGACCTGCTGGATGCCGGGCAGGAACTGCATGTGGGCGACGACCAGGGAACGAATCTGCGGATCGGTCTCAGAGGCACCCGCCGGTGGATGCACGACGGCCTGGCCACCGCCCCCGGCACGGTTGCCCAATGGCCCCGGGGGATGATCGGGACGGCGCCAGCGCTTGGAACTGCCAAAGGCACCGTGGTGATGTCCCCAGGCGACATCTGGCTCCCGATGGGTTGGTACGCCCGCTCGTCGGTGGTGCTGACATTCGAGGGGGGCAGGATGGTGAGCATCGAGGGCCCGCGGAGCGAGACCGATGCCATCCGAGCCCATTTGGCCTCGGTTGACTCTCCCTCGGCCTACCGGCTCGATGCCGTGGAGATCGGCCTTCTGTGGATCGACAGCCCCGGGCCGCCGGCGCTGTTCGAGCCGGGTTTCGCCGATTCCTTCGGAATTGCCGACCGCTATGGCCATGTGGTGGTGACCACCGGCGACCACCCCACCGTCGGCATCGCCTGCTGCCTTAGGAATGCCACGGTGGCCGTGGACGAGGTAGCCGCCGTCCGCGCCGGCCGGCCCCAAGGCGAACTCGCCCCCGACGTCTACGAACAAGCCGCCCACCGCTTCCCGTTGTAGTGGTTGGCCCACGGGGCCATTGCCCTTTCGAGAGGTCACCTGATCGGCCATCCCTGTAGTGTCCCAGCGCATGGAGATGCGCAGCATTGGAAGCCTGTCGGCCTCGGTGATCGGGCTGGGGTGCAACAACTTCGGTATGACCATCGACGCCGGCGCCACCCAGACGGTGGTGAACGCCGCGATGGACGCCGGGATCAACTACTTCGACACCGCTGACCTGTATGGCCGGGGCAAGTCCGAGGAGTTCCTCGGCGCCGCTCTGGGCAGCCGGCGCGATCAGGTGATCGTGGCCACCAAGTTCGGTCACCCCGGCGCGCTGCCCGAGGGCCGGAAGGGCGGTGACCCGGCCTGGGTCCGCCAAGCCGTCGAAGCCAGCTTGGCTCGGCTGAACACCGACCGAATCGACCACTACCAGCTCCACATGCCCGACACAGAAACTCCCCAGGCGGAAACGCTGGGTGCCCTGCAAGAGCTGGTCGACGAGGGCAAGGTGCTGGAGATCGGCTGTTCCAATTTCAGCGCTGCACAGATCGACGAAGCGGCCCGCGCCGCAGCCGAGGCCGGCGCCGGCAACTACGCCAGCGTGCAGAACCACTACTCGGTGCTCACCCGAGACGTGGAAGACGGGGGCGTGGCCGACGCCTGCGAGCGCACCGGGATGACGGTGGTTCCCTACTTCCCCTTGGAGTCCGGGCTGCTCACCGGCAAATACTCGGGGATGACGCCCCCCGAGGGCTCGCGGCTCTCCCTTTGGAAGGGCGAGATGCGGGACATGTTCTTGAGCGAGGACAACCTGGCCGCGGTGGACCGGCTCACCAGCTATGCCGCCGACTCCGGCCACAGCATTCTGGAACTGGCCATCGGGTGGCTGGTGTCCAACCCGGCGGTGGCCACCGTCATCTGCGGCGCCACCAAGCCCTCCCAAGTGGCATCCAACGTGGCCGCGGCCAACTGGGCAATGTCCCCCGCTCAGCGGTCCGAGATCGCAGCACTGGCTTCATAGATCAACTCTCGAACCGCCTCGCTCAATGTGACGAGGGGGTCGGGGAAAGCGATCTCGCCGACCACCTCGATGTAGGCCTTGATGAGGGGTTCGGTGCCGCTGGGGCGCAGCGAAACCCGGCTGCCGTCGGCAAGGTCGAAGCGGAGAACGTCGGCGGGGTGGAGGCTGCCGACCCCGTCGATGTAGTCGGTTGTCTGGGCCACTTCGATGCTGCCGAACCGATTAGGCGGTGCCGATCGGATGACGTCCATGAGTTCTGAGCCGGGGCGGCCGTCCAGTTCCACGCTGACTTGATCGGTGCGGTGGAGGCCGAACTCGTCCATCAGCTCGGCTAGGCGCTCGATTGGAGTGCGTCCGTTCTCATAGGCCAGCCACCGGCACATCATCGTGAAGTGGACCGCTGCGCTGATGCCGTCTTTGTCCCTCACCCTGTTGTTGCAGGCGAAGCCCAAGGCCTCTTCGTATCCGAACACGAACCTCCAGGGCAGGTGACCGGGCCGGGGCTTGAGGCTGTCGGCGGCCCGGGCGATCCATTTGAAGCCCGTCAACGTTTCCACATGGGTGGCGCCCCTGGCCTCGGCGATGCGGCCCACCAGCCGGCCCGAGACGATGCTGCTGGCCACCACCCGCTCGTCGCCGCCTGACTCCACCCTCAATCCCAGAATCCAGTCGCACAGCAGCGCTCCGATCTCGTCGCCGGTCAATATCCGCCACTCGTTCTCGTAGGCCCACACCGCGGCGGCCATCCGGTCGGCGTCGGGATCGTTGGCAATGGCCAGAGGGGTGTCGATCTGCTCGGCCCGACGGATCACCTTGGCCAAGGTGTCGTGGTTTTCGGGGTTGGGCGAGACAACGTTGCGGAAGAAGGGGTCGGGCTCGGCCTCGTCTTCCACCACGAACGGCTCGCCGTTTTCCAGACATGTCAGCGCGAAGTTCACGTAGTGCAGCCCCACGCCCTGAAGCGGGGTGTACGCCAGCGGGTGGAAGGAGTAGAGGCGAGGCACATTGGCCAAGACGGCCGCTATGTACTCCACCTCAACGGTGACCTTTTGGGGCCACTCCGGGTCGGGACCTCGATCGGGCAGGTCGCGTGGCGGCAGCGGCTGGGCGGCCATGAAAGCTTCGATGGCCTGGTCGTGGGGCGGGACGACCTGGGCACCGTCAGCCAGGTACAGCTTGAGACCGTTGTCGCCGACGGGATTGTGACTGGCAGTGACCATGACACCCGCCGCGCACGTGAGCTGGGTGACGGCGAAAGCCAGAACGGGAGTGGGGGTGTTGGGGGGCAGCGTCACGGGCCAGCAGCCAGCCCCGGCCAAAACCTCGGCTATGTCGGCGGCGAAAATGTCAGCGTTGCGGCGGGCGTCGTGGGCGATCACCACCCCGCCCCTGCCGCCAAGCCACTGGGCCAGCGCAGCGGCGAACTGACGCACCACCACCCGGTTCATGCGGTTGGGACCCGCACCCATCGGGCCTCGGATGCCGGCGGTGCCGAAGCGGAGCCGGTCGCCAAACCGATCTTCGATGCTCCCCCGATCGCCGGCTTCCAACAGCGCTTCCAACTCGGCCCTCGTGTCCGGGTCGGGATCAGCGGCCAGCCACTCCTCGGGGGTGGGTATGAGGCGCTCGGCATCGGTGGGGACCCGCATCGTCGTGCTGAGGGGCCGCTTCTGGGGGCTAGTGCTCACTTCGCCTCCCATCTAGGGGTTAACGCCGGGTTCATATCGCCTCGATCACGGTACTCAGCACTGCCGCAACCCGGCCCTGGGCGGCCTGGCCCGCGTCCAGCACTTCTTGATGGTCGAGCGCGCCGCCCATTCCTGCCGCGGCGTTGGTGACCAGCGACACCCCGGCCACCTCGGCCCCCAGATGACGCACGGCGATGGCCTCCAGCACCGTGGACATCCCCACCAAGTCGGCCCCCATGCGGGCCAGCATGGTGATCTCCGCCGGGGTCTCGAAGTGCGGCCCCATCAATCCGGCGTACACCCCCTCGCCCACCGACGGATCGGCCTCAAGCACCGCCTCGCGAATACGTGACGAGTACAGGTCGGTCAGGTCGGTGAATCGGATGGCGTAGCCCTCGGGCGGTGCCGGGCCGAACAGCGGGGACTGACCGGTGAGGTTGATGTGGTCGCGGATCAGCACCGGCTGGCCCACCCCGAACGCCGGGTTCATGCAACCGGCCGCGTTGGTGAGCACCACCGTGGAGCATCCCGCGGCCACCGCGGCCCGCACGCCGTGGACCACATCGGCCGGCGGATGGCCCTCATAAAGATGGACCCGGCCCGCCATCACCAGCACCCGCCGGTCTCCCACAGTCACCGCGCTGAGGGTGCCCCCGTGGCCGGGCACTGACGGCTGATGGAATCCGGTGATGGTCTCGGCGGCCACCGCGGCATCAACGGCGCCCAGCCCGTCGGCGACATCGGCCCAGCCCGAGCCCAGCACCACCGCAGCATCGAAGCGGCCCCCCAGCTCTTCGACCAGCTCGTCTCCAGCCTGCTCAGCCCGTTCATATGGGTTCATGTCCCGATGGTAGGTGGCGCCGGTGACACTTCCTTCACTGCTGCTTCGCCAAGTGGGCTAGCGGCCCCGAAGGCCGCGCGCCGAACTGGCTGATGGTCTCGGTGGCGGCCAGGGCGCCCAGCCATCCGCACTGGGCCAGGTCCATCCCCTGGGTCCAGCCGTAGAGGAAGCCCGACGCGTACAGATCCCCCGCCCCGGTGGTGTCCACCACCTTGGGCGTGGGCGCAGCAGGCACTTCGATGATCTCGTCGGGGGTGACCAATACCGAGCCTTCTGCGCCCCGGGTCAGGGCCGCCACCGCGCACCGTCCCTGCACCGCGGCCACCGCAGCCTCGAAGTCGCCGCCGGTCTCATACAGGGTGCAGATCTCGTGCTCGTTGCCGAACAGCAGGTCGATGGGACCGTCCACCAAGTCGAGCCATTCCTGATGGTGGCGCTCCACGCAGAAGCTGTCCGACAACGTGAACGAGATGGTTCCCCCCGCGGCAGAGCAGATGGAGATGGCTTTGCGGATGGCCTCTTTGGTGATTTCCACATCCCAGATGTAGCCCTCGCAGTACAGCACCTGGGCTGCCCCCACCAGGTTTGGGTCGATGTCGTCGGGATGCAACTCGGTGCTGGCCCCCAGATAGGTGTTCATGGTGCGGGCCGCGTCGGGGGTCACGATGATGAGGCACCGGGCGGTGGGCGGCCCGGCGGTGGCCGGCGCCACCTCGAAGCGCACCCCCAGCGCCCGGATGTCGTGTGCGAACACCTCGCCGAGCTGGTCGTCGCGCACTTTGCCGATGTAGCCCACCTGCCCGCCGAACGAGGCCACCCCGGCCACCGTGTTGGCCGCCGAGCCCCCCGACGTCTCGATGGCGGGGGCCATTGCGCCGTAGAGCTGTTCAGCGCGGTCAGCATCGATCAGCGTCATCGCTCCTTTGACCAGGCCGTGGGCGGCGATGAAGTCGTGCTCCTCAGTGCTGATCACATCGACAATGGCGTTGCCGATCCCGACTACGGCCAACTCGCCCACGTCCCGAGCGGCGTCCACAATCCTAGTAGCACCTTCCAGGTTGGGCGCGAGCGGCTTCTCCACCAACACGGCCACCCCGGCATCAACGCAGGCAATGGCCGCATCGATATGGGCGCCTTCCACAACCTCCACCGCCGTGGGAAACCGGCGGGACAACCATCTCGCATTGGACCCCACTGGCCTTGCTCAGCCTACGGTCGAGTGTGAACAGTGGATTGTTGAGCGCCTCCGCTAATGCCACGTACCAAGCGTCGTAGCAGGTCACATTGGGGCGGAGCTCCCAGATTCGCTCAGCTAGCGGAGCGAACGGGTAGAGCTCGACATCAAGGCGCAACAGATCGCGAAACGACGCGGTGGCCACCACCCTTGAGACTTGGCCGGACTGCTCCATGCGGCGCAAGATGTTGGTCGCTTCAGCCATTGCCACTTCTGGCGCGGCCAATTGTCCTTGTGCGATGGCCGCTTCAGCCCACTGACCGTCTTGGTCGGAATCGACCAATGCCGCCACCAGCACCGACGCATCGATGACCGCGCTCACCGGCGGTCTGCATCTCGAGCATCAAGGATTGCCGAGGACGCAATGCTGGTACCAGCGGCGTCCTTGCGGCGGCGAACCTCGTCAAGCCATGAATCCAGAGTGGGCCTTGCTGCCAGCCGCATCAGCTCGCCCCGCAAGTACTCCTGCATCGACTGACGCTTCAGCGCAGCCCGAGCCGCCAACGTATCCCGGACGTCCTCCGGAACTCCCCGAATGGTGATCTGCACTGCCATACAAGCATTATGACAGCATTGCCAGCAGATTGCATACTACTTTCAAAACCACGCCCCCATGAACCAGCACAATGTTCGCCATCTTCCGGTCTCAGCAAACGTGCGGAGTACCTCATCTAACATCGCCCGATGACCGAAGACTCACTCAACTCCTATCGGCTGCCGCGAGGGGCTGGCGAATAGCTATCACTACGACAACAGCTCTACAGCGATCCCTGGGCCGAGATCCCGTCAAGATGCCCCACAACAACAAGGGCTTCGACATCGACAGCCGAAACCACCACGGCCGTATCCTCACCATCGAAGTCAAGGGCCGCGTCGCCGGAGCACGCGACTTCTCCATCACCCGCTCCGAGATCATCTGCGCCCTCAACAAAGCCGACCGCCACATCCTCGCCCTAGTCGAAGTCGCCGACGACGACACCACCCAAGTCCGCTACCTCTACGACCCCTTCACCAACCGAGAACCTGAACCCAGCCAAGCCGAGCACAAGCGCACCCTCGACTGGAAGACCTACTGGGAGCTGGGCGAAGCGCCGAGTTGAAGCACCGATTTGGCAGCCCAGCACGATCTCCAGAAGTATTGCTTTTGCCTACTGGCCTGCTGACGGGGCTAGGCTGGAAGCAGCATGTACGTGCAAGCACGATGATGGAGAAGGGACTCATGAGCCTTGCGGCCCTGTCGCACACCCCAAGCTATCCAGACACCATTGCACCGGAGGGCATCGCCGGAGAGCACACAGATGCCGGTGACCCAATGAGCAGCTATCTGCTCTTCGCCGATGAGTGCAATGCATTGTACAGCCACCTCTTCATGAACGCAGAGAGCATGCCAGCTACGAAGGATGCCTTGACTGGCGCGCTCCGCTATCTGAGAAGTGACGCAACAATCCCAAGGGGCGACTCAAGGGTGGACAGCCACTATTGGACAGGAATCTTCAAGGGCCTCAACTCCGATGGACTGCGCTTCCAATCGATATTCGTAATGGTTCTCGCCAAACTAGCTCCCACCGCTCCAACCAAGCAGCCGTGAGCGATGATGAGACACCGAACGCCCCACCAGAATTGGGCGATGGCGAACTAGTCCCCGGGGATGCAACCGATGTCCCAGAGCAATTGGAAGATGGGCAACTTGTTGCCCAGTCGCTTCAAGCGTCCATGTCTTCCTTCAGTGGGCCACTTCCACCACCTGAAATGTACGCAGCATATGAACGGCAAGTTCCAGGAACTGCCGAGTGGATGCGAGGAGAAGTGGCAAAGGCGAGGGAAGAGCGCCATGCATTCGTCATGCGGCACCTTGAACTTGAGCACAGGGGAAACCGTCTGGCGGCGGTTCTGCTCATAACGCTGGTCTTGGCAGCTGTACTGGCGGTCCTCGCCATGGCCTGGTTCCTCTTTGAAACAGGAAAGCCAGTCTACGGTGGGGTGGCGACTCTCAGCGACGTATTGTTGGTTGGCTTCACTATCACCCGCATTAGGAGGCCCAAGAGGCCACCAGACGATCAACCAGCAGCGTAGCTTATGTGTTTGACTGGCTACCGATAGCCGGTTCTAGCGCAAGACACTCCGTACACGGCTCTTCCCATGACCAGCTCTGTTTCTTCGATGCACACAGCGACATGTGTCATAGAGATGCCTCCCAAGACGAACATGCCCCGCCATTCCTGGCGTAACCGGGAAGGCGGGGAGCAGTCCCTTATCCGCTCCGGTGCGCTCTCCGAAACTTCGAAGGCGCGTCTAGGCGGGGTAAGACAGGCCCACAAAGAGGTGACCGGACCCCGTTTTTTGGTCCAGGTGTTATGAGAGTGTTTTCGGGTTGTTTTCTGCCCATTGGTCTGCGTATTCGGCTGGGGAAAGGCATCAGCAGTCTTTGAAGACCCGGAATTGCAAAGGGCTCGCCTCTCCAAAGAAATCTCAGAGGAGCAGAGCCAGAACCGACTAAGCATCAAGATGCAAGAGTCGCTTGATGCGACCCGCTACTTCGCGGCGACACTGGCAGTTCAGGCGATTTTCGCCGATGCCCAGAAGGCCGACCCCAGCTTCGAGGTATGCCAGCTACGATTCTTCATGTGGGACAATCGGCAAGAAAGACTCTTCGCTGTGCTGCGTCCCAACCAGCCTGACGTGGACCAGCGAGGATGGAGACTCCGAGAAGGCGTCACAGGCATGGCATATGATACGGGCGAGTTCCAACTCGCTACAGGTACGGCCACTCATGACGGCACCTACAACCTCGACGAGGATCGCCAAAGGCGATATGCGCAGCTCACCGAGGTCGCGGCAATGCCGGTTATGAATGCTCAAGATGTCGTCATCGGTGTTCTATCAGCGTCGCACGACACCGAAAGCAGCATTCTTACTGCTGACGATTGGGGCAGGACCCACCAGGCTGCTGCTGATGCACTCGCTCGCGTGGTGGTCGATCTGCTGGGCTGGCACAGCGACAGCGAGGAATCGAAGATAGGGCCACGCCCGTGATTGGAATCAAGATCGTGAACGAAGCAGTTTATGAACAAACAGGAGGCACCCAATGGAATCGAAGAAAGAGAAGACGCAAGGTGAGCGCAGCACTGTGTCACGTCCCATCAAGCCTGAGGATCGGCGGGATGCTATCGAGCACGCGCTGCGGCGCACTGAGCCTGCCTTTCACCTGACCGATGGGCAGGTCGACCACATTGGAGAGATGTACCGGAAGTCGTAGCCAGCACTGGCGGGGGAACCTCAGGTGGCCATGAGGTAACGACACCCCTAGAATCAAGGGTGCCGAGGGCAGTAGCCCGAGGAAGTGGGGCCCGGTACCTCTCCGGACGGTGAGCGACCGGGCTCTTGCGCGTCAGGCGAGCCTCCTATGCCGATACTGGCAGCGTGCCGACGAGTTCTTTGCACTGCTGGCGCATTTGGCTGAGCATCACAAACCCGGCTGGGCTTGGTGTGCCTTTCGCCGCGGGATCGGGCGCACTTGTCGCCCGAATTGTCTCTTGCTCAGCAGCCTGGGTGATCTTCTCGATGATCTCCGCCGCCTGCCGGAGCCCGCTGTGGAACGTCTGGGCGTCCAACACCAAGAACCACACTTCGACCTTCCCGGTGTCGGCCCGACCGGAGACGCAGGCATCGTCTACCTCGTCGTGAACGCAGTCTGCGACCCTCTCCAGCAGTGCCCCGAACTCTTCTGCGGTGAGCAAGCGCGTGCCGTCAACGCTGCGACAGACAGGTTCCCCGGTCATTGTCACTTCCAAAACTGGGTTCGGCAACGGTCGCTCCTTTCGTACCTTATGAGGCGTGCTCGCATTTCCGAAGCATCGAGCGGAACTTGGTGAGGCCCAACGGTGATGATGGGGTACTGGAAAGGGTAGTCGTGCATTCCCCGGTTGGACACGCAGCAAAGTAATGCCTGCGCTTCTTGACGACGGTCCATCCGGCCCTCTCAGCTTGACGGATGACCCTCTCGTAGTCCTTTTTGGGGTGCCTCGGTCTTCTACTCATCGTCGTCGGAATCCGGGCTGCTTGACGACTCGAGTTTCGGTCACTCAAGCCAATGTAGTTATAGTTCTTTGTATATCAAGTTATTTTGATTCAACTACCGCCCACACTCCGCGCCCGGCATGCCCACCCCAGCCGAATACGCAGACCAACGGGCACAAAACAACCCGAAAACACTCTCACAACACCTAGACCAAAAACGGGGTCCGGTCACGGGGACCCTCATCCTCCGATGTGGATGATCTGGACTCCACCACATCGCCGTCTCCACCCGCTTGCCGGCATCGAAGGCAACCTCTATCGCTGGAGCGAGGTCAGAATCGGCAGACATCACCACCGCGATGTCGTAGTTATCGTCGCGGGCTCCTATCGCGATGTCGAGCGCCGTCAGGACATCAATGCCCTTCTCCTCGGCCCGCCACGCAGTGGGCTTACCCAGCGACCATGCCGTCGGCTGGTAACGCAGCGGGCGGCTTCTGACTGACACCAGCGGTTGGGACTCCCACTCGTCGAACTGACGCGCGGATCCGGCCTGTGCCCGCGAGCCGCTCTTGGGGCCTGGCCTGCCCCGGTATACGTAGACCGCGGTGAGTTCCCGAGCGGGATCGACCTTCTCACCAAGTTGCTTGAGCAACAACGCGAGCCTCAGCGGCTTGACGTGCCCAAATGTGTAGGGATCACGTTGTGGGTCACCGAATACCTCTCGAGCCCCAAAGCGGGTGTTCTCGCAGTCGATGAACACAGCGACACGTGTCACCGAGATGCCTCCCAAGACGAATATGCCCCGCCATTCCCGGCGTAACCGGGAAGGCGGGGAGCAGTCCATCAACTTTACCAAACCCCACCAAGAACTGCACAGGCAACTGGAGGCTGGGCGGGTAGGCAGCCATCCACCGGTCGTTTGCCGCAACTACGCGCTGTCTAGGAACGGAGTACAAAAACGTGTCGCATCGGCCCTAGGATGCCCCATACTTGGCCCTGCGCGTTTTTGTGGGATTCGGGGGTTGCTGGCACCGGTTGGGGTCAGGTTATCAGCAGGCCGCGGGCTTGGAAGTTGTGGGGGTTGGTGAAGCCGTGGGCGGTGCGTCGCAGGACTTGGAGGAGGTTGTTGGTTCCTTCTGTTCGCCCGTTTGAGGGCCGGCCGGTGTGGTGCCGGTTGAGGATCTCGTCGGACCATTCGGTGAGGGTGTTCGCGATGTCGTGGAACTCTGGGAGTTGGCCGGTCTGGTAGAGGTCGCTGAACCGGTTGGGGGCTTGCAGGGCGCCTTGGTGGTCGTCGGCGTCGTAGAGGCCTCGGAGCTGTTGGAGGGCCTGCCAGGCGGCTTCGAGTCTCGGGTGTGCGTCGAAGATCGCGTCGAGGCGGGCCCGGTCTGTGCCGGTGAGCGTGTCGGCCCGTTTGAGCAGGGCGAAGCGGGCTTTGAACACCTGCGGGTCGAACGCTGGTTCGGGGCCCCCCGGGCTGGCGGCGCTGGACGTCTCGGCGCACTGCGGTGAGCCCGGCGGAGAACCATCTGATGACGTGGAACCGGTCGAGCACGTGGCGGGCGTGGCCGAGGTGGGTTGCGATGGCGGAGCGGTAGGCGGGCGACCCGTCGGCGACGACGATTTTGACCTGTTCGCGCCGTTTGCGGCCCTGCGAGGCGAAAAACCCTGACAGGGCGGCTGTGCTGCGGTGCTCGACCATGGCCGGGGTCCGGCCGGTGTCGGCGTTGACGATCACCGTCACATACCGGTGGCGTTTGCG
>JAPPMA010000088.1 GCA_028819295.1 bacterium | reverse complement strand
TGCGGGAACCGGATTTTGAGTCCGGCGCGTCTACCAATTCCACCACCCGGGCGGGCGGCCAGCGCGCTGGCTGGGGGAAGGGCAGTCTACCCAGCGTGACGGCGGCGAGGCTCGCTGGATACCTTGTCTGTGTGCCCGTCTCTCGTAGAGTGTTGAAACCCCGCTGCCGTCTGAGAGGTCTGACACCTGATGATCTGTTTCACCTATCCCGGCCAGGGGTCCCAAAAGGCCGGCATGGGTTCGGCCTGGGTCGACCACCCCTCGTGGGAGCTGGTGGCCGAGGCCTCCGAGGCCGCGGGGCGCGATGTGTCCCGGCTCCTGCTCGACGCCGATGACGACGAACTGCGCCACACCCGCAATTCGCAGATAGCCACCTTCATGGTGTCGATGATCGCCCTCGACGCGGTGACCCGGGTGGGCATCGAGACCGCCGGCCACGCCGGCCACAGCCTGGGCGAGTACTCGGCGCTGGTGGCGGCCGGGGTGGTCGACTTCTTGGACGGAGTGCGCCTGGTGTCAGAGCGGGGCGAGGCCATGCAGGTGGCCGCCGAAGAGCAAGAGGGCACTATGGCCGCGGTCATGGGCCTCGATGACGACTTGGTGGAGCAGGCCTGCGAACAGGCCGACGGAAACGTGTGGGTGGCCAACTACAACGCCCCCGGCCAGGTGGTGATCGCCGGCGCCCCCCCGATGGTGGACACGGCCGGCGCCATCGCCAAGGACCTGGGGGCCAAACGAGTGATGCCCCTGCCGGTGGGCGGCGCCTTCCACACCCCGTTCATGGCTTCGGCCCAAGACCGACTCGGCAAAGCAGTGGACAAGATCGAGTTCCGGGTGCCCGACCACCCGGTTTACGCCAACGTGGACGCCGCTGCCCACACCGGCGCCCACACCTGGATCGACCTGCTCAACTCGCAGCTCACCAGCGCGGTGCGCTGGCGGCAGTCGGTACACAACATGTGCGACGACGGCTACACCACGTTCGTGGAGCTGGGGCCGGGCGCCGTGCTCACCGGCACGGTGAACCGGACCGCCAAGGAGTGCCAGTCGCTCAAGGTGAACGCCCCCGCCGACATCGACGCAGTGCTGGAAGCCCTGGCCGTGCCGCCGGTGGCCTCGGGAGGCCCGCTTGAGGGCGAGGCCCTGTTCGCCACCGAGCGATTGGTGGTGAGCCCCGCGGCCGGCGTCTTCCAGCCCACTGAAGAGAACCTGCTGGGCGCCGGGGTACACGCCGGCCAGCTCTTGGGCCGTGTGGGCGACACCGAGGTACACACCCCCTGGGGGGGCGTGATCATGGGATATCTGGCCGTTGAGGGCGAGCGGGTCACCGCCAGCCAGCCCATCGCCTGGCTGCGAACCGGGTGAGGAGACCAGCCACATGACGAGGGCGGCCATCACCGGACTGGGCACCGCTACCGGCCACCGGGTGGTCACCAACCACGACCTGGCCGCCGTGCTCGACACCAGCGACGAGTGGATCGTGGAGCGCACCGGCATCCACGAGCGCCGGGTGGGGGGGAGCTGCCTGGAGCTGGGCGGCCAAGCGGCCAAGATCGCCCTGAAACAAGCCGAGATCGACGCCACCGACCTCGACTTGATCATCTGCTCCACCTGCACTCCCGACCAGGTGTTCCCGGCGGTGTCCAACCGAATACAAAACGAACTGGGTGCATCCTGCGGGGCGTTCGACCTCAACGCGGCATGTTCGGGCTTCACCTACGGCGTAACCATCGCCCAAGCCCAGATCGCGGCGGGGATGGAGCGAGTGCTGGTGATCGGCGTGGACACGCTCAGCCGGTTCACCGACTGGGACGACCGCACCACTGCCATCCTGTTCGGCGACGGCGCCGGCGCGGTGGTGCTAGGACCGTCCCGCCGCCCCGACCGGGGCATTCTCAGCACCTACATGGGCTCTGAGGGCCGCTTCGCCGACCTGTTGACCTGCGACTTCGGCGACTACATCAAGATGGACGGCAAAGAGGTGTTCCGCCAGGCGGTGCGGGTGATGGTTGCGGCCAGCCAGCGGGTGCTGGCCGACGCCGGGCTGGAGGCGGCCGAGGTGGCCGCGGTGATTCCCCATCAGGCCAACATGCGGATCATCGAGAGCGCCATGAAGCGCCTGGGCATCCCCCTGGAGAAGGCGGCCACCGTGCTCGAGACCACCGGCAACACGTCGTCGGCCTCGATCCCGCTGGCCATGGACGCCGCGGTGTCGAAGGGCGCGGTCAGCGACGGCGACGCGGTGCTGCTGGTGGGCTTCGGCGCGGGTATGAGCGTTGCCGCCGCGCTGCTACGCTGGGGCCAGTGAGCACATCCAGGGTCGTCCTGGTTACCGGGGGGAACCGGGGCATCGGGCGGGCGACCGCCACCGAGCTCGCCCTCGGCGGCCACCGGGTGGCGGTCACCTACCGCAGCGAGCCTCCCCAGGCCAACGGACAGGTCGAGCTGCTCGGTGTGTGCTGCGATGTGACCGACGAAGCCCAGATCGACGCCGCCTTCGCCGAGATCGAAGACAGGCTCGGCCCGGTGGAGGTGCTGGTGTCCAACGCCGGCATCACCCGGGACAAGCTGGTGATGCGCATGAGCGAGGCCGACTTCACCGACGTGATCGACGCCAACCTGACCGCCGGCTACCGGGTGGCCAAGCGGGCCGCCCGAGCCATGATGCGCAACCGCTGGGGCCGCATCGTGTTCGTGTCGTCGGTGGTGGGCGCCATGGGCCAGGCGGGCCAGGCCAACTACGCCGCCTCCAAGGCCGGCCTCGTGGGGCTGGGCCGATCGCTGGCCAAGGAGCTGGCCAGCCGGAATGTCACCGTCAACGTGGTGGCGCCGGGCCCGGTGGGCACCGACATGTTGAGCCAGCTCGACGAGGAGCGGCGCACGGCCATCATCGACGCCGTTCCCCTCGGGCGATTGGGCGAACCCGCAGAGGTGGCCGCCGCCATTTCTTTTTTGGCCTCCGACGCTGCCGGATATGTCACCGGAGCGGTGATTCCGGTAGACGGGGGCCTGGGCATGGGAGGATGAAAGCCCGGGAACGCATTCGCAAACCCATCCAAGGACAACCCGTCCACGAATAGGAGATAACAAGCGTGAGCGACGACAACTTCACCCGCTTCCAGAACTGCACCGTGGAGGTGCTGTCGGTGGAGGCCGATCAGGTCATACCCGAGGCCACCTTTGCCGACGACTTGGACTCGGACAGTCTCGACTTGGTCGAGTTGGTGATGGCGCTCGAGGAGGAGTTCGACATCACCATCGACGAGGAAGAGCTGGAGAACATCGAGACCGTGGGCCAAGCCTTCGACTTGGTGACCGTCAAACTGGGATGACCCCGCAACCGCCTGACGAGACCGAAACCCACCTCTGGCGGCGGAGCGCGTCGATATGACCGCCCCCCGCCGGGTGGCGGTCACCGGCATCGGGGTCTTGGCCTGGCCCGGACTCGGGCGAGACGCCTTCTGGCGGGGTCTCCTGGGGGCCCCCGCCGAGGGCCGGCGGGTGATGGACCACTTCGACCCCCTCCCCCATTTCGACACCCCCAAAGACGCCCGCCGCACCGACCGGTTCGCCCAAATGGCCCTGGCCGCGGCCGCGGAGGCGCTGGAGCAGTCGGGCGGGCTCGGCGCCGACCCCGACCGGATCGGCGTGTGGGTGGGAACGGGCGTGGGCGGGCTTCGCACCCTGGAAGACCAGATCCAGGTTCGCATCGACAGGGGCGAGCGCCGGGTGTCGCCGTTTCTGGTGCCGATGCTGATGGCCAACGCGGCCTCGGCGGCCATCTCCATGCGCTACGGATTCTCCGGGCCGTGCGAGAACACGGTCACCGCGTGCGCCGCCGGCACCCAGTCGATCGCCAATGCGGCCATGCTTATCCGCTCCGGCCGCTGCGACGCGGTTATCACCGGCGGCAGCGAGGCCTCCAACTCCATCACCGGCGAGGCCACGTTCTGGAATATGACCGCGGTTTCCCGGGCCAACATCAGCCGCCCGTTCGACTTGGAGCGGGACGGGTTCATCCAAGCCGAGGGCGCGGCGGTGCTGGTGCTCGAAGAGCTGGAGGCCGCCCGCAGCCGCGGGGCGACCGTGCTGGGAGAGATCCTGGGCGGCGCCAGCAACGCCGATGCCTATCACATCACCGCGCCGTCGCCCGGCGGCGCCGGGGCGGTGCGGTGCATGGAGCTGGCCCTGGCCGACGCCGGGCTGGCCCCCGACGACATCGTCCACATCAACGCCCACGGAACATCCACGCCGCTCAACGACGCGGCCGAGGCCGAGGCCATACAGAAGGTGTTCGGCACGCCGGGGCCGCTGGTCACCTCGACCAAGGGGGTGACCGGCCACGCTCTGGGCGCGGCCGGGGCCATCGAGGCGGCGGCAGTGCTGTTGGCCATGGAGCACCGGCTGATTCCGCCCACCTACGGGCACAAGACCCCCGATCCCGACATGGCCCCCATCCGCATCGTGGCCCCCGAGCCCGCTTCGTGGACGCCGGGCCCGTCGCTGTCCAACTCCTTCGGCTTCGGCGGGCACAACGGGTCCATCGTGATCGGCCCGCCGCCGGCCGAGTAGCCGGGATCAGAGGGATTCAGGCTTCCGACGCCGATCAGCCGGCGTCGACTGCCACGAAAAGCAGCTCGCACGAGCAGGCCAACTCGCCGTTTACCGACGCCCGGCCCGCTCCCCGGCCGGCCCGGGCCGACAGCCGGATCATCTCCACTTCCAGATCCAAGCGATCGCCGGGATTCACCTGGCGGCGGAAGCGGGCGCTGTCGAGGCCGCCGAACAGGGGCAGCTTGCCGGCGAACCGGTGGTCGCAGAGCGCGATGTAGGCGCCGAGCTGGGCGATGGCCTCGGCCATCAGCACCCCGGGAAGGGTGGGCCGCCCGGGGAAGTGGCCGGCGAAAAACGGCTCGTGGCCGGTGAGCTGCCAGTAGCCCGCGGCCCGCTCCCCGGCCACCATGGAGGTGACCTCGTCGAGGAACAGGAATGGCGGACGGTGCGGAAGAACCTCGGCCGGAGGCCTCATCGGGCTGCGCCCATCCCGCTATGGCGCGCGCAGGGCCGCGGCCAGTTTCTTGGGGGTGTCTTTGGGGCTGATCTTGTAGAAGGCGTGCTCGACGAGCCCGTCGACCCCCACGACGAAGGCCGAGCGGACCACGCCCAGATAGGTCTTGCCGTACAGCTTCTTCTCCTGCCACACGCCGAAGGCCTCCGCCGCCACATGGTCGGGGTCGGACAACAGCAGGTAGCCGAGATCATGCTTCTCATCGAACCGCTTCTGACGCTCGGGCGTGTCGCCGCTTATGCCCACCGCGGCCATGCCCCCTAGCTCTGAGGCAATGTCACGCACGCCTATCGCCTGGATGGTTCAACCGGGCGTGAGCGCCTTCGGATAGAAGAAGATCATCACCCTCTGGCCGGCGAAGTCGCTGAGCGACACCTGCTTGCCGTTCTGATCCGACAAGGTGAACGCCGGCGCGGGGTCGCCGGGAGACAGCAGCCAATCAGCCATGGCCTGACTCTATCGGCTCAGGTTCCCCTTACCGCTGCCTTCAACCGTGCGCCCGCGCTCACCTTGCACCCCTTGGCGGCGGCAATTTCGATGGCCTCGCCGGTGCGGGGGTTGCGGCCGGTGCGGGCCCCCCTCATGGTCTGCTCGAAAGAAACGAAGCCGGTGATCGCCACCTTCTCGCCCAGAACCACCTGTTCGGTGACAACCACCTCGAGGCTGCTGAGCACCGCGTCGACCGCGCTCTTGCTCTCGCCGGTGCGCTCGCTGATGGCGTTGACCAATTCTGACTTGTTCATGGATCCTCCTGAATTGCGAATCACGAAAGTGTAATTCTATTGGCTGCTGGCGCAAAGTTCTCAGAGTCAAGCAGCCCGCACGGGAAAAATGCCAAGTTCTCAAGCTCAATCCACGGCCCGGCGGAACTGCCCGATCAAGCGGCCGACCGCAGCCGGCCCCTCATCGTCGAGCATCCGGCGCACCACCGCGGAGCCCACCACTGCGCCGTCGGCCACCCGGCAGACCTCCTCAGCCTGCGCGGGAGTGCCCACCCCCACGCCCACCAGCACGGGCACGTCGGTGATCTGCTTGAGCCGCCCCGCCATGACCACGGCCGACGCGGCCAGCTCATCGCGCACCCCCGTCACCCCCAACAGGCCCACCCCGTACACGAATCCCCGGGTCCGGGCGCATATCCGGCCCAACCGCTCGTCGGATGCGGTGGGCGCGGCCAACAGCACGGTCTCCACTCCGGCGGCATCGGCCGCTGAGGCCCACGGTCCCGCCTCCTCCAGGGGAAGGTCGGGCAGGATGGCCGCAGCCACGCCCTGTTCGGCGAGAACGGAGGCGAACCGCTCCAACCCGAACCGGAAGGCGATGTTGTAGTAGGTCATCACCGCCACCGGAATGCCGACGTCGAGCCGGCCGAGGGCGTCAAGCACCCCGAGCGGGGTGGTCCCGGCGGCCAGGGCCCGGTCGTTGGCCTCTTGGATCACCGGCCCGTCCATCACCGGGTCGGAGAACGGGATGCCCACCTCCACCGCGTCGGCCCCGGCGTCGGCGGCCGCGGCCAGCGCAGCCTGCCAGTGGCCCAGCCCCCCGGTGAGGTAGGGGACCAGCGCCTTGCCGCCCCCTGAGCGGCGGGCCCGCAATGCGGCCTCCAAAGAGCCGGGTTCAGCGCTCACCCCGGCGATCCATCATCGCTGCCGGCTCTGCTGTCAACACCGCCTAGACGGTCCATCATCTGGTCGACGTCTTTGTCGCCTCGGCCGCTGAGGTTCAACAGCACCGTCTGGCCGGCCAGCTCTTGGCGGGCCCGCGACACCCAGGCCAGGGCGTGGGCCGGCTCCAGCGCGGGGATGATCCCCTCGGCCCGCGACAGCAGCTCGAAGGCGGCCACCACCTCATCGTCGGCGACCGTCTCGTAGCGGGCCCGGCCGATGGCGGCCAGATGGGAGTGCTCGGGCCCGATGCCGGGATAGTCGAGGCCGGCGGAGATCGATTCGGCCTCCAGCACCTGGCCGTGCTCGTCTTGCATCAGATACGACTTGGCGCCGTGGACAACGCCGGGCACTCCCCGGCCGATGGCGGCACCCCCGGCCGGCTCCACCCCCACCAGCGCGGCGGTACCGTCGACGAAGCCGCTGAAGATGCCGATGGCGTTGCTGCCGCCGCCCACGCAGGCGGTGACCACGTCGGGGTCGGCGCCCAGCAGCCGCCGGCACTGCTCGCGGGCCTCGTCGCCGATCACCCGGTGCAGCTCCCGCACCATCCAGGGGTAGGGATGGGGTCCCATCACCGAGCCCAGGCAGTAGTGGGAGCTCTCCACGGTGGCAACCCAGTCGCGCATGGCCTCGTTGATGGCGTCTTTGAGGGTGCGGCTGCCCGAGAGCGCCGGGCGGACCTCGGCGCCCAGCAGCTTCATGCGGAACACGTTGAGGGCCTGGCGCTCGATGTCCACCTCGCCCATGTACACCACGCAGTCCATTCCCAACAGGGCCGCGGCGGTGGCGGTGGCCACGCCGTGCTGCCCGGCCCCGGTCTCGGCCACCAGCCGGGTCTTGCCCATGCGCGCCGCCAAAAGAGCCTGGCCCAGCACATTGTTGATCTTGTGGGAGCCGGTGTGGTTGAGGTCTTCCCGTTTCAGCAGCAGCCGCAGCCCCAGCTCCTCGGACAAGCGATGGCACTCGGTGAGCGGCGACGGCCGGCCGGCGTAGTCGGCCAGCAGCCGGTTCAGCTCGCCCCGGAACCCCTCGTCGGCCCAGGCGGAGCGGAACGCGGCTTCCAGTTCCTCGCAGGCCGGCACCAGGGTTTCGGGCACGAACCGGCCGCCGAACTCCCCGAACTGCCCGCCTGCGGGCTCGGCCATGGTCACCACCGCGGCTCTTCCTGCCAGTTGTAGGGGATGTCTTCGGCGGAGTCCGGTTCGGACGGCTCGGGCCGGGCCGGCTGGGTTTTGCGGACGGCGTTGATGAAGGCGCGCAGCCGGGCGGGGTCTTTGCGGCCCGGCGACATCTCCACCCCGGTGGCAACGTCCACGCCCCACGGGCGGACCTTGTCGATGGCCATGGCCACGTTCTCAGCGGTCAAGCCGCCGGCCATGAGCAGCCGGATGCCGCCCGGGGCCCCCTCGGCCAGCGACCAGTCGAAAACCTGGCCTGATCCGGGGGTGTCGGAGTCAACCATCACGATGTCGGCGCCGTACTGGTCGGCCACCGCCAGGGCAGGGCTGCCGCCGGAGAAGGCCTTTATCACCGCGGGCACGTTCTCCCGAATGAGGCGGGTGTCTTCCATGCTCTCCCGGCCGGAAAGCTGGGCGGCCTTGAGGCCACAGCGGTTGACGATCTCGATCACCCTGCTGGGAGCCTCGTCTCGGAACACGCCCACGGTGAGGACATCGGGCGGGAGGCGGCGGACGATCTCCTCTGCCCGGGGCGGGGCGATCTGGCGGGGGGACGGGGCCATGATGAGCCCCACTGCGTCGGCGCCCAATGCGGTGGCCAGCAGAGCGTCGTCAGCGCTGGTGATGCCGCAGATCTTGATGAACACTGCCCTCAAACCTACCGGCTGACCATTTGGGACACTGGGTCGTCAACGGGGAAGAGCGGTTGCCTGAGCCGGCAATCCGGCCGCTCGCACCTGCACCGGCATCTCCACGGAGCGCTTGACGTAGCCCAAGGCCACCGTTTCACCAGCCGCTGCATCCCAGGCCGAGCTGGTGACGACGCCGACCTCGGCGCCATCGGCGCCGGCGATGCGATCCCCGCGGGACAGGTCTGCTCGGCCCGCAAAGGTCAGCAGCCGCAAGTGCCGAGGGGCGGTGCTGCCCCGGGAGTCCATGCGGGCCACCAACTCCTGGCCGGTGAAGCACCCCTTGGTGAAGCTCACGGTAAATGGCACCACCCCGGCCTCGGCGGGGATGGTGCGATCGTCGATGTCGACCCCCATGCGGGGAAAGCCGGTTTTGATCCGGTGGGCCTCCAGGGTTTCCACGTCGACTGCGAGCACATCCCCCGACACTTGCGGCGACGGGCCGAGCACGTCGATCCCCCCGGCGGGCACCGGGCCGATGATCTCCCCTGAGACAGCCGCCCTCGCCGCGCTCGGCCCCCGCACGGCGATGCACCCCCAGTGGAGCCGATCCAGGCTCACGTCGGTGCGGAGCATGAACCGTTGGAGCCGGGCGATGACCTGCTCCAACGCCCCGTCGGTGTCGAGAATGAACCGGTCGCGGCTCTGGCGGGTGACTCGGACGAAGGCGTCGATGCGCCCCTGGGGTTGCAAGATGAGCGACCAGGCCGACTGGCCTTCGGTCAATCCGGCCACGTCCTGGGATAGCTGGCCCTGCAAGAACGCCTCGGCGTCGGGCCCGGCCACTGCCAGAACCCCCCGCTCGACGGCGCAGGCGCCAACCGTCGACGTCAAATCCACGGGGGCGCTCATGCCAAACCAATCATGTCGGCAATCATGGTTGACGACTCCGGCTCATACGCCGGGCGGCGGGCACGGCCAAAAGCAGGGCTCGGGCTTTGTTGCGGCACTCCAAGTCCTCCTGTTCGGGGACGCTGTCGGCCACGATGCCCGCCCCGGCCTGCACCGAGGCCCGCCCTCCCCGGATGACCATGGTGCGGATGGCGATGGCGGTGTCGATGTTGCCGGAGAAGTCCAGGTATCCGACCACGCCGGCATAGGGGCCCCGCTTCACCGGCTCCAGGTCGTCGATGATCTCCATGGCCCGCACTTTGGGCGCCCCCGACACCGTGCCCGCGGGCAGGGTTGCCCGCAGCACGTCCACCGGCGTGCAGTCGGGGGCCAACTCGCCCGACACCTGCGAGGTCAGGTGCATCACATGGCTGTAGCGCTCCAGGGTCATCATCTCGTCCACCGTCTCAGTGCCGAAAGCGACCACCCGGCCCACGTCGTTGCGGGCCAAGTCGAGGAGCATGATGTGCTCGGCGATCTCCTTGGGGTGCTCGGACAGCTCGGCGGCCATCCTGCGCTCCTCGGCGTCGGTGCGGCCCCGGCGGCGGGTGCCGGCGATGGGCCGGGAGATGACCCGGCCGTCGAGCAGCTGCACCATCGGCTCCGGGGAGCATCCCACCAGCGACACCTCGGGCAGGTGTACGAAGTACATGTAGGGGCTGGGGTTCACCTGGCGCAGCGAGCGATAGACGTCGAAGGGCTCGGCTTCCAGGTCGAAGTCGTACCGCTGGGCCAGCACCACCTGGAAGACGTCGCCGGCGAGGATGTGCTCCCTGGCCGCTTCCACCGCGTCGCAGAAGCTCTGCGAGCCCATGCTGGCCACCACCTCGGGCAGCTCTTCGCCCTCGTCGGGGGGTTCGAGCAGCGGCTCGTCCATCGGTCGGGACCCGTCGACGGCCAGCTCGTGCAAAGCAGCCGCGGCACGGTCATAGGCGGCGTCGATGTCGCTTGATGAGGCGCCGGGGGGGATGATCACGTTCTCGATCAGAGTGACCCGCTGGCGCCAGTGGTCGAACACTGCGAGCTCCCCGATCACCGACAACACCGCGTCGGGCAGGCCCTGGTCGTCGACCGGAACGTTGGGCAGGTGCTCCACTTCCCGGACCACGTCATAGCCCAGGTAGCCCATGAGTCCGCCATGCAGCGGAGGCAGTTCGTCGATCACCGGAGAGCGCCACTGCGACAAGATGTGCTCCACCGCTGCGAGTATTCCCCCATCCAGCGGGGTTCCCTCCGGGAGTGCGCCGGTGGCGGCCACCCGGCGGCCGCGGGCCACCAGGGTGCCCAGTGGACGGCGGCCGATGAACGAGAACCGGCTCCAGCGCTCCCCGTGGTCCACCGACTCCAGCAAGAAGCCGGGCTCGTCGCCCACGGTGCGGGCGAAAGCCGCCACCGGGGTGGTGAGATCGGCAACGAACTCCCGCCACACCGGGACCACCGTCCATTGGGCGGCGAGGCGATGGAATTCGCGGCGATCAGGGCTTATTGCCGGCATATGGGCCAGATCACCCCTGCGACTGCGGTACCGGCTGGTCGAACGATCGGAAGAAGCAGGAGTACTCGCCGGTGTGGCAAGCCCCCCGTCCTTCCTGCTCTACCGTGAACAGCAGGGTGTCGCCGTCGCAGTCGTAGTACGCCCCTCGGAGGTACTGGCGGTCGCCAGAGGTCTCCCCCTTGCACCAGTACTCCTGGCGGGACCGGCTCCAGAACCAGGTGCGCCCGGTTTTCAGCGTGCGCTCCAGCGACTCCCGGTTCATCCAGGCCATCATCAGCACCCGGCCCCCCTCGTGCTCCTGGATGATGGCGGGAACCAGCCCGTCGTCGTTGAACACCACCTCGTCGAGCACTCCGGGGGCAGCTTCTATTGGCATCGTTACCGGCATCCTCCAATGGTAGGAGCAGACTCCAGCCCGGTGAGAGCCATTTGCCAGAGGGCATCAGAGATGCTGCCCGGTGCTGACCTTTGGGGAGGGGTCAGAGGTGGAGGCCGGTGCTGCCCCTCTGGGGGCAGCGTCAGAGGTAGAGGCCGGTGCTGCCCTCGTCGAGGCGGGGGGCGGCAACCGCGTGGATGTCCCGCTCGCGCAGGATGAGGTAGTCGGCGCCCCGAACCTCCACCTCGTAGCGGTCTTCGGGGTTGAACAGCACCTGATCGCCGGACTCGACGGTGCGGACGTTGGGTCCCACCGCGATGGCCTCGGCCCAGGCCAGCCGCTTGCCCACCTGGGCGGTGGCCGGGATGAGGATGCCGCCGGTGGACCGCCGCTCGCCCTCGGGTATGTCGAGCTGCACCAGGATGCGGTCGTTGAGCATCTTGATGGGGAGCTTGTCCTCGGGCGCGACCTTGCTTGCGGAGTTTGCTGCCTTGGCCATGGGGCGACAACGCTACCTTGACGGGTACATGACCGACGATTTCGGGCCGGCCTCGCTTCCTGAAGGGAGGCGAATCAGGAGTCGGCGGGGCGGATGGGGATGCCGGCGGCGGCCATGTGGGATTTGGCCTCGGCCACGGTGTGCTCTCTGAAGTGGAAGATGGAGGCGGCCAGCACGGCGTCGGCCCCGCCTTCGAGCACGCCTTCTACGAGGTGGTCGAGGGTGCCCACTCCCCCGCTGGCGATCACCGGCACGTTGGTCACCTCGACCACCGCCCGGGTCAGCTCCAGATCGAAGCCGTCGCGGGTGCCGTCGCGGTCCATGGAGGTGAGGAGGATCTCCCCTGCGCCCAACTCGGTCACCCGGATGGCGTACTCGATGGCATTGACGCCGGTGGGGGTGCGGCCGCCGTGGGTGAACACCTCGAAGGGGAAGGCGCCCCCGTTGGTGCGACGGGCGCCGGTGGACAGATTCCCTTTTGAGAGAGGGGTGCCTGTCCGCCTGACGTCGATGGAGGCCACCGCGCACTGGCTGCCGAACTCGTCGGCGATCTCGGCCACCAGCTCGGGGCGGTTCACCGCGGCGGTGTTCACCGACACCTTGTCGGCCCCGGCCCGCAACAGGCGGCGGGCGTCGTCCACGGTGCGGATGCCCCCGCCGATGGTGAAGGGGATGAACACTTCCTCGGCAGTGCGGTACACCAATTCCACGGTGGTCTCCCGCCGGTCGGACGACGCGGTGATGTCCAGGAACACCACCTCGTCGGCCCCCTGCTGGTCGTAGAGGGCGGCCAACTCCACTGGGTCGCCGGCGTCGGCGAGGTCTACGAAATTGACCCCCTTGACCACCCGGCCGGCGTCCACATCCAAACACGGGATGATCCGGGCGTTGCAGGGCGCGGTTGCGGTGGCGGTCATCGCTTCAGCGCCTCCAATGCCTGCTCCACCGTGAAGCGCCCCTCATACAGCGCTCGGCCCACAATCACGCCGGCCAGTCTTCGGCTGGTGTCGCCGGTTGCCGCCAACTCGCCCAGGTCTTCAACCGTTGCCACTCCTCCGGATGCGATCACCGCTAGGCCGGTGGCGGCCAGAACAGCGGACAGGCCTTCGGTGTCGGGCCCGCTCATGGTGCCGTCTCGGCTGATCTCGGTGGCCACCACCGCCTCGGCGCCTGATGATTCAAAGCGGGCGGCCAGCTCCAGCAGGTCTCCCCCGCCTCCCCGCTCCCACCCATGGGTGGCGACCTCCCGGCCTCGGGCGTCCAACCCCACCGCCACCGGCTGACGGGCGGCCACTTGCTCCACCAACTCGGGATTCTCCACCGCGGCGGTGCCGATCACCACCCGGGCCACGCCGGCATCGGCCAGCGCTGAAGCCGCATCCAGGCTGCGGACCCCGCCGCCGGTTTGCACCGGAACCTCCACCGCGTCGGCAATGGCGGCGATCACCGGCAAGTTGACCGGGTCGCCAGTGCGGGCCGCATCCAGGTCCACCACATGCAGCCACGAGGCCCCCGCTTCGGCAAACTGCTGAGCTTGGCCTACCGGGTCGTCTGAGTAAGCGGTTTCCGCGTCGTATGACCCCTGGTACAGCCGCACACAGCGCCCGCCCCGCAGATCGATGGCCGGGTAGAGCTGCATCTCACGCCCCTCCGGCAGTTGCGCGAGCGGCACCGCGGTGCTCTGCGTTGCCCGACACCTCACGCCCCTGCGGCCGCGGCTCGGGCCTGGTCCACGAAGTTCTCCAACAGCCGCAGGCCGGGGCGGGCGGACTTCTCGGGGTGGAACTGCGTGGCCCACACGTTGCCGTCGCCCACCACCCCGGCCACCGGGCCGCCATAGTCGCAGACGGCGGCCACGTTGTCGGCCATCGGCGCGGCGTAGGAGTGTACGAAGTACACCCAGGCACCGTCGAGGCCTTCGAGCAGCGGGCTGGGCGTTCGCACCTCGAGGCGGTTCCACTGCATCTGGGGCCGCTTCACGTTGCCGGGCAGCAGGCGCACCGTTCCGGGCAAAATGCCCAGACCGGCGGCGCCGGGCGTTTCCTCGGAGCCCTCGTAGAGAAGCTGCAAGCCGATGCAGATGCCCAGAAACGGCCGCCCGTCGGCTGCCGCGGCCCGAGCCTGCTCGTCGAGCCCGGTATCGCAGAGCGCGGCCATGCACGGCCCGAACGCCCCCACGCCGGGCAGAACCACCCCGGCGGCGTCGGCAATCAACCCGGCATCTGCGGTGAGGCGGGCGTCGGCCCCCATGCGCTCCAGGCTCTTCTGGGCCGAGCGGAGGTTGCCGATGCCGTAGTCCAACACCGCGACGAGCGGTCGGGTCACCGAATTCTCCTGTTCATTGAGAGCGAACTCTCACAGAACCCCTTTGGTGGAGGGGATTCCGATGCCCTCGAGCCGCACGGCATCGCGCAGCGCCCGGGCCGCCGCCTTGAAGCTGGCCTCGATGATGTGGTGGGTGTTGCGGCCGCGGATCATGGTGATGTGCAGGGTCAGTGCGGCCGATGTGGCGAACGCCCGCCAGAACTCCTCGCAGAGCTGGGGGTCGAACGGCGGGTCGCCCAAGATCTTCTGTCCGGGCGGATTCACGTCGTAGTGCAGGAACGGGCGGCCCGACAGGTCGACCACGGCCTCCACCAAGGCCTCGTCCAGCGGAACCGAGATGGACGCGAAACGGCGCACCCCGGCCTTGTCGCCCAGGGCCTCGGCGAAGCACGAGCCCAGAAGGATGCCCACATCCTCCACGGTGTGGTGGGCGTCGATCTCCAGGTCGCCGGAGGCGTCCACCTTCAGCTCGAAGCCGCCGTGGCGGCCGAGCTGGCTCAACATGTGGTCGAAGAACGGGAGCCCAGTGGTTGCCTCTCCCCGGCCATCGCCGTCGACGTCGATGGCGATGTGGATGCTGGTCTCCGCGGTGCTCCGAGAAGCGGTGGCGGTTCGGGATGCAGTTGTCATGCCAACACCTCGCTCAATGCAGACAAGAACGCGTCGTTCTCGGCCGGCGATCCCACGGTGACCCGAAGGCAACCGGCGAGCCGGGGCCAAGAAGCACAGTTTCGCACGAGCACCGACCGATCCACGAGACCCTGCCAAACTCCGTCGCCGTCGCCGGAATCAGGGCGAAGCAAGATGAAATTGGCGCCCGAGGGCCAGTGATGGACCGGGAGGTGGTCGAGCGCGGCGGTGATCCGCTCCCGCTCAGCCACCAGCATGGACACTCGTTCGTTCATCTCGTCTTCGTAGTCCAGCGCCAGCCGACCGGCGATCTGCTTGAACGAGTCCAAGTGGTAGGGCAGCGTCACCTTGTCCAGCTCGGCCACCACCCACGACGGGGCGACGAGATAGCCGAGCCGGGCCGCGGCCATCGACCATGTCTTGGAGTAGGTGCGGGCCACCGCCAGGGGGCGGCTCTCGTCGATCAGGCCTACCGAGGTGTGGGGGTCGAACTGGCCGTAGGCCTCATCCATCAACAGCAATCCGGGCAGGGCCGAGACGTCGGCCAGCAGCCTCTCGACCAACTCCGGTGGCTCAACCATGCCGGTGGGGTTGTTGGGCGAGCACAGGAATGTGACGGCCGGCCGGTGGTCGGCGACCATGGCCGAGGCGTAGTCGGCGTCCAGCGAGAAATCCTCTTCTCGCTCGCCCGAAGCCACCTGCGTGGCGGACAGGCGGGCGATGTGGGAGTGGAGGGCATAGGTGGGCTCAAAGGTGAGGGCTATGCGGTTTGGCCCTCCGAAGGCCAGCAGCAGGCACTGGAGCACTTCGTTGGAGCCGTTGGCCGCAAACACCTGCTCGGGCGCGACCTGCTCGTGCTTGGCCAGCGCCGCCCGCAATTCGTGCGCCCCCCGGTCGGGATAGCGGTGCCAGCCGATGCCGGCCAGAGCGGCCCGCAGGGCCTCGGCCCAACCCTCGGGCGGAGGAACCGGCGACTCATTGGTGTTGAGCCGCACGGCCACGTCGAGCTGGGGCGAGTGGTAGCCCCCCATCAGGGCCACGCTCTCTCTCACGGACAGGCGATCAGGGCTGCCCATCGCCAGTTCCTCTCTGAACTCCGTTGCCGAAGCCGCGCAAGCGGATGGACTGGGCGTGGGCGCCCAATCCCTCGGCGTCGGCGATGGCGGCCACATGGGGGCCGACCGCGGCCAGGCCCTCAGAGCCCGCGGCGATCTCGTGCATGGGCTTGGTGAAGTCCCGCACGCCGAGGGCGCCGGCGAAGCGAGCGGTGCCGTTGGTGGGCAGCACGTGGGAGGGGCCGGCCATGTAGTCGCCGATGGACGCGGGGGCCAGCGGGCCCCGGAAGATAGCCCCGGCGTTTCGAACTCTGTCGATAACCGCATCCGGTGCTTCGGTCATCACCTGCAAGTGCTCAGGGGCGATGAAGTTGACCACCTGGGCAGCGGATTCGGGGCCGTCGATCAGCACAATGTGCCCGCTGCGGTGGAATGTGGCCGCGATATCGTCTAAGCGAGCGGCGTCCAACAGCAATTCGGCCACTGCCTCCTCTACTGCATCGGCGGCGTCGGGGTCCCAGGTGATGAGCCAGGCCAAACCATCGGGGCCGTGTTCGGCCTGCACGATGAGGTCGACGGCGGCGTAAACCGCCGGAGTCGTCCCGTCAACCACCACCACGACCTCAGACGGCCCGGCGAACGCGGCTGGAACGCCGACCACCCCGGCCACTAGCTGCTTGGCGAGAGCCACGTACACGTTGCCCGGCCCCACGATCACGTCCACCGCATCCACCGACTCGGTGCCATAGGCCATTGCGGCTATGGCCTGGGCGCCACCCACCGCATACACCTCGTCGACCCCGGCAATGGCCGCCGCGGCCAGGGTGACATCGGCCACCTGGCCTTCGGGGCCGGGGGGAACGCACAGCACCACCTGGTCCACCCCGGCGGCCCTCGCCGGCAGCGCGGTCATCAGCACGGTGGACGGGTAGGCGGCTCGGCCGCCGGGCACATAGCACCCGGCTCGGCCCACCGGCTGGTCCCAGCTCCGGATGGTGATGCCCCCGCGGGTGTGAATCTGCTCTTTGGAGGCCTGCTCTCGGTGGAACTCGGCGATGGAATCGGCGGCGGCTTCCAGAGCGGCCCGCAGCGAGGGTTCGACCCGATCTCGAGCCGCGGCCACCTCGCTGGGAGGAACCCGCCATGTCGGGGGAACCGCGCCGTCGAACTGCTCGGTATAGCGGGACAGCGCGGCGTCGCCGTCGGCGCGCACCGCGTGGACGATCTCGCGGACCGCGGCCACCGAGCCCTCAGAAACAGGCTCAGGCCGGGGCAGACGGCCAGTAATGTCGGCCTCGCCCCGCAGGTCCACTCTGTCTAGCACGACCCCCAAAACTACAGGCCCAAGCAACCCGCCAGCGAAGGGTTTGCCGCTAGCAACCGAGGGCGAACGTCAGCGATTGGCAGATGCGTCTCATTGTCAAGTCGCCGAGCTTGCCTGCTCGATTGGAAAGCGAGGAACGGCGCATCGTGTGGAGGCCGTCGCAGTTGACGACCGAAGGCTCAGCAAGGCCGGCCTCGTCGTGGTCAACTCGCACCTCTGCATCCAGTCCGCGGACGACAGTCGTGAGTTCAGCGACAGTAACCAACTCCCGCACATCGATGACCTCCGGTCGGGTGAGAATAACCACCGGCCGTCGCTTGCCCCCGACCTCAGTCCACCACACCTCGCCGCGGTTCATTCGCCGCTCTCTCCATCGTCCTCATCCCAGTCACCCCACGCCTGAGCTTCATCCCAGAAGTCGTCCGGTTCTTCCGGATGCCGCAAATACGCTTCTCTGTCAGCTTCTCCCATAGCACGCCTCACCGCGGCTTGAACCCCCTCGCGGGCCGCCGCCGACATATTGATCTCGAGCTTCCGAGCCTTCTCGGCCAGCTCCTCGTCTAGAGAGAACGTGGTCCGGGTGGTTGCCATCACTTGATGCTATCACTTTATGCTGGATGACTTGCTATCAGTTACGAAGTTCTTGCGTCCCCCAGAACCGATCGCGACGGTATGCGATAGAACCTCCCTGTGGACGACATGACAACGGCGGCGGACGGGGCCGAGCTCGGCTCGATGAGCAGCGTGATGGGGGACCTCGCGGTACGGGTGGCCGAGGTGGCCCGGCGCTACGAGGGCACCGACCGGGAGGACGTGGCCTTTGAGCTCTACGAGGTGGAGCGGGGCTTGCGGGGAGCCACCCGCCGTCTCGACCGCCTAACCCGAAGTCTGTAAATCTACAGACAACCGTCGAGCTGACCGGGAGAAGAAATGTTCAATCTGCGCTTTGATCTGCGGACCCCTCCGTTCACCGAGGTGACCCACGCCGATCAGTACCGGGCCATGCTGGAGATGGTGAAGTGGGCCGACACCCGGGGCTTCGCCGGGGCCATCACCAGCGAGCACCACGGCACCGATGACGGCTTCATGTCGGCGCCGCTGGCCATCTCCGCGGCCATCCTGGGATCAACCGACAACCTGATGTGTACGCTGTCGGCCCTCCTGGTGCCCTACCACGACCCGCTGCGGCTGGCCGAGGACATCGCCGCCATCGACTTGATGGCGCCGGGCCGGCTCATCGTGATTGCCGGACTGGGCTATCGGGAGTTCGAGTTCGAGATGTTCGGCAAAGACCGCACCCGCCGGGGCCGCGACACCGAGGAGGCCATCAAGGTCATGCAGCAGGCCTGGACCGGGGAGCCGTTCGAGTACCGGGGACGCACCGCCCGGGTAACCCCCAAGCCGGTGACCCAGCCCCACCCTCTGTTGATGGTGGGGGGATCGGTGCCGGCCTCGGCCAAGCGGGCCGCCCGGCTGCGGCTGCCCTACATGCCGCCCATCGGCGACCAGGAGTTGGTGGACCTGTACTACGCCGAGGCCGCCGAGATCGGGTTCGAGGGGGCGTTCGCCATGGCCCCCGACGGTCCGGGGCTGGTGCTGGTGACCGAGGATCCCGATGCGCTCTGGGCCAAGATCGGCCCGAACATGCTGTACGACGCCGCGGCCTACGCGAGCTGGCAATACCCCGACCAGCGCTCGGGCTGGCACGTGGAGGCCGAAGACGTGGCCGGCCTCAAGGCCTCCGGCCAGTTCGAGGTGCTCACCCCCGATGAGTGCGTGGAGCTGGTCCGCACCAAGGGGGCGGCCACGCTCCACCCCCTGTGCGGGGGCATCGACCCCGCCATCGGCTGGGAGACGCTCGAGCTGGTGGTGAACAAGGTTATGCCCGCCCTCGCCGAGGGGGCGTGATCCAAGACTGAGCCGGCCTAACCGGCCCGGCCCTCGACCTGGCCGGCGGACGGGCAGAAGGAGGCCAGCACGCACTCGTGGCAGCGGGGGCGGCGGGCGATGCACACCCGGCGACCGTGGAGGATGAGCCGCAGGGAGAACTCGCCCCGCTCAGCGGCGGGCACCATGGGGTTCAGCTCCAACTCGATCTTCACCGGGTCTTTGTGCTCGGTGATGCCCAGCAGGCCGGTGATGCGGGCCAC
>JAPPMA010000051.1 GCA_028819295.1 bacterium | reverse complement strand
ATGGCGAGCGAAACCGCCACGCCCGAATGGGCCCAGCGGCCTGCATCCATTCGCAAGGATCTGGTGCGGCGGATCAGCGCCGATTTGCTCGGGCCGCTGGACGGCGACGACGAGGTGATCCACGGCTTTCAGCGCGAAGACGGCACCTGGACACCATCGGGGCGGGTCAACGACCGCTACTTGGTCGGCAAGTTGGCCCCAGCGGGAACCGTGGCCCGCGCCCCCGAGCGCACTGATGACCCCGGTACCGGCGATGAAGACCCAGCAAGGGGCAGCCACGATGGGCAGGTGGCTCAGCGGGTGCTGGCGCAGTCGTCGATGGGGCTCACCGCCGTTGTGCCAGCCGACACCGATGAGCTAGTCGCTCGATGCCGCTGGGGGTCTTACAGCCGGCAAGACGAGGCGCACCCCGACGGTTCCAACGCTCGCGTTTGGCAACGCCGGCAGATTGACTTGACGGTGGCCATTCCCATCCGGGAAGGAGATATCGAACCTCTGCCGGTAAACGATGAGGGCGTGGTGGTCAGGGGTAGAGCGACAAGAGCGAAAACTGGCTCACTCCTGCTCGTGACTGTGTTCCTGTGCAACGAGCAGGAGCCTGTCGCCGTGAACAAAGACTCACGCTGGCTCTTCCAGGCCAGCCTCGACCTCTCCGCTGCCAATGGCAAGCCGGTGTTCTGCGGTCGAGAAGAACTCCCGCTCGCGCAGTCAAGCAGCAGAGGCCATCAGATCGGGAATCGAGCTACTCCGGAGCAACCCCGATGCTCTCGAGGCTTTCCGTTTCGCCAATCAGGTTATGTCCCGCCAGCGGGTACACGCCGTGGCGGTGGGCAATCGCCGCGTTAGCCCCAACTTGACGCTGCGCGAGGCCATCGCCGATGCGGACGAACCAGACAACCGCTCGTGGCGGCCCTTTCAGCTCGCCTTCTTCTTGCTTCGCCTGCCTTCGCTCACCGACCCCGCACACCCCGAGCGCAGCGGAGTGCCGATGCAGCGGGTTCGTCCCATGCTGGATGGGTTGCAGCGGCAGATGGGCATTGACCATGCCCTTGCCTCTCAACGGCTTTACACCGACGGTGCTGAACTCCTGTTCGACTGCGCCGAGCAGAATGGAATACCCGCTGATGAGGACATTGCCGACGAAGAACGGCTGAGACTGTCCAGTTCTCAGGATTGGGTCGTGTTCATGAAGGACGCTCGGATTCGCTGCAACCCACGCGTGCCAGGAGCCCGGACCCTCAGACCACCCCCACCCCACAAATCCGCGCAGGCTCAAAGAAATGCGCTCGGCCTAGCGGCCTCTACGACTCCATCGCCAAACTCATCCTCCAGTAATGACTGATTAGAGTTTCTCATCCATGGAGATTCGGCAACTGGCAGGGGCACTCGGCGCAGAAGTCATCGGACTCGATCTGACCAGCGGAATCGAGGAAACCGCTTTCTCGGCGGTGCGCGATGCTCTCCATCAAAGCGGCGTCATCTGCATTCGCGGCCAGGGAGCGATGACCCCGCAAGGCCAGCTCGCCTTTGCCGCCAGGTGGGGGGAGATATCCATCCACCCCTATGTGCCCTCCATCGAGGGGCATCCGGGGATCATGAAGATCTACGACCCGAATCCCATCACCCAAACCTGGCACTCCGACTCCACCCACATGCGCGAGCCCCACGCCTACACCCTGCTGCTGGCCCGGATCTTGCCCGAAGTGGGCGGCGACACCATGTTCGCCAGCGCAACCGGGGCATTCCAATCGCTGTCGCCGGGATTCCAGGCCGTGCTCCGCACGCTCTCAGCCGTTCACGAGGGCACAGCCCTGGCCGCTGATGCCGGTTTGGACCATGAGGCGGTGGTCGCCGTCCACCCGGTGGTGAGGGCCCATCCCGATACCGGGGCAGAGGCGCTGTTCGTGAACGACAACTACGTGACCCGCATCGACGGTTGGAGCCCTGAGGAGAGCCGCCCGCTTCTGGAGTACCTCTACGGGGTGATCGGGCGCCACGAGAACACCTACCGGCATCGCTGGCACCACGGTGACCTGGTGATCTGGGACAACCGCTCCACTCAGCACGCGGTTGTCGGGGATGTGGCCGGGGAAGAGCGGGTGCTCCACCGGGTGACGATTGCCAGCAGTGCTTCTGATGGGTGAGCTAGGCAGTCAGCCTGGCCAAGCGCTCTGAATGTTCGGCTGTGGCACCGCCCCGGGATTGAGCGGCCCATGCTCGACGGGCGAAGGGCGCGAGAAAATGGTCCTCGTAGTAGCCGTCGGCCCCGTGAAGCTGGTGGGCGCCTGCTACCACATCGAGCAGGGCCTCGTTGGCCGTCGCCTTGGCCGCGGACACCAGGTAGTCGCGTTGCGGCCCAGGGGGAGCGAGGGCGGCCTCGGCGGCGGTTAGCTCCATCGCCTCGACCGCGATGGCCATGTCCACGAAGCGATGGCGGGCGACCTGGAAGTCTCCCACCGTTCGGCCGTACAGAGGGCGTTGCAGGGCGTGCTGGGCGGTTCGGGCCAAGAGCTGGCGCGCGTCGGCCGCCATTTCCGAGCAGGCGGCGAGAACAGGATCGTCGGAAACGTTGGGCAGGGGAGGGGAAACGGACAGATCACAGTCCAGCAGGGCAGTGGCAATCATGTCCCGATGAGTCTCGTTGGCACCGACCGAGACGGGGGGATGGATGGCCTCGAGTGCGTCATAGGTGTACGTCGGCCCTTGCTCGAACATGGCAGTCCAGTCGGTTTCCCCTGGTCCGGCCCAAGTTCGAGCCGCGCGGGCAATGTTCTGGAGAAGCTCGGTGGAGGCCACCTTCACCACCGAGGCCTGGTAGTCCACTGCCTGGCCCGTCTCCTCGTAATCGATCAGCCGCTGGCAAAGGGCTCGGACTCGAGCCGCCGCGGCGTGCAGGCGGGCTCGTTCCCACGAGGGAACCGTGGCAGGCAGCCGTTGCAACCACTGCTCGGCCCACCCGTAGTGGGCCAGCGAGCCTCGCTCAGCGGCCACCGAGGCCATCACCTGCGACCACCCTTGTCCTACCTCGCCCAATACGCCGTCATTGCCCAGGCGTACCTGGCTGAGGGCGATTTCACAGAGGGTCCAACGATTGATGGTGGGCTTTCGTCTCACCTCGACTCCGAGAGCGTCAAGGGGAACTAAGAACATGGCCATCGAAGAGCGGGCGTTTTTCTCGAGGTCGGTCACCGCCAATACCACGGCCACGTCTGCCTTGTGCGCTCCCGTAATGTGCGACTTGGTTCCCGACAGCTCCCAACCCTCTGAGCTGCGAACCCCAGCCGTGGTGATGGCCGCCAAGCTGTTGCCCGCGCCGGCTTCGCTGTAGGCGATAGCGCCAAGCATCTCGCCGGAGACCATCGGGGCTAGCCATCGGGACTTCTGGGCGGGCGTTCCGAATTGGGAGAGCACAAAGCCGCACAGCGTCACTCCGGTGTCGATGGAAGGCGCACCGTGGTAGGCGGCCTCCAGGTCGTACACGTGCTTCCAAGCCCGAGAACGGCCGCGGCCCCCGTCGGCTCTTGGGAGAGAAACAGCCAGGAAGCCCCGACGAGCTGCCTCCCTCTGGTGTCGCTTCTCGAAGTCCAGGTCGAGTCCGGTCAGGTCAGTGGGGTCGACATGGCCAGCCACCTTCTCGGGCGCCATCTCCGCAGCCAAGAAGCCTCTGACCTCTTCGCGCCATGGGATTAGCTCAGTGCTCAGTCGGAGTTCGGTCAGCCGCATTCCTGTTCTTCATGTTAGGGGCTTCTATCTGATGCACTTCGGTCACGGCGGGCACACCTGCGCTTCCAGCAGCACCAACAGCAATCGCACACCAGCAGGGGGACGCCGAAAGCCACCCCCATGATCGCAAAAAGCTGGCCGATGATGTACAGCGCGTGGACTATTGCCGTCATGGTCTTCCCTTCTTGCCTGAATGCCTCTCCGCAAGGGCACGAGTGGTCTGTTTGCCATTAGCACTCACGCCGGAATACTATATAAGAATGAGACCCATTATCAATAATAGTAGGCCAGTGGCACTTCGCTGGGGGTGCCTGCTGGCTGGAGTGGCGCTTGTCGCTGGTGGATGCGGGAATGACGACTCGGTTGAGGGCGGCGGTGTGCCGACAGTGATGGCCACGACTTCGATATGGAGTGATGTGGCGGCCAACGTGGCCTGCGGCGGCTTGGCAGAAGTAGTTACCCTCATTCCCCCCGGTGGCGACCCCCACGCCTTCCAACCTTCGTTGAGCGATCGCGGGAACATGGAAAGCGCCGCGTTGATTGTGGCCAACGGCTTGGCCCTGGAAGAAGGCTTGGAAGACACCATCGATGCGGTCGAAGAAGCAGGTACCCCTGTTTTCCGCATGGCCGAGCATGTGAAAACCATTGAGTACGGATCAACGACGGGTCACGGGGGTCACGACGACCACGAGGAAGACAGCCACGAGGACGGCCACGAGGAAGACGGCCACGGCCACGCGCACAGCGGTGATGACCCCCATGTGTGGTTCGATCCGATTCGAGTTGCCGATGCGCTGCCCGCGCTCAGCCAGGCTCTGGCCACGCAAGCAGGCCTAGATGCCGCCGCCCTGGATGAGTGCGTAGCGGCATATCGCAGCGAGCTCACCGCTCTGGATGCTGAAGTCGAGGGCATCTTGGCCCCCCTGCATCCTGAGAATCGCCTATTGGTCACCAACCACGATGCTCTCGGCTACTTTGCCGATCGCTACGGGTTCCAGGTGGTAGGGACGGTCATTCTCAGCGGCTCCACCCTGGTCGAGGCCAGCCCCGCGGAACTCCAAGCACTGGTTGAGGTGATCGACGAAACCGGTGTGGCCGCCATCTTCTCGGAGTCGACACACAGCTCCGAAGACATTGAAGCCTTGGGTCTAGAGGCCGGTGTCCAGGTGGTCTCCTTGGATACTGGATCGCTGGGTCCCGCTGGCAGCAGTTCTGGCACCTACATAGGGTTCCTGCGTACCAACGCACAGAAGATCGCCGAAGGCCTCGGTTGATTTTTCCGTCAGCCGTATTGCCTGAGTCGGTCGGAAATCGAGTCAGCAATCGACGCAGTGGCCGTGCAGGTCAAGGCTGTGATGGATGGGGGTGAATCCGTTTTGAGAAGCAATATCGGAGAGGCTCTTGTCCACCATGAGCTCTACCTTGCTGTCGAGGTGGATGTCCTCTATTGAGCCGCATCTGATGCAGATCATATGGTGGTGGTGCCTCAACAATGGTTCGGCCAACTCGAAGTGGGCATGATCACTCCCGGTGTTGATCCGTCGAATGACGCCGCTTCGAACCAGCACATCAAGGTTGCGATACGCCGAGCTTTGGGCGAGGTTTGGGTCGGCCGCCACGATGTCCGGCAGCGTCATCGGCTGTCCGGCTTGGGCCATCACTTCCACGAGTTGTCTTCGGCCGGAGGTATAGCGATGCTCTTGCCGAGCCAATCTGGACCCAATTTGCAGGTGAATTTCTGCCAAATGGTCCTTGTCGCCAGGCACAGGCAGCGATTCCGCAGTCATTTGCGTTCAGTATTCCATCCGTTGCTTGCGAATGACACTCATTCCGAAATATTCTCACGGGAGTGAGAACAATTATTGATACCAAAAAAATCCTAACGCGCGCCATAGGTATCGTGGCTGCGTTGGCGCTGCTTATTTCGGGGTGCGGCAATGACGATGACTCAGGCTCCGATGGCTTGCCCACCATTATGGCCACGACCTCCATTTGGGCCGACGTGGTGGCCAATGTGGCTTGCGATGGCCAGGCCGAAGTGATCACCCTGATTCCTCCCGGGGGCGACCCCCATGCATTCCAGCCCTCATTGCAAGATCGGGGTCGCATGGAAAACGCCGTCATGATCGTGGCCAACGGTCTCGATCTCGAAGAAGGCTTGGGGGACACCCTCGAGGCAGTGGAAGAAGCCGGCACACCGGTGTTTCACATGGCCGACCACATCGAGACCATTGGCTTTGCCCCTGGCATGGAACTCGAACACCACGATGAGGACGAGGGCGACGACCACGGCGACGAAGAAGAAGGCGACGACCACGGCGACGAAGAAGAGGGCGACGACCACGGCGACGAGGACGAGGGCGACGACCACGGCGACGAGGACGAGGGCGACGACCACGGCGACGAGGACGAGGGCGACGAAGAAGGCGGCCACGGACACAGTGGCGAGGATCCCCATGTGTGGTTCGATCCGGTCCGAGTGGCCGATGCGCTGGTCGCTCTCAGCAATGCTCTGGCGTCACAGGCAGGGCTTGACACCGATGTGCTCAGCGCCTGTGTCACCGAGTATCGGGGTGAGTTGATCGCCCTCGATGCCGAGATTGAGGAGATCCTGTCGCCGCTACACCATGAAGATCGCCTAATGCTCACCAACCACGATGCCCTCGGCTATTTCGCCAACCGATACGACTTCGAATTGGTTGGAACAGTTATTCCCGGTGGCTCGTCCATCGGGGAGGCCAATCCGGCCGAACTTCAAGAACTCATCGGCCTGATCGAACAGACCGGGGTGCCGGCAATCTTTGCCGAGTCGTCACACAGTTCCGATGACGCCGAGGCCTTGGCCCGACAGGCCGGTGTCGAAGTTGTCGTGCTGGATACCGGATCCCTTGGTCGATCGGGGAGCGGTTCTGACACCTACCTTGGCTTCATGCGCACCAACGCGCAGAGGATCGCTGACAGCCTCGGGTGACGAGGCCGGTTGAGGCTCATCGCGGAGGGGCCCCGGCATGGAGTTCCTGACTAGTCCGTTCGACTGGTGGATCGAACCCTTTGTCGACAACATCTTCATGCGCAATGCCCTGTGGTCGGGGCTGTTGGCGGTGCTGGCCACTTCCACGGTGGGAACCTGGGTGGTGCTTCGGGGAATGAGCTTCTTCGGGGAGGCGCTGGCCCATGGGGTGCTGCCCGGACTGGCCATCGCCTTCATTATCGGGGGCGATACGACGCTGGGCGCGCTGATCGCCGCCTTGGTCATGGTCACCGGAATCAACCTCATTCGCAACCACTCCCCACTGCCCGACGACAGCTCGATCGGCTTGCTGTATGTGGGGTTTTTGGCCTTGGCGGTGGTGATTATGTCCACCAGTTCGGGGGCTTACGCCGGTGACCTGAGCCGGTTCTTGTTCGGCTCCATTACCGGGGTGACAGACAGTGATCTCATTCGCCAACTCATAATCGCCGGAGTCGTGTTGTTGGGAGTCATCATTCTTCACCGGGCGTTTCTGGTGATGACGTTCGATGAGGTCCAGGCTCGGCTTATGGGTCTTCAACCCCGTCTGGCCCACGCCGCTCTACTGGCGCTCTTGGCTGTCTCCATCGTGGCCTCCTTCCAGGCGGTCGGAAACCTGCTCGTATTCGCCTTTTTGGTGGCCCCGCCGTCCACTGCGGCGATGCTGGCCCGGAGAATTCCGACAATCATGGTTTTTGCAGCTGTTCTCGGTTCGGTCGCGGTAATCGTCGGCCTGCTCATCAGCTACCACCACGACACCGCGGCTGGCGCCACCATGGCGTTGGGCACGGTGGTGCTCTTCTTGATTGCCCTGGCGATCAGATCCTTCACCGGGGCCCACAACGTCCGAATGGTTACCTAGTGGTGTGTCTTGGGTTTAGCGCCGGGGATTGCGACGGCAGCGGCGTTCCTCGCAAGGCGCACCGACGCAGCCATACCCGCAGCGTACGGCAAGGAGGAGCAACGCCGCGAGGGGCGTCGATGCCTAGCAGGACACGCGCGATCAAACCCAAGACACACCACTAGCTCGCAACCCCAAATTTGGGGATCCAGGCCTAGTGGGAGTGCATGAGGAAGCTGAGGGCCTTGGACCTCTTTCGGATTTCCTTCTCCGTCGCAAACAGGTGGTCGACGTGATGGCTCTCCTCGTCACATCCATTGACTGAATGCTCAAGTTGGATGGTGGAGTGCTGGACCCCGTGGTGCTTGACGACCTCGCGGATTTTGCGCAGTTGATCATCCACCTCCGCCACATCACCGGGTGGATCAGCGAGCACATGGGCGGTCATCGACAAGTAGCCCGATGAGATCGTCCTCACATGGACATCGTGAACGATGGTGACACCCTCTATTGCCTCGATGTCGTGACAAAGGGCGTAAACGTCCACGTGCTCGGGTGTGCCGTCGATCAGCACGTGGAACACCTCAGAAACGAGGTTCCAAGAAGCGAAGAGGATGAGGACGCCGAGTGCCATGCTGAGAATCGGGTCAATCACATCCGATACCCCGGCGAGCACGGCGATGCTGGAAGCAACTACGGCTACCGACCCCAGCAAGTCGGCCAGCACATGCTGGAATGCACCCTCCACGTTCAGGCTATGTCCAGCCTGTCGTTGAAGGACCCAGGCCACCACGATGTTGATGACCAGGCCAGCGCTACCGACGACAAGCATGAGCCCGCCTTCAACATGGGTTTCCCCGTCAAGCCGCTTAATTGCCTCCCAGAAGATCCATGCCGTGATAACCCAGAGAGAGAGCGCGTTGAACAAGGCGGCCAAGACCTCGGTTCGGTAGAAGCCGAACGTCCGTTCTGCTGACGAGGCCCGGTCGGCCGCCCACATGGCGAACAGCGCAAGGCCGATGGCCGCGCTGTCGGTGAGCATGTGGCCGGCATCGGAGATGAGCGCCAGGCTGCCCGACGCGAAGCCGCCGATCACCTCGATCACCATGAACGTGGTGGTCAGGGTGACCGCGATGATCAGGCTCTTGCGGCTGGCCTCTCGCAGGTCGTGGTGATGGTGGTGGTCGTGCCCGTGATCGTGGTGGTGCCCGTGGTGGTCATGATCGTGAGCATGGTCGTGATCGTGCCCATGAGCATGGTCGTCATGATCGTGATCGTGGTCGTGACCGCAATCATTATCATGGTCATGGCCGTGGCCATGACCATGATCAGTTTTGTCCACTAGGCCGCAGCGTTACAGCACTCGTCGGTATGGACGTGTACCGGGATATCGCAGTGGTCTTCGTGGTCGGCGTGGGTGTGCTCGGTCTCGTCGCAGTGGTCGGCGTGGCTGTGCTCGGGGGTGTCGCAGTGGTCTTCGTGGTCGGCGTGGGTGTGACCGGGTTCATTGCAGTGGTCTTCGTGGTCGGCGTGGGTGTGCTCGGTCTCGTCGCAGTGGTCGGCGTGGCTGTGCTCAGCCTGGCCGCAGTGGTCGGCATGATCGGCGTGCGTGTGCTCTGGGTGGTCGTAACACGCATCAGTGTGAACATGGTCTGCCATGGGGACTCCTTAGGTGATTATTGAGTGCTATTCGCCAAACCATAGACACAATCAATAGCAGTCATCAACCTTTCCTTAATATTAGAAATAAGACTCGTAATGAGATTCATAACCATAATTTTCCTTGCCTCAAATCATCTCTATCCGGCGGTTTCAACACCGACCAATCACCTGTATTCAGCAGATCCAAAATCAACAAAATGCGCGTGCAAATAGTCGCTGAACTGAGGTGGCCCTACTCGTCTGCGCTCCCCTTACCCCAACAGCAGAGTTGCGGTTCCGGCCAGCACCGGATGAGTGCCGTCGCGTGCCAGCCAGATGTCGCACGCCACAGCGCCGTCATCGCCGACCGCAGTGACCGTGCCGCCGGCCTCCAAACGGTCGCCGGCGAACACGTTGTCCAGGAATCGCACCCGGATGTTCTGGATGCGCTCGGCGCCGCCAGCCCAGTCGCCCAGCATGTTCATCACGTAGCCCAGATTGTTGGGGCCCTGATTCACCGGCTGGTCTCCCATGCCCAGCTCCCTCACGGTGTCGACATCCCAGTGGATGGGATTGGAATCGGCCAGCAGGGCGGCCATCGTCTTCATCTTCTCGGCGTCAACCGACTCGATAACCAGACGGGGAAGCTCATCGCCCACTGATGGAGTTGGGCTCGCGCTCACCGGGGCCTCCTGGGGAAGATGAAGGAGTTGGACACAACCGACGACACTTCGCCATCGGGGGCTACCACCTCGAGTTGGAAAGCCACAATGTCAAAGGCCCCCGTGCGCTCACCTTGCTTGCGGACTGCGCTGGTGATCTCTCCCCGCACGGTGTAGGTGGCGCCGACCTCCAAGGGGCGGAACTGCTGGATGTCGCACTCACCGAACATCGGGCCATCGTCGGCTGATGCGTAGCAAAGGGTGAACATCTCATCTATGGAGATGCCCAATCCGGCCATGGCCGCGTAGTAGCAGAACATGGGATGGGCGATGTTGTCGGTTCGCTGCGGCGCGCCGATCACGTCGTTGGTCAGCCACACCCTCCAAGGCTCCACGGCGTAGGTTCCGCCCGGGAACTGCCTTCCCACCAGGGACTCCAATTCTTCGATGGTCGGAGTCGGCATCGTCGAAGTCATCAGCTCACCACCGGCAGGCTTCGGGAATGGCCGGATGGTCGGGAGCGGGGTACTTGCGGTGCAGGGGCTGCACCACCTCCTCGCCGAAGCGCTGGATCTGCTCTCGGGTCGCATCGAAAGACGGGCCGGTGACCATGCGGAACTGCACGGTGAAGTACTGCACGCCCAGCTCTTCGCAGTACTGCTCCAAGCGCTCCCGGCACTGGGCGGGAGAGCCCACCACGATGTGCTCGCGGGCCGATTCGGTGGTGATCTTCTCGGGCGAGTCGAATTCGGGGTGGTGGGCCAGGATTCCCTGCTCGCAGTAGAACCGCATCTCGGGCACATAGTGGGTGCCGTACTGCTCGGCGGCCTGCTCGAAGGTGTCGGCCACCCATGCCTTTCGCATCAGCACGATAAACGGCTCCTTGCCGTGTTCGATGGCCTTGGCCCGGTAGGCGCCGGCCTGCTGATCCCACACCTCCTTGAGGATGGGGAAGTCGTCACAGGTCCACGACTCGGCGTAGACCCCGCACCGCTCGATGGCCGCGGGAAGCTGGCCGCCGCCCCAGAACGGGAACCGGGGCTGCTGATAGGAGTTGGGCGACAGCAGGCCGTCGTGTACCTGGTAGAAGTCGCCATCCCAGCTGAACCGCTCGCCCTTGGATTGCAGCGCTTTGTCGATGATGGCCACGTTCTCCAGGTAGCGGCCCAGCATCCGCTCAGGCGGAACCCCGAACTGGCCCCAGTAGCCGGCGTGGAAGCCCCGGCCCCAGGTCATGTACAGCCGGCCCCTTGAGATGTTGTCGATGATGGCGCACTGCTCGGCCACCTCCATGGGGTGATAGAGGGTGTTGACCAGGCAGTAGGAGCCGATGGCCACCCGGCTGGTCTCCCGGGCCAAGATCATCAACAGGTTCAGCGGCGAGCCGAAGTACGACTCGGTGCGGCCATGGCGGTCGGGCACTTGAATGGAGTGGAACCCGCACTGCTCGGCCAGGATGCCCTCTTCGATCATGGCGTCGAGGGCGTCGGCTGCGTTGGCGGGGTCGGGAAGGGGCTGGTCGTAGTGCCCGTGGTTGGTGTCGATCAGATAGCCGATGCGCAAGGCGTGCTTCCTTTCTGCTTTGAATCCTAGAATCTAGTGGCCGATGTCTGATGGGCCTACGCTGGCGGGTCATGGCCATTCACACCGAGATCGACGGGCAGGGCATCGCCGTCGTCACCATGGACAATCCGCCGGTGAACGCGCTCAACATCGCCGACACCTATCGGCTGGCTGAGATCTTCCGCGGCTACAAGCACGACCCCAGCGTGAGAGCGACCATCCTCACCGCCGTGGGCCGGGGGTTCAACGCCGGGGTGGACATCAAGGAGATGCAGGCCATGGAGGGCTTCGAGGGGGTGCTGGGCACCGGAGATGCCTGCTATGAGGCATTCGGGGCGGTGTATGAGTGCGCGGTGCCGGTGATCGCCGCCGTTCAGGACTTCTGCCTGGGCTTGGGGATCGGCCTGGCGGGGAACTGCGACTTGGTGGTGGCTGCCGAGGGGGTCAAGTTCTCCATGCCCGAGGTGGACAACGGCGCCCTGGGGGCCGCCACCCACACCGCCCGGCTGGTTCCGGAGAAGGTGATGCGCTGGATGATGTACAGCTGCGAGCCGGTGGCCGCCGAAGACCTCCAGCGGTGGGGGACCGTGCTCAGCGTCGTCCCCGGCGAGCAGCTCATGGGCGAGGCCCGTCGGGTGGCCGGGGTGATCGCGTCCAAGCCGCCGGACGTGATCCGCAAGGCCAAGTGGTCGATCAACGGGATCGACCCGGTGGACGTACACCGCAGCTACCGCTTCGAGCAGGGGTTCACCTACGAGCTGAACCTGATGGGCGAAGGCGAAAAGGCCCGGGACGCCTTTGTCCGAGGAGAGCGGGAGTCGAACAAAGCTGCTCAGTAGTGGTTGACGCTGTCATCGTCGGGGGAGGCTCGGCGGGCTCGGTTTTGGCATCCCGATTGTCGGAGGATCCAGCCCGCAAGGTTTTGCTGCTGGAAGCCGGCCCGGACCACGGCGACCGCCTGCCCCCGGAATTGGCCGACATCACGGTCTCCTCCCATCCCCAGCACGACTGGGGAGATGTGGTCCGGCTTCCCGGCGGGAGGACTCAGCCCTACCCCCGAGGGCGAGTGCTGGGCGGCAGTTCGGCGGTCAACGGCGGGATCGCCGTGCGGGCCATGCCCTCAGACTTCGACTCCTGGGGGTTCGCCGAATGGCGCTGGGAGGCGATGCTGGACTGCTTCAGGCGGCTGGAGACCGACCTCGACGGAGAAGATCAGTGGCACGGCCGGGATGGCCCACTGCCCATCGCGCGGACCCCCGAATCCGAGCTCAATCCCGTGCATTTGGCCTTCAATGAGGCCTGTGAGTCAATGGGTCACGGTTACATTGCCGATCACAATGCACCGAATTCCTTCGGCGCGGGGCCATTGCCCCGCAATCGGCGGGGACTTCGACGGGTATCCGCAGCCGATGCTTATCTGACCCCCGAGGTTCGGCATCGACCGAATCTGGAGATATGGAGCGATTGCCTGGCAACGGCGGTACGGTGGAGCGGCAATCGGGCCATTGGGTTGGATGCGATTCAAGACGGCCGAGAACAGGCGATAGCCGCCGACGAGGTCATTGTGGCTGCCGGCGCGATCCAGTCGCCCGCGTTGCTGTGGCGTTCTGGAATCGGCCCGGCCGCGGAATTGGCTGGCCTGGGCATCGGCGTGGTCGCCGACCGCCCCGGGGTGGGGGCCAACTTCTCCGATCATCCCGCCATCTATCTGTTTGCCCTGCCCAGGCCGGGGATGGTCTCCCCGGGGGATGTGACCATCCAGACCCTGCTGCGGTTCACCAGCACGTCGGGGCCCGCAAATGACCTCCAATTGTTCCCTGTCGGTGTGATCGACCTGTCGGCCAACCCGCGCCGCCGAGACGGGGCAGGAGGCCTTGATTCCGTTTTCGCGTTGAACGCAGCCCTGCAACAGGTTGAGATCCGGGGGTCTGTCCGCCCGGTCTCCGCTGATCCAGCCGACCCTCCGACCATCACCTACCCGTTCCTTGCCCACAAGCCCGATTTGGAACGCCTTACTGAAGCCTTCGAGCTGGGGTTGGACCTGCTGTCGTCTTCCCCGTACCAGAGGGTGTCCACCGGGCCGGTATTTCTTCCCGACCGATTGGGCCGCGACGATCTCCTGGCCCATGTATTTGCCAGTCATGTGGCCTTCTACCACGGAGTCGGCACCTGTGCGATGGGTCGGCCCGACGACCCCGCGGCGGTGGTCGGACCCCGCGGTCAGGTATGGGGCACGGAGGGATTGCGGGTTTGCGACGCCTCGATCATGCCCGAGGTCCCAAGGGCCAACACCAATCTGAACGTCATGGCCATTGCCGAGCGAATGGCTGAATTGATCTAGGCGGGATTCATCAAGCCGCGCACTGGCTGAAGCCCAAGACCTGTTCTGGCGGGGTGTGGTCGAGGCCGAGCGACTCGGCAACGGCAGGCTCGGTGACGTGGCCCCCGCACACCGACAGGCCAGCTCGGAGCCCGGCATCGGCTCTCATGGCCTCCTTGGGTCCGAGGTCGGCCAGTTTCATCACGTAGGGCAGCGTGGCGTTCTCAAGCGCGAAGGTCGAGGTGCGGGGAACGGCGCCGGGCATGTTGGCCACGCAGTAGTGGACCACGTCATAGGCCAGGTATGTGGGATTGGCGTGGGTCGTGGGTCGGGAGGTCTCGATACAGCCGCCCTGGTCGATGGCGACGTCCACCATCGCTGACCGGGGACGCATCTGCTTGACCATCTCAGTGGTGACGAGGTGCGGAGCTCGAGCTCCCCGAACGAGGACGGCGCCGATCACCAGATCGGCCCCCAGGACTGCCTCTTCCAGGGCGCCTCCGCTGGAGTGCAGGGTGTGCAAGGCAGAGCCATACCGCGAGCTCAGGTCATCCAAGACCGAGACGTCGCGGTCGATCACGGTAACGTCGGCACCCAACCCGATGGCCATCTGCACTGCGTTGCGGCCAACCACGCCTCCGCCGAGGATGACCACCTTGGCCGGGGCAACGCCGGGCACGCCGCCGAGCAGCACCCCTCGACCCCCTTGGGACGACTCCAAGCAGTGGGCTCCGGCCTGTATCGACATACGTCCGGCCACTTGAGACATGGGGGCCAGCAGGGGCAGACCGCCGTTGGGACCGACCACGGATTCGTAGGCGATGGCCGTGACGCCCTGGTCGATCAACTCGGCAGTCTGGACCCCGTCTGCTGCGAGGTGCAGGTAGGTGAAGAGAACATGGCTTTTGTTGAGGCGGGCCCGCTCTTCGGCCTGGGGCTCCTTGACCTTGACGATCAACTCGGCTTGATCGAACAGCAGTTGGGCCGAATCCGCGATCGCTGCACCGTGGGCGATGTACTCCTCATCGGTGAAGCCCGCTCCGGCACCGCAGCCGCGCTCAATGAGAACTTGGTGACCGCGGTTGACGAGCTCGGTGGCGCCGCCGGGCGTCAACGCCACTCGACGCTCTTCACTCTTGATCTCCTTCGGAACCCCGATGCGCATTGAGTGCCTCCGCCGCAGGTCGATGAATACAAGGTCATTTTACCCGCGACAGCGGCGAATAATTCTTGAAACTTTGTTGTGATTTCGCTAAAAATCGAAAATATTCTTCACAAACATCTCAAAATTCGTCTATTTTATGTCTTGTCTCGTTTTGATTCGCATGCCGCTTCCCAGGAGTCAGACCAGTGTCGGAACTGGATTCAATCGATCGATCCATCCTCAACGAGCTCCAACGCGATGCTCGCATGTCCAACGCCGAGCTTGCTGAGCGAGTAGGCCTGTCGCCCTCAGCGTGCTATCGAAGAGTCCGCCGCCTTGAGGCCGACGGGGTGATCGCCGGATACGTGATGATCGTCGATCCCGAGGCCATCAACCGCTCTCTCGACGTGTTCGTCGAGATCTCCCTGGTGAGCCAGAGCGAGGCGAATCTGCGCCAGTTCGAGAAAGAGGTGGTGGAGTGCCCCGAGGTCATGTCTTGCCACTTGATGGCCGGTGACGCCGACTATCTCCTTCATTTGGCGGTGGCCGACCAGCGCGATTTCGAGCGGATCCACAATCAATATCTGTCTCGCTTCAGCGGAGTGGGCCGCCTGCGGTCGAGCTTCGCCATCCGTTCAGTGTGGGAGACCACTCGCCACGAGCTTTAGATTTGGGGCATGACGACGGCCCCCCAGCATTCTTATGACTCCCACGAAGCCCTGGTGGAGGACTATTTCGAAAAGGGTTGGACCGATGGGCTGCCCATCATGCCCCCGACTCCGCAAAGGGTGGGCGCTTTCCTGGAGCATGCCGGCCTCTCCGGAAACGAGGTCCTTGGCACCGTGCCGACTCGAGAAGTGAAGTGTACGGCGGAACAGGCGGCAGTGAACGCGGTCATGGCTGGCTGCCTGCCCGAGTATTTCCCAACGGTCGTGGCCGCGGTGCGGGCCCACTTGCATCCCAAGGGCAACTGCCACTCCACTACTGGCACGCTGTCGGGCGCTGCTCAGGCGGTGATCATCAACGGGCCCATCCGCAACGAGCTGGGCGTGGCCTCAGGGGCGGGCTGCTTCGGGCCCGGCTTCCGGGCCAATGCCACCATCGGCCGGGCGCTGCGCTTGGTGATTCGCAACGTGTGCCGGGGCATTCCCGGATTCTTGGACCGGGCCAGCTATTCCACCCCGGCCCGCTACTCATTCTGTTTCGGGGAGAACGAGGAGGCCTCCGACTGGGCGCCGCTGCACGTTCAGCGGGGCCTGGCACCTGAGCAGAGCGCGGTCACCGTCCACTCGCTGATGAAGATGGTCGAGGCCACCGACTTCACCAGCCGCACTGCCGAGGCGGTGTGCGACACGCTGGTGCGCGACATCCGGGCCAACGGAGTGGCCGGCGACTCCTGGCTGGGAGACGACGGCAACGTGGTGATCGTGATCGGCCATGAGCACCAGCGGTTCTTCCTCGAAGAGGGATGGTCGAAGGCCGACATCCAGCAGTACTTGTGGCCCCGGCTCAACGCCCCCGCCACCAGCGCCACTGATCGCATGGCCCGGATCGGCAAGCCCGAAGGCGTCCTCATCGTGGCCGCCGGAGGAGCAGGCATGGCGGCAAGCTGGCTACTCCTGCCCCACCTCGCCCTGGCCATCACCGAGCCCATTGCCTAGTGGCGGGAATCTCCGGCCTATAGCGAGCAGCGCCCGGGCAGGTACGTCCTTGCAGATGAGCCGTGGGATCGCCGCTTCGGCGACGAGGCGTCAATCTGTGAAGGTGAGCGCTCCCTTGGCTCGGGAGTTCGAGGTGCCCAGGGCATAAACCACGTGCAGTTCGATCTGCTGTGCCGAGCCGATGCCCACCTCAGGGCGTCACCGCTGGAGCGGCTTCCAGCGCCGTGAGCTCGGCCACCACCAGTCCAACGGGTTTGGAGGGGGGGTGCAAATCAACGGCCGGCTAGCTGCTCATCTCATTGTTGATCAGAACCGGGGCCGTAGGGCGGGCGCGAATCGGCTAGCCTGACCCCATGACAACCCTCATCGGCCTCGACCCCACTTCGGGCCCTTTCGACCGCACTGACGATCGAGATTTCTCTCCCCGGCCAGCCAGTTTGGACGGGGCGGTGGTCGGTTTGGTGGCCAACGGCCTCGGCGAGGGGGAGATCTTCCTGGATGCCCTCTACGACGAGCTGACCAAGCTGAGCGATCCTCTGGCCCCGCTCAAGGTGGTCAAGAGCTCGGTGTCCATACCCCCTGATCCGGGAGACTGGCGCCGGCTAACCGAGGAGGCGACGGTGGCCATAACCGGCTTCGGCGGTTGAGGCAGTTGCAGTGCCCGCAGTTTGCGGGACGCAGTGGAGTTGGAGTGGGCGGGCGTTCCCAGCGTGGCCATCGTCCACGAGCAGATGAGGGGCTCGGCCCAGGCCATCGCCCGGGTGAGCGGGTGCCCGGATTACGAGTTCCTCGCTGCCGATTACCCGTGGACCCCCACCGCCATCTGGACCAAAGAGGAGTGCCTCGAGTTGGCCGAGATCATGGCCCCCAGAGTTCTGGCCGCATTGACTGGCCAGAGCTGATCACTGCCTCGCCTCGGCGGAGCTCGCTGAGGAGACAGCAGCGGCGCCGAAGACGCCGACCGCGGCTACTGCCGCGCCCAGCCAGAACGCGCGGGCGAAATCCGCTCCGCCGACGCTGTCTCCCACGGCCAGCACCAGCACTTGAACGCCGGCGGCCGTGCCCAGGCTGGTGAGCGTTTGGAACATCCCGGTTGCCGCCCCCAGGCGGTTTATCGGAACCGCCCCCACCACCGACACCTGGTACGCCGGCCCGGCCACCCCCAGCCCTCCGCCCGCCAGCGCCAGCCCCAACACCACCAGAACCACGGCGTCGACCAGCGATCCCGCGGCAAAAGACACCATGGCCAACACCACCAGCGCACTGCCCAGACAAGATGTCCACCGCTCGCCCCGGGTTGCGGTCAGCCGACCACCCACCGGCGAGCTGAGGCTGAAGGAGATCAGGCGCACAACCAGGAACACGGTGGCCGCAGTCAGCGTGTACCCGTAGCGCTCCTGCAAGAGCTGGGGCGCGAGGATGAACCCGCCCATGTAGGCCGCGTTGGCCGTGGCCGAGGCCACCACCGGACCGGCGTAGTTCCGGCGGCGGAACCACTCGAGCGGGACCATCGGGTGAGCCGTGCGCCGCTCGATGGCCGCGAACGCCCAGACGGCCGCCGGCACCAGGGCCAAGAGCGCGAATGCCACCGGGTGGCCGAAGCCCAGGGTGGCGCCCCGGTCTAGGGCCACCATCAACACGACCACCGCGGCCACCAAGCTGAGGGCGCCCGCAACGTCAACCGGCTTGGCCTCGCCGGCGGGGGCAGGGCGCACCACGACGGCCGCGGCGATCAGGCCGATCGCCGCGACGGGTGTGTACACCGCGAAGATGGCCCGCCAGCCCAGAGCGTCCACCAAGGCGCCGCCGGTGACCAAGCCGATGGCCGGCCCTCCCACCGCCGCAAACTGGAACCAGCCCATGGCCCGAGCCCTTTGGTTCACCGGGAACGCAGCCATCATGATGGCCATCCCGTTGGGAATGATCATGGCGCCGCCCAGCCCCACCAGCGCTCGAAAGGCGATGAAGCTGATGGCGTCCCAGGCCAGCCCGCACACTCCGGTGGCCGCGGTGAACGCCGTCAGCCCGAGTATCAGCATCCGCCGGTGGCCCCACAGGTCGCCCAGGGTTCCGAACACGGTGGTTCCCGCGGCCAAGCCGAGGAACGGCGCCGACACCGCCCACGACAACGTGGCGTTGGTGGTGCCCAGATTTTCCGAGATGTCCGACAAGGAGGCGCCGATGATGGTCATGGTGGAGCCGAACACCACCTGGCCGGCGAGCAGGGTTACCAGCAGCCGCCAGGCGTAGGCCGCATCATGCGGCTGTCGATGGGTTGTTGGAGAGCTCAGTCTTTCAGCTCGATCAGGATTTCGTAATAGGGCTCGGCGCCGGTGTTCACCGCGGTCTCGATGCCGCCTTTGGCGATGAACATCGACTGGCCGGGAATCACGTCGCCCTCCACCAGCCCGGAGAACTCCCCGGCGGTGTCGGGCTCGAAGTCGCCGGCGACCTTGTCGCCCGCCACCTGCACCAGCACGTAATCGTGGTCGTGGCGGTGCAGATCAGAGCGCTCGCCGGGCTCTAGGCGCATCTCCCAGATCCGCACCCGGTCGTTCTCCATCAGCAGCTTGGTGGCGACATCGCCGAATTCCCGGTCTTCGCTCATGGTTCGCAGCATATACGTGGCGTCTTTTGCATCCGCGGCTGGCCGATGTCTCGGGCCTTGTTCAGAAGTCGTCCCCTCTCCCGACGGGAGAAGACAGGCAGCATGGGAATCGCAACGATCGGCCATCAAGCGATCCCATGGTGGGCTGTCAGTTCGAGGCGGGACGGACTCCATATCACTTTGGCAAGGTCCAAGTAGAGTTCTTGGCGAGCTGGCCCGCCGCTGCGATGTTGCGGGGGCAAAGCGGGTGGCCCGGGAGG
>JAPPMA010000107.1 GCA_028819295.1 bacterium | reverse complement strand
CGGGGGTGCCGTGGGCGCTTGCCTGGATGTCTATTGGGCCCTCCACCGCTCCGTCGGCCCACTGGATGCCCTTCACATCCTGGGTCGGCGTGTACAGGTCGTCGCGGCGGCCCACGGTCACCCGGCCGGCGGCAATGTCCACATCGGTCACATACCGGGGCTGGTCGGTGCCGCCCAGGTTGAGGCCTCGGCGCTGGCCGATGGTCACCGTTTGAACGGACTTGACGGCACCCAGAACCGTTCCGTCAGCGTCCACCACGGAGGCAGGCGACTCGCCCAAGCGACGAGACAGAAAGCCCTGGCGTCCCCCAGACCGGTTGGCGATGAAGCACACGTCCTGGCTGTCGGGCTTGGCCGAGTTCCGCAAGCCCAGCTCGGCAGCCTGCTCCCGTACTTCGGCTTTGGTCAGGTGGCCGATGGGCAGCATCAGCCGGGCCATCTGCTGCTGCCCCAGCATGTAGAGCACATAGGACTGGTCTTTGGCCGCGTCCACCCCCCGCCGCACCCGGAACCCGCTCCCGGTGGCCTCCAGTCGGGCGTGATGACCGGTGGCGACGGCGTCGAATCCCAAGGCCTCGGCCCGCACCATCAGCTTGTCGAACTTGATGTGGCGGTTGCACTCGATGCACGGGTTGGGGGTCAGCCCAACAGCATGGTCGTTCACATAGGGGGCTACCACCCGACTGTCGAAGGCATCGCCGAAGTTGAACACGTGGTGCTGCAAGCCCAGAAGGTCGGCCACCCGGCGGGCGTCCTCTACATCTGACACCGAGCAGCAGCCGGTGTCGGACTCGCCGCCCCACAATTTGAGGGTCACGCCCACCACCTCGTGGCCCTGCTCGGCCAGCATGGCGGCCGCCACCGAGGAGTCCACGCCCCCCGACATCGCCGCCAAAACCCGCATCGCTTCGACCCTTCCCTCTAGCCCTTGCCGTAGGCCCGCAGCCGGGCCACCGCGTCAGGAATGACAGCCAACGCCTGATCGATGTCGGCATCGGCGGTCTCATAGCCCAGCGAGAGCCGCAGCGATCCTCCTGCCAGCATCCGGTCATAGCCCATGGCGGCCAGCACGTGGGAGGGGTCCTGTGCCCCGCTGGAGCAAGACGACGCCGCCGACGCGTACACCCCGGCATCCTCCAACAGGAACAGCAGCGCCTCCGACTCGATGCCCCCGAAGCACAGGTGGGCCGACCCGGCCACCTTGCCCGACCGCTCTCCAGTCTCCATGGTGTCGGGCACCGCAGCCAGAATCCCGTCCACCAGCCGGTCCCGCAACCCGGCCAGCCGCACCACCTGCTCAGCCCGGCTCTTGAGCACCACCTCGGCGGCCGCGGCCATCCCGGCGATCCCCGCCGCGTTGTGGGTGCCCGAGCGCAGCCCCCGCTCCTGGCCACCGCCCAGCAGCAGCGGCGACAGCTCCACGCCGTCGCGCACCACCGTCGCCCCGACACCCTTGGGGCCGCCGAATTTGTGGGCGCTCACCGATATCAGATCCGCGCCCGCGGCCAGCGAGGCCACGTCCAGCCAGGGAAACGCCTGCACCGCGTCGGTGTGAAGCACGGCATTGGGCGCCAGTGAGCGGACCAATTCCGCCACCTGGCCCAACGGCTGGACCATGCCGGTCTCGTTGTTGGACAGCATCACCGACACCACGGTCACGTCGTCGTCAAGGGCCGCGGCCAGGGCATCCAGGTCGATCACTCCGGCCGGGTTTACCGCCACCGCCCGGCCTCCCAAGTGCTCTACAGGCTCCAATACCGCGTGGTGCTCGATGGCCGAGCACACCGTCACCCCGCCGACCTTCATGTGCCGGCCGACCACCGCCATGTTGTCGCCCTCGGTGCCCCCGCCGGTGAACACGATCTCCCCTGGCTCTGAGCCCAGGGCTTCGGCCATCACGTCGCGGGCGTCGTCTATGCGGCGGCGCGTGTCGCGGGCCATTCGGTGCGCCCCGGTCGGATTGGCATACAGCTCGCGATGCAACGGCGCCATGGCCTCCACCGCCTCGGAGCACAGCGGGGTGGAGGCCGCATGGTCTAGGTAAGCGATTTCTTCCGCTGCTCCCACCCTACAATCCTAAGAGATGTCAGCGGTGTCCCAAACACTGTTTGGCTGCCGAGGTTGTATCGATTTTGCCAACTAATTATGACTAGACTACGACTAGTCAATATCAGCATAGACAAAATTGTGGAGGGACAAATTGACTGACGCACTCCAGGACAACACCGGCTCATCAGAAGACGCCATCACCCACGTTGGTGCGGCACTGTTCAAGTCGCAATGCCTCCAGATCATGGACCAAGTAAGCGAATCTGGAGAAGAAGTGGTCATCACCAAGCATGGGCAGCCCGTGGCCAAGCTCGTGCCAGTGAGCTCGCATCAAGAGCGAGCACCAATTCTGGGTGCATGCAAGGGATCACTGATCATCTTCGATGAGGACGGTCTCGTTCCGTCAACCAGAGAAGAATGGACTGAGTGGGAGAAGAAGCTCGAAGACCCTGCAAAGGATTCGAGCTGTCCCTGATGCTGCTGCTTGACACCAACGCGCTGCTTTGGGTGCTCCAGGACGAACCTCGCCTGCGCGCTGAGGCCCGCGACGTCATTGTGCAAGGATGGGCCGTTGACTCGGTTGCTGTTTCGGTTGTCACCTTTTGGGAGGTGGCAATCCTGGCCGAAAAGCGCAAAATCGCCCTTGGCTGCGAACCAAGCCGCTGGCGCTTGGATCGAATCGGCGAAGGGCTCCGGGAACTGCCCCTTCACGGATCCGAAGCCGTTCTGGCCGTGGAACTGGGCCGCAGAGGCTTCCACCAAGATCCAGCGGACAGGTTCATTGTTGCGACTGCGCTGATCGGGGGGCACACGCTTTTCACCACCGACCAAGAAATCCTTGATTGGCCGGGGGAGCTGCGGCGAGTCGATGTTCGCCGGAGCCCACGAGAAAAAGTCTAGTGGCCAGAATCCGAGTGTCCACCACCATCGAGGCGCCCTTGGATGCGGTGTGGGAGTACGTGCGCCGCATCGACTCCCACACCGAGTGGATGGCCGACGCCGAGTCGATTTCCTTTCGCAGCTCCCAGACCGAGGGGGTGGGCACCGCTTTCGACTGCCGCACCAAGGTCGGCCCCATCCGCCTCACTGATGCCATGGTGGTCACCGAATGGAATGAGAGGGCAGCCATCGGTGTGCGCCACACCGGGCTGGTGACCGGGGAGGGCCGCTTCACCCTCGCTCCCGCGGGAACCAACCGCACCGAGTTCTGCTGGGCCGAGGAGCTGGACTTCCCCTGGTGGATGGGGGGCCTGCTCGGCGACGTCGTCGGCGCCCGCATCCTCGAATGGGTGTGGCGCCGCAACCTCAAGACGCTGCGGGCCCAATTCGCAGACAGACCACTGACCCACTAGCCGACGATAAGGACCACGGTGGAGCGACCGGCAGCCCACAGGGCGCCGACAAAGGAAACCCCAGCCACCACGACCGCGGCAGCCACAGGAATCGCTGTGGTGTACCGCTGTTGGCGGATGGCCTGGGCGGCGGCTGCACCCACGAGAAAGCCTCCAATGAGCCCGCCAACATGGCCACCCAGCGAAACCGACTGGACGGTGAAGCTGATCACCAGGTTGACGGCCAGAATCGGCCCGATCGGCGTCTGGAACAACCCCACCCCTTGGGACAGATACAAGGCCACAAGAGCGCCCATCAATCCGAAAATGGCCCCCGATGCCCCGGCGACCAGTGAGTTGGGCGTCTCGATCAATGCACCGAACGATCCGCTTACCAACGAGGACAAGTACAACGCCATGAACGGGATCTTCGCCAGAGATTGCTCAAGCGCCAGTCCCAGGATGTAGAGCGAGAACATGTTCACTGCGAGGTGGAACATGCCGTGGTGCAAGAAACCGCCGGTGAACACGCGCCACCACTCGTCCAAATACTCGATGTTGCCCCCCAGCGTGGCAGCACGGTAGACGAGCCCGTTTCCATCGCCGCCGCCACCCAAGCTGTCGCCCATGGCGACGCCGACGATGAACACCGCCACATTGGCGGCGATCAGCCCATAGCTGACGTACCAGGTGTCGGTTCGCTGTGGGATCATGCTCGCGGTATTCGGCTACAAGCCAACCGGTGAGCCGTCGCCCAGCAGGTTCTGGCCCACGTTCACCACCTCGGTGACCCCTTCAACCCGGTCTTTGAGAATGCGCTCCACCCCGGCCTTCAGCGTCACCGTTGAGGCCGGGCAGCTCACACAGGCACCCACCAGCTCCACGGTGACCACGCCGGTGTCCTCGTCAACCCCCCGCAAGAAGATGTCGCCGTTGTCGGCCTGCACCGCCGGGCGGATGGCTTCGATCACCTGGGCGACGGCATCTTGCACGCCCTCCATTCTCTCAGCAGGCGGACCATTCGCCAACCCTCCCGCCGATCTCACTTGATTGAATCCAGCTAGCGTCTGGCAGAATCACCACTGTGGAATTGCTGGCCCACCAGGGCGGTTGGGATGAGATCCTCTTGGTGGCCGCCCCGCTGGCCCTGCTCGCCGGCATGTTGTTCCTCGCTAATCGCCGGGCTTCTCGTGGCGGACGTCGGCCTTCGAAAGGCGAGCAGAAAACCAGATCCGGTTAGCCAATGTGTCGCATCCTTCGGACGTCGGCACCCAAGGCACTGAGCTTGCCGGCAAAATCCTCGTAGCCCCGGTCGATGTGGTGGGGATCGGAAACCACGGTGACGCCATCGGCGGCCAGTCCGGCAACCACCAGGGCCGCCCCCGCCCGGATGTCGGATGCCCGCACCGGCGCCCCGCTGAGCCGTTCCACGCCCCGGATTACCGCATGGTGGCCCTCGGTGCGGATATCGGCGCCCATACGCACCAGCTCGTCCACGTAGCGGAACCGGCCTGAGAACAGGTTCTCGGTCACGATCCCCACCCCTTCGGCTACCGACAGCATGGCCACCAGCAGCGGTTTGCAGTCGGTGGGAAGGCCGGGATAGGGCAGCGTGGACACATCGGCCGCGCGGAGGCGACCGTTGCACATGGCCCAAACCCCGTTGGGGTCGGACGAGGTCCGCACCCCCATCTCCCCCAGTTTGCGGCACAGCATCGCCATATGGTCGAGACGGGCGCCCACCAGGGTGATCTCCCCGCCGGCCACACCGAGGGCGGCCATGAATGTGGCCGCTTCGATCCGGTCGCTCACCGCCGTGTACTCCACCGGTCGGAGCTCCTCCACCCCCTCCACCGTGATGGTGGACGTGCCCGCCCCGATGACATGGCCACCCATGTGGTTCAAGAATCCGGCCAGATCGGCGATCTCCGGCTCCCGGGCGGCGTTGTCGATGACTGTGGTGCCCTTGGCCCGGACGGCGGCCATCATCACGTTCTCGGTCGCGCCCACGCTGGGATATTCCAGCAGCACAGAATTTCCCACCAGGTTGTCGGCGGTGGCGTAGACGTCCCCGCCCGATATCTCAAACCGACAGCCGATGGCCTCCAGCCCGGCAATGTGCATGTCGATTGGCCGAGGACCGAAATCGTCTCCTCCAGACAGAGCCACCCGGGCATGCCCGGCACCGGCCAGCAGCGGGCCGAGCACAGCCGTGGAAGCCCGCAATTGCTCGGTCAGCGCATAGGGCGCCTCGGGAGTGATGGCTGCGGGACGCTCGATGACAAGAGCGTCGTCCGCTCGGCTGACCGAGACCCCCATCGACCGCAACACATCGGCCATCACTGTCACATCGTCGATGTCGGGCACATTGCGGATTGTGAACGTGCCCTCGGCTAGCAGGCAGGCAGCCATGAGCTTCAGCACCGAGTTCTTGGCCCCGCTGATGGTCACTGCGCCCTCCAGGGGACCACTGCCCCGCACTTCGATGCGATCCTGCCGGTCGGAGTCATCCTGATGGACACGTTCCACCCGACCAGTATTGTGCCCGCGCTCCCATCAGCGAAGTTATGGCGGCGAACATCAAAAGTAGACTGCCTCCTGCCCATGCCCCGAGTGATTTCTCGTCGCGTTCTGAGCGCCGATGCCGTCGATGGCGTACTGAACGGCCCCCGCGGCCTGCTGACCCCCCGCTCCGACATCGTCTTGGAGCGCGCCGAGGGCGATGGCGCCTTCACCGCAGCAGAAGGGCCGGTGGAGCACTACCGTCGCACGGTCACCGTCGCGCCGGTCGGCTCTGATCAGGTAGAGATCACCGAGGAGTTCGACTATCGCCTGGCCATCCCGGTTTGGCGCGTGCTCTTCACCATCCCCGTCGGCCGTGCCCTGCGCCAAGGACGGGATCTTCCCTGGTGGCACCCCCCCGACCGCTTCACCGCCCGGCAGGCGCAGATCGTGGCCTTGCTGGCCGCTTTGGCCGTGGTCGCCGGGTTCTTGGGCACACTGCTGGGTCAGACCATCACCTTTGCCCGCGACGAGTTCGGGGAAAGCAAAACTGCTGCGGGCTTTGCCCTGTCGCTGATCCGACTCAGCATCCTGATCACGGTGGCGGTAGCCGCGCTCGCCGACCGCAAGGGCCGTCGGCGCACCCTGCTCTATGCCGCATTCGGCGCCATCTTGGCCTCCGCAGCGACATCTTTGGTTGCCAACCTGGCCGCCTTGACCGCAGTCCAAGCGATCTCCCGGGGATTGTCCCACGCCATGGCGCTGCTCATCTTTGTGTTCGCCCTCGAAGAGGCGCCGGCCGGCTCCCGGGCTTTCGTGGCCTCCATGCTGGGGTTGGCCGCCGGGCTGGGCTCGGGAATCGCCGTCGGGTCGGTACCCCTGGCCGACCTCGGGGTTGCCGCGTGGCGGCTCAGCTTTCTGCTGGCGCTGGCTGGACTGCCCCTGTTGTTGTTCGCGGCCCGCAGGCTGCCGGAATCCCAGCGGTTCGAAACTGCCCGTCGCCAACCGCGGCCACGGCCACCACAGCAGTACCGCTTCCGGCTGGTGCTCCTGGCGGTGACCTCGTTTGCCGTGCTGTTGTTCGCCGCTCCCGCCTCGCAGCTTCAAAACGACTTCTTGCGGGATGAACGGGGCTTCAGCGCCACCAAGATCACAGTCTTCACTCTGCTCACGGCCTGGACGGCGGGACCGGGGATGCTCATTGCCGGCAAGCTGGCCGACCTTCGGGGCCGACGGGTCCTCGCCTCGATCGGCGTGAGCGGCGGCGCGTTGTTCGCCCTGTGGCATTTCACCCTGGCGGGCTGGCCGATGTGGGTTCTGATCGCAGTCGGAGCATTCATGACCGCCACTACTGTTCCCACCTTGGGGGTGTACCGAGCAGAAATGTTCGGCACCATGCGACGGTCGGAGTCCAACGGACTCCTCGGCATGGCCGGAGTTGCCGGCAGTGCCGCCGGACTCGCCGCCGCCGGGGTGATGGCCGATGCCTGGGGCTACGGCACCGCGTTCACCATCCTGGCAGCCGGCCCAGTCCTCGTCGCCATTCTGGTGCTGCTCTTCTACCCCGAGACCACGAGGCGGTCGTTGGAGGAGCTCAATCCCGAGGACGCCTAGAGGTTCTCCAACCAGCCTGCCACCGCGGCCACAATCTCGGCATCGGCCCTCTTCGGGTCGTGCCCCTCACCCTCAAGCCAAACATCGGTCACCGGCCCTTTGATGGCTGGCAAATGCTGCTCGAACTCTTCGGGGGTGCCGAACGGGTCGCGGTCTCCGGAGATGAACAAGCAGGGAACCTCAATGGCGTCGAAATGCCCGATTCGCAGATTCTCAGGCTTCTTGGGCGGGTGCAGCGGGTAGCTCAGCAGCACCAGTCCGGCGGCGGGCATCCCCTCGGCCACCGCCATCGAGCACATCCTGCCGCCCATCGACCGGCCGCCCAACACCAAATGCCGGGGCTCAACCTCCAAACGCCGGGCTATGGCCGGAATCTCCTCGTGTAGGAAGGCCAGCAGCTTGGGGGCCCGATCAGGGGGTCGACGGCCCTGGTTCCGGTAGGGGAAGTTGATCCGCTCTACCGGAAGCGGCGCCAAGCCCTCGCCAAGAGCCACCAGCGTGTGCTGGTCGCGGTCCCCGCCGGCACCATGGGTCAGGACCAAACCCCGTGCGGCTGTCTCTCCCATTACATGTACCGGCGCAGGAGCTCTCTCAGGGTGCTTGCGGCCTGCTCTGCCGCGGCGTCGCCCTCAACCGGGTCGGGACCGGCTACCAATGCCCCTCGCAGACCATCGGAGGCGTCGAGCATCGCCCGCCAGAACTCGGCGTCATATCCCCACGGCAAGCTGAGCTGCACCACTTGGTCGTGGGCGAGGGCGAAGTCCTCCATCGCCTTGGTGTCGGAGGTGTTGCGGCGCAGCCGGTCGGCGGACAAGAACAGCGCTTCCAGCACCTGATAGGGCTCCACTTCGGGGAGGCCCGGGCCGAATTGGCGTTGGGCGGCCGTGATGGAAAGCCGGTCGAACAGCGCGTCCACCGCCTCCTCGTCGGCTTCGGCCACCTCCAGATTGCCGGCATAGTCGACTTCGTGGGCGATGCCCTCGCTCAGCAGCTCGCTCAGAACGTCGGCCTTGTGAGCGTCGTCGTAGTCCCCCAACTCGTACACCACCGCAGGCTGGCTCTTGTCGAGCTTCGGGAGCTGGGCCCGCAGCACCCCCTCCACCGTCTGGTCCACCGTTTCCTCGTCGGCCTCGCGCACGATGAGCGTCGGGCCCAGCCAGGCATGTTGCAGCTCCTGGGCTCGCAGCGCCGTTTCCAAGCGGCCGCGGGAATCGGCAGGCCATTCGTGGAACTCATAGGCAAGCTGCTCGTCGTCGGGGCCACCCACTTCTTCGGCTGGCTGCGGAGGGGTGGGAAAGGTGGCTACGCCGCACTCAACGCACTCCGACGCACCTTCGTCGTACGAGGCCCCGCATTGGAAGCACCATGCCATGCTGACAATGGTTCCAGATTGCGGGGGCACGTTCGCATCCCCGGGCAACAGAAGCCGGGTAAACATCCTCGCAGGGGGTGAAGCCACCCCCTTCGCGGAACTACGGTTGGACAATGTGAGCACATCGCCGGAGACCCCCGACCGCAACTTGGCGATGGAGTTGGTCCGAGTGACCGAAGTCGCCGCCCTGGCTGCTTCTCGATGGATGGGCCGGGGCGACAAAGAGGGTGCGGACGGCGCCGCGGTGGAGGCCATGCGGGTGCTGTTGCGGACGGTGCCGATGGACGGGGTGGTGGTGATCGGCGAGGGCGAGAAGGACGAGGCCCCCATGCTCTACAACGGGGAGGCCATCGGCGACGGCACGCCTCCCGAATGCGATATCGCGGTCGACCCCATCGACGGCACCACGCTCACCTCGTTGGGCCGGGGCAATGCCCTGTCGGTGATCGCGGTGTCGGGCCGGGGGACCATGTTCAACCCTGGACCGTGCGTCTACATGGAGAAGATCGCCTTCGGCCCCGAATGCGCCGATCACGGCATCTCGCTGGACAATTCCCCCACCCGAAACCTCGAGCTGGTGGCCGAGGCCAAGAGCAAGTCGGTGCGGGATGTGACCGCGGTGATCCTCGACCGAGACCGGCACTCGGAAGTCATCGCCGAGGTGCGCGACGCCGGGGCCCGCATCCGCCTCATCCCCGACGGCGATGTGGCCGGGGCCATCTCCACTGCGTGGTCCGACTCGGGGGCCGACATCCTTTTTGGCATCGGAGGCACCCCGGAGGGCGTGATCGCCGCCGCCGCCTTGAAATGCATGGGCGGAGAGCTGCTGGGCCGGCTCTGGCCCCGCAACGACAGGGAGCGCAAGGAGGCGGAGAAGCTGGGGCGCGACGTGAGCAAGGTGCTCAGTGCCGACGAGTTGGTGCGGGGCGACAACTGCTTCTTCGCCGCCACTGGCATCACCGACGGCGATCTGCTCAAGGGCGTCCACTACCACAAGAAATACGCCAGGACGCAGTCTCTGGTCATGCGGTCCAAGTCGGGCACCGTCCGGCTCGTGATGGCCGACCACCAGCTTGACAAGCTGAGCGGTTTTTCTGCCATCGAGTTCGGGTAGAGGCCCAAGGCCCGGTTAGAGGCTGCTCCTGTCCGGCCAGGCGCGGCGGGCGGCGCCGCCGATGAGAGATCGGCGGATGCGCCGCGGGCACATGCCCGACAGCAGAGCGAGAAACCGATTGATGCGCCCGGTCACTACCTCGGGCCGAGATCGGGCCGCAGCCGCCAGCGTCTCAGCGGCCACCTCGCCGGCATCCTGCCACCCCACCGAGGGCCACTTGTCCAGGTTCCAGCGCCCCCGCTCGTGGAACTCGGTACGGGTCAGCCCGGGCAGAACAGTTGTCACCACCACATCGGTGCCCTTGAGCTCCTCGTAAACGGCCTCGCCAAAACTGGTGATGAACGCCTTGGTTGCCGAGTACACCGCGGTCATGGGCATCCCCTGAAGCGAAGCCATCGAAGAGATGAGGATTACCTGGCCCCGCCCCCGATCGACCATCGTCCCCAGGGCGGCATGGGTCAGCCGCACCAGCGCCATGACGTTGACCCCAATGGTCTCCCACACTTCCGCAGAGTGTTGGGTGTGAAACGGCCCTTCGTAGCCCAGCCCCGCATTGTTGACCAGCAAGTCGATGGGCGCCTGCTCAGCCATCAGCCGCTGCTCTACGGAGGCCAAGCCCTCTGGGTCGCACAAGTCGGCTTCCAGCACCTCTACATCTGGCCCCGCGCCATCCGCCCGCAACTCAGCGGCCAATTCCTCCAGCCGGTCTCCGCTACGGGCCACCAGCACCAAGTCAACCCTCGCTGCGGCCAATCGCCCTGCTATCGCCCGCCCGATACCCGCCGAAGCCCCGGTCACCATCGCCCGTTCCCATCGCGGCTGGCGGGTTCTTCCCAAACCCACTCCAATCATTCTCGACAGCCGTACCGCAGATCCACTCACAAACGACAAAACTACCCTTCGGCGGCATCCATTCGGTTGCAGTAGCGATTTAAATTCATGGTCATCCTGTTGGGTACTCACGACTTGGTCTGGGCTGTCACCGGCGATACCGCCAAACTCCCCCAACAAGCCCTCGACGACATAGACCGGACCATCTTGCAAGGCGAGGCGGCTGTCTCCGCGGCCACCTTTTGGGAACTGGAAGTCAAGCGCAGGAAGCTACGAGGCAACCTACACGAGCTGCCACCCATCAAAGACCTCCGCTCGGGGGTCATCAGAAGGGGATTGGCCGAAGCGCCCGTTACCGGTTTCAGTGCCCACGAGATAAATCCGGTCGTCGTAGTCATCGTGGAGTGCGCGCCACAGTGCAGTCAGGCGCTGCTGCCCATCGAGTTCGCTGGGCACTATTCGTTGATCTACTGGGGGCGACGGGTGGCGGCTTGTCGGTACGACTTGAGCTCTTCGGCAGTCAATTGGTCTGGCGGGACTAGTTCGTAGTGTTGTTCTCGGACGATAGTGATATTTCCGTCAGATTCTTCGAACTCGAATAGGGCGATCTCGTTGTTGGCCATGAACTGAGCGGCGATGGGCCAAGCCAGGAGTTCGGGAAATTTCTGTTCGGCGACCCTGAAGTCCTGCCAGATCTGGATCACGCTGAGAGCGTCAGCCCCACCCTTGGCCTGTACAGGCAACACATAATGTGCGCCGTATTGATCTAGGCCCACGTACAGGTCGTCAGTTTCGACCTGGGAACGGCTCGTAGTGCCGTCAATGGTATTCTCGACGGCTACCGAAGTACGCAGATGGCTCTGCAACGGATAGCAGGCAAGGCCAGTGAATATGTCGAGCAAGCGGTTGTAGCGCAATCTTGCCAGTAGGGCCTGCTCGTCGGACATGGCATATCTGGCGATGACGCCGGGAGTCGAATCGGGAAGCCTGATAGTACGGATTCCCATGCGAGGCTCGATCAGGTTGAACGGCACAGCTCGCAGCACGTAGACCGCATTTCCACCGGGGAATATCGCCCACTCACGGTTCGGGGGCGCTGATTCTCGCACGCTGTCGGGCAGGGAAATGCGGTAGCGGAGAGAGTAAATGATGTCTCCGAGGTTCTTAGGCCGCGGTTCACCGAGTGATTCGGCGGCTGCTATCAGTTCGTCGCGATGAAACGCCACCTCGTCCATCCCTGGCTCGAAGTGATCGGCGAAGATCTTGGCGATGATCCGTTGAGCGAGGCTTTCGCCGGCAGCGCTCATCGCTCCGCCCCGTTTAGGCAGTACCCGGCCATCGGAGAACGAGCACTTCTTCGCGGAGTTGCTCGTTGGTAGCGGTAGCGTGGCGGGTGCGAAACAATTCGATGGTTTCAACCTCGTAACCGGCGCGTTCGGCGACCTCAGCGAGGATTTCGCCGGTGCGAATCATCACCCTCAGATACGAAGCTTGGTCGCCAACCACATAGGCCAAGCGAGCACCGGGGCGCAATACCTTGCGCAAAGAGGCAAAATGACGGGCCATTCCTCCGAAGTAGAGCTTGGTCACCCGGTGGTACATCCGCTCGAAACCCGATTCTTTCCCCAATTCGATACGCCGCGCTTCAATGGCTGTAGCAATGCGCTCGACCTCGGCATCGCCATTGATCCATTGGTCGTCATCATCGTTGCGGTACACACCCCGGGTGTTGGACCGTACGAGCTCTTTCTTCATTGCCTGAAGGTCTGACCGGTCGCTTATGTAACCCAGTAGGACTGATTCCAACCGGACGGTGCGAGAGTAGTCTTTCTCGTTGGGATACGGCGGCGACGTAATGACTGCGTCGATGCTCTCCGGCTCTATGTGCTGGTCAACTTCGCGCGCATCTCCTTCTATGGCACAAGCCAGCGTTGCGTCCAAGGGGCCAAGGTGGCGCAAGTCATCTGACATGGACAGCACGCTCGACAGCCACCGGCTCACCACGCTGGCGTCCAGCCTGACCTTCCCCACACCAACCTCGGGGCCAAATCGGAGATTGCCCACTTCGGTTGGAAGCACGCGGGCCAGCGCAAGCATTTCGTGAGCGGCAAATCTGGAATCGTGTTCGCCTTCCAGAGCGTCCTTCAATACGAGCACCTTGTGCAGCGGCAAGGGGCTGATTGAGTTCTTCAAGAGGAGCTTGGCAGCTTGAACTGGCAGGGATCGAAGCCGCACATCTGAAGGAGGCCGCTGCATTGGCTCGTCGCTGATCCCGTCCGCGGCCAACATGGCCAATGCCTTCTCTGCAACTAGGCGGGCATGCGCCGCCAGGTTGTCCGGGTCAGGTGACCAATCCACCTTTGTGCAGGCGGAAAAGTGGGACACTCCAATTGCCTCGAGTCCCAAGCTTGGCATCCCCAGTTTCTTGGCCTCCACCAATGTCGTACCTGTTCCGCAGAACGGATCCAATAGGCGCTGACTGCCGTCGAGGCCGAAACGATGGACATAGTCCCTCACCAAATGAGGGGGATATGAAAGGACAAACCGATACCAGTCATGGGCCGGGGCATCCTGCGACATTAGGGAATTCATCGAGCCATTCGACTCGGGGCGCGGCGCAATTCCCATACCAGCCACGGTAGACCAAGCACTACTGCCTGGAAGTGGAATTGGGCTAGGTCGGCACCCTTCAAGGCGGCTCATGTTGGCTCCCCTCGTTTGAAGGCAGCTAATGCTACTGACGAGCAGTGACAGTTCAGGAGAACAGCTGCGCAGTCAGAATCGTTGGGGAGTTGAGATCTAGCTGACGGTGGCGGAGTCGCTGAGTAGGGCGACGTTGTCGTGGGAGACTTCCACGAAGCCTCGCTCGACGGCGATGGTGGTCTTGGCGCCGTCGGTGGTGTACACCCTCACCTCGCTGGGCACGAGAACGCCCAGGAAGGGAACGTGGCCGGGCTGGAACGCGATCTCTCCGTCGGTGGTGCGGGCCACCACCATCTCGGCTTCGCCGGTGTAGACGATCTCCTCGGGGGAGACGAGCTCGACAACCAGAGCCATGCTCAGGCTGCCTGGGCCTCGAGTTCGGCGGCTTTGCGGTGGGCGTCCTCGGCGCCGCCGACCATGAAGAAGGCCTGTTCGGGCAAGTCGTCGAGGTCGCCGTTCACCAGCGCCTCGAACGAGTCCACCGTCTCGCCCACCGGGGTGAACACTCCGGGCAGGCCGGTGAACACCTCGGCCACGAACATGGGCTGGGACAAGAACCGCTGCACTTTGCGGGCCCGGGACACGATCACCTTGTCCTCCTCCGACAGCTCGTCGAGGCCCAAGATGGCGATGATGTCCTGAAGCTCCTTGTAGCGCTGGAGGATCTCCTGCACCCTGCGGGCCACGCCGTAGTGGCGCTCCCCCACCACCTCGGGAGTGAGGATGGTCGAGGTGGAGGCCAGCGGGTCCACCGCGGGGTAGATGCCCAGCGCGGCGATGTCGCGGCTCAGCTCGGTGGTGCCGTCGAAGTGGGTGAACGAGGTGAACGGCGCCGGGTCGGTGTAGTCGTCGGCCGGCACGTACACCGCCTGAAGCGAGGTGATGGAGCGGCCCCGGGTGGAGGTGATGCGCTCCTGGAGCTCGCCCATCTCGTCGGCCAGCGTGGGCTGGTAGCCCACCGCCGACGGCATCCGGCCCAACAGGGTGGACACCTCGGAGCCGGCCTGCACGAAGCGGAAGATGTTGTCGATGAACAACAGCACGTCCTGGTTCTGCACGTCGCGGAAGTACTCGGCCATGGTCACCCCGGCCAGGCCCACCCGAAGCCGCACGCCGGGGGGCTCGTCCATCTGGCCGAACACCAGGGCGGCCTTGTCCAAAACGCCCGACTCCTCCATCTCCAAGAACAGGTCGGTGCCCTCACGGGTGCGCTCTCCCACCCCGGCGAACACCGACACGCCGCCGTGCTGGGTGGCCACCCGGTTGATCATCTCGGTGATGAGCACGGTCTTGCCCACACCGGCGCCGCCGAACAGGCCGATCTTGCCGCCCTCCTTGTAGGGGGTGAGCAGGTCGATCACCTTGATGCCGGTCTCGAACATGCGGGTAGAGGGCTCTAGCGAGTCGAACGATGGCGCGGGGCGGTGGATCTCCCACTCCTCGCCCACATCGAGGGTGTTGCGGTCGGTGTCGAGGCACTCTCCCACCACGTTCCACACGTGGCCCAGGGTCACGTCGCCCACCGGCACGGTCATGCCCTGGCCGGTGTTGCGCACCACCGTGCCCCGGGTAAGGCCGTCGGTGGGCTTGAGGGCGATGGCCCGCACCCTTCCCTCGCCGATCTGCTGGGCCACCTCGGCCTTCACGGTGATGGTCTCGCCGTCCACGTTTACGTCGAACTCGAGGGCGGTGTTGATCTCCGGCAGGGCGTCCGGGGGGAACTCGGCGTCGATCACCGGGCCGGCGATTGCGACCACCCGGCCGTCTTTGAGGTTCTCCGACATCTCTACTTCAACTCCTACTGGTTGGTGGCGATAGCAGCGAGGTGATCGGCGACTTCGCCGTCGTCATCCTCTTCCTTCAGGGCTTCGGCACCGCCGACGATCTCCATGATCTCGGTGGTGATGGCGTCTTGGCGGGCCCGGTTCATGGCCCGGGTGAGCTTGGTGATCAGCTCCTCGGCGTTGTCGGTGGCCGCCTTCATGGCCCGCTGGCGGTTGGCGTGCTCAGAGGCGGCCGCATCCAGCAGCGCCGAGAACAGCCTCGACTCCACGTACCGGGGCAACAGCGACTCGAGCACCCCCTCAGGCGAGGGCTCGAACTCGAATGCGGCCCGCAGCTCGCCTGTCCCGGCCGCGGCGATCACGTCGATACTCTCCAGCGGCAGAAACCGGCGCACCGCCACCCGCTGGGTGCCGATGGTGAAGAACTCCATGTAGGCCAGGATCACCTCGTCGATGTGGCCCGACTCGAACCGGTCGGCCACGATCTCGGCCACCTCGCGGGCGTGCTCGTAGGTGGGAGTGTCGCTCATCCCGGTGAAAGCCTCGTCGATCCGGTAGTTGCGGAACCGGAAATAGTCCTGGCCCTTCTTGCCGATGAGCATGAGCGAGTAGTCCCGCCCCTTGGTCTGGGCGTCCATCAGCTCCCGCTCGGCGGCTTTGATCACCGAGCTGTTGTACGGCCCAGCCAAGCCCCGGTCAGAGGTGATGACCACGAACCCAACCCGGCGCACCGTCTCCCGCCGTTCCAGCAGCGGGTGAGAGGCCTCAGCCCCGCCGGCGGCCACGTCCTCGATGACGCTGGTCAGCTTGGTCGAGTAGGGCCGGGCCGCGTGGGCCCGCTGCTGGGCCTTGACCACTCGGGTGGCCGCGATCAACTCCATGGCGCGGGTGATCTTCTTGGTGGACTGAACCGACGTAATCCGTCGGCGCAGGGCGCGCTCTTGACCACCCGGCATAGATCAGCTGCCCTCGGGCCGCTGAATGTCGGTCTCGGGCAGGGTGTGGTCGGCGTCCACAACCCCGGCTTCGGCTGCGGCCTGGGCCTCGGCGTCAGGCTCGTCGCCCTCGGGCTCGGCCGACGACTCGAACTGGGCGGCGAAGGCCGACACCGCGGCCTCCAGCCCCTCTTCGTCCACCGCGCCGGAATCCACCACGCCTGACATCAGGTCGCCGTGTCGAGTGCGGACCCATTCCAACAGCTCCGACTCGAAGCGGGCCACGTCCTCGATGGGGATGGCGTCCAGATAGCCCCGGGTTCCGGCATAAAGCGACACCACCTGCTCCTCAACCGGCATGGGCGCCTGGATGCCCTGCTTGAGCAGCTCGGTAAGGCGATAGCCCCGGTCGAGCTGGGCCTGCGACACGGCGTCGAGATCAGAGCCGAAAGCGGCAAAGGCCTCCAACTCGCGGAACTGCTGGAGGTCGGCTTTGAGGGTGCCCACCGCGGACTTCATGGCCTTGATCTGGGCGGCAGAGCCCACCCTGGACACCGAGATGCCCACATCCACCGCGGGTCGCACCCCCGACTTGAACAGGTCGTCTTGCAAGAAGATCTGCCCGTCGGTGATGGAGATCACGTTGGTGGGGATGTAGGCCGATACGTCGCCGGCCTTGGTCTCGATGATGGGCAGCGCGGTCAGCGACCCCGCCCCCCGATCGTCGCTCAGCTTGGCGGCCCGCTCCAGCAGCCGGCTGTGCAGGTAGAACACGTCGCCCGGATAGGCCTCCCGACCTGGCGGGCGGCGCAGCAGCAACGCCATCTGCCGGTAGGCCTCGGCCTGCTTCGACAGGTCGTCGTACACCGCCAGGGCGTGACCGCCGTTGTCCATCCAGTGCTGGCCCATGGCGCAGCCGGCATAGGGGGCCAAGTACTTGAACGGGGCCGGGTCGGAGGCCGGTGCCACCACCACCACCGTGTACTCCATGGCCCCCCGCTCGGCCAGCGTGGCCACCGCCTGGGCCACGGTGGAGGCCTTCTGGCCGATGGCCACATAGATGCACTTCACCCCCTGGCCCTTCTGATTGAGGATCGTGTCCATGGCCACGGTGGTCTTGCCGGTCTTGCGGTCGCCGATGATCAGCTCCCGCTGGCCCCGGCCGATGGGGATGAGCGAGTCGATGGCCTTGATGCCGGTCTGGATGGGCTCGTGTACCGGCTTGCGGCCGGTGATGCCGGGAGCCTGCACCTCCATGCGGCGGGTGTCGGCACCGACGATGGGTCCTTTGCCGTCCACCGGCTCGCCAAGGGCATTCACCACCCGGCCCAAGAGGGCGTCGCCCACCGGAACCGATAGGATGTCGCCGGTAGAGCGGACCGCCTGGCCCTCTTCGATCTCGTCGACCTCGCCGAGAACCACCGCACCGATGGAATCCTCGTCCAAGTTCAGGGCCAAGCCGATGGTCCCGTTCTCGAACTCCAGCATCTCGTTCACCGCCGCTCCGGGCAGCCCGGAGATGCGGGCGATACCGTCGCCCACTTCGGTGATCCGGCCTACTTGGGCCAGCTCAACCTCGGGCTGGAAGCCCTCCAGGTTGCGGCGGATGGCCTCGGCGATGGAACCGGTGTCGATGGTCAGCTCTGCCATTGCTCTCCTCGGTCAGAAACGTTCTTCACACTTGTGCTCACGGGACTAGAAGTTGTCCCGTAGCTGGCTCAGGCGGTGGCGCACCGAACCGTCGATCACCTCGTCGCCGATGGTGGCCACCACGCCCCCCATGACACTGGGATCGACGATCACCTTGATGTCCACCCGATGACCGGTGGCCGCGCTCAGCGCGGCAGCCAGCCTCTCGGCCTGGTCCTCGGTCAGCGCCACCGCAGACCGCACCTCGGCCACTGATCGGCCTCGGTCGCGGGCGTTGATCTCCACTGCCTCCTGGGCGATGCCGGCCAGATCGGACGACCGCCCCGCGGCCACGATCATGGAAACCATGGCGGTGGTGGTGTCGGAGGCGTGACCGCCCAACAGGTCTTCCACGATCTGCTGGCGGCGAGCGGCGGGAATCTGACGATCGGACAGCGTCATCCGCAGCTCGTCGGAGCCCTCCAGCGCCCGAGCGACGCGGAAGAGCTCATCGGCCACCAGATCGAGGTTTCCCTCGGCCCGGGCCACCGCGGCCACCGCATCGGCGTAGCTGGCAGATCGGTCGGCCATAGTGAACCTAGCCCTGATCGGCGCCCACGCGGGCGATGTAGTCGTCGACGAGCTGGCGCTGCATCTCCGGGTCCTCCAGGCTGCGGCCAATCACGGCCTCGGCGGCGCCGAGGGCGATGTCGGACACCTCCGACTGCAAGTCGGCGATGGCCTGGCGCTTGGACGCCTCCACATCGGCCGCGGCCCGCTCCCGCATCTCGGCGATGTCGGCCTCGGCCCGAGCCTGAAGATCGGCCCGCACGGTTGCGGCCTGCTCCCGGGCCTCGTCCACGATGCGAGCCGCCTCGGCCTTGGCGTCGGCCAGCTCCGCCTCGTAGTCGGCCTTCACCTCGGCGGCCTCGGCTCGCTGCCGGTCGGCATCGTCGATGGCGTCTTGGATGCGCTGGGTGCGCTGCTCCATGAGGTTCTTCACCACCGGGAACAGCTTCCACTTCATCAGCGCCAGCAGCACCACGAACGCCGCCCCGCCCCAGATGATCTCTGTGGGCTCGGGGATGATCGGGTTGGGGGCCTCAACGCAGCCTTCGAGGCCCGTCTCGTATTTGTTGACGATCTCCTCTTTGGCTTCCTTGGCAGCCTCTCGCTCCCTTTTGGCAGCCTCTCGCTCCTCTTTACTTGCATCACTTGCATCTTCGCTCTCGATCGTCGCCTTAAGAGTTTTGATCTCATCGAAGTCGACGGTGACTAGTTCTTCGACCACGGTCACTTCATCGAAGATGCAGGAGCCCACCGTCTCCCCAACGGCACTCGCCGCCGACGCGCTGAGCGCGACCGCGGCCACCACCACGGCGGCCGCGGCCCATAGCCGCTTGCTCATGGGAGAAGGAGGATGAAGACGACGAATCCGATGAGGGCCAGCGCCTCGGTGAAGGCGATGCCCAAGAACATCGTGGTCCGAGCCACGCCGGCCGACTCGGGCTGGCGGGCCATGGCGGTGATGGCGTTGCCCACCACGATGCCGATGCCGACGCCGGGACCGATGGCGGCGAGACCGTAACCCAGACCGGCGCCAATGGCGCTCAGGCCATTTTCGGCCTGATTTATCTGGGCAAGGATGCTGGTAATCAGTGCAAACAAGGTAAATGTCTCCTAGTGCTCGGGGTGTAGTGATCCGCCGATGTACACGGCA
>JAPPMA010000095.1 GCA_028819295.1 bacterium | reverse complement strand
AAATAAAATTTACGTTGTTTATAATAAATCAACGGGCCAGGTAATTGGATGAAAATGCCCAACGTATAATTTTTTTAAATTAATTTTTTACCCCCGGGGCCCCCCCCCCCCCCCCCGCGCCGGGCCATGCTGAGGTCGCTCATCATCGCAGCGCTGCTTGCCACCCTGCTCGCTGCCGCGCCTGCGGTCGCGCAGAACGACCCGCCGCCGGTCACCTGCCGGGCCGGGGAACAATGCTCCCCCTCCGAAATAAGCGTCGAGGTCGGCGACGAATTCACCGTCACCCTCACCGGAGGAAGGGGCTGGGCGCCTGTGCAGTGGGGCGGCACGACGTACGACGCGGTGATCTACAACAAGTCTGGTCTGACCGGCAGCGGGTACGGCGGCGGCTGGGCGTGCATCGGGTTCACCGTCGGCAGCGACAGCTGCGGCTCGCGAGTGCGGCTGGTGTTCGTTGCCAGAGCCAACGGGACCGCCGACATCAGCATTTGGGGAGTCGACGCGCTCACCGTCACCGTCGGCACACCCGAACCTGAGCCCGACACACGTCCCAAGGTCTGGATCAGCCACGGTAATCCGATTGATCCGGACGACAGGAAGCAGGTGTGGGAGATCGGCGAATCCGGCGCACAGGGCATCCGGTTCGCCCTCGGCGGACCGGAAAGCGCAGCAGACATCCACTACAGGGTCACCCAAGCAGGCGACTGTCTCGCCGAGGGAACGCAGATGCAGGGCAAGCGACGGGCCGTCGGGGCGCCGTTGGCGGCGTCGGTGGGATTGGCTGTCGTGGACGACAGCTTCGATGAGGACGATTGCGTGGTCACTGTCACCTTGGACCACCGGGACAGATACCGAATCGACCCCGACCGCGCTTCGGTCACAGTCACTGTCGTCGATGACGACCCGTCGTTCACGCTCCGCCATGGCGACGAGACGGTCGCCAGCATCGAGATGGATGTGGGCGAACACTACGACTACACGATCCGGGTCAACCGCGTCCCCACCAAGACATCACCCGACCGGCACCTGACCGTGAACGCCCACGGCGACATCAGAATCCACTGCGGCGGCGGCGGGACCTGCACCGACCCGACAGGAACCGGCGACGGCCGCCAGTTGAACCTCACCTTCGACCGCGGAGCCACTCAGTGGTATCTGTGCCGCTCGAACATTTTTGACGGTGACGGCAACCTCCCCGATCCCGTGTGGCGGGCATCAGGGACCGACTGGGGCCGTGACCCCAGGACCAACCTCATAGTCAGGGGCTGCGACGGCAGGCAGGTATACGTCGGCAATGGCGCCTGGGAGAAGCGCGAATGGTTCATCGAGTGGGAAACCCGGTACTACTACTCCCCGATCAACGTTCGCGTCACCCGGAACAAGGACAGCGCCTCCGGTTCTGCGAGCGTCACCCACTCGAACGCCCCGACCATCGCCGTCTCGCTCACGGAGCCTCCTCCGCCGCCGCCTCCGCCGCCGCCCCCTCCGCCGCCGCCGCCGCCCCCTCCGCCGCCGCCCCCGCCGCCGCTGGAGTCCAAGACGCTGCGTGACCGCATCGACCGCGACCACCCCGGACACATAGACGAAGTGCGCCGACTCGCCGGGCAGACCCGCCACGGACGCTCCCACACCAACCGATGGAACAGCCTGCTCGCTGCCTACGGACTGCCGCCCGTCGGCGACTACACCGGCGACGCGATCACACCGAACACTGCGTGCTACAACCAGCGCCTGTTCTCGTCGCCCGAATGGGCGACAGCCTGCGAAGTGCTGACCCCCGCCCGGTGAGCGTCCACGGTCACCGCTGCACCGTCGCCGAAGCCGCCCGAGACGCGCAGGCATGGCCGTGACCCATATGACGAGGCCGACTATCCCCTCACGCTCATCCTGAGAGCCGGATCGGGCTGCACGCCGGGTGGCCCAAGCCGGGCCAGCGTCACCGCAATTGACGACGACGTGCCTCTGGCGCACCAGCATCGCGGCGCCTCTCGCGGCCAGCGCCGAGCGGAGAGGCCGCTAGTGTGCAGGCTGGGATGACGCTGCTGGAACAATCGGCCCGCTTTATTGACGAGTCGGTCTACGAGGGACCGCGGTCGGTCCAGCCCATGGACGGCTCATTCCACGAGATCGCCGATGGCATTGCCGTGGTGTGCGCCTTCTCACACGTGTGGTCGCTGGCCACCGACGAGGGGCTGGTGGCGATCGACACCTCGCTGCCGATGTTCGCTCCCGGCGTGCTGAAGCACCTTCATGGGTGGAGGAGCCAGCCCGTTCACACCATCGTCTACACCCACGGCCATGCCGACCACGTCGGCGGCGCCCCGGCCTTTATCGAGGATGCCCAGGATCGAGGAGGCCCGGCCCCCCGGGTGGTCGCCCATGAGGCCGTGGGACCCCGCTTCGACCGCTACAACCTCACCCACGGCTACAACCGAACGATAAACCGCCGCCAGTTCAGCGCCAACGAGATGCTGGACCTTTTCGCCGACGACTGGGTGTACCCGCACACCACCTATGCCGGCGCCCTCGACCTGGAGGTGGGCGGGGTGTCGCTCCATCTCATCCACGCCCAGGGGGAGACCGACGACCACACCATGGTGTGGATGCCCCAAGAGCGGGCGCTGTTCGTGGGCGACCTGTTCATCTGGTTCTTCCCCAACGCGGGAAACCCCCAGAAGGTGCAGCGCTACCCCTCCGAATGGGCCACCGCCCTGCGGCAGATGATCGAGTTGCGCCCCGCTCTGCTGCTTCCGGCTCACGGCCTGCCCATTGCCGGAGAGGAGCGCATAGCCATGGTGCTGGACGATGCGGCCACCGCGCTGGAAGGCCTGGTGGCCGACACGCTGGAGATGATGAACGCCGGGGCGCGCCTCGACGACATCATCCATCAGGTGCGGGTTCCCGACGAGCTCATGGCCAAGCCCTACCTGCGAGCCGCCTACGACGAGCCCGAGTTCGTGGTTCGCAACATCTGGCGGCTCTACGGGGGCTGGTACGACGGCAACCCCGCCCGCCTCAAGCCCGCCTCCGACCAGGCGCTGGCCGCTGAGGTGGCCCAGTTGGCCGGAGGAGCGGCGGCTGTGGCGGCCAGAGCCGCTGAACTCAGCAAGGCCGGCAATCTACGGCTGGCCTGCCACCTCGCCGAGTGGGCCGCCCAAGCGTCGCCCGATGACCCCGACGTGCTCGAGGTGCGAGCCGACGTCTACCGCCGGCGGCGAGACCAAGAGCAGTCGCTCATGTCCCGCGGCATCTACAACGACGCCAGCCAATCATGAGGGTGAGCCGATCATGAACATCGACACTGAAGCGGTGGACCTGGCCCTGACCACGACCAGGGCGGTGCGAAAGCGGCTGGACCTAGATCGGCCGGTGGACGGCCAGATCATCCTCGACTGCATCGACATCGCCGAGCAGGCCCCCACCGGCGGCAACCAGGCCAGCCGCCGTTGGATCGTGGTGCGCGATCCCGAGATCAAACAGGAATTGGCCCGGCTATACCACGAGGTGGTGGGCGGCTTCATGCTCGATGCCCGCGACCGCTTGGAGGGCACCGACCATCCCCGGGCTCGAACGGTGAGCTCGTCCGCCTATCTGGTGGAGCATTTGGCCGAGGTGCCGGTGATCGTCATCCCCGCCATCGTGGGCCGCCACGACAGCAGCGGCGCGCCCGGTTTGTTCGACTCGGTCATCCAGAGCGGTTGGAGCTTCTGCGTTGCTTTGCGGGCCCGGGGGTTGGGCACCGCGTGGACCACCGCCGTCTTGGCCAAGGCCCCTGAGTTGAAGGAGCTGCTCGGCATCCCCGAGGAGATCACCGAGATCGCCATGTTCCCGGTGGCCTGGACCAAGGGCACTGATTTTCGTCCCGCCCGCCGCGACCCGGCCCGAAACATCACTTTCTTCGACGGCTACGGTCGCACCTATGAGTACGGTCCGGGAACCCCCGTGGCGATGGCCGACGGACCCGGCACGATGGTGGAGACCGACATCGCGGCCGAGATCGACGAAGTGTGGGCCGCAGTCACCGATATAGACCTCCCCGCCCGGTTCTCCGACGAGTTCACCGGTGCCACCTGGGACGATGGCTTCGACGGCCCCGCCCTGGGGGCGACCTTCACCGGCCGCAATCACCTAGAGGTGATGGGCGACTGGGAGGTCCCCTGCTTCGTGGACGTGTGCGAAGAGCCCGTGGCCTTCGGCTGGTGTACCTCCGATCCCGACAATCCCGGCGCTAGGTGGCGCTTTGAGCTCCAGCCCCTTATGGGCGGCGGCACCCGCCTGCTCTACCGCCTCCTCCTCGGCCCCGGCCCCTCCGGCCTGAACATGTTCATCGAGCAGAACCCCGACAAAGAACCCCGAATCATCGCCAACCGACTCCGAGTCCACCGGTCCAACATGCAGCGAGTAGTAGACGGCATCAAAGCCCACGTGGAGGCGGACTCTTAGTCCTGAGGAGATTGTCCTACTCGATGGGGGGTGGGACTGTGCCTCGGTGTAGGCCGTTGTCGTTGTCGCTTCTCAGGGGTACGATCTCCTTGATGCCTCTTCCCATTTCTGATCCAGCCGAGGAAGGATACGACTCCTCCGACTACGTCGAGGCACTATCGGCAGCTGAGGCCCAATGGGCCGAACGCGCCCTCCAAGACGAGTCTGAAGCGGATGGACTGACTCCCGACGACCTCCGGGAACGCGCCTACCGCCTCAGACTGGTGGCCGAGGCGCGCGGTGGCGTGGAGAGTTGACCCCAAGACATTCGACAGAGTTTTTGAGCGGTGGGCCGAGGGGAAGAGCCAAGCAGCCCGTTGGGAGCTGCTACTGGTACTTGCAGACCTAGTGGATCACCCGCTCACGGAGTTGCCGGGAATTCGGATGCCGGCTCTGTCCCCCATGTGGCGGTGGGCCAAGATTGGCAGGACTCTGGTGGTTTTCTTGGTGGTTGAACCCCAGGGCATTCTTGTTATCACCGACATCAGAGAGGACTAACCTCACCCCCGTCGCGCGGGGCGGCTTGCGCCAGCTTCGCCGCATCGGTGTCTGCTCCTACGGCGGCCTCCAAGAATCCCCTGTCGAACTCGGGCAGGCCTGCCCAGGCGTGGGGGTCGGCCGCCCTGTGCGCGGTGGCCTTGCGGAGGCACAGGGCGACGAGCGCGCCGGGCCAGCTTCTGATCGTCTCCTGCGCCCATCCCTGCCAGGGTTCATGGGTGGGCAGGCACTCCCAGTGGGCGTTCCCGGCGTCCCACAGCTTCAGAACCCGACGTCCCCGCTTGGACGCGCAGAGCCCCAATATTTGCCATGGGAAGGCTACACAGTCCTGTCCTTGCGCCTATGTCACCGCAACTAGCCTCGAGATGCGCCGCGCCAGCCAAGACACTCAGCGATTGGGCATGGGGATGGGCTAGTACTCTAGGAATCTATATTAAGTTTATGATGATCTTTAGTAAACTCCATAATATCGGATAAGGTTTGTTGAGGTGGACCGTTTCGAGAATCCCTACCGACCGGGAGCAGGGTCGGCACCTCCTGCACTTGTGGGGCGTGATGATCTCATCGACGACTTTGAGATAACCATGCGAAGGGCCCTGGACAGGCGACCCGGAAAGAGTTGTGTGTTACTGGGTCTACGGGGAGTCGGCAAAACCGTCCTCCTGAACCGCTTCTCGCAGATCGCCGAGCAACGAGAAGTGAAGGTCGGATTCATCGAGGCATCGGAAGGCGGCGGATTTCCAGAGCTGCTTGCTGTTCGTTTGAGGAGGATTCTCCTCGAGTTGGAGCACGGCGCGGCTCGCCGCGCGCTCTCAGCGGTTGGACGAGCCCTCTCGGTGCTCATGTCGTTCACCCATACCTTCACTGATGGTTCTTCTGTTGCCGTGAGCTTCGAACCGCTCGCCGGACAAGCGGACTCTGGCGTGTTGTCTGAGGATCTCACCGATCTATTGGTGGCAGCAGGAGAGGCAGCCGACACCTGCGACTCTGGGTTGCTCTTGGCCATCGACGAACTCCAATATCTGACCGACGAAGAGCTAGCTGCGATTGTCGGGGCGACGCATCGAACAGTACAACTCGATTTGCCGGTTGTAGTCTCCGCTGCCGGGTTGCCACAGGTTCCTGCGCTGCTGGGGAATGCCCGAACTTATGCCGAGCGGCTGTTCGAATTTCCCGAGATCGGGCGCCTGAGAGAACAAGACGCTGCTGATGCGATCTTGCTTCCGGCTGCTGACCTCGATGTCGAGATCGAAGCAGCAGCGGTGAGAAGGATAATCGAGGAATCTGGCAGCTATCCCTACTTCTTGCAGGAATGGGCCTATCACGCTTGGAATGCCGCTCCCGGCCCACCGATCACCGATGACGATGTGGACTCGGCCAGGCCCAGTGTGATCGACAAGCTAGACCGAGACTTCTTCCGAGTCCGCTACGACCGGCTCACGCCGAAAGAGAGCGACTACTTGCAGGCGATGGCGGAATTGGGTCCAGGCCCCCACCGCTCTGGAGATATCGCTGAAGTGCTAGGGGTGCAGGTTACGTCTGTCGCGCCTCGCCGATCGGCGCTGATAGCCAAGGGCATGATCTACAGCCCTGCCCATGGCGGGACCGACTTCACCGTTCCACTATTCGACGAGTTCATGAAGCGCGTTGCTCACTGAAGAATGCAGGCCATCTTTCTTATGTTCTAGCCAAACCCAGCGAAAAATCAGATAAGTTCACTTATTATCGCAATTTAGAGGGCTTTTGTCACTCGGGTTGGTATACTTTCATGTATGGAGTTTAGTTCCCTTGAGCAGGGGAAACGGGGTTAGCGATTCAGCGGACGGCTCCGGGAACCAGCCAGTTAGAGCCGGCGAAGCGCCAGAGCAGGGTGACCAGGCGGGCGCCCATGAGAGCCCACATTGCGCCCCACAGCCAGCCGATGCCCGCGTCGGCGGCCATCACCCACAGGGCCAAGGGGATGAACACCGCCGCTGCGCCGGCCATGGCCACGGCCAAAAAGCGCATGTCTCCGGCGCCGATCAGCACGCCGTCGAGGGCGAACACGACCCCGTTCACCGGCTGAATGAATGCCAGGTGCAGCATCAAGAATCCCACGAGGGAGAGCACTGCCTCATCGCTGGAGAACACCAGGGGGAGCCACGGTCTGGTCGCCAGCAGCACGATGGTGGCCGCCAATCCGGTGGCCAGTCCCCACTCGATCATGCGGCGGCCGGCGGCCCGAGCGTGGTCCAGCTCGTTGGCACCGAGGAAGCGTCCGATCATGGCCTGCCCGGCGATGGCCACCGCATCCAGAACCAGGGCCAAGAAGAACATGAGCTGGTAGATCACCTCATGGGCGGCCAACTCGATGTCGCCCAGGCGGGCGGCAACGGCCACCGACATGGTGAACGAGGCCCGCAGCGCCGCGGTCCGCAGGAACAAGTCCAATCCCACCACCGCCAGACGGGCGATCATCGAGCGGTCGGGGGCCATGGTCACCCCGTGGACTTTCACCGCCTCCCGAATCCACCACACATAGGCCCCCGCCGCGAGCCATTGGGCCACCACGGTTGACAGCGCCGAGGCGCCGATACCGAAGCCGAGCCCGTAGATCAGCACCAACTCCAGGGCCAGGTTCAGCCCGGCAGTGAGCACCGCCACCTTCAGTGGGCGCAGTGTGTCTTGAAGCCCTCTCAGGTAGCCCACCCCGGCCAAGGTGATGAGCATGCCCGGCAGGCCGAAGATGCTGATCCGCAAGTAGATCCGGCCCTGGGCCAGCACCTCGCCGTCGGCCCCGAGGATCCTCAGCAGGGGGTCGGCGAACACGAAGGCCGCTGCGGCCAGCACCGCGCCGACCGCCCCGGCCAACCACAGCCCCTGCACCGCCTGCTGCGCGGCCCGGCGATGGTCACCCGCACCGATGAGCCGTCCCACCGCGGCGGTGGTCCCGTAGGCCAGGAAGATGAACAGCGACAACGCCCCCAACAGCACCTGCGAGGCCACCGCCAGCCCGCCCAAGTGGGGCGTGCCCAGATGACCCACCACCGCGGTGTCGGCCAGGGTGTAGAGCGGCTCGGCAATCAGCGCGCCGAGGGCGGGAACGGCCAGGCGGGCGATCTCCCGGTCATGGGGCGACTTGCGCAAACCCATTTGCCCTCTAATCTGCGCCATCCCACTAGGTAGCCTGTCGCTATGAGCGATATGAAGCCACGTTCTCACGAGGTCACCTCCGGGGCTGAGCGGGCCCCGGCGAGGGCCATGCTGCGGGCCGTGGGCATGACCGACGACGACTGGGACAAGCCCCAGGTGGGGGTGGCGTCGTCGTGGAACGAGGTGACCCCCTGCAATCTGCCGCTGGACCGCCTGGCCAAGCGGGCCAAGCAGGGCGTTCGCGACGCCGGCGGCTTCCCCATCGAGTTCAGCACCATTGCGGTGTCCGACGGAATCTCCATGGGCCACGAGGGGATGCGGGCCTCCCTGGTGAGCCGGGAGATCATCGCCGACTCAGTGGAGGCGGTGATGCACGCCGAGCGGCTGGACGCCTTCGTCAGCTTCGCGGGCTGCGACAAGTCGCTGCCCGGCATGCTGATGGCCGCGGCCCGCCTCAACCTGCCGTCGGTGTTCGTCTACGGGGGATCCATCCTCCCCGGCCAGCACAACGGCCAGGTGCTCGACATCGTGAGCGTGTTCGAGGCCGTCGGAGCTCATGCGGTGGGCGATATCGACGATGATGAGCTCGACGCCATCGAGCGCAATGCGTGCCCCACCGAGGGCTCCTGCGCGGGGATGTTCACGGCCAACACCATGGCCTCGATCGGGGAGGCGCTGGGCATGTCGCTGCCGGGAAGCGCCTCAGCCGCGGCGGTGGACCGCCGCCGCGACGACTACAGCTATGCCAGCGGCACCGCGGTGATCGGGCTGTTGCGGGACAACATCCGACCCCGCGCCATCATGTCCAAGGGGGCGTTCGAGAACGCCATCGCGGTGACCATGGCCCTGGGCGGGTCGACCAACGCGGTGCTGCACCTGCTGGCCATCGCCTGGGAGGCCGGGGTGGAGCTGGAGCTGGACGACTTCAACAAGGTGGCGGCCCGGGTTCCCCACCTGGCCGACACCAAGCCCCACGGGCAGTACCACATGGCCGACATCGACCGCATCGGCGGGGTTCCGGTGGTGATGAAGATGCTGCTGGACGAGGGTCTGCTGCACGGCGACGAGGTCACCGTCACCGGCAAGACCATGGCCGAGAACCTGGCCCTGCTCGACCCGCCCGGCCCGGACGGAGAGGTGATTCACGGCCTGGACGATCCGCTGCACGACGTCGGCGGAATAGCCGTGCTCACCGGATCGCTGGCCCCCAACGGGGCGGTGCTGAAGGTGGCCGGCATCGACTTCGACCACTTCGAGGGCCGGGCCCGGGTGTTCGACGGCGAAGACACGGCCATGGACGCGGTGCTGAGCGGCCGCATCGAAGCCGGCGACATCGTTGTGATCCGCTACGAGGGGCCCAAGGGCGGCCCGGGCATGAGGGAGATGCTGGCCATTACCGGGGCGATGAAGGGCGCGGGCCGCGGCGGAGACGCTGCCCTGGTCACCGATGGCCGGTTCTCGGGGGGCACCCACGGGTTCTGCGTGGGCCACATGGCCCCTGAGGCCACCGAGGGCGGGCCCATTGCGCTGGTGGCCGAGGGCGACCGGATTCGAATAGACGTGCGGGACCACTCCATCGACCTGCTGGTGGACGAGGCCACCCTGGCTGAGCGGCGGGCCAACTGGAAGCCGCCCGAGCCCCGCTACACCAAGGGCGTGCTGGCCAAGTACGCCCGCTTGGCCCAGGGGGCCGAAAAGGGCGCTATAACCGAGGCCTGAACCGGTTGTGGAGACCGGGGTCTGACCAGGCCCCAGTAGCATCGTCGAAAGCCCGAGCCGCAGGCGTCATCCACTCCAACCGGCCTTGGCGGGCCCCGCTGGACGACACCTCGACCATCTCTGGAGCCACGTCCAACTCAGCTCCGCTCAGCACCGCGAAGGGCGGTCGGGGAGCGATGGCAAGGTCCAACTCCAGCAGGGCTTCCACTGCCTGGTCGCGGGCCTCGGCCGAGTTCCCGTAGAACGCCGGGTTTTGCACTTGGGCCCACTTGTCGGCACCCATCACCACCACGTCGTACCCCTGGGCGATGTCTACGAGGAGCTGATGGTCGGTGACCACAACCTCCACGCCGTCGATGTCGGCCACCGATGCCTCCAGCACCGCGATGCGGTCTTCGAGCGAGGGGACCGCCGCAGGCTCTTTGCCCAGTGCCACCCGCGACACCGCCAAATCCACCCGATCGAGCCCCCGCTGCTGTCTGGCCGCCTGGGCAATGGCCATATGCCCGATGGTGGGCGGGTTGAACGAACCGGGATACACCCCTAATCGTCTTGTCACAAGCAGTTCCTAGCGTTCATACTGGTGGCATCCTATGAAGCGCCATCCCCACACTGGAGCGATTCTCGTAGTACGCCTTTAGCGCGGTCCCGGCTCGGCCCGGGGACCGGGCGCTACCGACCTCCCACACCGGGAGGTCTTTCCATTTGGGAGAAGCCCGAAAGGTGGATCCAACATGAATATGAACGGCGGACAAGCCCTGATGAAGGCCCTTGAGAACGAGGGCGTGGACATCTTGTTCGGGCTGCCCGGCGGGGCCATCCTGCCGGTGTACGACCCGCTGATCGACTCGTCTATTCGCCACGTGCTGGTGCGCCATGAGCAGGGTGCCGGCCACATGGCCGAGGGGTACGCCCACGCCACCGGACGCCCCGGCGTGGCCATGGTCACCTCGGGTCCGGCGGCCACCAACATCGTCACCCCCCTGTGCGATGCCTACATGGACTCCATCCCCATGGTGGTGGTCACCGGCCAGGTTCCCTACGCGGCCATCGGCACCGACGCCTTCCAGGAGTGCGACACCACCGGCATCACCATGTCGGTGACCAAGCACAACTACCTGGTGACCGAGGCAGCCGACATCCCCCAGGTGATCCACGACGCCTTCTACATCGCCACCACCGGCCGCCCCGGCCCGGTGCTGGTGGACATTCCCAAAGACATCGTCGACCCCAACAACCCCCGCTCGGCGATGGAGTGGTACACCCCTGACAGCCACGACCTGCCCGGCTACCTCCCCAACCAGGCGGGCGACGCCGAGCTGATACGTCAAGCGGCCAAGCTCATCTGCGAGGCCGAGCGCCCGGTTCTCTACACCGGGGGCGGCATCTTGAAGTCCCGAGGGGCGGAAGCCCTCTTGGAGCTGGCTGAGCTCACCGGCATCCACGTGGTCACCACGCTGATGAACCGGGGAGGCTTCCCCGACGACCACCCGCTGTGTTTGGGCATGCCCGGCATGCACGGCAACTACACCGCGGTCACCGCCATGCAGGAGTCCGACCTGCTCATCGCGCTGGGAGCCCGCTTCGACGACCGGGTGACCGGCAAGGTGGCCGGGTTCGCCCCCTTGGCCAAGATCATCCACGTTGATATCGACAGCGCCGAACTGGGCAAGGTGCGCCGCCCGGACGTAGCCATTCAGGGCGACTGCCGGGTGGTCATCGAGGAGTTGGTGAAGGCGCTGAAGGAGATGGGGGGCCGCGAGGCGCAGCCCGACCGGAACCAGTGGCGGTCCCGCATCAGCGGATGGCAAGAGCGATTCCCGCTTACCTATGAGCAGTCGAAGGGCGATGAGATGCTGAAGCCCCAATACGTGCTGGAGCAGCTTCGGGACTCCACCCCCTCCGACACCATCGTGGCCTCGGGAGTGGGCCAGCATCAGATGTGGACCAGCCAGTACTGGAAGTTCAACCACCCCTACACATGGGTGAACTCGGGCGGCCTGGGCACAATGGGATTCGCCATACCTGCCGCCATCGGGGCCAAGGCGGGCCGGCCCGACCGCATGGTGTGGGCAGTGGACGGCGACGGCTGCTTCCAGATGACCGCCCAAGAGCTGGTCACCGCGGCCACCGAGGGGTTCCCCATCAAGGTCGCCCTCATCAACAACGCGTATCTGGGCATGGTCCGCCAGTGGCAGGAGATGTTCTACGAGGAGCGCTATTCCGAGGTTTACCTCACCCGCGACGTGCCCGACTACAAGATGTGGGCTGAGGCGCTGGGCTGTGTCGGGCTTCGGGTGGAGTCGCCCGAAGAGGTTGGTCCGGCCATCGCCCAAGCCAATGAGATCAACGACCAGCCGGTAGTGGTGGAGTTCCGCTGCGAAGCTGAGGAGAACGTCTTCCCCATGGTCCCGGCTGGCATGTCCAACAGCGACATGGTGGTGGATCCCTCTCAGCGGGACCAGCCCCGATGACCGCCGCCGACGGCGGGGGCACCACCACACTGGTAGTGCGGGTGGAGAACAAGGCCGGCGTGCTGGCCCGAGTGGCCGGGCTATTCGCCCGCCGGGGTTTCAACATCGAGTCGCTGGCCGTGGCCCCCACCGACGACGAGCGGTTCAGCCGCCTCACCATCGTGGTGGGGGTGGACGCAGCACCGATGGAGCAGGTGGTGAAGCAGCTCGACAAGCTGGTCAACGTGGTGGACATCCAAGAGTTGAACCCCGCCGTCAGCGTCGAGCGGGAGCTGATGATGGCCACCGTTCGAGCCGACCCGTCCATTCGCGGCCAGATTCTGGATCTGGTGAGGGTGTTCCAGGCCACCGTGTTGAACGTGGGATACGACGAGATCATGGTGTCGCTCACCGGATCGCCCAGCCGAGTGGATGACTTCGAGGACCTTCTGCGACCCTATGGGATCGTGGACGTGCAGCGCACCGGAAAAGTGGCACTGCCCAAGCTGGTGAAGTCGGCCCCCGACCCCCTGACCCCCTGACGGCCCCAACCAACCGAGGAAAACCAATGGCAACCGTGTTGTATGAGAATGATGTGGACCGCTCCCACATCGCCGACCGCAAGGTGGCGATTCTGGGGTACGGATCGCAAGGCCACGCCCACGCCCTGAACCTGAAGGACTCCGGGATCGACGTGCGGGTGGGGCTGCGGGACGGCTCGTCGTCGGCGACCAAGGCCGCCGAGGCCGGCCTGCCGGTGAGGTCGATGGCTGAGGCGTCGGCCGAAGCCGACATCATCATGCTGTTGCTGCCCGACACCGAGCAGGCCGACATCTACCAGACCCACATCGAGCCCCACCTCCAGCCCGGCGACGCCCTGTTCTTCGCCCACGGCTTCAACGTGCGCTTCAATTTGATCTCAGCGCCCGAGGGCGTGGACGTGGCCATGGTGGCCCCCAAGGGCCCCGGCCACCTGGTGCGGCGCACCTATGTCGAGGGCGGCGGCGTGCCCTGTCTGATCGCGGTGGACCACGACGCCACTGGCAGCGCCCGGGGGCTGGCCCTGGCCTATGCCGACGCCATCGGCGGCGCCCGCGCCGCCGTGATCGAGACCACCTTCGCCGAGGAGTGCGAGACCGACCTGTTCGGAGAGCAGGTGGTGCTGTGCGGCGGGGTTACCTCGCTGGTGACCGCGGCGTTCGAAACCCTGTGCGAGGCCGGCTACCAGCCCGAGGTGGCCTATTTCGAGTGTCTCCACGAGCTGAAGCTGATCGTCGATCTCATGTACGAGGAGGGGATTGGCGGTATGCGCTACTCCATCTCCGACACCGCCGAGTACGGAGACCTGAGCCGGGGCGACCGCATCATCAACGACGCCACCCGAGCCGAGATGAAGAGGATCCTGGACGAGATCCAGAGCGGTTCGTTTGCCGACGAGTGGATGAGCGAGAGCCGCAGCGGCCGTCCCAATTTCTTGAGGATGGAGGCCGAAGGCCAGCAACACCCCATCGAGGCGGTGGGGGCTGAGCTGCGGGCCATGATGCCGTGGATCTCCGAGGGCCGCCAGAGCGTCCAAGCCGTGTCCGGAGGTCAGGGAAAGGAATAGCCCCCGGGCCGGCCTTCGATAGCTGCCAAACGGCAGCAATTCATTAGTATCTACCCGGCAACTCCGAAAGAAAGTGAGAAGAGCCGTGAGCGAAAACTGGGGCTTTGAGACCAAGCAGATCCATGCCGGGCAGGAGCCCGATCCGGCCACCGGATCGCGGGCTGTGCCCATCTACCAGACCACCTCCTATGTGTTCCGCGACACCGAGCACGCCGCCGCGCTGTTCGGGCTGGCCGAGGTGGGCAACATCTACACCCGCATCATGAACCCCACCCAGATGGTGCTGGAGGCTCGGCTCTCCGCGCTGGAGGGCGGCACCGAGACCGCCATCGGGATTCCCGGAGCGCTGGCCATGGCCTCGGGCCAGGCTGCGGAGACGCTGGCCATCCTGAACCTGGCCGAGTCGGGCGACCATGTGGTGTCCTCCGCGTCGCTGTACGGCGGCACCTACAACCTTCTGCACTACACCCTGCCCAAGATGGGCATCGAGGTGTCGTTCATCGAGGATCCCGACGACTTGGGCGCCTGGAAGAACGCCATCCGGGAGAACACCAAGGTGCTCTACGCCGAGACCATCGGCAACCCCAAGAACGACTGCCTCGACATCGAGGGCGTCGCCGCGGTGGGCCACGCCGAGGGCATCCCCCTGATGGTGGACAACACGGTGCCGTCTCCCTACCTGATTCGCCCGCTGGAGCACGGGGCCGACATCGTGGTCCACTCCATGACCAAGTTCATCGGCGGCCACGGCAACTCCATCGGCGGGGCCATCATCGACGGCGGCACCTTCGACTACGGGGCCAGCGGCCGCTTCCCCAACTTCACCGAGCCCGACCCCAGCTACCACGGCCTGGCCTTCTGGCCCGCTTTGGGCAACGGCTCCTACATCATCAAAGCCCGGGTGCAGCTTCTTCGGGACATCGGCGCGGCCATCTCCCCGCAGAACGCCTTCTACTTCCTCCAGGGCGTGGAGACCCTCAGCCTGCGCATGGAGCGCCACTGCTCCAACGCCCAAGCCGTGTCGGAGTACCTCGAGGGCCACGGCCAGGTGGAGTCGGTGCAATTCGGCGGACTGTCGTCAAGCCCCTGGCACGATCGGATGAACCACTACACCGGCGGCAAAGGCCACGGCTCGGTGCCCGCCTTCCACATCAAGGGCGGACGCGATGCCGGCGAGAAGTTCGTGAACGCGCTCACCCTGCACAGCCATGTGGCCAACATCGGCGACGTGCGCAGCCTGGTGATCCACCCGGCGTCCACCACCCACTCCCAGCTCACCGAACAAGAGCAGATCAGCACCGGGGTCTACCCCGGACTGGTGCGGCTGTCGGTCGGGCTGGAGTCGGTGGACGACATCATCGCCGACCTGGAGCAGGGCTTCGCCGCGGCCCGGGCCTGAACCCGCGGCCCACACCGCAGCAGATTCGCGCGACGATAAGGGCGTGGGAACCGCCCGCTTGCTCAAGCTCGCCTCCGCGCCGTTGGCGCTGACGGTGGCACTGGCCTTGGCGGTCGCAGCCTGCAAGACCCCCGACCTCGAGGGCCCGGTGGTGTCGAGGCCCGCCCTGGCCACGCCCACTCCCACCGCGGAAGCCGTGGCACCGGAGGCGCCGGGGCCGACCGCTGAGCCTGGGACGCCCGGCATCAGCGACGAGGTGGTCAGAATCGGGGTGATCGCTGACGCCAGCGCGGGCAACGCGGTGACCGGGGGCAGCGAGTCGGCGTGGCTGGCCATGCGGGCCTGGGCCCAGGCCGTGAACAGCAGCGGCGGGCTCGGCGGCCGGGATGTGGAAATCGTCATGATCGATTCCAACGTGTTCGACCACCGGGCCGCCATTCAAGAGGCCTGCGAGAGCGATGTCTTCGCTTTGGTGGGCTCCTACGCGATCTTCGACGGCGACGGGGTGGATCTGCTGAGCGACGAGTCCTGCCGCCTGCCCGACTTCCCGGCCGCCGCCCTGAGCCCGGCCCGGCGGGAGTCGCCGGTGACGTTCGTGTCCAACCCCACCTCCAACGTCTTGTGGCAGGCCGGTGCGGCCCGGTTCTTGAGCGAGCGCTATCCGCAGTCCTCGGCCGCATTGGGCACGGTGATTCTGGATCTGCCGGTGGCCTTCTACCGGGCCCAGCGGGACATCGAGGCGGCGACCGCGGAGGGGTTCGGATTCGCATTCCAGGCCACCGCCGATGTGGTCGGCGAGGACTACGACGCGCTGGCGTCCGCCCTGCTGGAGGCAAACGCTCGGGGGATCTTCTGGTCGGCGGACAGCCAGCGGCTTCTCGAGCTGCTCAATGCCTGGGAGAACTTGATGGGGCAGTTGCCGATCTTTTCATTTGGTGCCCCTGCGGAGGAGGAGCCCGCCGGAACTGTTGGGGAAGAGGCCACCCCGTCGCCCAACGAGGGGACAGGCTCGGAAACCGAGGATGAGCCCATTGAGCCGGGAGCAGACGTCGCTGCCATCGAAGAGGAGCCCACCGGGGGGGAGTTCTTCGTGCTGTGCTCGACCGACTGCTATTCCCAGAGCTGGGTTGAGCAGGCAGGGGAGTTGGGGGCGAACATCTGGGTGAGCATCGGGATGCTCCCGTTCGAGGAGCCCGGCGACAACGTCGAGCTGGTGAGATACGTGCTCTTCCTGCGAGAAGAAGTGGACGAAGAAGCCGAGCTGGAGCTGATCGGCCTGTCGAGCTGGGCATCTGCGCTGCTGTTCGAGGAGGCGGTGAACCGGGCGATGTTCACCAGTGGCGGGGGGTTGACCCGGGAACTGGTGATCGAGGCGGCGGGCACCATCACCGAATGGGACGCACGGGGTCTCCACGGCCCGACCAATCCCGCCGAGGGGATTCCGTCGCCGTGCTTCATGCTGGTGAGCCCCACCCCCAGCGGCTGGATCCGCCGCCACCCCACCACCCAGGGCACCATGGACTGCGACCCCGGCAACCTGGTGAGGCTGGTGGAGTCGGCCTCATTGGGCATAAGCCCCAGCCGCTCCGATCCCGAGGGCGCCGGCTAGAGCCCGGCAGGGCGGGTGCCGATGACGCCCTTGGCCTCCAATTCAGCCAGCTCTTCGCCGCTCAGGCCCAGCTCGCCGCCCAGCACCTCGCGATTGTGCTGGCCGAGGGTGGGGGCCGGGGTCTTGGTCCAGGGGCCGGGTGACGATCCGAACCGGAAGGGAAGGCTGGCGGCCAGGACTTCTCCGCACACCGGGTGGTCGATCGGCTCTATGAACGACCGGGCCCGAAGCTGGGGGTGGTCGCCGATCTCTGCGGGCAGCACCACCACGCTGGCCGGAACGCCGGCCGCGTTCAGCTTCGCCACCGCGTCGGCGTCTGTTTGGGGGGCAATCCATTCGCCGAGCCCGGCATCGATGGCGTCGGCCGCGGCCCGGCGCTTGTCGGCGGTGTCGTAGCCGGCCCAGTCGGGGCGGTCGAGCAGGCCGCAGAGGGCCTTCCACTGTTGGTCGTCGGCCACCGCCACGGCCACCCAGCGCTCGAAACCGGCTGCGGCATACACGCCCTGGGGAGCGGCCCGCGGCCCGCGGTTGCCCTCCCGGGGAAGCTGGCGGCCGAGGGCGGAGCGCTCAACAAGCTGCTCGGCCGCGGCGTTGAGGGCGGCGGCCACCATGGTCACCTCCACCAGACACCCCTCGCCGGTGCGGTCCCTCTCATCCAGGGCAGTGAGGGTGGCGAACACCGCGTGCATCCCGGCCAGCGGGTCGCACGGCCCCCGGGGGATCTGGGGATCCTCATCGGGATAGCCGGTGATGTTGGCCATGCCGGTGAGCTGTTCCATGGTCTGGGCGAATCCGGTGTTGTCCCGCCAGGCGCCGCTGAGGCCGAAGGCGGGCATCCGGGCCATGATCAGCCTCGGGTTGAGGGACGACAGCCGCTCCCAGGTCAGCCCGAAGCCGTCCATCACCCGAGGGGTGAAGTTCTCGATCACCACGTCGGCGCCGGCGATGAGCCGCTCGGCCACCGCCACCCCCTCAGGGGAGCGGAGGTCGAGGGTGACGCCTCGCTTGTTGGTGTTGGCCCCATGGAAGACCATGCCCCATTCCCACCAGTGATCCTCCGAGGGCGGACGGGCCGAGGCGAAGCGCATCCCGTCGGGCCGCTGGACCGACTCGATCTTGACCACGTCGGCGCCGAGCAGCGCTAGCGAGTGGCTGGCGATGGGCCCGGCCCACCAGGCGGTGAAATCGATCACTCGCACACCGGCCAGGGGGAGCGCGGCGGGTTCGCCGCGACTTGGTTGCGGAGTGCGGGCCTCGATCTGGCCGGTGTGCTCTCCGGCGGCGGGGACCGGTTCGAAAGGTCGGGTAGCGGCACCGTGCAGCCGGTAGGGAACGGCGGGCTGGGTGAAGCCGCCCGAGGGGTTGGTGGTGAAGGCCTCCCGGCCGGAGAACGCTTCCAGGGCGGGCACGGTGGCCCCGTCGCCGATGGGGGCCACCGGTATTCGTCGGGCTGAAGCCTCGGCGATCACCTCGGCGGTGGTTCGCGGGGTGGTCCAGGCGTGTACGGCGGCTCGGAACTCGTCCCGTCGCTTCCAACGGCCGCCGTGGCCGCACATCTCCTCGTCGCCCATCCAGTCGGAGCGGCCGATCATCGCCAGGAAGTCCAGGAATTGCTGTCGGGCCACGGTGCAGAAGCCCACATGGCCGTCGGCGGTGGGCTCGATGGAGGGCAGCTCCACGCTGCGACCGGGCCGCTCGGGGGCGGTCTCGCCGGTGAACTCGGCGTTGATCCACGAGTAGGTGGTCATGGTCATAACCATCGTCTCGAACATGGACACGTCCACATGGTCGCCCTGACCGCTGCGCCCCGCGGCCCGAGCGGCGGCCAGCGCCCCCACCCCGGCGTAGATCCCCGCGGTCCATTCGCCGATGGCGCCGCCGGCCTGCACCGGTGGGCGCTCGGGGTTGCCCCGCTTGCCGATGCCCCCGCACTCGGCCTGGAGGGTAAACTCGGTGGCCGGCCGATGGGCGTGGGGGCCGGTGCGCCCCCAAGGGGAGATCGATACCAGCACGAGGGCGGGGTTGGCCCCTCGGGCGGCGTCGACGACTGCCGCAGGCAGCCCCCGTTCGGTGGAGTCGATGAGGATGTCGGCGCTGGCCAGCAGTTCGGCCATGGCCGGGGCGCTGGGGTCGCCGGCCACTGAGCGCTTGGAGGTGTTCAGAAATTGGAACAGCGGGCCGTCTTTGTCGCCCAGCTCCGCGCCTGAAGCCGACCACCGGCGCAAGGGCTCGCCGCCTGGAGGCTCGATCTTGACCACATCGGCCCCGGAATCGGCCAGCAGCTTCCCGGCATAAGAAGCGGCAATTCCCCCGCCCACCTCCACCGCCCGCAGGTGCTGGAGGATCATCGCAGGCCCAGCCCGCAGGCACCAGACATTGCCCGGCAGATTATCCAGGAAGCTCCCGTCGTACCCATGTCAGCGTTTGGGGCCCAGTATTCGGGGCCATTGCGTTCCCTGCGGACATCAGCGCCCAGCCTACAGCGTTTGGGGTAGGTTGTGGCCTAATAATCGGGGCCGTCGAGACGACCTGGCTATCGGCCAGGTTGAGGAAGGAGTTGGCATGGCCACGGTGGCGTTGCATGAGGAGATCGAACCGCTCAAGGACATGATCCCTATCGGGCAGTTCAACGCAGATACCTTGCCTGATCTGCGGAACATGGAGATGATGGAACCTCCTGAGCTCAGCGATGCAGTGGAGCGCACCGATCTCGTGGTCAACGAGGCCAACGGCGTGGTGGTGCGGGTACACCGTCCGGCGGGGCTGGAGGGTCCGCTGCCGTGCGTGTACTCGATCCACGGCGGGGGCTACGTTATGGGCACCCGCGACATCGACGACGCCAAGTTCGACCGGTGGTGCCAGGAGTACGGCATCGTCGGCGTGTCGGTGGAGTACCGCCTGTCGCCGGAGACCGCCTATCCCGGCCCGCTCGAGGACTGCTACGAAGGTTTGAAGTGGACGCATGACAACGCCGAGGAGATCGGGATCGACCCGCACAAGATCGGCATTACCGGGGTCAGCGCCGGGGGAGGACTGTGCGCGGCGCTGGCACTGCTGGCCAGGGACCGGGGCGAGGTGCCGGTGCAGTTCCAGCTCCTCGACTGCCCGATGCTCGACGACCGCCAGGTCACGCCGTCTAGCCGGCTCGACGACCTGATGATCTGGACCAGGGAGTCGAACACCTTCGGCTGGCAGAGCTATCTCGGCGATCTCTACGGC
>JAPPMA010000067.1 GCA_028819295.1 bacterium | reverse complement strand
GGGGTATTCTGTGCGGGTACCTTTGGGCGGGCTGTTCTGATTGCGAGGTGCATCGCGGTGTCCTATATCTTCTTTCCCCCCTCCCCCTCCCCCTCCTCCTTTGCGTTGTTGGTGCGGTTTGTGAGGCGTTGTGGGGCGGCGTTTTTGGTTGTTGCGCTGGTGGCGGCGGTTCCGGTGGGCGCGCAGACGCCGCCGCCTGTGGATTACGACGTCGATGATGACGGGCTGATCGAGATATCGAGCCTCGCGCAGTTGAACGCGGTCCGGTGGGATCTCGACGGCGACGGCGCCGCTGATGTGTACCCGGCCGACAGCGACGGCTACACGGGCCACGACCCTGACGGCGCGACCATGTATGCGGCTGCGTTCCCCGACGCGGCCGTCGGCATGGGCTGCCCGGTTGCGGGCTGTGCGGGCTATGAGCTGGCGGCTGATCTGGACTTTGACACGAACGGCAACGGGCAGGCTGACTCCGGCGACGAGTTCTGGAACGGCGGCAAGGGCTGGGTGCCGCTGATGGGCGGCGAAGCGGTCTACGGCGGGGCGCAGGAGTTGCGTCTGTGGGGCTACATATCCGGCAAGGACGAGCACATCCGTTATGGGGAGCGGCCTAATGCGCTGGCGCGGATGTTCACGGGGGTCTTCGAGGGCAATGGGCGCACTATCGCCAACCTGCACATCGGCGACCGGTGGCGGTACTACGTCGGACTGTTCGGCTACCTCGGTCCCGGCGCACATGTGCGCAATGTCGGGCTGAGTGCCCCCAACCCCGACAGCGGGGTGCGCGGGAGAAGGTACGTCGGGGTACTGGCAGGAGCATTGGAGCGAGCACGCGTCAGCGGCGTCTGGTCCGAACTCGATCTGTCCGGGGAGTACGAGGTGGGGGGTCTGGTCGGCAGTGCGCGGGGCTCTGGCTTGGTGATCGAGAGCTATGCCACCGGCGCCGTGACCGGCGAGATCAACGTCGGCGGTCTGATCGGGAGCCTCGGTTGCGGCAGTGCCGCTGCGGCCTATGCCGCTGGCGCCGTGACCGGCGAGATCAACGTCGGCGGCTTGGTGGGCTTTCAGTCCTGCGGGCATGTCAAGGCCGCCTACGCTTCTGGCTCCGTCACGGGGGAACTGGGGGTCAGGTTCGACGGCACCGTGCGGACGCGCGTCGGCGGCTTGACCGGCTGGCTGGCGCACTGGACGACGTTCAGTTGGATGCTCGCAAGTTATGCAACCGGACAGGTGTCGGCTCCGCAAGCAGCCACCGTAGGCGGCCTGGTCAGCGGGTGCATTGGCTCGCCCCAAACGCAGCCCCGCTCATTGGGCTCGAACTATTGGGATACCGAGGCGTCGGGTCAGGCCGACAGCCCGGATTGCGGGGTGGGCTATACGACGGCGCAGTTGCAGTCCCCTACGGGCTATGAAGGCATCTACTCGACTTGGAATCTGGACGTGGACGGCGATGGTGCGGGGGATGATCCGTGGGATTTTGGTTTGTCGTCTGAGTATCCGGTGTTGAAGTATTGCGGGGCGAAGCCGGGGATCGATACTGCGGACGGGTTGGCGTATTGCCCGTTGCAGCCGGGTCGTCAGCGAAGCGTTGCGGTGTCGGCCCTGAGCGTCGACAGCGAGGACGGAGCGCAGTCCGACGGTTACGTGGTGGACGCGGCGGTGGTGGCGAAGGTGCAGGTGTTGGCGTCGCAGTCCGAGCACGGGTCGGCGCATGTGAGGCGCTGGCAGCGGGCGCTGGCCGGCCTCGGCGCGCTCGACCCGGGCGCGGTGACCGGCGGGGCAATGACCGCTGCGCAGGCGCGGCAGATGGCCGACGCTCACTCCAGCCCGGTCTGGGACGAGGTCGTCGCGGAGCTGACCGCATTGGAGGCAGCCGCAGTGCAGACGCCGCCTCCGCCTCCGGTGCCGGTGGTGAGTGTCACTGCGGCTGCGGGCGGGGCCGAGGGCGACCCGGTGACGTTCACGGTGTCGGCGAGCCCGGCCCCGGCGGCGGGCCTGCCGGTTGCTGTGACGGTCGCTGCGTCGGGCGATTTCGGGTACGGGCCGCTTCCCGCCAGCGTCACGATCCCCGCCTCGGGCAGCGTCACGGTCACGATTGCCACTGCCGACGACGACACGGACGAGCCCGACGGGCAGGTCACCCTGACCGTCAACGCCGCCGGCGGCTACACGGTGGGGACGCCGTCAACAGAGACCGTGACGGTCGCCGATGATGACGACCCGGCCCAGGCGCAGACCGGCTACGCGGTGGACCCCGCGGTGGTCGCGAAGGTCGAGGTGTTGGCGTCGCAGACTCAGCACGGCGCCGCGCATGTGAGGCGCTGGCAGCGGGCGCTGGCCGGCCTCGGCGCGCTCGACCCGGCCGCGGTGATCGGCGGGGCGATGACCGCGGCCGAGGCGCGGCAGATGGCCGACGCTCACTCCAGTCCCGTGTGGGATGAGGTGGCGGCGGAACTGACGGCGGTGGAGGCGGCCCCCCAGCAGACGCCGCCTCCGCCACCACCTCCGCCACCGCCTCCGCCACCGCCACCGCCTCCACCTCCGCCTCCGCCTCCGCCTCCGCCTCCGCCACCGCCTCCGCCTCCGCCTCCGCCTCCGCCTCCGCCACCACCTCCGCCTCCGCCTCCGCCTCCTCCGCCTCCGCCTCCACCTCCGCCACCACCTCCGCCACCACCGCCGCCTCCGCCGGTGCAGGACGAGCCCGACGAGGCGGTGCTGGCCGCCTGCGCTAGCCGCCCGACGCTTTTGATCAGCAGCCCCGAGGCCAGCCGCAGCGACCACTCGGTCGACTTCGAGGTCAGCCTCGACTGCATCCCCAGCCGCTCGGTGTCGATCCTGCTGGCCCCGCTGCGCGACGGCCGGCTCGGCCAGAACACCTTCATCTCCCTGTCAGCCGACCACACCACCGCCACCGTCACCGTGGCCGTCGGCACAGAAGACCAGCTCGGCCTGACCCTCGTGTGGGGACCGGGCGTCGCCAACCGCAGCGAGACAACCGGCAACGTCACCTACACCGACTAACCCCAGGGCGCTGGGCATCGCACACTCCTTCGTCTGCCATACACCGTGCGCCAGGTGATGGTTCTGCATCAGGACGCCACGGCTGCAACCCAGACAACTAGAGTGCGATTTGTGGGCCCGTTCGGACATCTTCGGGTTGTCGACCTGTCGCCCAGCCGGATCGGCGCCCAGGTCAGCCAATTCTTGGCCGACTTCGGCGCCGATGTGGTGTGGGTGGAGCCGCCCGGGGGATCGCCGTTGCGCCAAGAGGCGGCCTACCCGTTCTGGTGCCGGGGCAAGCGCAGCATCGTTTTGGATCTCCACGACGGCAACGACCGCGAGGTGGTGCGTCGCCTCGCCGCCAAAGCCGATGTGCTGGTCGAGACATGCAAGCCGGGCGAGCTCGATGGGCTCGGCCTGTCGCATGAGCGCCTGGCCCAGGCCAACCCCGGCCTCATCCACACCTCGGTGACCGCGTTCGGCCGCCTTGGGCCATTTGCAGACGTTCCCGTCGACGAGGATCTGGTGTTGGCCAGGCTCGGCGTCAACCACCTGTTCAGCCGGATGAGCCCCTTTGACGCTCCTCCCTTCGTGACCGCGCCGTTCGCCGCATTCCCGGCCAGCCAGGTGGCGCTTCACGGAACGCTGGCCGCTCTGCACGAGAGGGCGCGGAGCGGACGGGGACAACTGGTGGAGGCCAACTTGGCCCAGGGATTCGCCGCCCTCGACCCGTGGGTTTGGTTCGAGTACCTGGTTGCCCAGCGCTGGCCCGACGCCTACACCGCGGCCGAGGCCTACGACGAGCGGGGCTGCCCGCTCAGCCCCCTCATCTTCATGCTGACGGTGGCGCTCACCGCCGACGGGCACTGGTTGCAGTTCGCCTCGGTCGGCCCCCACCTGTTCGCCGCCAAGATGAGGGCTCTGGGCTTGGAATGGATGCTCGATCACGAAGACTGGAAGGGCGTCCCGGCGGTGAGCGACCCCGACAAGCGCATGGAGCTGTGGACCAGGATGCTGGAGGCGGCCAATCACAAGACACTGGCCGAGTGGCAGGAGGTGTTCGAGCAAGACCACAACGTGTTCGCCGAGCAGCTCCGCAGCGGTTTGGCGGTGCTGGAGCATCCGCAGCTCATCCACGACCAGATGACCGCCGAGCTCCCCGACGCCGAGCGCGGCCCGGTGCGCCAACCCGGCCCACTGGTCAAGGCCGCCAAGACGCCGGCCTGCCTCGGTCGCGGCGCGCCCGCCCTGGACGAGCACCGCCAGGAGATCCTGGCCGAAATGCCCCCGGAGGCCCCCCCTGAGTTCGGGGGCTCGCCGCCGGCTGAGCACCCGGCGGCCCGGCCCGGCGGTCTGCCCCTTGACGGGGTGAAGATCCTCGAGCTGGCGATGCTCTTCGCCGCCCCGCACGGCCCGACCATGCTCACCGACCTCGGGGCCCGGGTGATCAAGGTGGAGAAGATGGCCGGCGACGCCATCCGCACCATGCTCCCGTTTCCCGAGGCGGGCGGGGCCAAGGTGATGCAGGGCAAGGAGAGCATCTGCGTCGATCTGTCCACCACCGACGGCAGGGCCCTAGTGCGCGAGATCGCCAAGGATGTCGATGTCGTGATCCAGGGATTCCGGGCGGGCGCGGTGCAGAGGTTGCAGCTCGACTACCAGAGTCTCAGGAAGCTGAACCCAGAGCTGATCTACGTGAATGCGCCGGGATACGGCGTCGACGGCCCCTACGGAGACCGGCCCGCATTCGCACCGAGCATCGGAGCAGCCAGCGGGATTCCCCTGGCCAACACCGCTGCCACCGTTCCCGAGTCGCCCGGCCTCACCATCGAGCAGATCCAGGACGGCATGCGCCGGCTGTGGGCGGCTAACTCCTCGGCCAATGCCCAGGCCGACGGGTTCGCCGCCCTCGGGGTGGCCACTGCCATCCTTTTCGGGCTGGCAGCCCGCGACGCCGGAGGCGGCGGGCAGGAGCTGTTCACGTCGATGCTCAACACTTGCAGCCACGCCATGTCGGCCCACAACGTGACCTACCCCGGCGCCCCTTCCCCGCCGACACCCGACGATCGGCTGCGCGGGCTGGGCCCCCTCCATCGCATCTACGACGCCGCCGACGGCTACATCATGCTGGTCGCCAGCGGAGAGGGGGATTGGCCGCGGCTGGTGGCCGCGCTGGCCGGGGAGATCGACCTCGGCGCCGACCCCCGGTTTGGCGACGCCGAGCGCAGGACAGCCAACGCCGACGCATTGGTCGAGACACTCACCCGCGTGTTCGCCGGCCGCGCCGCGGGTGCGTGGGAATCGCTGCTCTTGTCCCGAGGCGTGGGCTGCACGAAACTGCACCTGGGTTTTTCCGAGGAGTTGATGCTGGCCGAGGACTTCGGCCGGGCCAGCGGCTACGCCGTCGATGTGTATCACCCGACTTTCGAGGAACACCCCCGCCTGGCGCCGTTCGTGCGGTTCTCCCGCTCTGCCACCCAGGCTCTGCCGGGGGTGCTGGCCGGGCAGTCGACCGACGACGTTTTGGCCGAGATGGGCAAGACTTCCGCCGAGATAGCTGGGCTTCGAGACCGCAAGATCGTGGGCTGAGCGCCGCTGTGACTATCAAGGACAAGGCCGCTGTGGTCGGCATCGGCCGCACCCCGTACTGGAAGCGGGGGCAGTCGTATCCCGAAACCGAGACGTCGATGGCCTGCACCGCCATCTTGGGCGCGTTGGACGATGCCGGACTCGCCGTGGCCGACCTCGACGGATTCGCCCTCTACGCGAACTCCTGCGACCCGGCGGCAGTGGGCGCCATCCTCGGGGTGCCCGAGGTGCGGTTTGCGGCCTCCATCACCTCGGGGGGCGGGGGCTGCGCCGGTGCCTTGGGCCTGGCCGCCGCCGCCATCCACAGCGGAATGGCCTCCTGCTGCGTGACCCTCATGTCGCTCCAGCAGCTCCACCACCGGGTGGGGGGGACCGCGGTGGGCGGCATGCTGGCCTACGCCATGATGGGCGAGGGAGGCGGTAGCGCCTACGGAGGCGACGCCCTGCCCCCCTCGGCCGCCTTCACCGCCAACAACGGCCTGCTCGCGCCCGGCCACAGCTTCGCCATGATCGCGGCCCGCCATATGCACCTCTACGGCACCAGGCGCGAGGCCTTCGCCGAGGTGTGCATCTCCCAGCGGAACAACGCCATGCCCCGGCCGATGTCGCTTCGCCGCGAGCCGCTGAGCCTCGACGACTACTTCGGGGCCCGCATGATCTCTGATCCGCTGTGCCTGTTCGACTACACCATGGAGAGCGACGGGGCGGTGGCCGTGGTCACCGTGAGCGCGGAGCGGGCCAAAGATCTGAAGCACCCGCCGGCCTACATCATGGGCTCGGCCCACGGCGGCAGCGGGCGGTGGGGTCCGGGCGTGTTCCGATACTTTCAGGCGCCCGACGAAGAGTTCGCATCCTCAGGCCACCGGCCGGTGGCCAATCGCATGTACGAGATGGCCGGGGTGGGACCGGAGGACGTCGATGTGGCCCTGCTCTACGACCACTTCTCACCGCTGGTGGTCTTGCAGCTTGAGGACTACGGCTTCTGCCCAGTGGGCGATGGCGGCCCCTTCGTCGAGGACGGCAACATCCGATTCGAGACGGGCTCGATCCCGGTCAACACCCACGGCGGCAACCTGTCCGACGCCTACATCATCGGCATGACCCACATCGTCGAGGCGGTGGAGCAGCTTCGGGGCACCGCCGTGAACCAGGTGGATGGCGCCGAGATCGCTCTGGTCACCGGTGGTCCCGCAAGCCTGCCGGTGAGCGGCACGCTGCTGAGGAGGTGAGATGGCCGACAACCCCTTCGCAGACGCCAAGCCCGGCGTCTTTCCCGCGATCTTGGGCGAGACCCACGCCGATGAGAGCACCCGGCCGTTTTGGGAAGCGGCCAAGCAAGACCGCCTTGTCGTGCCCCGATGCGCCCGCTGCGGCACCTTCCGGCTGCCCCCGGAGGCGTTCTGCTTCCAATGCCGTCACCGGGAGGTGGAATGGGTCGAGCTCGATGGCACCGGCACCGTTTACTCCCGCATCGTCGTCCGCCACCCCCTGCACCCCGGCCTCGCCCCGGTGGTGCCGTATGTGTCGGGGGTGGTCGAACTCGACGGCACCCAGGGAGCGGGTGCGAGAATGCTGGTGAACATCATCGACTGCGATCCCGAGGCCGTCGCCATCGGCGACCGGGTCGAGATCGTGTTCGACCACATAAACGAGGAGATGTCCGTTCCGCGGTTTCGGCCGGTTGAACGGGCAATCGGCCCGAAGTCAACTGCCGAGGAGGGCACATGACCACCAAGATCTGGGCCAATTCTGGCGACTCTCACCTTGTGGAGCCCGATGAGCTGTTCGAGGATAGCCTGCCTGGGGCGATGGCCGAGCGGATGCCCCGCAGCGTGAAGGATCCCGACGGGGTCCACGAGACCATCCACGTCGACGGCCAGCAGTTCCGCCGGGCCATTCCCAAAGCGGCGAGATTCCTCACCGACGAAGAGGGCCGATCGGTGGTCGCCCGCGCTCCGGGTTCGAACGACAACCGATTGCGGCTCGAAGACCTCAACCAGGAGGGGATATGGGCCGAGCTGATCTATCCGTCGATCGGGATTTGGTCGGGCTCCATCCAAGACCCCGAGCTGCTGGCCGCCGGCAGCCGGGCCATCAACGACTGGGCCATCGAGTTCCAGCGCTTCTCCCCCCGATACGTCTGCACGGCCACCATCCCGCTGCTCAACACAGCCATCGCGGTGGCGGAGATCCACCGGGCAGCCGGGCTCGGATTCAAGGCCGCCTATTTCCCCGTGGCCCCGCCGCTGGGCACCCGAGACTGGCACTACACCGACGACTGGGAGCCGGTGTGGTCGGCCATCGCCGAGACCGGGCTGGTGGTCGGCTTCCACATCGGCACCGAGCCCCACGACGACTCCACCTTCCACGGTGCCTACCTGCGGGGGCCGGGCGGCGCGGTGCTGAACTACATGGAGACCACCTACGGCGGCCAGCGGGCGGTGTCGAAGATGATCGCCTCGGGGGTGTTCGACCGCCACCCCGGTATCAGGGTGATCGTGTCGGAGGGGGGCGCCACCTGGGGTCCGTTCGTGGCCGACCGCCTCGACGAGGCCTACCGCCAGCACGCCTCCATGGTGCGCCCCAAGCTGCGCCGCCTGCCCAGCGAGTACCTGTATGAGCACATCTACGCCTCGTTCCAGCACGACCGCTCGGCGGTGGCCGCCCACACCGCCATGGGGTGGAAGAACGTGTGCTGGGGCAGCGACTATCCCCACCTAGAAGGCACGTTCGGCCACACCCAGGAAACGCTCTACGAGCTCTTCGACGATGTGAGCCCCGAGGTCCGGCGGCGCATCACCATCGGCGCCTTCGAGGAGCTGTTCCCCCATGTACCGTCGGCGCCCCGCGACGGCGAAGTGATCGCCTGAGCACTGCTGCCTGCCCCACAGCGATCAAGGTGGCGCCGGCCAGCGAAGCCGCCACGCTCTGCCCCAGCCGCGCCATCCGCTACTGAAGAACCGCAGGCCAGAGCGATTCGAAATCAGAATTAGAGCGCGGCTCGCAGCGCCAAAAGGTCGCGGTGGGCGGATTGAAGGATGTAGGCGGGGTTGTCGAGCTCGGCGTCGCCGCGGCCGAAGCCCCACATGCCGTAGGAGAACTCGATGGTCCAGGTGGCGGTGGGGGATGCGGCGCGTATGGCTTCGGCGGCCGGTCGAAGCACTTCGCCCATCTCTTCGCTGCTGGTGGTTTGCGGGTATTCGGCAACCTGCACATGAACGTGGCGCACCCGATCTCCGAGCACCCCCAACGGCTCCGACCACTCGTCTCGGGCCCCAGGATGCATGTGGACGATGGCCCCCAGCCGGTCGGCGTCGGCGATGGCGTCGAACATGTCGCGGGCCACGTTGGGATCCTCGGCCACCGTGCCGAAATGGCACTCGCACAGCAGCCGGGCGCCGTCGGGCACCTCGGCCTCGAACCGGCGGAGCCGTTCGGTGTAGCCGGCGATGGAGTCGGGGTCGCTGCCCACGTTGAACTTGACGCCCTGCGCCCCCACCCTCCCGATCCAGGCCGCGGTCTCGGCTCGGTCGGCGTCGTCGGGCTCGTCCCAACTCGTGTAGCAACTCAAGATCTTGATGGGGACCTCCGAGGCCAGCAGCGCGTCAAGCTCCTCGTCGGGCACCGACCGGGCGTGGCGCTCCCACAGCTCCAAGCCGTCGAACCCGGCATCGTTTATTGCGGGCAACCACTCCGACACTCGGGCAAGGGGGCGGCCACCGGGTTCGGCCAGACCCCACCGGTTCGGCTCGATGGCCACTGTGCCCAGGTAGATCTGCCCCGTCATTGCGGAGCGGGTGACGAGAATCGAACTCGCGTCATCAGCTTGGGAAGCTGGGGTTCTACCACTGAACTACACCCGCAGGTGACCAGCACTATAGCCAACCGAAAACATCCAAGAGGCCAAAAATTACTGCTCAGACAGAGACTGAGCATCGCCCATTCGGTGTTCGGCGGGGCAGCTTCACGCACGCTGCTTGGCAGGGGAATGCGGCAGCGCAGGGAGTAGACGATGTCTCCGAGGTTCCTATCCCAGCGCTTCGGCTGCCGCAATCAGCTCTTCTCGCCGAAATGCCACTTCATAGAGACCCGGCTTGCAGTGGTCGGAGAAAATCTTGGCGGTGATGCGCTGGGCCCGAGCGGTGCTCGCTCGGGTGCCCTCCCACTAATCACTCACTACATCCCTGTCAGTTAGGGGATGAGCACCACCTTGCCGAGCTTGCCGGGGACGGCGAAGTACTCGTAGGCCGCGGTCGCCTCAGCCAGGGGGAAAGTGCGGGCGACGGGCACCCGTGTCTGCCCCGCTTCCACCAGGGGAAGCACATGGCGCTCCAGCCGACGGGCCACTGCGGCCCGCTGCTCCAAAGAGCGGGGCCGCAGGGTGGAGGCGAGCAGCCGCACCCGCTTCACCATGAGCAGCGCCAGGTTCAGCGACACCTCCGCTCCCGCGCCCACACCGATCACCATGATGCGGCCCTCGGTGGCCAGCGCCTTCAGGTTGGCGGGCCAATTGGGGGCGCCCACCAGCTCGAGGATCACGTCGAACGGCCCGGCGTCGACGAAGTCGGCGGGATCGATGGCGCGTGCTCCCAATTCGGCCACCGCGCTGCGGGAGTCGGGGTTGCGCACGGTGGCCGTCACACGGGCCCCAGCAGCCGCGGCCACCTGCACCGCGGCCACCCCCACCCCACCGGCGGCGCCGTGGACGCACACTCTCTCACCCATGCCCAGGCCGGCCTGGGTGAACAGGGCGTCGTGGGCGGTGGCGAACACCTCGGGGAACCCTCCGGCGCTCTCCCAGTCCAGCGATTCGGGAACCGGCATGGCCAGCGGCTCGTCCACCGCGCACAACTCGGCCTGCCCGCCTCCCTGCACCACGGCCATAACCCGGTCGCCCACCGAGAACCGCTGGCAGCCATCGCCGGCGGCCACCACTTCTCCGGCTATCTCCAATCCACCGGTGGCCGGCGCTCCCGGCGGCGGTGGGTAACTGCCGGCAGCCTGAGCCAAGTCGGCGCCGTTCAGCCCCGCCGCCCGCACCGCCACCAATAGCTGCCGGTGGCCGGGTTCTGGATCGTCTGCTTCCCCGGCCGTCGCCTGCCCGTCTTGGAAAACCACCGCTCGCATCAGCCCTGCAATGTAGCGGTCAATAGAGCCTCTTGCGGGGGTGTCGCTACGACATTCATGCCGTAGGCTTCGGGTATGGCAACGCTGACTCAAGCCGCCTTCACCCGCATGGACGAGTCCACCGCCGAGGACTGGGCGGCAACCGTTCCGGCCCACCACTACCTGGAGCAGGGATTGGCCGACCGGGTGCTGCGGGAGCTGCGCGATCTGGCCTCCGGGCCCCAGGGTTTCGCCGTCAACCGGCTGACCCACAGCATCCAGACCGCCCACCGGGCCGAGAAGGCCGGGCGAGACGACGAGTATCTGGTGTGCGCGCTGGTCCACGACATCGGCGACCTGCTCAACCCCTACAACCACCCCGATCTGGCCGCGGCCATCCTCAAACCGTTCGTGTCGGAGGCCAACCACTGGATGGTGCAGATGCACGGCGTCTTCCAGGGCTACTACTTCTGGCACCACGTTGGCCTCGACCGCAACAGCCGCGACGCCTACGCCGACCACCCCCACTACGACCGCTGCGCCGAGTTCTGCGCCGAATACGACATGCCCGCGTTCGACCCGTCCTACCCCACGCCGCCCCTGGAGCACTACGAGCCGCTGATGCGAAGCTTCTTCGCCCCCCAGAGGTGATCCTCTCCGACGTCTCCATCCGCAAGGAGCTGGAGGCAGGCCGCATCGAGATCGAGCCGCTGGCCGACGGCGCCATCCAACCCTCGTCGGTGGATTTGCGCGTCGACCGCCACTTCCGGGTGTTCCGCAACCACACCGAGGGGCTCATCGATGTCAAGAAGAACATGGACGCCCTCACCGAGCCGGTGGAGATCGAGTCCGACGGGGTGTTCATCCTCCACCCCGGCGAGTTCGTGCTGGGCGCCACCCTGGAGCGGGTGCGGATCCCCGACGACCTGGTGGCCCGCCTGGAGGGCAAGTCGTCGCTGGGCCGCCTGGGGCTGCTGATCCACTCCACCGCCGGGTTCGTGGACGCCGGTTGGAACGGCCGCCTCACCCTGGAGCTGTCCAACGTGGCCACCCTGCCCATCACCCTCTATGCCGGAATGAAAATCGGCCAAATCTCCTTCATCCGCATGACCACCCCCGCCGAGAACCCCTACGGCTCAACCAAAGCCGGTTCCAAGTACCAAGACCAACAAGGCCCCATCCCCTCCCGCTACTGGAAAAACTGGTAGGCCAAGAGCCGTCCTCTTTGGCCAGGTGTAGCTGGGTTGAGCTGGCTGGTCAATCGTCGCTGTCGCGCTCGGCGATGAGGGTGGCGGCTTGGGTGGGCCACTTCCATTTGCTGATGCGACCGGGTATCTCCAAGGCGGCTTCGAGAGCGCGCACGCCGTTGTCGTCGAGGCCGGCCAAATCTTCGTAGGTGACGATGCCGTGTTCGGGTAGCGCTCGGGCCAGTGCGGGGTCGGCGCCCTTGATGCGGGTGAAGTCGTCTGGTCGCTGGGCCGGGGCCGGAGCTGGCTTCTCTGCGGGGGCTGGCGCCGCGGCTTCTGGTTCAGGCTCAGGGGCGGCGAGGCCCGCGACAGCGGGTGCCGCGGTTTGCGGCTCGGACTCCGGTGCTGTTGATTTCCGCGGCTCGGGCTCAGCCGCCGGCGGGGCCTCGACGGCCACCGCAGCCTGCGGCCTTTCCGCCTCGGCGGCGACGGGCTCGGGGGCCGGAGTGCGGATGGTGAGCAGGTCGGACTGGCGGGCGGCCTGTTGGGCGGCGTCGCGGTTCTCCAGGGCCTCCAGCAGGTGCATGGAGATGTCGCCCACCACCACGTCGTCGTCGGCCCCCTCGGCTTTGACGCCGTCGTCGATCATGATGTAGCAGAACGGGCAGGCGGTGGCGATCCGGTCGGCCCCGGTGGCCAGCAGCTCCTGCGAGCGCTCCACGTTCACCTGCTTGCCGATGGTCTCCTCCATCCACATGCGGGCCCCGCCAGCCCCGCAGCACATCCCCTTGGTTCCGTTGCGCTCGGCCTCCACCACCTCGACGCCGCCCAGCGACCCGACTACCCGCCGAGGGGCCAGGTACACGTCGTTGTGGCGGCCCAGATAGCAGGAGTCGTGGTACACCACCCGCTCGTCGAGGCGGGCGCCGGTCATGTCGAGGCGGCCATCGTCGATCAGCGCCTCCAGGAACTGGGTGTGGTGAACCACCTCGTAGTGCCCGCCGAGCTGGGGGTACTCGTTGGCCAGCGTGTTGAAGCAGTGCGGGCACTGGGTGACGATTTTCTTTACCCCCATCTCGCTGAGCGTCTCGATGTTCTGCATGGCCAGCATCTGGAAGATGTACTCGTTGCCCGAGCGCCGGGCCGGGTCGCCGGTGCAGTTCTCAGCCGGTCCCAGGATGGAGAAGCTCACCCCGGCCCGCTGGAGCAGCTTGGCCACCGCCCTGGTGACCTTGCGGTTCTTGTCGTCGAATGAGCCGGCGCAGCCCACCCAGTAGAGGTATTCCGACTCCAGCGGGTCGCCCCCGTCGAGCACGGCGATGCCCTCAAACTCCTCGGCCCACGCCCCACGGTCGCCCTGTGACATGCCCCACGGGTTCCCCGAGTTCTCCATCGACCGGTAGGCCTGGCCCAGTTCGGTGGGGAAGTCGGACTCCATCAGCGACAGGTAGCGGCGCATGTCGAGGATCTTGTCGAGGATCTCGATGTTCACCGGGCAGATCTCGTCGCACGCCTTGCAGGAAGTACACGCCCAGATCTCCTCGCCGGTGATCCGCTCGAACAGCGAGTTGGCCTCCACCTTGATCTCCGGCACCGTGCCCAGCGGCGGCGTGGTGGGCGGCTCGCCGGTGGCGGCCATGACCTCGCCGGTCTTGAGCACGATCTCCCGGGGGTCGAGGGGCTTTCCGGTGGCGTGGGCCGGGCACACCGACGTACACCGCCCGCACATGGTGCAGGCGTCGGTGTCGAGAAGCTGCTTCCAGGTGAAGTCCTCCACAGTGGCCGCGCCGAACGATTCCAAGTCGGTTTCCATCAGGTTGGGCATGGGCTTCATGGCGCCCTTGGGCCGGTCTTTGTCGCGCAGGTACATGTTCAAAGGAGAGGTGAACATGTGGCGCAGCATGGTGATGGGCAGCAGCACCAAGAAGGCCACGAAGGCCACAACGTGGCCGGCCCACCAGAACTGGTGCCAGTGGTCGAGCCCTTCGAGCCCCCTCAGGTGGGTGGCCACCCAGTAGCCGACCACCGACCACTTCTCGAAGTCGGGCACGCCGTGGTGGGCGATGCGGAACACCTCGGCGCCGAACCCGGTGACGCCGATGGCCAAGAACGTGCCCAGTATCACCGCATGCTCGGGCTTCGACTTGATGCGGATTCGGTAGGGCCGCAGCCGCCGGGGCCCGTAGCGGCGCACGATGGCCCACATCACCCCGGCCAAAAAGACAACGCCGGCGACGTCGCCCACCGCCGAGTACACCTGGTACACCCGCCCGTGGAGGAACTTGGCCCCGTCGGGGAGCTGCTCGTCGATCTCCAGGGTGGTGGTGACCCCCAGCAAGATGATGAACCCGACGTAGATCATGGTGTGCATGACGCCGGCGCCGGGCTCTCGCAGCAGGGTGCGCATGTACATTCCCCGCCGGAGGTCTTCCAGGCGGGTCTTGGCGTTGGCCAGGGTGGTTCGGCGGTTGTCGGGACCGCCCCGCTCCCAGTTCTTCACCCGCTTGGCGAACTCCCAGGAAGCCCACACCAAGAAGATGGGGATGATGGTGTAGAAGGCCGCCTTCCAGCCGTTGGGGATGTTCTCCCACGGATGGCGGGTGATCTCGGCGGGGTTCTTGAACTCGGTGATGGCCGAGGCGATGCCCGAGGCGATGGTGAAGGCGGCAAAGCCCAGTCCAAGGCCGAGGACTATGTGATAGGGGCGCAGGCGCTTCTGGTCCATGGCGACTCCAAACTAGTGGTTGGCATCCCCTGGTTCCGTACTCAAGCCGCGGGCGCAAATGTCGGCCAAGACAACGCTGGGCTCTTCCACGGCGGCGGGGCGGGCTGGGTTTCTGAAGCCCCGCCGGCGCTTCAGCCCGCTTGTCTGGCCACGGCCGCGGCTGCTTCGGCCGCCGCGGCGGGGTCGAGTGAGCGGGCGAGCGTCGTCCTGGCCTCCACGGGCATCATGTCTGGCCCCAACTCGTAGACCAGCGGCATGCCGGTGGGGATGTTGAGGGCGGCGATGGCGTCGTCGTCGATCTGGTCGAGGTGCTTGGCCAGCGCCCGCAGGCTGTTGCCGTGGGCTGAGATCAGCACCACCCGCCCGGCCCGCAGGTCGGGGACCACCGCGTCGTGCCAGTAGGGGAGCAGCCGCTCCACCACGTCGGCCAGGCACTCGCTCTTGGGGATCAGTTCGGGAGCGAGGTCGGCGTATCGAGGGTCGAGATTGGGGTTGAAGGGATTGTGGTCGGCAACGGGCGGCGGTGGCGTGCGGTAGCCCCGGCGCCAGGCGTTGAGCTGGTCGTCGCCATAGCGCTCTCGGGTCTCGGACTTGTCCAACCCGGTGAGGTCGCCGTAGTGGCGCTCGTTCAGCCGCCAATGCTGCTTCACCGGAACTGACGTCCGGCCCATCTCGGCCAGGGCCAGCTCCGCGGTGCGAATGGCCCGAGTCTGCACCGAGGTGTGTACGACATCGGGCAGCAGCCCGGCCTCAGCCAGCGCCCTCCCGCCGGCTCGGGCCTCGGCCTCGCCTTTCGGGGTGAGGTCGCAGTCGTACCAGCCGGTGAACTGGTTGGAGGCGTTCCACACGCTCTGCCCGTGGCGGAGCAGGATCAACAGGGCATGGCTCACGGAAGCCAGCCTAGCGGCTTCTACCCTTAGTGATCTTCACTCAAGTTTTGGTATATCAGGATTTAGGGGGTATCCTGAAAGCCGGGATAATCCTGAAATCCGAACTTGAATCCGAATTTGAAAGGGAGTCGAACACAATGGGAAAGGTTGTCGGCATCGATCTGGGCACCACCAACAGCGTGGTCGCAGTGCTGGAAGGCGGTGAGCCCGCGGTTATCGCCAACACTGAGGGTTCTCGCACCACCCCGTCGGTGGTGGCCTTCTCCAAGGAGGGGGAGGTACTGGTGGGAGAGGTGGCCAAGCGCCAGGCCATCACCAACCCCGACCGCACCATCCGCTCGGTGAAGCGCCATGTGGGCACCGACTGGTCGGTGGGCATCGACGGCAAGGACTACAGCAGCCAGGAGATCTCGGCTCGGGTGCTGCAAAAGCTGAAGCGGGACGCCGAGACCTATCTGGGTACCGAGGTGGCCGAGGCGGTGATCACCGTGCCGGCCTACTTCGACGACGCCCAGCGCACCGCCACCAAAGAGGCCGGCACCATCGCCGGGCTCGAGGTGCTGAGGATCATCAACGAGCCCACTGCGGCCGCCCTGGCCTATGGCCTCGACAAGGGCGACACCGACCAGACCATCCTGGTGTTCGACTTGGGCGGCGGCACCTTCGACGTGTCGGTCCTGGAGATCGGCGACGGGGTGTTCGAGGTGAAGTCCACCAGCGGCGACACCGCTCTCGGGGGCGACGACTGGGACGACCGGGTGATCGGCTGGCTGGTGGACTCCTTCCGCAACGACCACGGGGTGGACCTGAGCAAGGACAACATGGCCATGCAGCGGCTCAAGGAGGGCGCGGAGCGGGCCAAGATCGAGCTGTCGCAGGCCCAGAGCACCAACGTGAACCTGCCCTTCATCACTGCTACCGACGCCGGGCCGCTCCACATGGACTACGAGCTGAGCCGGGCCAAGTTCCAAGACCTCACCAGCGACCTGCTGGACCGGTGCCGCAAGCCGTTCGAGCAGGCCCTTTCCGATGCCGGCCTGTCGGCGGGCGACGTGGACCACGTGATTCTGGTGGGCGGCTCCACCCGGATGCCCGCGGTGGTGGATCTGGTCACCGGGATGACCGGCACCCAGCCCCACCAAGGGGTCAATCCCGACGAGGTGGTGGCAGTGGGCGCGGCGGTGCAAGCCGGCGTGCTCAAGGGCGAGGTCAAAGACGTGCTGCTGTTGGACGTGACCCCGCTGTCGCTGGGCATCGAGACCAAGGGCGGCGTGATGACCCGCCTCATCGAGCGCAACACCACCATCCCCACCCGTCGCACCGAGGTGTTCACCACCGCGGACGACAACCAGCCCACAGTGGAGATCCATGTGCTCCAGGGCGAGCGGGAGATGGCCTCCTACAACAAGACGCTGGGCAAGTTCCAGCTTGTCGACCTGCCGCCCGCGCCCCGAGGTGTGCCCCAGATCGAGGTGACCTTCGACATCGACGCCAACGGCATCGTCCACGTGTCGGCCAAAGACCGGGCCACCGGCAAAGAGCAGTCCATCACCATCACCGGGCAGAGCTCGCTGGACAAGAGCACCATCGACCAGATGGTCGCCGATGCCGAGGCCCACGCCGCCGAGGATGCCCGCCGCCGGGAGGAGGCCGAGGCGCTCAACAACGCCGACAGCCTGATGTACCAGGTGGAGAAGCTTTTGGCCGAGGCCGGCGACTCGGTGGACGCCGACAGCAAGTCTGAGGCGGAGGCCAAGCTGGCCGAGCTGAAGTCGGCCATCGAAGAGAAGGACCTCGACCGCATTCGCACGGCCACCGAGGCGCTGTCGGCCGTCAGCCAGCAGATCGGCGCGGCCATGTACGAGCAGGCGGCCGCCGCGGGCGGGGAGGCGCCGGGCGACTTCTCGGCTGGCGCTCCCGATGAGGACGACGGCATTGTGGACGCCGAGATCGTTGAGGACGACGGAGAACCCCAGTGAGCGATCGACCCGTTGTGGATGATCTGTCTGACGACCAAGAGCAGGCTCAGATCGACTCGGACGAGGCAGTGGACATCTCGTCGGTTGAAGAACTGCTTGAGCCCGGCCTCGACGCGGCAGTCGATCCCGAAGAGCCGCTGCCCTCGGTGGAGGAGCTGCTGGCCGAGCGAGACGGCTATCTCAACGACCTCCAGCGGGTAACGGCCGAGTTCGCCAACTACCGCCGCAAGGCGGCCGAGCGCCAGCAGGAGACGGCGGCTGCGGCTGCGGCGGGCATCGTGGAGAAGATGCTGCCCGTGCTCGATGCCTGCGAGGCCGCGGTGGCCCAAGGAGTGGAAGACGTCGTTCCGATTCGAGACGCGCTGTACAGCGCGCTGGAGAAGGAGGGACTGGCTCGCCTGGACGATCCTGGCTCGCCGTTCGATCCCACCTGCCACGAGGCCGTTGCCCACGAGCCCGGAGACGGAGAGGCGGTGATCGCCGAGGTCTTGCGGGCTGGCTACCAGTGGAACAGCCGGGTATTGCGGCCGGCCATGGTGAAGGTTAGGGGGTAGCCCAAGATCATGGAGGTCAAACGGGAGTGGCTGGAGAACGACTACTACAAAGTGCTCGGGGTCTCCCCGTCGGCATCCGACAAGGAGATCACCAAGGCCTACCGAAAGCTGGCCCGCGAGCTGCACCCCGATGCCAACCCGAACGACGCCGAGGCCGAGGAGCGGTTCAAAGAGGTGTCGGCGGCCTACGACGTGTTGGGCGACGGCGAGCGCCGGGCCCAATACGACCAAGTGCGCCACATGGGGCCGATGAACTTCCAGGCTGGGCCGGGCGGTTTCACGATGGAGGGCGATCTTGCCGACATCTTCTCCACGTTCATGGGCGGCGGACGCTTCGACCGCGGCGGGGCCCGCTTCAGCGGGCAGTCCCGTCCGGTGCGAGGCCACGATCTCAACGCCAGCCTAACCCTGGATTTTGCCGAGGCAGTTCGGGGCACCACCACCGAGTTGACGCTCAGCGGAGACACTTCCCGGGCCGGCCACCCCATTTCGGTGCGGATTCCCGCCGGGGTGGGCGACGGCCAGAGGATCAAGCTGGCGGGCAAGGGCGAGCCGGGGTTCAACGGCGCCCCCTCCGGCGACTTGTACGTGACCGTCAGAGTCCAGCCCCATCCGGTGTTCGGCCGCCAGGGCAAGAACCTCACCGTTTCCGTTCCCGTGACCATTGCCCAGGCCGCGTTGGGCGCCGAGATCTCGGTGCCCGCATTCGAGGGTGAACCGGTGACGCTGCGATTGCCCCCCGGCAGCCAGCCTGGACAAGTGCTGCGGGTGCGGGGCCGGGGAGTGAAGACCGGCAAGGGAACCGGCGACCTTTTGGTGACCGTTGATCTAGAGGTGCCCACCGACCTGAGCGATGAGCAGCGCCAAGCCCTAGAAGCGTTCGACAAATCCATGAAGGCGAAACCATGATCGATCCCCGAGGCCGCGACCGGGCGGTGTATGTCATCTCGGTAGCGGCTGAGCTTGCCGGCATCCACCCCCAGACCCTGCGGATCTACGACCGCCGGGGCCTGGTGCAGCCGGCCCGCACCGGCGGGGGGAGCCGGCGCTACAGCGACGCCGACATCGAGAAACTGCGCCGGGTCCACGAGCTCACCAGCGAGGGCATGAACCTCGACGGCGTGGATCGGGTGCTGGCCCTAGAGTCCGAGGTGGCCCGGCTCAGAGAACAAGTGAGGCGCCTCACCCGAGAACTGGAGTCGAAGCGAGCCGACATCGTGCTGTACCGAAGAGGCTGAGGGCCTGCAAAGCGATCTAGTGGTGTGTCTTGGGTTTAGTGCCGTGGATTGCGACGGCAGCGACGGCTAGCTAAATGTCTGGTGGCCAGGAGGGTTGGCGAGTTGGCAGCGGGGGCCTACTCCGTTCATTTCTTCCCATTCTTCTCTGCTGATGCATATCCAGAATGGCCGGTCCTGTCGATCCAACTCAGCTATCTCTTCTACATAGCGCTCTTCGGCTTCGTACTGGTCGACCGTTTGCTGTTCAGCGGCGTCTAGGTACCGGTAATACTCGGCCTCGCTGCACCTGCTGTAGCCGGTGATCGCGGTCACGGTCTCTGATGGTCCTCTAGGGTGGGACCTGACTGTGCGCTCCTCTGTATCGAAGCAGCCTGGAATCGGCACGGGGTCGGGAGGCGCCGGGCTTGTGACCTCGCGCAAACTTCCCCTCACATAGGGGTTTCCGTCTTCGTCTTTGCCTTCAGCGCTTTTGAAGTCGTATTCGCGACCGGGGGTGGTTGAGAATGCGCCTAGGACTGATATGCTTTCGTCCACCGGTGTCTCGTCACGGCAAAGGCCGTCGGCATCGGGGAATACCGGCTCAGTGAAGCGTGAAATGATATCACCCGTATCTGGATCCACCTTATTGATAAACGTGCAGACCTTGGTAGTGGTCGTCCCGTCGCTCTTGGTGTACTCAATGTAGGCCGTCGTCCCGTCTGATGCGCGATACGAAATGGTGGTGGGCTCGTATACATGTGTCAAATAAGTGTTCACCCGGCCGTTGATGTATTGCGCGTCGTACGGTTCGCCGTCGACGGTGATGGTCCTGTGGCTTACCGACACGGTGCGAACCGGATTGGGGGCGCGTCTGGGCGTAATGGTGGCCTGGGTGTATGGATCATCGTCGGTGTAGGTGGGTGTGAACTCGGCAGTGTTCTCGCGGTTGTCAATGTCAAGATCGCAGTCATAATTGTCGTTGCAGGTGATGACCAGGGTGGTGGCCGTGTTGCCGTTGGTGAGTTCGTGGTCGTAGAGGTGGCAGGTCACACCGACACCGCCCCACGAGCCGCGGCACACCTCGTCGTAGACGGCTTCAAATCGCTGGAGCTGCGTGTCTGGCGAGCGCTCCCATTCGACCCGTTGGCGGTAGATCTCAGCGCGAGTGCGCGGTTGTACGCGCGTGTTGACCGGATACTCGATGTTTTCTGCGTTGGCTACGCCTGAATTACCGGATAGGGGGGGGGGGGGGGGGGGGGGGGGCCCCCGAAAAGGGGGGGGCCCCCCCCCCACCACCCCCAAAAGGAGAAACCGGGGAATTGGGGGGACCATT
>JAPPMA010000100.1:20502-20601 GCA_028819295.1 bacterium | reverse complement strand
GGAGCGCGTCAGTCTGCTCCCGGCCAGGGGAGGTGCGTGCAGGGGGAGCGCGTCAGTCTGCTCCCGGCCAGGGGAGGTGCGTGCAGGGGGAGCGCGTCA
>JAPPMA010000100.1:2574-20402 GCA_028819295.1 bacterium | reverse complement strand
GTCTGCTCCCGGCCAGGGGAGGAGGCCGCTGGCGGCCTTGGCGATGTCGGCGAGGGTGTAGTTGCTGAGCAGGTCGTGCATGATGTCGCCCGCGTGGGTCCAGATGGCCAAAAGCACGCACTGGCCCTCGTGGTCGCAGGCCCCGTCTTGGTGGGGCTCCCCGAAATCACCCAGCACAATCGGCCCGTCGACCGCGCTGACGATCTCGCTCAGCCTGATCTGGTCGGCGGGGCGGGCCAACACGTAGCCCCCACCCGCTCCCCGCTTGGAGCGCACCAGCCCCGCCCCCTTAAGGGCTTGGAGGATCTGCTCCAGGTAGGGCTGGGGGAGCCCGGTGCGCTCGGCGATGTCGCGCACCGACGTGGGGCCGGACTCATCGGCGTGCAGGGCCAGCGACAGCAGCGCCCGGCTGGCATAGTCCCCCCGCGTCGATACTCTCACCGCCTCTCACCTTAGTGGCGATTAGGTTTATGGCCGGATGGAGGGTCACCGCCACGACGACAGATCAGCCGCCGGCGAGTCGGCGGTGGGCTTCCCGGTGCTGCCCGACTATCGGGGAAATCGACGACGATGAATGCCGGCGAGTCGGCGGTGGGCTTCCCGGTGCTGCCCGACTATCGGGGAAATCGACGACGATGAATGCCGGCGAGTCGGCGGTGGGCTTCCCGGTGCTGCCCGATTACCGGGGGGCTTGTCTGAGCAACGTGGTGCCCGCCCTGCTCGGGCCGCCCGACGCCGCCGGCTGGCTTCCCGCCCCGGCCCGCGAGGCCAAGGCCGTGGTGCTGTTGCTGGTGGACGGCATGGGGTGGGAGCAGCTCCAGCAGCGGGCGGGGTTCGTTCCGGTGATGTCGGCCATGGAGGGAGGGCCCATCACCACGGTGGCGCCCACCACCACCACCACCGCGCTGACCTCGCTGACCACCGGCTCAGCCCCCGGCGAGCACGGCTTGATCGGCTACCAGATCCACATGCAGGGGCAGGTTTTGAACGCCTTGCGGTGGACGGCGGGGCCGAAAAAGGCCGATGTCCGCAAGACCATCGTGCCCGAGCAGATGCAAACCCGGCCCGCCTTCTTCGGCCGGCGGGTGCCGGCGGTGGGGCGCAGCGAGTTCCGCGGGACCGGCTTCACCCGAGCCCATCTCGATGGAGTGGACCATCGGGGTTACAAGCTGACCAGTTCCATCGCGGTGGAAGTGCAGATGCTGGTGGACGGCGGCGCACCGCTGGTGTACGCCTACTACGACGGGCCCGACCGGGTGGCCCACGAGTATGGGCTCGGCCCTCACCTGGATGCCGAGTACGCCGAGGTGGACCACCTGGTGGCCCGGCTCCTCGCTGTGCTGCCGCCCGAGGCCGCCCTGCTGGTGGTGTCCGATCACGGCCAGGTCATGGTGGGCGATGCCACCGTGGAGCTGGCCCGAGACGTGCTGGCCCTGACGTCGGTGGTCTCGGGAGAGGCCCGGTTCCGATGGCTGCACGCCCGGCCCGGTCGGGCCGGCGAGCTCCTGGGCGCGGCGACCGATCTCTACGGGCGCCATGGCTTGGCAGTCGGGAGGCAGCAGGTGCTGGACGAGGAGTGGCTCGGCCCCTATGTGAGCCCGGAGGCCCGGTCGCGGATGGGCGATGTGGCCCTGGTGCCCCGCGACCCGGTGGCGTTCACCGAGCCCAAGCCGCCGGCCAAAAAACCTCCCCCCGCCGAGCCCAAGCCACCGTTCCGGCTGATGGCCCGCCACGGATCGCTGACCTCCGCCGAGATGGTGGTCCCCTGTCTGGCCGCCTACGGCACCCGAGGCTGAACGGCGTTGCCCGGTTCTGGGCGACTGCCGATGGGTGTGTTGGCCTGAACAGAAGTAATCGCTTTAGCTTGAGGGCGTTGCCCGGTTCCCGGTTGCAGCGGATAGATTGCCAGCCATGTCCGATGCCCGTCAGCCGATGCCCGTTGAGCCCGCCGAGATCGTTCATGATGTCGGCCATCGAGCAGCCGGCCAAAGTGAGGATGGCCAACGCGATGGGGCGCATTCCGACAGTGAATCGGCTGAGCTGCCCTCGGCCAAGGAGGCCATCGAGCAGCCGGCCAAGGTGATGAGGGTGGGCACGATGATGAAGCAGCTCCTAGACGAGGTGCGCCAGGCCTCGCTGGACGAGTCCAGCCGCGACCGGCTGCGGGAGATCTACGCCACCTCGATCGAGGAGCTGGGCTCGGCGCTGTCGGGCGATCTGCGAGAAGAGCTGGACCGCCTGATCCTGCCGTTTCCCCAGGACCACCCCCCCAGCCAAGCCGAGCTCCAAGTGGCCAAGGCCCAGCTTGTGGGCTGGCTGGAGGGCCTCATTCAGGGCATCCAGGCCGCGCTGTTCGCCCAGCAGGTTTCCGCGCAGCAGCAGCTTGCCAACATCCGGGCCGAACTTCCCCCCGGCGCGGCCCAGCCACCCCACGACCGGGCGCCGGGCCGATATCTCTGAACCCGCGATAGCCAGGGAAAACGCAGGAAATCTCGGGAGATGAGCAAGCGTCTTGCTGTCTTGGTATGGTCGGGGCTTAGGCCAAACCACAAGCCTGTAGTTATCCACATGCAGGCCACAGATCTTCCACAGGAGCACCGTGCCCAGTTCATTCACCCACCTCCATGTTCACACCGAGTACTCCATCCTCGACGGCGCCTCCCGAGTCGGCGACCTGGTCAAGGCAGCGGTCGCCGATGGCCAGCCCGCGCTGGGGATGACCGACCACGGCAACATGTACGGGGTCATCGACTTCTACCGGGCCTGCCGCAACGAGGGCGTCAAGCCCGTCATCGGCACCGAGGCCTATATGGCCCACGAGCACCGGTCGGAGCGCCCGCCGCGGCGGGGCAAGATGGACGACGGCGGGGGCAGCACTGAGGGCGGGCAGAAGCTCTATTACCACCTCACGCTCTTGGCCGAGAACAACACCGGCTACAAGAACCTCATTCAGCTCTCCAGCCGGGCATTCCTCGAGGGCTACTACTACAAGCCCCGGCTGGACTGGGACCTGCTGGCCGAGCACAGCGAGGGCCTGATCGCCACCACCGGCTGTCTGGGCGGGCACGTGCTCCAGTCCCTGCTGCGCGATGAGTACGACGAGGCGGTGGCCAAGGCGGGCCGCCTCCAGGACATCTTCGGCAAGAACAACCTGTTCGTGGAGATCCAGGACCACGGCATCCCCGAGCAGAAGCGGACCAATCCCGAGCTGCTTCGGATAGCCGACCAGATCGGCGCCCCCCTGCTGGCCACCAACGACAGCCACTACACCCATCGGTCCGACGCCGAGGCCCACGACGCCCTGCTGTGCGTGCAGACAGGCTCGCTGGTCAGCGATCCCGATCGCCTCAAGTTCCACGGCGACGAGCACTATCTCAAGTCGGCCGCCGAGATGCGCCAACTGTTCTCCGAGCTCGGCTCGGCCTGCGACAACACCCTGTGGATCGCTGAGCGGGCCAACGTGGAGATCGAGTTCGGCAATCCGCAGCTCCCCGACTTCCCCATTCCCGACGAGTACGCCAACGCCGACGAGTACCTGCAAGCCCTTACCTTGGAGGGGGCCGAGGCCCGATGGGGTCGCCCGCTGTCGGAGGAGGCAGCCGACCGGTTGGCCTACGAGCTCAAGGTCATCTCCGACATGGGCTTCTCCTCCTACTTCCTCATCACCTGGGATCTGATCCGCTACGCCCGGGAGCGGGGCATCCGGGTAGGGCCGGGCCGGGGCAGCGCCGCGGGGTGCGCGGTGGCCTATTGCCTGCGGATAACCGACCTCGACCCCATTCGCTACGACTTGCTGTTCGAGCGGTTCCTCAACCCGTCGCGGGTGTCCATGCCCGACATCGACATGGACTTCGACTCCCGCCACCGCGACGAGATCATCCGCTATGCCTCGGAGAAGTACGGCCGGGACCACGTGGCCCAGATCATCACCTTCTCCACCATCAAGGCCCGGGCCGCGGTGCGCGACAGCGCCCGGGTGCTGGACCTGCCGTATTCGCTGGGCGACAAGCTGGCCAAGGCCATGCCCCCGCTGGTGCTGGGCCGCGACACCCCGCTGTGGGCCTGCCTGGAGCAGACCGAGGAGTACGCCGACGGCTACAAGGCGGCGACCGAGCTGCGGGAGATGCACGAGAGCGACGAGGAGGCCCACAGGGTGATCGAGGTGGCCCGGGGGCTGGAGGGCCTGCGCCGCCAGGACGGCATCCACGCCGCCGCGGTGGTGATCACCAAAGAGCCGCTCACCGAGTACCTCCCCATCCAGCGCAAGGCCTCGCCCAACCAGAATCCCGACGAGGCGCCCATCGTCACCCAGTACGAGATGCACGCAGTGGAAGACCTGGGCCTTTTGAAGATGGACTTCTTGGGCCTGCGGAACCTGGACGTCATCGAAGACGCCATCGGGCTCGTCGAGCAGTCGCAGGGAGCCGGGGTGGACATCGACAACGTTCCACTGGACGACTCGGCCACCTACGAGCTGCTGGCCCGGGGCGACACCATCGGGGTGTTCCAGCTTGAGAGCTCCCCGATCAGAGCGCTGATGCGCTCGCTGAAGCCCACTTGCTTCGACGACGTGGCCGCCCTGGTGGCCCTGTACCGGCCCGGCCCGATGGCGGCCAACATGCACCACGACTACGCCAACCGCAAGAACGACCGCCAGCCGGTGGAGTTCTTCCACGATGACGCCTCCGACATCCTGGCCGACACCTATGGATTGATGATCTACCAGGAGAGCGTGATGCGGGTGGCCCAGCGGTTCGCCGGCTACTCCCTGGCCGAGGCCGACAACCTCCGCAAGGCCTGCGGCAAGAAAGACCGCGAGCTGATGGCCACAGAGCGGGACACCTTCGTGGAGGGGTGCGAGCGGGGCGGCTACGGCGCTGAGTTGGGCACGCAGCTCTTCGACATCATCGAGCAGTTCGCCGACTACGCCTTCAACAAGAGCCACTCCTACGGCTACGGCCTGGTCGCCTATCAGGGGGCCTACCTCAAGGCCAACCACCCGGTGGAGTACATGGCCGCCCTGCTGACCAGCGTGAAGAACAAGCTGGAGAAGGCGGCCGTCTACCTGTCCGACTGCCGCCAGCGGGGGATCAAGGTGACCCTGCCCGATGTGAACCTCTCCCAGTCCGACTTCGCCGCCATCGGCTCGCCCGACGGCGAGGCGTCCATCTCCTTCGGGCTCTCCGCCATCCGCCAGGTGGGGACGGGAGCGGCGCAGATGATCCTCGACGAGCGGGCGGAGAACGGCCCGTTCGCCGACTTCCACGACTTCTGCCAGCGGGTCGATCCGATGGTGTTGAACAAGGGGGTCGTCGAAGCCCTCATCAAAGGGGGGAGCTTCGACTCGCTGGGCCACCCCCGCCAAGGGCTGCTCAACGTGTTCGAGCCGATCATGCGGCGCGGCATCCAGCAGCAGCGCGAGCGCGAGCAGGGGGTGATGAGCCTGTTCGGCGAGGGCACTCCCGATGCCTTCTATGAGGACATCGGCATTCCCGACACCGAATTCGACAAGGCCCGCCGGCTGGCCGCCGAGAGGGAGATGCTGGGGCTGTACGTGTCCGATCACCCGGTGATGGGGCTGGAGGGGGTGCTGTCCCGCAAGACCACCCACCGGATCGACCAGCTTGTCGACGTCGAGGAGGGCACCCAGGTCAAGGTGGGCGGGGTGGTCAGCAACTTCCGCAAGCGGTGGACCAAGCGGGGCGATCAGATGGGGATATGCGAGCTAGAGGATCTCTACGGCACCATGGAGGTGACCCTGTTCCCCAAGTCTTTGGAGCTGCACGGCCACAAGATCGAGAACGATCTCGTGGTTGTCATGGAGGGGCGGCTGGATCGCCGCGACGAAGAGCCCAAGCTGCTGTGCCACCAAGTTGAGCCGGTGCGCCTCGATTGGGCCAACGGCTTGGGCCCCCTGCGGGTGAATCTCCCGGCCGGCAAGCTGACCCCTGATCGCATCGACTCCCTCAAGTCGGCTCTGGCCGGCCACCCCGGCAAATCCGAGGTGATTCTCTTGCTCGGCGCCGGCAGGGGCATCAAGCTATCTCCGGCCTACGGGGTGGACGCGGGCAGCGGGTTGATCGGCGAGCTGCGGGAGATGCTGGGCGAGAACGCCATTGCCGTTTAACCCGGCTAGCTGGCCTTTTGCCGTCGCTCGCCCTTCCGGCAAAACCCTTGATCTCCTGCGGGTTTGCGCGCCTAGGCGGGTGATTGATGGACTATGGGGGTGCCCACGGGGGGATTCTGTGGGAGATAAGCGAGAGAAAAGGACGAGCAGCGCATGGCTATCGACGTCGAAACCAAGGACTGCACAGCGGTTACCGACGCTGAGTTGGCTGAGATGGCGGACATGTGCGCTGACGGCCCCAACCCGTTCTCGGTGGGGCTGCTCTCCAAGCAGACCGAGGAGTGGGTGCTGGTGTCCACCGCCCGGGAGAACGGGAAACTCCGGGGGTTCTCCTTCTCCACCCTGGAGCGCATCGGCGGCACGCCGAGCGTGCTGGTGGGGCTGGCATCGGTGGCCCGCACCTCCAAGCGCAGCACCGTATTGCGCCAGATCACCGAGGCGCAGCTCCATCGTGCGCTGATGGCCTTCCCCGACGAAGACGTGCTCATGGGCACCCAGTTCGACAACCCCGGCGGGTTCGACGCCTTCAAGCCCCTGGTTGACATCGTTCCCCGTCCGGGCCACAAGGCCTCTGGAGAGGAGCGGGCCTGGGGCCGCCGGCTGGCCAAGCGGTTCAGCATCAGCGCCTCCCGATATCTAGACCGGGACTTCCGGGTGGTGGGCAACGACAGCCAGGCCTGCCTGCTGGACTACGAGACGGCCAAGCCTGAGAGCATCGACCCCGATGTGGCCGACCTGTTCGACAACGTGGACCGCGGCGGCGACACCATGATCGCCTTCGGCTGGATCATGGCTGAAGACCTGCTCAAGTACGCCTGAGCAAGCTGGCCGCAGGCCCGGCGGCCAACCGGTCGCGCTAATTATGAGCGACACTCCGCCCCTTCGGCGGCCGATGTGCCGCAACTTTCTCTCCGACCCGCTGCCCGATGGGCTGCTGGCCGAGCTGCTCGACCGGGCCCGCCGATCCCCGTCGGCGGGCAACACGCAGGCCGTGGAGTTCTGCGTGGTCACCGAACCCGACCATTACTGGCGGCTGACCCTCGCCCCCGAGCGCCGAGCCGAGTTTCCCTGGCCCGGCCTGCTGGTTGCTCCTGTCCTCGTGGTGGTGCTCACCGACCCTGAGCGCTATGTCCAGCGCTACGCCGAGCCCGACAAGTCCCACACCGGCCTGGGCGAGGGCACCGATGCCTGGCCCGTCCCGTACTGGTGGGTGGACGCCGGCATGGCCGTCCACAGCCTTCTGCTGGGAGCGTCAGCCGAGGGTTTGGGCGCTTGCTTCTTCGGCGCCTTTGAGCACGAAGCCGCGGTAGCCGAAGGCCTCAACATCCCCGAAGGCCGCCGAATAGTCGGAACCGTCGCCCTCGGCCACCCCGCCGCCGATCGCCCCAGTTCGTCGGCCAGCCGCCCCAGGCGGTCATTGGATGAGATCATCCACTACGGTTCCCCGCCATGAGCATGCCCGACCCCGTCGACCGCCTGGCCATCGAGGACACCATCGTCCGCTACACCGTCGCCATCGACGAGAAGAACTGGGACCTCCTCGACACGGTGTTCACCCCCGACGCCCAGCTGGACTACTCGTCGTCGGCCCCCGGCGTGGACGACGCCAACGCCGACTATCCCACCGTCAAGCGCTGGCTCCAGAGCGCGCTCTCCATTTTTCCCATGACCCAGCACATGGTGGGCAAGACCTACATCCGAAGCTGGGACGGCGACACCGCCCAGTGTACGACCCTTTTTCACAACCCCATGGGGATGCCGGTGGCCGACGACGGCAAGACCTGGGATCCCGACGGATCCAAGCTGTTCATGTTCTACGTGGGCGGCTGGTATCACGACACCGTGACCCGAACCCCCGACGGCTTTCGCATCGTCAAAAAGGTGGAGCAGTCGGGCTACCACGACGGCGGCTTCCCCGAGGGCTTCGCCATCCCCGAGTAGCGGCGGTTGGGTCAGAGAAGGGGCGGCTAGGGTAGTCTGCGCATCGTGCAAATTCCTCTGGTGGACTATCTCGTCTTGGGCGATGAGCCCCATCTGCAAGCCAACGAGTGTGCCGATTGCGGCGCCCGATTCTTCGGCCGGCGCAATGCCTGTGCTCGGTGCGGGGGTCGGAGCTTCAACCCGGTACGGGTGAGCGACACCGGCACGCTGCGCACCTTCAGCATCGTCTACCGGGCCGCCCCCACCATTCCCACGCCCTATGTCTCGGCCATCGTGCTCACCGACGACGGCACCTCGGTTCGCTCCAACCTCATCAACATCGAGCCCGATCCCGCCAAGATCTCGCTCGGCATGAAAGTGAAGCTCGACACCTACATCGTGGGCACCGACGACGACGGCCAAGAAGCCGTCGCCTTCGGGTATGCCCCGGTGTGACAGCCAATCGACGGTCAAATAAATCTAGTCAATAATCAAAATAATCAATAGGAGGCCCGCAATGGCACAAGACATCTGGGTTTTGGGAACGCACATGACCGCGTTCGGCCGCTTTCCCGACCAGGATGCGGTGGATCTGGCCACCGCGGCGGCTCTGGGCGCATTGGACGACGGCGGGGTGGCCATCTCCGACATGGACATCTTGGCCTGTGGAACCCTTTTCCAGGCCAGCGCCGGCATGGGACAGCAGGTGCAGAAGCAGATCGGGCAGACCGGCATCCCGGTGTACAACGTGTCCAACGCCTGCGCCACCGGGGCCACCGCCCTTCGCACCGTGATCATGGCCATCCGGTCTGGCGAGGCCGACCTGGGCCTGGCCATCGGCGTGGAGCAGATGGGCAAGATGGGCCTTCTGTCCGGCGGTGCCCGCAAGGAGAAGAACGTGTACGAGCCTTCGGGCCGCTACGGCGCGGTCATGGGCATCGACGGCATCTTGGGCACCGACACCATGCCCGGCGTGTTCGCCCAGGCCGGCATGGAGTACGCCAACGACAACGACGGCGTGGGCTTCGAGCAGTTCGCCAAGGTGGCCCAGAAGAACCACGCCCACTCCACCCTGAACCCGCTGGCCCAGTACCAGAGGGAGTTCACCCTGGAAGAGGTGATGGGCTCGCCCATGCAGTCGTATCCCAACACGCTGTTGATGTGCTGTCCCACCGGCGACGGGGCCGCCGCCTGCGTGCTCGTGGGCGAGGAGCGGTTCGCTTCTTTGAGCCGGGAGCAGCAGTCCCGGGCGGTGAAGATCTCCGCCTCGGTGCTGACCACCGATCCCTATGTGGAATCGGGCCACATGCAGCCCGACGTGAACACCCTCACCCGCAACGCCGCCACTGCCGCCTATGAGCAGGCCGGGGTCGGCCCCGAGGATCTCAGCCTGGTGGAGTTGCACGACTGCTTCGCCACCGCCGAGCTCATCCACTACGACAACCTGGGACTGTGCGAGCCCGGCGGGGCGGGCGACTTCATCGACCGGGGCGCCCCACGGCGCGACGGCGAGACGCCGGTGAACGTGTCCGGCGGCCTCATCTCCAAGGGCCACCCCATCGGGGCCACCGGCGTGGCCAACGTCTACGAGGTGGCCACCCATCTGCGGGGCGAAGCCGGCGACCGCCAGATCGAGGGCGCCAACGTGGGGCTGGCCCATGTGATCGGCCTCGGCTCGAGCTGCGGCATCCACATCCTGGAGAAGAGCGGGGCCGGCTGATCATCCACCCCCGGAAGGAGGCCACCGCCATGAGCAGCACTTGTCGGGGAGTGGTCTTCAACGGCGACGGCGCCTGCCACGGCTAGCCAGGCCGGGGCAATGAGCGTCGAGATCGACCACTCCGGCAAGATGGCGCTGGTCACCGGTGCTGGCGCGGGCATCGGCCGCGAGATCGCCCGGTGGATGGGTCGGGCGGGGGCCGCGGTGGCGGTCAACGACATCCGCGGCGACAAAGCCCAGGAGACCGCAGCCCTCATCGCCGATGAGGGGGGTGCTGCGGCGGCCTTTGCGGACGATCTGCGAGACGACGCTGCCATCGAACATCTTGTGGCCGACGCCGTGGATTGGGGCGGCCGGCTGGACATCGCGGTCAACAACGTGGGGATGATGGCGGGGCGGGGGACTGCCCGGTTCGTGGACATGGACGGGGCCTTCTGGCGGGACATGCTCGATCAGAACATCGTCCTCACCGCGCTGTGCGCTCGGGCCGAAGCCCTGGTGATGATGGAGCAGCGAAGCGGGGCGATCATCAACGTCAGCTCGGGCGAGACCACCCGGCCGTCGCCCATGATGTCGAGCTACGCCGCGGCCAAAGCGGCCATCAACCATCTGACCTGGTCGATGGCGGTGGAGCTCGGCCCCCACAACATCCGAGTCAACGCCATTGCTCCGGGCACCACGCTCACCGAGGAGGTGAAGAGGGCGTTCCCGCCCGGCCACTACGACGCCATAGTGGCGGCCACGCCGCTCCAGCGGGAGACCCATTCCGAGGAGCTGGGCAGGCTGTCGGTGTACCTGGCCTCCGACCTGGCCCGCTGCACCACCGGCCAGCTCATCCTGGCCGACGCCGGGGCATTTTTGTCTCGGACCCGCCCCCCGAACCTCGGACAAGAAGCCAGTATGGAGGCGCTGTGATCGACCCAGCCCCGTTTGACCAAGCCCTGTTGGACGAAGCCGTCGGCGAAGTGCGGGCTTTGGTGGCCCTCGACGGCGGTGATGTGGAGTTGGTGTCGGTTGGCGGCGGCACTGTGGCCCTGCGCCTTGTGCTCGAAGGCGCCGAGTGCCGGGAGTGCGTCATGCCCCGGGAGTTCCTCGAGCAGATCGGCCTCGATCTGGTGAGCGCCCGCCTGGCCGATGTGAGCGTCGTCACCATTGAAGATCCCAGGGAAGATCCCTCGTCGTAGTGTCGCGGCACCGGCAGGCGGGCCGTACACTGGGCGGTCGATGAAGGGGCTGATCTTGTCGGGGGGTGCGGGGACGAGGCTGCGGCCGCTGACCCACACTCGGGCCAAGCAGCTCGTGCCCATTGCCAACAAGCCGGTGCTGTTCTACGGCATCGAGGACATGGCCGCCGCGGGGATCACCGACATCGCCATCGTGGTGGGCGACACCCACCAGGAGATCCAAGACGCGGTGGGCGACGGGTCGCGCTTCGGGGTGAGCGTGACCTACATCCGCCAGGATGCCCCGTTGGGGCTGGCCCACTGCGTGCTCATCGCCCGCGATTTCTTGGGCGACGACTGCTTTGTCGTGTATTTGGGCGACAACATGCTGGAGCAGGGCTTGGGCGAGTTTGTGGAGCAGTTCGACAAGGGGCGCCAACCGAATCCCAGCCTGCGGGACGACTCAGCGGACGGGCTGTGTCGGGCCCAGATCCTGCTGACCCCGGTTCGGAACCCGTCGTCGTTCGGAGTGGCGGAGGTCGGCCCCGACGGGGATGTGGTGAATCTGGTGGAGAAGCCCGCCGAACCCCCGTCGAACTTGGCCTTGGTGGGGGTGTACATCTTCGACTCCGCCATCCACGAGGCGGTGGCGGCCATCGAGCCGTCGGCCCGGGGCGAATTGGAGATAACCGACGCCATCGACTGGCTCATCCGCAACGGCCACCGGGTGAGCCACCAGATGCTGGACGGCTGGTGGATCGACACCGGCAAGAAGGATCCGCTCTTGGAATGCAACCGGCTGGTGCTCGACACCGTGGTTCGCCGGGTGGAGGGAGCGGTTGACGATGCCTCCAAGGTGGAGGGCCGGGTGGTGGTGGCTGAGGGGGCCAAGATCGTGAACTCCACGGTGCGGGGCCCGGCGGTGATCGGCGCCGACGCCCGCATTGAGAACGCGTTCATCGGCCCCTACACCTCGATTGGCGCCGACTGTGTGATCGCCGATGCCGAACTGGACCACTCGGTGGTGATGGATGGCAGCCACATCACGGGCATCAGCCGCATCACCGACTCGCTGGTCGGCCAGCAGGTACGGGTGTCCCGCTCGCCGGAGCGCCGCCAGGGGGTCCGGCTGACGCTGGGCGACCATTCCGATCTAGAACTGGGGTAGGGGCATGTCGCTGGTTGAGAGCCCCTTCGGTCAGCGGGAATAGCAGCGGTGGCCGCGGTAAGCCCCTGCGAGGCGATCTCGGGCGTATTCATCGTGTCTCCCGATGTCCATGGCGATGAGCGGGGTGTTTTTGTGGAAACGTACCGCCGGGAGTGGATTCCCGGCGCCGGGGAGATGGTCCAGGCCAACCGGGGAGACCGGCGGGCCGGAGCGGTGGTGGGCCTGCACTATCACCTGCATCAGGCCGACTACTGGTATGTGCCGGTCGGCCAGGCCCGGGTGGTGCTTCACGACCTTCGGACCGGTTCGCCGACCGACGGCGCCACCATTGCGCTGCCCCTGGGCACCGAGCCCGACGGCGTCAACCGCCACCGGGGGGTGTACATCCCGCCGGGGGTGGCCCACGGGTTCGCCGCCCTGTCGGACATGACCATCACCTATCTGGTGGACGGCTACTACAACCCGGACGATGAGTTGGGCGTGGCCTGGGACGATCCCGAGATCGCCGCCGACTGGGGGGTGGACAACCCCGTCCTCTCGTCCCGAGACCGCTCCAATCCCCGCCGCTCTGGCATACCCGGCCATCTGCGTCCTCGATTCGGTTCCCGGGATTGACATGAAGCTGTTCGTCACCGGGGGCGCCGGGTTCATCGGCTCGAACTACGTGCGCTGGGTGCTGTCCCACACCGACGACGCCGTGGTGGTGTACGACGCCCTCACTTACGCGGGCAACCGGGACAACCTTCGGGATCTCGAGGGCGACAGCCGTCTGGCGTTTGTGAAGGGCGACGTGTGCGATCGAGACGGGGTGGCCGGGGCCATGGCCGGCTGCGATGCCGTGGTCCACTTTGCCGCCGAAAGCCACGTGGACCGCTCAATCACAGGCCCCGACGCCTTCGTCCGCACCAACTGCGACGGTACCAATGTGGTGTGCGATACCGCTCGGCAGTTGGAGTTGGACCAGGTGGTTTGCGTGTCCACCGATGAGGTGTACGGGTCGATCGACGTGGGGTCGTTCACCGAGTCCGATCGGCTGGCGCCCACTTCGCCCTACTCGGCGTCCAAAGCTGGAGCCGACCTGATCGCGTTGGCCTACTGGGAGACCCACGGTTTGCCGGTGACGGTTACCCGGTCGTCCAACAACTTCGGCCCCTGCCAGCACCCGGAGAAGGTCATCCCCCTGTTCACCACCAACCTGCTCGACGGGCTGGCAGCGCCCTTGTACGGCGACGGGATGAACGTGCGGGACTGGTGCCATGTGGACGACAACTGCTCGGCCATCGACCTGGTGCTGCGGCGGGGGCTGGCGGGGGAGATCTACAACATCGGCGGAGGCAACGAGCTGGCCAACCGCGACCTGGCCTCCTGCCTGCTGGCACTGTGCGGCCGGGACGAGTCGTTCATTCGGCCGGTGGCCGACCGGTTGGGCCACGACCGGCGCTACTCGGTGGACTCCGCCAAGATGCACAAGCTGGGATGGCGTCCGGCCCGGGAGATGGACGAGGCCCTGGCCGCCACCGTGGCCTGGTACCGCGGCAACCGCTGGTGGTGGGAACCGCTCAAGAGGGCGATGCTGTGAGGGTTTTGATCACCGGCGCGGGAGGGCAATTGGGCCGGGCGGCAGCCGAGTGCTTCGCCGCCTCGGGCCATGAGGTGGTTGCCGCGGGACGCCGGGAGCTGGATATCACCCATCGCGACCAGGTGCTGGGCGCCGTCGGCGGGGTTGGTCCCGATGTGGTGGTGAACTGCGCGGCCCTCACCGCGGTGGATGCCTGCGAGACCGACGCCGACGGAGCCTTTCTCGTCAACGCGGTGGCGGTGCGCCACCTGGCCGAGGCCGCCCGGCGGTTCGGTTCCCACCTGTGCCATGTCTCCACCGACTATGTGTTCTCCGGCGACAAGGGCGAGCCCTATCACGAGTGGGACCAGCCCGATCCCCGGTCGGTCTACGGGGCCAGCAAGCTGGCCGGTGAGCAGGAGGCCGGCGAGGCGGCCACCGTGGTGCGCACCTCGTGGCTGTGCGGTCGCCACGGCGCCAACATGGTGGCCACGGTGCTGCGGCTGGCCTCCGAGGGCGGGCCGATGCGGTTTGTGGACGACCAGCGGGGGTCTCCGTCGTTCACCCCCGATGTGGCCGCGGTGATTGAGCGGCTGTGCGCCGACCGCCGCCCGGGGCTGTACCACGTGACCAACCAGGGGGAGGCGTCTCGGTATGAGTTCGCCAGGGAGATCATGGCCGCCGCGGGCCTCGACCCCAACCGGGTGGAGCCCATCGCCACCGCCGATCTGCGACCGCCCCGCCCCGCGGCCCGCCCGGCCAACTCAGTGCTGGAGAACCGGGCGCTGGCTCTCGCCGGCCTGGAGCGCCCGCCCGATTTCAGGGTGCCGCTGAGGCGCCTGGCAACCGATCTGCTGGGCTGACTGCGGGCCGGGGCCCGCTTGGACGCCGGTGTGGTCCGCTGATGGGTGAGGAGATCGTTGGCTTCAGGTCGCTTGCACCCCGATATGGGGCTGGCACTCGTCGCTGGCTTCCTTGTCGGGCTCGCCCAGCGTCTTCGGGCCCTCGATGCAGGCCAACTCGAAGAACAGGGAGAACTCGCTGGGGTATTCGAGCGCCAACCGCTCCAGGGCTTGCTGGCGGGCGGCGGCTTCTCGGCGGGTTCGGGGGAGCGAGCAGACGTCGGCGATGCCGTCGCCGTTGCTGTCGTGGGCATAGGTGGTGGGCCCGCCCAGGCTGTGGTTGAAGCAGAAGTCAGGGCTGTCGATGACTCCCGAGTAGAACAGGTCTTCTCCGGTTTCGTCCGGCGATCGGCCGTTGCCATCGGGCGGTGTAGGGGCGGGCGATATGGGCCGGGGCGGCGAACCGGTGTCGGCCGGCGCATTGGCCGAGCGCTCCCGGTACTGCTGGCACTCGTCGGCGGGCTCCTTGTCGGGCTCGCCCAGGGTCTCCGGCACCGACAGGCACTCCTCGGCGAAGTGGGCGTTCAAGGACTCCCTGAAGCTGGTCAGAAGAGCCATGTCTTCCAGGGCTTGCTGGCGGGCGGCGGCTTCTCGGCGGGTTCGGGGGAGCGAGCAGACGTCGGCGATGCCGTCGCCGTCGCTGTCGTGGGCGTAGGTGGTGGGCCCGCCCAGGCTGCGATTGAGGCAGAAGTCGGGACCGTCGATGCTCCCCGAATAGAAGCGAGCATCATCGCGCGGTGACCCATCTGCGGGGGTCGGCTGGGATGCGTCGGAGACGAGCGCATCGGTTGGGATGCTGAACGTGAACTTGGTGGACAGCAATTGCCCCTGCCCGCGCACGCGGGCCGCGGTGTTGATCCGGCTCTGGAGCCGGCTGCCGGTGACGGTGACGGTGCGGCTGGTGCCGGTGATCCGTATCGCCGCCTCGTCCACTCGGCCCGACGCTCCTGTGCCGCCGGTGATCTCCATGCTTTGGAGGCGGCCCACCGCGGTGTCGGGGTGGTCGTTCAACCACTGGTTGAATTCGCTCCCGGCGTAGACGCGCTCCCAGGAGGCATGGGGGTTGTGCTGGGGGTCGAACGGGTCGGGCTTGGCCGGCAGGTAGGGCAGGTCGGCGTTGAACACGTATCCGCTGCCCTCGGTGTGGCCGCCGTTGGAGGAGGAGTAGAAGGCCCGGATGGGCGCCCCGCCATGGAACAGCACTCGGCCCGCCGTGTTGACCACCGCTTGGAGCCATGTTCCGGCATCGGCGTGCTTCTCCCGGGTGTCGCCCACGAATGCCTGGTCCCAGACGGTGGAGTAAAGGTCGAACGGCTTGGTCCACGAGGCGGACGCTCGCCGCTCTTGGAGCGTGGCGGCGGCGTAGCTGCGGGCGGCGATGGCCTGGGCTTCGTGCGCGGTCAGCGGCCAGTTCATCGGGGTTTCGGCGATGCCCCGCAGATATTTCTCGATGGACAGCGAGTCGAGCACGATGTGGAACTCGCCGGTCGCCCCGCCGGTGGGAACCAGGTTGATGCGTCCGTGGGAGTAGGAGCGGCCGGTGGTGGAGACGGCCACGGAAGTGTCGGTGGCGAAATGGAGTTGAGCGGTGGTTCCGACACAGCCGACCCCGCAGGCATCGGCGCCGCCGTAGGCGATGTGCCAGTGGTCGGCGTGGCGGGTGATGGCGACGGGGGTGCCCGGCGGCACCCGGATGGCCCCTTGGCCGTCGATGGTGATGCGGTTGAGGCCCTCGGGGGTCAGAGTGGTGCCGGTGGCGGTGGCCAATAGGACGCGGATGGCGTCGGTGGGGTGCGCTGGCTCGGGGGGCGGAGCGAGCTCGGGTTCGGGCGAGTCGCCGGTCTGCGGCTCGGGGGCGCCGGGGAAGGCATTGTGGGGGTCGGTGAGGTATTTCTGGATGGTGAGGTGGTCGAGGGTGATGTGGAACCGGGTGGGGCTTTGGTCGGCGGCGATGAGGTTGATGCGTCCGTGGGAGTAGGAGCGGGCGGTGTTGGAGACGGCGACGGCGGTGTCGGTGGCGAAGTGGAGTTGGGCGGTTTGCCCGTTGCAGCCGGTGGGGCAGACTTGGATGCCGTTGTAGGCGATGTGCCAGCGGTTGTCGGCTCTGGTGATGGTGATGGGGGTGCCCGGCGGGACCCGGGTGGCGTCTTGGCCGTTGTGGGCGATGTCGGCGTCGTCGATGGTGATGCGGTTGACGCCCTCGGGGACCAGCGTCGTGCCGGTGGCGGTGGCGGTGGCGGTGGCCAGCAGCACCCGGATCAAACCCTCCGGCTGCTCTTGTTCATGCGCCGGATTGTTGTGGGGGTCGGTGAGGTATTTCTGGATGGTGAGGTGGTCGAGGGTGATGTGGAACCGGGTGGGGCTTTGGTCGGCGGCGATGAGGTTGATGCGTCCGTGGGAGTAGGAGCGGGCGGTGTTGGAGACGGCGACGGCGGTGTCGGTGGCGAAGTGGAGTTGGGCGGTTTGCCCGTTGCAGCCGGTGGGGCAGACTTGGATGCCGTTGTAGGCGATGTGCCAGCGGTTGTCGGCTCTGGTGATGGTGATGGGGGTGCCCGGCGGGACCCGGGTGGCGTCTTGGCCGTTGTGGGCGATGTCGGCGTCGTCGATGGTGATGCGGTTGACGCCCTCGGGGACCAGCGCGGTTATGTCCGCAGTGGCCAGCAGCACCCGGATTGAGCCTTCCGGATTCCCGGCCGAAGTGGGCGCCGTAGTCGGCGCTGGTGCCGGTGTGGGCGCCGGTGCCGCGGCGGCCGTCCGCCCGTAGTTCTCGACCAGCTCGGCGCCTTCGTAGTAGAAGCCCAGGATGTCGGCGGCAGAGTGTCCCGCCAGGGTTCGGGAGTAGGCCCCCCACTGGCTCATGCCCACGCCGTGGCCCCAGCCGCTTCCAGTGAAGGTTATCGACGCGTCGGGGTCGACGATGTGCACCGGCTCGGGATCGGTGCTGTCCTGGGCAGAAGTCGGCGCCGCGGCCAGCAACGATGCTGCGACCGCGAGAGCCGAGGAGGCGGCGAGAAGCGGGGATAAGCGAAGGCGTCTCATCGACGCCGACCGCTGCGAGGGCATAATAAGTCCAAAAACGGTTGGCCGCCCGCCCCGCAATCCTCCCAGTTTCGACCCCTCTCATCAAGTACTGTCATCTCCCCCCTGATTGTGGAGAGGTTGGTTTGCGGGGGGGGGGGGGGGGGGGGGTTATTTTGGGGGGGGGGGGGGGCCCCCCAGAAAAAAAAATGCGGGGGTTATATATTGGGGGGGGGGTTTATCAGTTTTGGG